>JAZOCK010000032.1:0-2713 GCA_045596445.1 Congzhengia sp. | reverse complement strand
CGTGAAGCTATCGGAGAGAAAGCTATAAGCTTTAGTTATAATCATAACAGAATAGCCTATCAGAAAGGGACTTTTGGCAGTCTGACACAATATCTCGAGCAAAATGATAAAGAAGAACAACTAAGAGAGTATATTGAAAGCAATGACATAGATGCAGAACTTGTTATAGAAGATTTTGTAATTACAGTTACTCCAAATAAAGAAATGGGATTATCAGAACAGTTAGAATTTGCAAAAGGTATATATGATAAAACAGGACTACTTCCTTTTATTGCTTATGCAGAAAATGATAGTTCATCTCTCGGCTCAACCCTCGACCTCACCAACTACCTCAACGGCGACGCAAACTGCGATAATGTTCAATCAATGGCAGATGCAGCCTCAATCTTCCAAGCAATCGGCAACCCCGATAAATACTCATTATCCGACTTAGGTGCGTTCAACGCCGATTTTGCAAACGACGGCTTGACCCCCGATGATGCAATTGCTATACAGAAAAAGCTTGCAGGCATAACAGAATAGAAACATAAATATAAAACAAAGGCGCTGTAAAAAAAGTGAAACCAAAAGTCCGAGTGAGCCATGGAAATGGTCTACTCGGACTTTTTTAATATTTAAAAAGTGAAAAAGTGCAAAACTGTTGAAAACAGGGTATAACGAACACACCGGCAGAAAAATAATTTTTTTGCCGTGTTGAAAAGTATTATTTTGTTGAAAACTCAGGCAGCCAATGCGAGGAATTTTTTCTTCAAATGGAACTTGTGAAGATTAAAACCGCAGCAAATCAGCCCAATTTCTAAATTTAATGCTTTTAAGCCTCTTCTGCGTACACGGGTATACGACCTGTTCCATTTGATAATGCCATTTGCACCCTCGGATTGTATGCTTCGATTCATGCGAAGAAGCGCACCATGAATACAATTCAGATTGCCAAGAACCTCCTGATGAAACTGAGAAAGTTCCTCATTCAAGCGAATAATCCGATTACCTTTGCATTTGCAGCATTTTTCCTTATGTGGACAAGCTGTACAATCCTCACATTGATAAAATTCTTCTGTTCTGCCATACTTATTGCCTTTAATCGGTCTGCTGTAAAGATAATGAAACTTTTTATTGTTCGGACAAACAGGACAGCCTTCATCATCAATCGGGAAATTTACTGCTCTGTATGGGTCTTCAATATATTTTTTATCATTGCTTG
The DNA here is from genome assembly GCA_045596445.1 of Congzhengia sp. Taxonomy (GTDB): domain Bacteria; phylum Bacillota; class Clostridia; order UBA1381; family UBA9506; genus Congzhengia. The sequence continues at coordinate 1,512 of JAZOCK010000032.1, read as the reverse complement.
CTTTTTCATACATCGTAAACTTCATATATTTTTTCATCTCGTGTTCTTCGCAATACAGATAATTGTTGAAACTTCCATAGCCTGCGTCTGCAACCGGATATTTGGGATATTTTCCATAAATATTGTTGAATTTTTCCATAAGCGGTACGAAGCAATCCATATCAGATGCAAACTGCTTTACGTCATAAACTGCAATATATTCATCACATACACCAAACTGAACATTGTATGCAGGAAGCAATTGGTCATTGCCCATATAGTCTTTTTTCATTCGCATAAATGTTGCGTCGTGGTCGGTTTTTGAATAGCTGTTTCGGTTATCTCCGCAGATGTAAATATGCTCTGAATACTTTTTCAAACGATTAATATATTCTAAAAGATTATCATACAAGCGTAATTCAGGGGATTTATGATGACCTCTGCCACGCTTGACTGTATTAGTATCAAGATTACAAAGCTTTACAAAATGCTGAAGAAGTTCCTCAAGATATTCAACTGCATATTCTTCTCTGGACTCAAATTTTACTCGATATACTGCAATTATTTCGTTCATCTGTGAAAGCACATCAGTAACCTTTAAAAACACTTTCTGAATATTTCTCTGACAGCTCTTTTTCCATACCCAGCTGTATTTATTGGCATTTGCTTCAATTTTTGTTCCGTCAATGTAGCAATGATTTGTATCTACACTTTTTTCTTCAAAAATATACGCATTAATATCTGCAAAAATTTCTTCTATATTTTCTTTTAGAACATTATTCATAAAATTAGCAATTGTCATATGGCTTGGCGGCGGATTGTCGTTAAGAAGCCACATATAACGGATATCTGTTCTGCACAGCTTTTCTATTTTCCGAGTGGATACATATCCATCTTCCATAAATGCAAATAGTATAATCCTCAGCGAAGCTTCTTCATCATATCTTGGTCTGCCTGTTCTGCGTTTCCCACTCGTCAGATATTTATTCAGGTCTATATGATCAAGAACCTCACATAACGAATATACCGGATCTGTTATATCAATTATTGTTGAAATTTCCAATGGTAATTTCAATTGATATGTGTTATAATATTCTTGTGGTACTTTTTTCATTATAATTTAATAATACCACAAAAAATTACTGCTGTCACGCATTTTTTCGTGACAGCAGTTTTTTCTTTTTTACTCTTTTTTTACAGCGCCTTTGTTTTTATATTGAGTACGGGTGACAGGACTTGAACCTGCACGCCTCTCGGCACCAGAACCTAAATCTGGCGTGTCTGCCAATTTCACCACACCCGCATATTTAATTTTCAGAACCAACTCTTACGCATTCGTTCAAGAAATTCTTCTGTAATAGGAAAACCGGAGCTTTCGCCGATAATAGAATCTACTCCGCAATATGGACAGATCGCAGTACCGGATATATCCTTCAACCACTCAGTAATTTCACTTGGATTAAATATATTGCCGCAATAGAAACAGCCACAGACAGAATCCTGCATAAGCTGTTCTTTGTGATTTGCTGAATA
>JAZOCK010000031.1:0-6890 GCA_045596445.1 Congzhengia sp. | reverse complement strand
AAAGAAGTTGGTGTCTTTATGATAAATGTGCCGATTGCTACTGGCACAACCAAGGTAAAATTAGGAAAAGCAAGTATGGAATTACCTAATATTTATGTGAAATTGGCATCAGATGACAGTTCAGTTACATACGTGGGTTCTGTTAATGGTGTTGTTGTGTCGTGTGTTAAAATTCAGACTTCAGGTGTAACTGTATCTGACTTAAGAAAGATGATGAAAGATTCTGAAAACGGATTGAAGGCAGAAGGTGCAGTTGTTTTGGAAACGGTGCATGAGAAAACGATTAATAACCAGCAGTATCAGACTTTCTGTGTGAAGGCTGAAGACGATGACGAAACGGCATATCTTGAACAGTATGCTTGTATATATAAAGGCTCTGCGTATGTGTTCACGACGATTTGTTCTGAAATAATGTACTCAAAGAGTGCCCAGACAGAAATTAGTGACATTATCGAAAGCATAAGATTTGAATCATAATATCAACTTATTAAATAGATTGTCTGAAATATAAGCCTGTTAAAACAAAAAATATCCCTATGGTTCGGCTTTCCCAGAAAAAAGCATCGACTTTGTCGGTGCTTTTTTCAATGAATTGCCTTACGGCACGAATTGAAATCAAAGATTTCATGAATTGAGCCTTACGGCTCATGAATTGCACCTTTCGGTGCATTAAAAGGCAATTCAATTCATGTTGCGATAGCAACAATTCATGGTGAAACCAATTCATGACAACGAAGTTGTCAAATCATTAAAAATATACTTGCATCTATTATGTACTCGAAAGCCAGAAAAAAGACATCCGAAGATGTCTTTTTTAGCTATATTTTATATTATATTGATTAAAGACTATTTTTCAAGAAACTTTTCAATCAAAGTATATCCCGGCTCAATATATAATCCTGTTTTCTTTGCGTTTTCTTCAGTGTATTCCAAATCTAAAGCAGTATCAAATCTGCTATCGTAGATTACAAATGGAATTGCATCACGAACGTGGGTTTTTAATGAAATAGGCGTTGGGTGGTCGGGAGTGATTAACACCCTAAAATCCTCTCCTGTTGAATTTAAATAATCAATCACAGGTTTAATAACCTTTTCGTCAATTAGCTCAATGGAACGAATTTTGCCGTCAATATCGCCGTGATGACCACATTCGTCCGGTGCTTCCATATGTATGTACACAAAATCAGTGCCGTTTTTCAATGCATTAATTGCATATTCTGCTTTTCCGTTAAAATTAGTATCAATATTTCCTGTTACTCCGGGAACCTCTAAAACGTTCATTTCAGCACCCGCACCGATACCTTTAAGCAGGTCAACCGCAGAAATCATAGTGCCTTCTAATCCGAATTTTTCTTTAAAAGAGGAGAGCATAGGCTTTGTACCCTCGCCCCATATCCATAAAGAATTGGCTGGGTTTAATCCGCGTGCAATTCTGTCTGAATTTATAGGATGGTTTTTAAGCAGTTCGTGGCTTTTTTTCATCATTGCGAGCAATGTATCAGCACCCTCGCCTTTAGGAAGATATTCGTTAATCTTTCTGTCTGAAATATCATGAGGAGGAGTGAGCGTAACATCGGTTGAACCGCCATCCCAGACAACTAAATGACGATAGCTTGTACCGCCATAAAGTTCAATGTTTTTAAAAGTCATATTTTCTTTTAAATATTTAATAAGCTCGTGAGCCTCGGCGGTTGTTATTTCTCCCGAGGAGTAGTCGAGCATTGTTTTATCCTGATAATTTTCTTCGTCAGACAATGTTACAACATTTGCACGAAAAGTTACATCGCTGTTGCGTAAATTTACACCGATAGATAAAGCTTCAAGCGGGGAACGACCCGTGTAATAAATGTCAGGGTCATAACCCATAACACTTAAGTTTGCAACGTCGCTACCTGGCGAAAGATGTTCGGCAACTGTTTTTACAAGACCGAGCTCGCCTTTTTTACATAGCTCGTTCATATTTGGATTATTTGCAACCGATAGGGGAGTTTTACCATTTAAAGAATCTATAGGGTAATCAGCCATACCATCACACAAAAAAATTACGTATTTCATATTATGAACCTCTATTCTTTAATTTTTTCCTTTTTCAACATTTTAATAAAGAAATTTGTTATATGCTTGTCCTCTTTACCGAGCTTGAAACCTAAAAAAGCCGATATAAAGCTAAGCACAGGTGCTAAAAACAGCATAAAGTAATTATCAGCAAAATAAAACATATAAGCAAACCATACCTTTACAAAAGGAATAACGTAATCAAATGCCGAGATTTTAACAAGCTCTCTCGGTGCGTTATCCGGAAAATTATAAAATGATGCAACTACTATATCTTGTAAAGGAATTATATTTAATTTACATAAGCAATAAAAGATGATAATAACAAAATCAAAAATAACAAGGGGCAAAATAAACTTTTTAAAGTTATTTTGTGTTAGGTTATAGCCATAGCGAGAGTTTTTTCTGCTTAGTGTCCACATTCTGACATAAATTCTGCTACAAAGTATAAAGAGCAGAAGAAAGGTGATAATGGTGGCGAAAGTGGTGTTTGACAACCAATTTCCAAATAGAAAAAGCACTAAAAATGTAATAAGAACTGCAGACAAATTATCCCAAAATGGCAAAAAATAAAATTTTGTTGTTTTAAACATTTCACCACATCTCCTATCTGTTTATTCCAAGTGAGGTTAATATATTTTCCTGCTTTTCGAATTGTAGCTTTTCCTCAGCTTTTGTGCGTTCGTGGTCATAGCCTAAAAGATGAAGAGTTGAGTGAACAGATAAAAAGCACATTTCACGAAGTAAAGAGTGACCGTATTCTGTTGCTTGTTCTACTGCACGTTCGGCAGAAATTACAATGTCACCAAGCAACACACGCCCATCTGCAATGTCCTCATCATATATTATCAGCGTTCCGTCATCTTCCTGCTCAAGCATTGGAAATGACAACACATCGGTTGCTGTGTTTTTTCCGCGGGTGTCATAGTTTAATGCACGAATGCTTTTATTGTCAGTAAATATAAGACTTATTTCAGCGTCATCTGTAAAATTCTCAGTTTCTAAAGTGCGTTCAATAGCTTGCGTGATGCTTTCAATAAGCTCATCAGAAATTTGGACTTTATTCTGTTCGTTTTCCCAAATGAGTGTCAGCATCAGCTTTTTCCGCCTTTCGTGTTTTTACGTCTTTCTCTGTTTTGTGACACTTTATTATCGTGCCTTTCGTAAGCCTGAATAATTTTCATAACAAGCGGATGACGAACAACGTCCTTGTGAGAAAATGAACAAAAAGCAATATCATCAATGTCAGATAAAATTTTCATAGCTTCAACCAAGCCCGAACGCTTGCCGTCGGGTAAATCAATTTGCGTTACATCGCCTGTGATAATTGCCTTTGAGCCAAACCCAATACGTGTCAAAAACATCTTCATCTGCTCGGGTGTAGTGTTTTGTGCCTCATCTAGTATAATATAGGCATTATCTAGGGTTCTTCCTCGCATATAAGCTAAAGGTGCGACCTCAATAGCACCTTTTTCGACATAGCTGTTATAGCTTTCTAAACCAATCATATCGTATAGTGCATCGTGTAACGGTCGAAGATATGGGTCAACCTTATTTTGTAAATCGCCGGGTAAAAATCCAAGCTTTTCGCCTGCTTCTACTGCGGGGCGGGTGATAATTATTCGTGAAACCTCTTTTTTACGAAAAGCAGTAACTGCTTTAGCGACTGCCAAGTAGGTTTTTCCCGTACCTGCAGGACCGATACCGAAGACAATTGAATTTTTATTCATTTCTTCGATGTACTTTTTTTGCCCCAAGGTTTTACTGCGGATTGGCTTTCCCTTAGAGGTGACACACAAACAATCGCCGCTTGTTGCCTCGCGAAGCTTTTCCTCGTCGCCCTCGGTGGCTAGTGATATTGCATAAATAATCTTTTGTTCAGACAGTGGCTTGTTGTTTGAAACCTCTTCGCACAAAATCGAAATGACACGCTCGCAAAGTGCAACGTTTCCTGCATCTCCCGTGATTTTTAAAGAGCCGCCGCGGGAAAAAATACTTACTCCAAGCTCTTTTTCTATCAATTTTAAATTAACGTCAAAATCACCAAACAAGTGACCTACGTTGACATTTGAAACATCAATTAAAATATCAGGCATATTTGCCTCCTGTTAACAAGTTTTGTTTAAAATAGCCGCTTTTACTGTATTTTTCATAAGCATTGCAATTGTCATAGGACCAACACCGCCGGGAACGGGTGTGATTGCAGAGGCTTTCTGCTCGCAGGTTTGAAATTCAACGTCGCCAACCAGTTTTCCGTCGGGGAGTCTGTTCATACCAACATCGATTACAACTGCGTTTTCTTTTATCATATCGCCTTTGATTAGCTCAGGAACACCGACTGCTGCAACTACGATATCTGCTTGACTTATCTCTTTTTTCAAGTCCTGTGTTTTAGAGTGACAGATTGTAACGGTTCCGTGCTGATGAAGTAAAAGCATCGACATTGGCTTACCTACTATGTTGCTTCTTCCTACAACAACACACTTTTTACCCTTGACTTCGATTCCTGAGAGCTTAATTAGCTCCATAACACCTGCGGGGGTGCAAGGCAAAAAGTCAAAGTTTCCAACCATTATTTTACCTACGTTTACAGGATGAAATGCATCAACATCTTTATTGGGATTAATTGCATTTATTACAGCTTCTTCATCTAAACCCTCAGGAAGCGGCAATTGACATAAAATACCGCTTACAGAATTGTCTTTATTTAACTTTTCTATTAAAGCCAAAAGCTCTTTTTGTGTGGTGTCTGCGGGTAGGGCATACTCTAATGATTTGATGCCGCAAAATTCACACGCTAATTTTTTGTTTTTAACATAGATTTTAGATGCGGGGTCATCTCCTACGATTATTACCGCCAGAGCGGGATTTATTCCTTGGAGTTTTAGGTTTTCTACTTCCGCTTTCAGTTCGTTTTTTATTTTTGCTGACAGCATTTTGCCGTCTAGTATTTTTGCTGACATTTTTGTTACCTCCGTTGTATTTTGGTTTTATTAAACAATCAGGATTAAAGCCTATTAAATCCTCTCTGCCCAGCTTTTTTAAAGCAGATACTACCAAATGGTAGTTAGAGGGATTGCCATATTGTAAAAGTGCACGTTGCATTGCCTTTTCTTCAGGGGTTTTTGCAACATATACCGGCTTTAGCGTTTTAGGGTCTAACCCTGTGTAGAACATACAGGTAGAGGTTGTACCGGGTGTGGGATAGAAGTCCTGTACCTGTTGCGGATTGAGCTTATGTTCTTTTAGATAAAGTGCCAATTCCAAAGCATCGGAAAGCGTGCTTCCGGGGTGGCTTGACATAAGATAGGGAACTAAATATTGCTCCTTTCCTACGCTTTTAGTTATATTATAAAACTTTTCGCAGAATTTATCATAAACTCGGCGGTTAGGTTTTCCCATATGCTTTAATACATTTTGTGAAATATGCTCGGGTGCTACCTTTAGCTGACCGCTTACATGATGCTTTACAAGCTCTGTGAAAAACTCATCTGTTTTATCGCATAAAAGATAATCAAACCTGATACCCGAGCGAACAAAAACCCTTTTTACGCCCTCTTTTTGACGGAGTTTTCTGAGTAAATCCAAATACTCGCTGTGGTCTGCATTTATGTTTTTGCAGGGGTTAGGGAATAGGCATTGCCTTTCTTTACATGTTCCGCATTTTAATTGCTTTTCGCACGATGGGTGTTTAAAATTTGCGGTAGGACCACCAACATCATGAATATAGCCTTTAAATTCAGGCATAGCGATTAACGTATCTGCTTCACGTAAGACCGATTCGTTGCTACGAGCTTGCACCATCCTGCCTTGATGGAAAGTAAGGGCACAGAAATTGCACGCACCAAAACAGCCTCGAACAGAGGTCAGGCTAAACTGTACCTCTTCAATAGCGGGAATTTTACCTATTTCTTCATACATTGGGTGGTAGCTTCTTGTATATGGAAGCTCATATGTTTTATCAAATTCCTTTTGCGAAAGCGGTGCAGACGGCGGCAATTGTACGAGATATCTTTCGCCGTGCTTTTGCACAATAGTTTTACCGCGTATCGCATCTTGTTCCTCGTGTTGAATTTTGTGGGCTGTTGCGTAGCTGTATTTGTCGCTCCTCACATCCTCAAAGGATGGTATCTCTATATATTTTTTAAGCTTGCTCAAATCCTTTGTCATATAGCAGGTGCCGCGTACGTTACGAATATCTTTAACATCTGTTCCGTTATCTAATGCACGAGCAATTTCTAATATTGAATGTTCGCCCATACCATACATTAAAATATCTGCACCTGAATCGTCTAAAATGGAACGACGGACCCCGTCTTGCCAGTAGTCGTAGTGTGCAAAACGTCTAAGACTAGCTTCAATCCCGCCAATCAAAATGGGTATCCTGCCAAAGGTTCTTCTTGCAAGATTTGCATAGGTTATGGTCGCTCTGTCAGGACGAAGTCCCATAACGCCGTTAGGGGAGTATGCATCATTAGTTCTGCGTTTTTTAGAGACTGTATAATGGTTTACCATTGAGTCCATATTTCCTGCAGAAATTAAAACTGCAAGACGCGGTACACCCATAATGGTAATTGATTTTTGCGTTGAAATATCGGGTTGGGGAATTATACCTACACGATAACCCTCGGCAGTCAAAACACGAGAAATTATAGCGTGACCGAAGCTTGGATGGTCAACGTATGCGTCACCACAGATGTACAAAAAGTCAAGCTCGTCCCAACCGAGATAATCCATATCTTCTTTTGAAACGGGTAAAAAACCCTTATCAGAATATATCATATCACAATTCCTTACTGCAAGGACATTTCTAAAAATTCCTCTTTTGTTATTAA
>JAZOCK010000030.1:0-20863 GCA_045596445.1 Congzhengia sp. | reverse complement strand
TTCAGGCTTTAGTGTAATACTTCTTCCGCCCTTATCTAAAAATGTGTACATTTCTTTTTGTACAACATCTGTTGTGTCGCCCACGCCACGTTCAAAAAGCTCCGTGCTTTCAAACATAGGCGTTCTTATTTCTTTATATCCGAATTCTAAGCAAATCTTTTTTATTTCTTCTTCCATTGCGTGCCATCTGTATGTTTCAGACGGCAATATATCGTGTGTACCACGTGGTGCTTTAATCAAAATTTATTTCCTCCTTATAACCTACTCTGCAAGCTCATTTATGTTTAATTCCAAGAGCTTTGATACGCCTTTTTCCTGCATTGTTACACCATAAATTACATCTGCAGCCTCCATTGTGCCACGTCTGTGTGTAACTACAATAAACTGCGTGTTATCACTGTAATTTTTGATATATTCTGCAAATCTGTAAACGTTTGCATCGTCCAGTGCTGCCTCTATTTCGTCTAAAAAGCAGAATGGCGTAGGACGGGTTTTTAATATTGCAAACAAAAGAGCAATCGCAGATAATGCCCTCTCTCCACCTGATAACAAAAGCAAGCTTTGAAGCTTTTTGCCCGGTGGTTGAACATCGATATTTATATTACAGTTTAAAATATCGTCGGGGTCTTCAAGTGAAAGAGATGCCGTACCACCGCCAAAAAGCTCAGTAAAGGTTTGTTTAAAATATTTTGCAATGTCCTGGAACTTTTCACTAAATTCATTCTTCATAACCTTAGTCATATCAGAAATTATTCCAAGCAAATCCTTTTGTGCTTTTACTAAGTCGTCACGTTGTGCTGTTAAAAATTCATATCTTTCAGAAACTGTCTTATATTCTTCTATTGCATCTACATTTACATTACCCAAAGAAGCAATTTTTCTTTTTAATGAAGCAATTTCTTTGTTTACTTCCGTTGCTGAGCCTAAATCCTTCTTATAATTAACAGCATCGGAATATGTAAGCTCATATTCTTCCCAAAGGTTGTTAATCGTGTTTTCAAGCTCTGTTTCGTGCTTGATTTTTCGTTGCACCAGTCTTGCTTCCTCATTAGAAAGTGTAAATACCTCTTCTCTGAGGGTTTTGATTTTAGACAGTGCTTCTCTGTCTTTTTCGTCGAGTTGTTTTCTTTCTTCTGCCAGATTGGCTGCCGTCTCGTCAAGCTCTGCTATTTTTTGAATTCCTAAGTCTGTTTCTTCCGTCTTTTTTGCAATGTCTGCTAAAAGCTCTTCATTTTTCTTCTTTATGTCTGAAATTTCTGTTTCGTGAAGCGTTATGTTGGAAGAATTCATTAAAATATCACGTTCCGCACTCGAAAGCTTTTCATTTAAAATTTCCAAATCCTTTAATACGCTCGAACGCTCAAAATTTTTAGCTAAAATTTTGCCTGAAATTTCTTGTTTTTTTGCTATAAGCTCAGAAATAGAGCCTTCCCTCGATTCAATTTCCTCTTGCTTTTCGGAAATCAAATTTTGTGTATTTTCAATTTCTTTTTCTATTTGAACTTGTAGGTTCCTTGCTTCTTCAATTTTGTTTTCTACTGTTGCAAGCTCTTCTTCTACACGCCTTTTCGCCGTATCGATTTGATTAACCAAAAGCTCATTGTGTGATTTGTCACGCTCTAATATTAACAACTCACTATCATTTTCAAATATTTCGCCGTCAAACTTCTTGATTTTTTCATCATACGCCAAGAGCTCGTCTTTAAGTGAAACGTTACTGTTGGTAAGCTTTTCGGTTTCCTTTTCCAGCTCCGGTATTTCCTTTGATAAGGCTACAATTTCGTTTTCTCTTCCAAAAAGTGAAGCCTGCTTGTAGAAGCTGCCGCCTGATAAAGCACCGCCAACATTAAACAACTCGCCCGTTAAGGTTACCAGCTTTACAGAATTTTTGTACTTTTTAGAAATTGCTATTGCATTATCAATGTTATCTATAACAACTGTACCGCCAAGCAAAAACTCCGAAACTGACAAAAATTCCTTGTCACAATTTATAAGTTCGGAAGCAACCCCTATATAGCCCGTTTCTCTCTCTATGCCGCTTTCGGGATAATCCTTTAGTTTTATTGAGCTCAAGGGCAAGAATGTAGCTCTACCTGCATTTTTGGCCTTTAAACACTCAATAGCTGCTTTGGCATCATTTTCACTTTTAACCACGATGTGTTGCACTGCGTTACCAAGTGCCACATCTATAGCTATGCTGTATTTGTCGTTTGTCTTTAAAAGCTTAGATACAGGTCCGTAAATTCCATAGCCTTGAAGCTCGCCTCTCTCGTGCTCCTTTAATACAGTCTTTACAGAACGGGAATATCCCTCATACGACTGCTCCATATTTTCCAGGAGCTTCTTTCTCGAGGTTTTCTCGTTTAAATTAACTGTATTTTGATTGATTTTTAAGGTGTTTTCGGCAATTTTATCGTTTATCTGTTCACGATTTTCATTTATTTCGGCACGTTGAGATTTTATTCTTTCAAGATACTCGGATTTACGCTTGATTTCACTTTCAATTTCTTTTATTTTTTCAGTTATAACGCTACGCTCTTCACTTCTGTCGGTAGACTCTGATAAAATCGTTTCTTTTCGTGAAATATAGCTTTGTTCGGTTAGCTTTTGGTTAGAAAGTGAAATTTTCAATTCGCTGAATTTTTCTATATTTTCTGCTACTAAATTATTTATTTCTTCAATTTCGCTTTCGGCACCTGTCACATCGCCATTTGCAGATTCCTCTTGTTCGGTAAATAGCTTGATTTCATCATCTATCAAACTCAGCTCTTTATTTTTCCTGCTTATATCATCGTTGATTTTTTCTCTTGCAGACTCTAAATCAACCTTTTTTTCCTGCAGTTCTTTTATTTCCTCGGTTATACGAGCGGCAAGCATATCGTTACCTGAAATTGTATTTTTGCAAATATCAATTTCGCCCTTTTTAATTGATATACTCTCTGTAAGCTCACGAATTTGTTTATTTGTTTCTGTTTGTGTTTCTTCGCGTAATTTTGCCTTTTCATAGTATTCCTGTTGTGCTTTTTCGGCATTTTCGGCAGCAGCTTTTGTTTCATTCAGTTGATTTGTAACTACCGAAAGCTTTTCATCAAGTCCGCCTATAACATCATTGGCACTCTCAATAATTCTAACAGCATCATTTACTTCAAAGGTCTTTAGCTCTTCTTTATACTGAAGATACTTTTTAGCCTTTTCTGATTGTTGCTTTAAAGGCTCAACACGGCCTTCAAGTTCTGTTATAATATCAAAAACTCTGTCTAAATTTTCATTTGTGTGTTTTAACTTTCGCTCTGCATCTTCTTTTCTGTAACGATATTTAGAAATTCCTGCAGCTTCTTCAAAAATTTCTCGTCTGTCGTCTGATTTTGTAGATAAAATTTCATCAATTTTACCTTGACCGACCATAGAATATCCGTCACGTCCAAGACCTGTATCCATAAACGCCTCGTGGATATCTTTTAATCTTACTATATTTTTATTTATCATATATTGGCTTTCGCCCGAAACGAAAACCTTTCTCGTAACCTCGACCTCATCATACGCTACATCTAACTGCCTGTCACGGTTATCCAAAACAAGCGTAACCTCTGCAAAACCCATGGGGCTTCTCTTTTGCGTTCCGCTAAATATTACATCTTCCATTTTTGAGCCACGAAGCATTTTTGCACTTTGCTCGCCCAAAACCCAGCGGACTGCATCCGAAATGTTACTCTTACCACTTCCGTTAGGACCAACAATCGCGGTTATACCATCGGAAAAATCAAGATTTATTTTATCTGCAAACGACTTAAAGCCATTTACCTTTATTCCCTTTAAACGCATTATCGTTGCTCCTTTCCTACAATTTTAAAATCGCCCTGTAATATGTTTTTGTCCGCTATAAATTTAACAGAAAAACCTCTATCTCTTAACTTTTTCAGATTACTTTTTTTATTTCCTACAAACGCCGAAATATCCTTTTCATTTACTAAAATATCGGCATCACTATCTATCACCTTTAATATTCTTCGTAAGTATATTTCGCTGTTAACAATCTCTCCTATCGATGGATGGTAAGGACCTGCTGTAACATCAGCATCAGGGTTTATGTTGTCTGACGACATAAGTCCTATGCGGATTACCGGAATTTTTTCTTCATCAAATCGTTCCTTCATATCAGCACAAAGCTTTACCGCCTCATCTAAGGTTTGCGGCGTGTATTTTCCCGCTTTATAAAGCTTATCCAAATACGTTCCCGAAAGGACCAATGTCGGATAAATTCTTACACAGTCAGGTCTTAGTGAAATAACCTTTTCTAAGCTTTCTATACATCTATCATAGGTATCTTTATGAAGACCTGTCATCATTTGAAGTCCTAAATTTATCCCATAGGATTTAATTAATCTGCTTGCACGTACGGTATCTTCACTTGTATGCCCGCGATGATTAGAAAGTAACACTTCATCGCACATCGACTGTGCTCCAAGCTCTATCGTTGTTACACCATATTTTTTGAGGTTTTCTAAAATTTCCTCGTCAATATAATCAGGACGTGTAGAAAGCCTCAATGCATGTACTTTACCCGAATCGATGTACTTTTTTGCAATTTTTAAAAACTCATTTTGTATATCTTTATCAATTCCCGTAAAGCTGCCGCCAAAAAAACCAATCTCTACCCTATCGGCATTATCAGGAATTGTCTTTAGTGCCTTTTGTATTTTAGCATCGACACAGTCTGCAGTAATATCTGTAACCTGCCCTGTTATTTTTCTTTGATTACAAAAGGAGCAGTCATTCGGGCAACCCATGTGCGAAACAAAAATTGGTATGGTCTTATGCATCATATTACTTACCCTTACGCATTTTGTCAAACGCATCCTTTGCCGCACTTTGCTCCGCCTTTTTCTTGCTCGAGCCCTCACCAGTACCCATTAGCACATCATTTAAATACACGTTCACCACAAAGGATTTATTGTGGTCGGGTCCCGTTGAGCCTACTACCTCGTAGCAAATATTCACATCGCCATTCGTTTGTGCAGCCTCCTGAAACTCAGTTTTATAATCCTTTGATATTCTCCCTTTTGCTGCAGACTCGATTGCCTCATACAGTTGCGACAAAACCCATTCTCTTACAACATCTAAGTTGCTGTCTAAGAATATCGCCGCAATTAAAGCCTCGTACGCATCGGATAAAATTGACGGTCTTGTTCTTCCGCCTGTTCTATCCTCGCCATGTCCTAGAATTAAATATCTTCCCAAATCTATATTTAATGCACATTCAAAAAGTGATTTTTCACACACTACTGCTGCACGCATTTTGGTTAGTTTTCCCTCGGGAAGCTCGGGATAGTTTTCAAATATATACTTGCTTACTATAAGACTTAAAACAGAATCACCCAAGAATTCCAGACGCTCGTTAAACTTGATTTTTTTATTCCTGTTTTCATGAGCGTAAGAGCTATGGGTTAACGCAGTTTTTAAATAGGTTTCATCTTTGAACTTATATCCAATAATTTCTTGAAATTCTTTTAGTGAGTTCATTTTGCTTTTCCCTTTCCAACAAAACGAACGCATAAATATGTCCCCATTACAACAAACCCACATTGTAGGAAACAGGTTTATGCGTTCAATATGCCTACATAGAGGGTGTGTTACCACACCCTCTTATGATGTTAATTGCTATTTTTAAGATATTCAACTGCATCGCTGACCGTAACGATTTTTTCTGCCATTTCGTCAGGAATTTCAACATCAAATGCTTCCTCAATAGACATAATAAGCTCCACAACATCTAAAGAATCTGCACCTAAATCGTCGATAAACGATGTTTCCGGTTTTATTGCTGTTTCATCTACACCAAACTGTGCCACTAAAACGTCACGAATTTTTTCAAATTCCATTAACTGATACCTCCGTATGTATAAATTAAAATATATTGCATAATGCAAGTACGATATTATGTTTATTATATATCATATCGATAAAATTGTAAATAGTATTTATATTTTTTTATAATTTTATATTATTTTCCTGTGGTTATGCAGATTAAGCAACACAAACAATACCCAACTATGCAAGATATTGTGCCAATGCCACTATAACAGGCATTGTTATTACAGACATCAGTGTTGTAAGTGATACAAGATTTACTGAAAGCTTCTCATCTGTTTTGTACATCAACGCAAACATAGTAGTACCAGTTGCAACAGGAGCAGAAGCTGCAATTGTCATACTCACAAGTAAATCTGACCTTATGCCAATAAAATACATAATAGCTAAAACCAAAAATGGAACAAATATCAATCTTAAAAATATTGTTAAGTATAGCTTTTTATTTTTTAAGGACTTAATTATATCACTCTTTGCGAGATAAAATCCAATAATCAGCATAGGTATTGGAGTATTAAGGTTTGCAAAGTGTGTAATAGCATCCACTATTACCGGATGTATGTCAATAGAGAAAATAAAAATCAAAAAGCCTATCAATACCGCTACAATTCCCGGATTAATTATTTTTTTAAGTGAAAAGCTTTCTTTATCTTTACTCATACAGCTCACACCATATGTCCATAATAATATATTAAAAATCGACACATATGAAGAGCCAAAGAAAACTCCGTTATCCCCCAAAATTGCTTGTTGAAGGGGCAACGCCATAAAGCCTGCATTCGAAAAAACAATTGAAAATCTGTAAACTCTCTCTGCACTTCCAATATTTTTGGAACGGAATACAATATGTGCAATTGCAATTGAAACTATATGTATAAAAAGAGATAGTGCAAGGCTTATTATAAGCGATTCTAACACCTCAAAACTGAATTCTCGTATAAATGATTTTATTATAACGCAAGGTGCCGCAAGGTATAAGGCTATATTTGTCAAAGTCTTTATACTATCATTGCTTATAAGACTTTTCTTCTGGCATACAAACCCCGAAAAAATAAGGATGAATAAAATCAAAATCTGTTGTGCTACTGTTATAAAGTTATTTATCAATATTTTCACTCTTTCAAATAATATTTTATTTATTCATTTGCTTCCTTCTCACACGGAGTATATAATTTCTTCAGTTCATCGTTAATACCTGTTTTAGCAAAAAGTGCCGCACTTTCGATTGCATTACAAAACGCCTTGGCATTTGAATTTCCGTGAGCCTTTATAACAACACCATCAATACCTAAAAGAGGCACTCCTCCCTGCTCTGATGAATCAAGCATTGATTTAATGCACTTCAAACGAGGAAGCATAATAGCCGCAGCCAACTTTGTAAGTAAGTTTTCTACAAAGCTTTTCTTGATAAGCTTAAACAACGACGATGCAGTACCCTCGATTGTTTTAATAACCATATTTCCCGAAAAACCATCACAGACAATTACATCTGCAGTGCCTGATGTCAAGTCACGTGTTTCTAAATTTCCGCAAAAATTAATGTTTTTATTCTCTTTCAAAAGACCGTAGGCCTCTCTGTAAAGCTCGTTACCTTTACTTTCTTCTTCTCCTATATTTGCAAGGTAAACATTCGGATTTTTTATTCCTAATACTTTTTCTGCATATAAAGAACCCATTTGGCCATATTGTGCCAGATATTCGGGTTTAGCGTCAGCTGTAGCACCGCAATCGGTTATTACACCAATTCCTCCATTAATGTTTGGAATAAAGGCAGTTAAAGCAGGTCTTTTTATACCCTTTATTCTTCCTAAAATCCTGAAAGCTCCGGCTAAATATGCCCCTGTGCTTCCTGCACTTATAACAGCATCAGCCTCGCCGGACTTGCACATATTCAAAGCCACTACCATAGATGAATCTTTCTTGGTCCTTACTGCTTTTACAGGCTCATCGCACATTTGTATAACTTCAGTTGCGTGCTTAATTGTAATATTTTTTCCGTTATAGCCATATTCTTTGAGTTTTTCGGATAAGATTTCTTCATTGCCTACGAGTATAATCTCATACTCATTATTTTTTGATGCATCTATGCTACCCTTTACTACCTCATCAGGTGCATTATCTCCGCCAAAAGCATCTATTGCTATTTTCATTAATATCACCTCTTAATCTTTTACCAGATAATTATATACTTTTTTCCCCGAAATTTCAAGTTTTTTTGACATTTTTAGTGAAAATGATTGTATATGTTTTTTGCTACTTTTTCGCTTATACCTGATTTTTTCAGTTCGTCAACATCTGAAGCTTTTATGTTTGCAATCGTTTTAAATTGTTTTAAAAGCTTTTTAGCTGTTTTATCCCCCACTCCGTCAATTTCGCAAAGAGCAGAAGTTTTCATTTTTTTGTCACGCAATTTTCTGTGGTAACCAATTGCAAATCTGTGTACCTCCTCTTGAATTGAGGCAACAAGACGAAACTCTGCTGAGTTTCGTTTTAATCCTATACTGTTTCCGTCGTTTTTAAGAAGCAAATTTGTTTTATGGCGGTCATCTTTGACCATTGCAAACAACGGTATGTCAAAGTCAGTAAGCTCCAAAAGCTCAGAAATTACCGATAAATGTCCCTTTCCGCCATCTAAAAAAATACAATCGGGCAACGGCAAAAACTTAGCGTTTTCCAATAGAAGCTCGCCTGTTTCTACGAGTTTTTCTTCATCTTTTGCACGAGTCAGTCTTCTTAAAATTATTTCTGCCATACTGTGATAATCGTCACCACACACATCTGTTTCAATTTTAAAACGTCTGTATTTGCTTTTTGCAGGCTCGCCGTTTACAAATACAACCATAGAGCCGACATTGTCAGTTCCTGCGGTGTTAGAAATGTCATAGCTTTCTATTCTGTATGGCGGATTCTTAAGACCTAACTGTTCCTTTAAATCAAGAATTGTCCTTTTAACCGCTTTTTTGCCCTCACCGTTTTTCAATATATGATTCAGTGCGGATTGCTTTGCATTTTTGTGTGCCATATCAATAAGAGCACGTTTTTCTCCTCTTTGCGGTGTGATAATTTTAGTTGCTCTTCCAGATAAGTTCGATAAAAATTCCGACAAAAGTTCCTCATCCTCACACTTGTACTGGGTATATATAGTTTTTGGAATGTAGTCGGCATCTTCGTAAAATTGTTTGATAAAATTTTCTGCTATCTCAAACTGCTCCATTCCTTTGGTGTTTGAAATAATTGTTCCGTGATGTCCTAATAATCTTCCGTGCCTTACAAAGAAAATCTCGACAAAGGTTTTGTTTTCACCCTCAAAAAATCCTATTATATCTTCATCGGCATACTTTTCGGAAACCATCTTTTGTTTATTTTCCATTTCCCTTATAGCGTTTAGCTTATCCCTTATTCCTGCGGCCTTCTCAAATTCCAATTTATCCGATGCTAACTTCATATCTTCCTCAAGCTCTGATATCAGCTTACCTGTATTTCCACCTAAAAAGTCGCAAGCATCGTCAATTCGCTTTTTGTATTCCTCTTTTGAAATTATATTTTCACAGGGTGCTGAGCATCTGCCGATTTGAGCATTGATACACGCACGTTTTTTCCCCATATCGCGTGGCAATTTTATGTCGCAGAATGGAATTTTAAACATTTTACAAGCAAAATCAATAGCCTCACGTACAGTATATGCACTCGCATAGGGTCCAAAGTACTTAGCACCGTCTTTTTCCATTTTTCTGACAAATTTTAACCGCGGATATTCCTCGTTTGTGACCTTTATATACGGATAATTTTTATCGTCCTTTAAAAGTATATTGTAGTATGGACGGTATTTTTTTATAAGATTGCATTCAAGCACCAATGCTTCTAATTCGCTGTCTGTTAATATATATTCAAATGTATCAATCTTAGACACCATTGCCAAAACTTTAGGTGCGTGCTTTTCGGTATTTTGAAAATATTGTCTTACCCGATTTTTTAAAATCTTAGCCTTACCAACATAAATAACTCTGCCATCCTTGTCCTTCATAATATAAACACCAGGGTCAGCAGGCAGGCTCTTTAACATAATTTCATCAACCATAAACATTCTCCTTATGAAAAAAGGGACATGCGTCTAAACACATATCCCGTAGAATTTCTCTTAGTCGTTAAAGTTCGATTCAATTAATGTTTCTAAAGCATTTAGTGCCTCTTCCTCGTCAGCACCATCAACAATAATTTCAATCTCTGTTCCCTTGGTAATGCCTAATGATAACACACCAAGCAAGCTTTTAGCATTTACCTTGCGTTCTTCCTTTACAATCCAAATGCTTGATTTAAACTCATTTGATTTCTGTATAAAGAATGTAGCAGGTCTGGCATGAAGACCAACCTGATTTTCAACAACAACTGTCTTAGATAACATAATTACAACTCCTTAACTAGTTTACAACTATATACTTTAAGAATACTAAATATTCTATGTATTGTCAATAAACAAATATAATTTTGTGAATTTTATGCATATTTTTGTAGAAAAAACAATATTTTTTTATAATGTTTTACATTAAAGTTCGAATTTATCGGCAAAATAGCTGTCTAACTCGTCAATTTTAACTGTAATTTGTTCCATTGTGTCACGCTCACGGATGGTAACTGTTCCATTTTCTTGTGAATCAAAATCATATGTAACACAGAAAGGTGTTCCGACTTCGTCTTGTCTTCTGTAACGTTTTCCGATACTTCCTGCATCATCAAAGTCACACATGAATTTTTTCGAAAGCTTATTGTATACCTCTAAAGCATTTTCAGAAAGCTTCTTAGATAAAGGTAAAACAGCAACCTTAATAGGTGCCAAGGCGGGATGGAAACGCATAACCGTGCGTCCTTCTTTGCCGTCTTCTCCCTCTTCTTCATCGTATGCTTCAACTAAAAATGCTAACGTTACACGGTCAGCACCAAGTGATGGTTCAATACAATAAGGGATATATTTTTCGTTTGTAATCGGGTCTGTGTATTCAAAGTTTTCGCCCGAATGTAACATATGCTGTTTTAAATCAAAATCAGTTCTGTCAGCAATTCCCCAAAGCTCACCCCAACCAAATGGGAACATAAATTCAAAGTCGGTTGTAGCATTACTGTAGTGAGACAGTTCCTCGGGACTATGGTCACGAAGTCTTAGATTTTCTTCGGCAATATTTAATGATAATAGCCAGTTTTTACAGAATTCTTTCCAGTATTTAAACCATTCTAAATCTGTGCCAGGTGCACAGAAAAATTCAAGCTCCATCTGTTCAAATTCACGTGTTCTGAATGTGAAGTTTCCAGGTGTTATTTCATTTCTGAAGGATTTACCAACCTGTGCTATACCGAATGGCACTTTTTTTCTCGTTGTTCTTTGAACATTTTTAAAGTTTACAAATATACCCTGTGCGGTTTCAGGACGTAAGAAAAGCTCAGCACTGGAATCTTCTGTTACACCCTGAAAGGTCTTAAACATAAGATTAAATTTTCTTATATCTGTAAAGTTGCTCTTGCCACATTTTGGGCAGGCAATTTTGTTTTCGTTAATAAATTCGAGCATTTTTTCATCAGACCAGCCATCGACTACTGTAGGCTCGCCTTTTTCGAACATATAATCCTCTATAAGCTTATCTGCTCTGTGACGTGATTTACACTCTTTACAATCCATTAGCGGGTCAGAAAAACCTCCTACGTGTCCTGATGCCACCCAAGTCTTAGGGTTCATTAAAATTGCAGCATCTAAGCCTACATTATAAGGGCTTTCCTGAACGAATTTTTTCCACCATGCTCTTTTAACATTATTTTTAAGCTCAACACCCAAAGGACCATAGTCCCAGGTGTTCGCCAAACCACCGTAAATTTCGGAGCCTGGATATACAAAGCCTCTGCCTTTACAAAGGGCTACTATCTTCTCCATTGTCTTTTCCGTGTTTTTCATTAAATATGACCTCCATAATCAAAAAAACATATTGTGAATATTTTATCGTACTTCATCCCATATTGTCAAGGATTATTTGTCAAAATTCTTTAAAATAGTGCTTTTTCCACGCCACGAGAACGGAAAATCCCGATACTTTTTCAAAAACTCTCTGTTGCTCATATTTTCCAGTGTTTCTTTTGAAAGCTTCGGTTCTCTTTTTTCGTAAAATTCTGTAATTGGTGTCTTTACAGGATTTTGGTTGTATGGGCATACCTCCTGGCACTTATCACACCCATAAATCATATTTTGCTTTTTTAAAATTTCCTTCTGCTCTTTGGTTAGTTTTTTCAATTGTGTTATATAAGATACGCATTTGCCTGCATTTATGTGAAAACTTCCATCTATAGCATGTCCAGGACATGCATTTACACATTTTCTGCATTTTAAACATTCTTTTTTAATCGGTTTATCTGGTATCAGCTCTATATCCGTGACAATATAGCCAATAAAAAAGTAAGTCCCGTACTTTTCGTTAATCAGACAAGTATTCAGTCCTCTGAATCCAAGCCCTGAGATATATGCCAAAAATCTGTCGTGCAAGACACCCGTATCTACATAACATTCACATTTCGCCTTTGCTTTTTCATTAATAAAACGGATTATTTCAGTAAGCTTTTTATTCGCTATCTTATGATAATCGGGAATTCGTGCGTAGCGTGAAACATTTGCATCATTGTCTTCGCCCGTATAGTACGGAAAAAGGCACACAATTATACTTTTAGCCCAAGGAAAAGTAAGGCTTGGGTTTACTCTTTTTTCTATATTCTGCTCCTCAAATTCAGACAAACCATACTTTTCTTTTCTTGATTTTATATGGACCTCCAGCTCGTCATAACGCTCTGCCTTGGCTATGCCAAGATATTCTATATTGAGTTTTTTTGCAAATTCAATAATTTCTTCTTTCATAAGCCACCATAAACGTAAAAAGGCTATGACAAGCATAGCCTTTTTTCTAATTATTTATTATTAACATAGAACTTAACTAAAAATTCCATAATTTCATCACGTTCGACCTTCATAATTAAAGACCTGGCGTTTTTGTGTCCGGTAATGTATGTTGGGTCGCCTGACAAAATATATCCAACCATCTGGCTTATTGGGTTATATCCCTTTTCCTCCAGGGCAGAATAAACCTCACTGATTACTCCTTGAATAAAGTCCTCACGCGAAGCACCAAATTTAAATTGTTGAGTCTGGTTTAAATCCATACATAACACCTACCTTCATTACTTTTATATGATTATACAACAAAAGTTTAATTTATGCAAGTAAATTCATAAAAAATTAACGCTTTTTTCGTCTTTTTTTCAGGTATCTTGCAGTTTTAACTCTATTTGTGTTCTTATTTTTGTCATATTGGTGTTTTTTTGATATCAAATTTTCTTCTCTATAAGGTGTAAAGTCAATCTTACCCGACACACTGTCTGCCCGTGCGACCTGTATTTTTATACTGTCCCCGGGTTTAAATGTTTTACCCGTATGCTCGCCTGTTATTTGTTTTTTTACTTCATCATAGATATAGTAGTCGTCTGTTAAATCTGAAAATCTAATGAGCCCCTCGATTGTGTTTTCAAGCGACGCAAAAATACCAAATGAAGTTACATTTGAAACAGTAGCACAAAACACCTCGCCTATGAAATTTTGCATATACTCTGCTTTTTTCATATCCTCAACGGTACGTTCTGCCTCAATTGCTGAAAGCTCTGCCTCACTTGAATGCTTTGCTGTATTTTTTACAAACTCTCTGTACTTTTCTTCATTTAGTTCTCCCTTTAAGCTAGCCTTTATAATTCTGTGAATAGCAAGGTCAGGGTAACGTCTTATAGGCGATGTGAAGTGGCAATAATATTTCGAAGAAAGCCCGAAATGTCCTAAATTCTCTTCATAATACTTTGCCTTCATTAATGACCTTAGCATAACATTTTGGATTATAAGTTCTTCTTTTTTGCCATCAAGCTTATTTATAAGCTCTGCCAATTCCTTAGGATGAACTGTGCCTCCTGAGTGCTTTATCGTATAGCCAAACGGTGCTATAAATTTTGCAAACTCTTTTATTGTGTCTTTATTCGGCTCTTCGTGAATTCTGTATATAAAGGGAATATTTAGCCAAAAAAAGTGTTCTGCCACAGTTTCATTTGCAACCAGCATAAATTCTTCTATAATATTGTTGGAAATTCCCCGCTCATATTTTAAAATTTCTACAGGTTTTCCTTCTTTGTCCAAAACAATTCGTGTTTCGTCAAAATCAAAGTTAATACTTCCTCTTTCCTTGCGTTTCTTTGATAAAATTTTCCTTAACTCATTCATTCTTTTAATATGCTCGGTTAAATGCGAAAATTTTTCTTTTCTTTCTTTGTCACCCTCTAATATTTTCGTAACATCTCTATATGTCATTCTTGCAGTCGAATTTATAACGCTCTGGGCTATTTTATGGTCTACTATCTTACCGTTTTTATCTATTTCCATAATGACACTAAGTGTAAGACGGTCAACTCCTTGATTTAAACTGCAAATACCATTAGAAAGCGTTTCAGGCAGCATAGGCACTACTCTGTCCGCCAGATAAATACTTGTTCCTCGTGTGTAGGCTTCTTTGTCAAAAGCACTTTTTTCTGTGACATAATTGCTTACATCTGCGATATGCACACCAAGCTCAAAGTTTCCGTTGTCCAATTTTTTAACGCAAACGGCATCATCTAAATCCTTAGCATCGTCGCCGTCAATCGTTATAATCTGTTCGTGACGCAAATCAAGTCTGCCCGCTATTTCGTACTCGTCAATTTCCTTTGGCACTTTTTTTGCCAATTCCTTTACTTCTTCCGGGAACTCATATCTTACATTTTGACTTTCTAAAACCGCTAAAATGTCAACCCCAGGCGAAGATACATTTCCAAGCGTAGCGGTAATTTTTGCCTCGGGCTTTTTCTTGTCATTTCCACGAACTGTGATACTTGCTACTACCATATCATCAGGACTGGCACCATTTATGTTTTTTGCACGTACAAAAAAATCACAGCTGAGTTTTTTAAATATAGGTGTTATAAAACCGTTTTCGCCAACACGTTCAAAGCGTCCTACGATTTTTTGCTCTGTTTCTTTTACTATTTTTAAAATTTCGCCCTCTGCTCTTTTATTTTCATCAGGCTCGTTCGTAATACGGGCTAAAACGATATCACCGTGAATAGCCCCGTTTGTTTTCTCCGCAGGTATAAATACGTCCTTTTCATCTTCAGCTTCAACAAAACCAAATCCACGCTCGTTGCATAAAAATTTGCCGTTTATCAGGTTTTGTGACTTTAGTGATGCAATTTTTCCACGTTTGGTTTTTAAAACAAGATTATCCGCTACAAGTGCAGCCAAAAGCATATTAAACTCTGCCATATCACTTTCGGGAACAGACAGGACAACTGCTATTTCCTCAGGTTTTAGCGGTATTTTCATTTCATTATTTATAAAACCTAATATTTTTTCTTCCTTGGTCAAGTATTTTACCTCACTTTTTGTGCAAGTACAATTTTAACGCCTGTACTACATATCAAGCTTTTCAAGCAGCGATTTTATATTTAGCTCAAAATTAATACCATAGTGACGTGATGACAATGCAGCAGGAGTTTTTTCTATACATTCTCCTACAAATTCTGCCGCAATATGTGCCGAAGTAACAAGTGACTTCCCGTGCATCAGTGATGCCATAAATGTACTTGCAAACACATCTCCCGTTCCACTGTAGGTTGCACTTTGCTTTTCGTTTTCTACATATGTAGTTTGTCCATTTTCACGAACGGCAATCGCTATTTTGTCTTTATTTGAATTTATTCCGGTAATTACTATTGAGGCATCGCAAATATCTGATAAAGCTCTGATTAATTCATCAATGTAATCTTTTGTATGCTCTTCTTTGTAATCAATCCCTGTTAAAAAACAGCTTTCTGTTACATTTGGAACTATAATATCGGCCTTTTTAATAAGCTTTTTCATTTCATCACAAAATTCAGGCTGAAATCCATCATAAAGCACACCATCATCGCCCATAACAGGGTCAACCAACTTAATACCAACATCAAACATATCCATAAGATGACTTACTTTATCAATCTGCTCTTTAGACCCTAAATATCCCGAGTATATTCCATCAAACTCAAGTCCCAGTGTGTTCCAATGCTCTGCTGATGGCAGAATATTTTCGGTCAAATCACAAAATGTGTAGCCTTTAAATCCCGTATGTGCTGACAAGACCGCAGTAGGAATAGAACAAGCTTCCAGTCCTGCTGCACTTAAAACAGAAATTGCAACAGTAAGTGAACACTTGCCAAAGCTTGATATATCGTTTATTGCTATTACTCTTTTTTGTTTTTCCAAAATTGCACCTTCTTATGAATATGAGTTTATTATGTTCATTGCCCATTTTAGTCTTGCTTCATTTTCCAAAGGATATGCCATAGTCTTTCCGCCACAGTTTGCCGTCATTACATAACCACTTCCTGAGGTTTTTATAACACAGGATATTGGTTTTCCTATATAGTCTTTATAGCCGTATTTTTCAGCATATGGACCTATCTTTACCTTTTTGCCGTTTTTAGGATGTGTCACCAACGTGTCATAAGAAATTGTAATAGTTCCTGAATAAACCACGACGCCATCAGTAGAGTTGTTTTTCTTATCTTCAATTTTCTCAGTATAATCTACAAATGTTTTTTCATCATCTGCTACAGAATCAACCTCGCCATCTACATCATTATTGATTTCGTTGCGATTAATGATAAATTCTTCGTCAATGTAAGAAAATTTGATTTCATCTACGTTTCCAGCCAGACTGAAAAGTATGGCTGCGTGCGAATATGCCGTTGCTTTATCTGAATATAACTCATCAAAGCTGATATCTAAGGCATTGCCGTTTAAATGAAACGACATTTTTTTACGCTCGTCATTACTGAGTATTTTATCCAGAATGTTTTGAATATCTGCACTTTTGGCATTATCTGTCTTTAATTCTATCAGTTCTTTTGCGTTATCACGATATCTGTTTAAAGGAAAATCAATAAGCTTAATATCTTCTCCATCATTAATCTTTAGAAAATATGATGTTGTTGATTTTTCTTCTGATATCCTTTTATATAGCTCATAAAACTCTATAGGATTATTGTCGTAAGTATACATACCTTCGCCATTATCATAGTATGTATATATATAACACACACCCACATCGCACTCTAAATATTTCAAAGAAGAAATTGTTCTTTTTCCATCTTCATCCTTATAACTTACAACACTTATACCATAGCTTTCGTTTTTTGCCCGTTTTTCTGAAAACTCAGCAAATAGTCTGCTGTTTTTTACTGTTACACTCTCGTCTTTAAATTCTATTTTTATTACAGAATTTTCTTCATCTGGCATTTTAATGTTTTTCATAGGCGGATTTGTGCCGATTTTCGGAATTCTAAAGCTTTTTACTATTTTATCCGCTAATCGTTCTTTTACGTATTCATCATAAAACACAATTTGTGCACCATAAGGCTCAGGATTGGGCAAATTTTCTATATGGTAAATTGTCTTTACTATACTATCTTCTAAAATATTATATTTCGTTATATTTTCGGCAACTTTTTCTCCTGTTGAGTTGAATTTTAACATTTCTTCATCATCTATAAGAGAAAAGCTGCCAACAAGGTAGCCACGTTTATCGTAGATATTCCCCTTAGAATCGCTTGACCATTTTTTTGGAATATTTATTTCATAGCCTCTTACAGCTACGCTTTTGTTTAGAACAGGCGTACTAAACAAACTACTCAAAATAAACACAAGCAAAACAATTAAGGCAAGTCCCACAACAACACAAATTATCTTTTTCTTGTTCATAATATCATTCCCTCTGCAACGTCTTTCTTTACAGAAATTATTTTAACCATTTTAAATTTGCCACTTATATCTTCATTTGATTCAGCAATAACTGTAATGTAATTGTCTGTCTTTCCCTCATATAAGCCTGAGATGCCTTTATATTCTCTTTCAAACAAAACCTCTACGGTTTTGTCTTTATGTGAATCCAAAAAGTCTTTTTGAGTTTTTTGAGCAAGTATTGCAACTCTTTTGCTTCTCTCTTCTTTAACATCAGGCAAAACCTGATTTTTCATTTTTTCTGCTACTGTGCCTTTTCTGACTGAATATTTGAAAATATGTGCTTCCGCAAATGAAACTTCTTCGTAAAACTTTAATGACTTTTCAAATTCTTCATCTGTTTCCCCTGGGAAACCAACCATAATGTCAGTTGTAATTGCTGCATCAGGAAAAGCCCTTCTTATACGATTTACAGACTCACGGTAGTCAGACGTAAGGTACTTTCGGTTCATTCTTTTTAATGTTTCATCGCACCCGCTCTGCAATGACAAATGAAAATGTCTGCAAATTTTAGGAAGTTTTGCAATTTCATTTGTAAACTGTTCATCAAAAAGTGTGGGCTCTAACGAACCCATACGAATACGTTTAATTCCGTCAATGTCATTCAGACCTTTTAATAATTCAAGCAAGCTCTCACCTGTGTCCTTGCCATAAGATGCTAAATGAATGCCTACTAAAACTATCTCGGAAAAACCGTGTTCAGCTAATCGTTTTGCCTCTGTCAAAGAATTTTTTAAACTCCTTGAACGAATTCTCCCTCTTGCATATGGGATAATACAGTACGAGCAAAAATTATTGCATCCATCCTGAACCTTTAAAAAAGCCCTCGTTCTCCCCTCATAGCTCGTAACCTCCAACTCTTCAAACTCATGATTATTTGAAATGTCACAAACCAGATTCAGTTTTTCTTTATTTTTTAAAAACTCTGCCACAGCATCGTATACGTGTGACCTTTTATCCGTTCCTATAATTATATCAATCTCGGAAATTTTACTTACATCCTTCGGCGCAACCTGAGCATAGCAGCCCATAACAACCAGAGTACTCTCACGATTTATCTGCTTCGTACGCCTAATCATCTGCCTTGATTTCCTATCGCCCAGATGCGTTACAGTACATGTATTTATAATATAAACATCGGCAAACTCATCAAAATCAACACAAATATAGCCTTGATTTTCAAACTGTTTTTTTACAGCCTCGGACTCATAGATATTAACCTTGCAGCCTAACGTATAAATCGCAACCTTTTTAGCCATATTTCCTCCATTAAAATATATTTCATTTTATTTTACCATATTCGATCCAAGATGTAAAGTAACTAAATTAACCTCACAACAAAAAATAATATTTTGATAAAAAAGTATTGATTTTTGTTAGTTTTTATATTATAATAAACAGGTATTTCGGGATGTAGCGCAGTTTGGTAGCGCGCTTCGTTCGGGACGAAGAGGCCGCAGGTTCAAATCCTGTCATCCCGACCACGTCGGAGCAAAGTTCGCTTTGCTTCGGCTTTTTTATTCCAAAAAAGCCATCCGCCCGATTCCTTGCTCCTCCTCTTTCACAAAAAGTCACGCTCGGCTCGTCTGCTCGGTTGTAAACGTCCTCCCGACGACTCGCTCTCGCTACCAACTTTTTGTGAATTTTTGCGGTTTCTGAGGTTTTTGCTTTGCTTGAAAAACCTCATTTTTTCAGGTTTGACCACATGTTATCCCACAGTTAGACCTGCAAACACAGTTGTAGCAAAACTTTGCAGATTTTTGCTCTGTTTTTTGAACCCTAATACAAAAATATCAGATACTAAACTTCGAAATTAAATATAAGCCTTTTTCT
The DNA here is from genome assembly GCA_045596445.1 of Congzhengia sp. Taxonomy (GTDB): domain Bacteria; phylum Bacillota; class Clostridia; order UBA1381; family UBA9506; genus Congzhengia. Next base: position 1,287 of record JAZOCK010000030.1, on the reverse strand, counting down.
TTGTTTAAAGTTCCTCAATTTTTGATATAAGAAAGCTTCCACAAAAGATTTTTTGACACACAAAATTAGATAGCTATTATACCACAAAAATAAATAAAAGAGGCGCATTTCACACCTCTTTATACTACAACAAAATCTTTTTTGCTTATATTCTTAAACTAAAGAGTATACGCTTCTCATACTCGTTAATTCATTGATTTACCTATTAGTTCTTTCTGCTCAATTACATAGCTTTTGCTATATTTGTTCCCGTATTCTGCAGGAATAGATTCGTATTCAACAAGCGTATTATACAGCGTTCTAAATAGGGATATTTTTGATTCTGCACTAACGCTATCCGCTTTGTTTCTTAAAGCAAACAAAATATCAAGTGCACCCTCTAAGTAGGTAGACTTATCGCAAAAAGCGTTCATATATTCAGATAATAACTTGTAGCTCCTTGCCAAATAGAAATTGTTTTTATAGTCTCCTACAAAACTCTGGCTATATAGTTTATAATACGCCACCGACATATATAAAGAATCTATACATAGCTTTTTATATTCTTCACTGCCCTCTTGCTGATATATACTTTGTGCAATGTCAGCAATTCTGTTAAACCTTACCCCTATTTCATAATACATTTTGCTTTTTGACTCAGGTTGACTTAAACAACAATAATTAAAATAATACGAAATAGCACTACAATTGGAGTATATATTATCATTGACAGTTTGATGTTGAGAAAGTTCGGTATATGCATGACCAATCAATCGTGCCAGTTCGCTTGTATTAACTATTTTATAGGCTTCTATACGTTTTTGGAGATAACTGTTTATGATTTCTATTTTTTGCTGTTTATCCAAGTGTTCTTTTTTTTCTCCATAAGTTTGCTCTTCACGATTGGCTGCATCGGTCAACTCGCCATATCTTCCTGAATTCAGTTCTTCATAAGTATACCCCATTTCACCGGGCGTAAACTGTTCAATATCGCGAACAATTGCATCCATGATTAACTGTATTTTTGTGTTTTCTGATGCTTCCGGGTTCAATTTAACTTTTCCGTTTTCTACATATGACAATTCATAAAACTGTTTAAATAGTCCATCATCAATATCATTTGCCACAGTCTCTAATTAACTAAAGTCAGGACGGGTGGCAACACCCGTCTTGACAATAACTTTTAGGAGCTTGATAAGGTATGAATATCATTTTGGACACCATGCCTGATTTTTTAGAGGTAGGCGGAGAAAAAATCTTTATCAATACTGATTTTCGCACTTGGATAAGGTTTGATGAGGCACTTTT
>JAZOCK010000029.1:0-10848 GCA_045596445.1 Congzhengia sp. | reverse complement strand
AATTGTCTTTAAGTCGTCAGCAACGATTTTTGTAATTTTTAAGGTCTGCTCCTTCATGCTGTTAAACATTTCAGGCGTCATAACACCTAAAGCATCTAAGCCTTCCATTGTAACTAATGGGTCGCCTAAAGCGTCATTTTTAAAGGTACATTCAACATATCCATTAGACAAAACAGTGCCGTCATTCATATATTCGCCATATCTTCTTATGAAGCTTCCTGTAGCAACCAAACGGCAGATAACCTCTAAGCCGTGGCCAAATACAGTAGCGGGAAGAACCTCCATTGTAGCTTCGTCAACGTTAGCATCAACGAAGTGTGTTTTAATGCCTGCGTCCTTTAACAAACCGAAATAATAAACAGATGTCTTTAAATTGGCTTTACCAATACCCTCAATTGTTAAACCTACACTGTTTTCACCTGGGTCGAAGACACCGTCTTTACCTGTGCAGTCGTCTTTAAACTTAAGCATAACATTGCCGTTGTCTAATGAGTATACATCTTTTGTTTTGCCTTCATAAATCTTCTTCATAAAAAACCCTCTTTTCATTAGATAAAATTCACAAAAATATATTAGCACATTTTATATTAAAAATCAATATTTTTTGAAAATTTTACATAGGAAACAAAAGCGGAACAAGCGAAACTTGTTCCGTCGTGGCACAATTGAGTGGTAAAAGCAATTATTCCTGACATATAAACCGAAAAAAGTTGATAGCAAACAAAGCGATAGCGAGAGCGTTTACAAACGAGCAGAGCGACTTTGCGGGACTTTTTTCGGAAAAGGAGGAACAGTGAAGCAAGTAACCGTTTTTTGAGAAACAAAAAACGGAACAAGCGAAACTTGTTCCGACGTGGCACCCCCGACCAGAATCGAACTGATAACTAAGTCTTAGGAGGACCTTGTTATATCCATTTAACTACGGGGGCTTAGGAGTTATTTACTTTTACCAATAACATTCTACCACAAAATATTTCACTTGTAAAGTAAGAAAGAGTTGATTTTTTTAATATGTTAATGTATAATTAGAAAGGAAAAAATTGTTTAGGAGAACGTGTATGTTTGATAAGTTGTCTTTAATAGAAGAAAGATATGAAGAATTAAGTCAAAAGGTATCAGACCCTGATGTTATCTCTGATTCTGCCAATTTTGCAAAGCTTTGCAAGGAGCAGTCGGATATTGCTCCCATTGTAGAAAAATACAGAGAGTACAAGTCAGCAAAAGAGACTATTTCAGAGGGCGAGGAAATTTTAGCTGATGCTGATATGGATAAGGAAATGAAAGAGCTTGCAGAAGAGGAAATTAAAATAAGCAAGCAAAAAATCGAGGATTTATCTCAGGAATTAAAAATACTCCTGCTTCCTAAGGACCCCAATGATGACAAGAGCGTTATTGTAGAAATCCGCGGCGGTGCAGGCGGCGACGAGGCGGCACTTTTTGCAGGGGATTTGTTCCGCATGTTTACTATGTATGCAGAGGCGAACCGCTGGAAAACAGAAATCTTAAGCTCAAACCCCACAGATATTGGGGGTTATAAAGAAATATCCTTCAGCATTGAGGGACAAGGGGCTTACTCTAAGCTGAAATTTGAGAGTGGTGTACATCGCGTGCAGAGAATTCCGTCAACAGAATCGGGTGGCAGAATTCACACATCAACAGTAACCGTAGCGGTGCTTCCCGAGGTTGAGGAAGTAGAGGTAAATATAGATGCAAACGACTTAAGAATAGACGTATTCCGTGCGGGCGGACCTGGCGGTCAGTGCGTAAATACAACGGACTCAGCTGTTCGTGTAACACATATACCAACAGGCTTGGTTGTGTCTTGTCAGGACGAAAAATCACAGCATAAAAACAAGGACAAGGCTATGAAAATCCTTCGCTCAAGGCTTTATGATTTGGTTCAGCAAGAACAACACGACAAAATTGCATCAGAACGTAAAAGCCAGGTAGGTACAGGCGACAGGAGTGAGAGAATAAGAACGTATAACTTCCCCCAGGGAAGAGTTACTGACCACAGAATCGGTCTTACCCTACATAAGCTTGATGCAATTTTAAACGGAGATATGGAGGAGCTGATAAGTGCTCTTATTACTACTCATCAGAGCGAGCTTTTAGCGGGGGAGCAGGAATAAAATGAGAAAAGCATCTAACACAAAAAAAATAGTTATGATAGGCACCTTTTCTGCAATAGCTTTTTTACTGCAGACGCTTGGCAGTATGATGGGGTTAAAGGTTGGCGGCTTTTTAGAAATAGAGATTTCTGACCTGCCCGCACTTATAATTTCCTTTGCTTATGGACCTGTATCGGGCGTTTTGGTTGAGCTTTTTAAAAACTTGCTTCATTGCTTTGTGACGTCAACGGGATTTGTCGGAGAGCTTGCTAATTTCGTTATAAATGGAACATTTGTATATGTTGCAGGTATTATCTATAAGTTTCACAAAAACTTCAAATGGGCAGTTATTTCACTCGTGGCAGCAACACTTTCTATGTCGGTTGCAGGAATTTTTGCAAATCTTTATATTATGTTGCCGCTTTATATGTCCAATGCACCGTTTGACGTTAAAATAAATTTAGTGCTTGCCACTATTTTGCCGTTTAACTTAATAAAGGGAACGGTCATTTCAATAATTACATTGATTATATACAAAAGAATTTCTCCGATTATAAAGTTTTCGGGGAAAAGACAATGATGAAAGAGGGAATTAAAATGTGGAAAGAATTTAAAGAATTTGCATTTCGCGGAAACGTAATAGATATGGCTGTCGGCGTTGTAGTCGGCGGTGCATTCGGTAAAATTGTAACATCCTTGGTTTCTGATGTTATAACTCCGATAATAGGCGTCTTGACATCAGGGGCGGATTTAAAGAACCTCGCAATACAGATTTCAACGGCGGCAGACGGCACACCAAATATGTTAAATTACGGAATGTTCATTCAGAACATTATAGACTTTTTAATTATTGCATCATCGATATTTTTGTTTGTAAAAATGATTAATACCGCTAAAAGCAGATTTGAGAAGAAAGAAGAGCTAAAAGAAGAGATTGAAGAAGTAAAAGCACCTACTTCGGAGGAACTGCTTGCCGAAATAAGAGATTTATTGAAGGAAAAGAATTAAGAGGAATACTATGAAATTTGTTTTACAGAGAGTATCAGATGCAAGGGTAGATGTAGATGGCGTAACTGTGGGCAAAATTGGCAAAGGTTATCTGCTTTTCGTGGGTGTATCGGAGGAGGACAATGAAGAAATCTCCGATAAAATGATAGAAAAAGTTGCACACTTAAGAATTTTTGAAGATAACGAGGGCAAGACAAACCTAAGCATAGACCAGGTTGATGGTGAAATATTGGTAGTTTCACAGTTTACACTTTATGCAGATTGCAAAAAGGGTAATCGTCCAAGCTTTACTGCCGCAGGCAAACCTCAAATGGCAGAAAGAATATATGAGCATATTTTGTCAAGGTGTGAAGAACTGTTCAAAAACACGGAAAAAGGCATTTTCGGTGCTGATATGAAAGTAACGCTTACGAATGACGGACCATTTACCTTAGTTCTCGACAGTAAAGAAATTCTAGGATATTGAAAATATGGGGCTGTAGGTTTACTACAGCCCCGTGTTTTTATTGTGCGTCATCGCACCTTGCCAGACATTTTATCAAGCACGCTGTTTCAGTAAAAATTAAAGAAAAGAATGCTGCTAATCCGCCAGTTAAGATTGCCCCAATAATACTGGTGGCACTAAAGTTTATTGCAAGAAGGATTACTGATGTTAAAATTGCACCTAAAACACCTGTTAAGAAAACAGATAAAACAGGGCATATACAGCCCCTTGCAGACGGACTTGCAGAATGTGCGGTTGTCAGCAAAGCTATTGCAAGATATACCACGGCAACACCCAAAACAACCCATAAGAATGCAGGTGTTACGGCAATAACTGCAGTAGCACGCAAAACAGCAGCAATTACACCTATGATAATGCTGGCAATTATAGAAACAACTGAGCAATTTGATTTACAAGAACACACAGACATATTTTCACCTCCTAATAAATAATATGTAAAACTTTCAAGATGGGTGAAAAAAGGACAAAAAAACAAATAATTTACTTTTTTTCTTGCCTAAGTGGAGGCATTATGTTAAAATATATATTAAAAGAATTGGAGGATTGATAATATGTCAAACGGAAGAAGCAGCTTTTCCGGAAAAATAGGATTTGTGCTTGCTGCTGCAGGCTCTGCTGTGGGATTAGGAAATATCTGGAGATTTCCATACCTTGCTGCAAAATACGGCGGAGGCATTTTCCTGCTTGTATATGTCATATTGGCTGTAACCTTTGGTTATGCATTAATGACCACAGAAATTGCCATAGGCCGCAAAACAGGGCTTAGTGCAGTGGGTGCTTTTAAAGCGTTAAATAACAAATTTGCATTTATAGGATATCTTGCGGCATTAGTTCCTATTATTGTATTACCATACTATTGTGTAATTGGCGGCTGGGTAATGAAGTATCTGGCGGCATTTTTATCAGGGAACGGCAGTGCTACGGCAGGAGATACATATTTTTCATCATTTATAGGAAGCAATTTAGAGCCTGTTGTATGGTTTGTGCTTTTTTTGGGTGTGACATCACTGTTTGTCCTCTTCGGTGTGGAAAAGGGTATTGAAAAGGGCAGTAAAATTATGATGCCGATACTTATTGTTTTATCGTTGGTTGTGTCAGTTTACGGCTTGACATTACCGGGTGCAATTGACGGTGTCAAATACTACATTCTGCCTGATTTTTCTAAATTTTCGGCAACGACGGTTTTAGCAGCTATGGGGCAAATGTTTTATTCAATGTCGCTTGCTATGGGAATTATGATAACATACGGCTCGTATATGAAAAAAGATGTAAAGCTTGAAAGCTCAGTAAGACAGATAGAGAGCTTTGATACAGGCGTTGCATTTTTGGCGGGGCTTATGATTATTCCTGCAGTATTTTCATTTTCGGGCGGTACGCCTGAGGCTTTAGGCAAGGGTCCAAGCCTTATGTTTGAAACTCTTCCTAAGGTTTTTGAAACAATGATGGGCGGAAAAATTATTGGTGCGGTGTTCTTTATACTTGTTTTATTTGCGGCACTGACATCTTCAATTTCGCTTTTCGAAACAGTGCTTTCATTTATATGCGACAAAACTAAAATCGCAAGAAAACCGGTGTGCTTAATTGTCTTTTTAGGTTCTGTTATAATTGGACTTGTTTCAACATTCGGCTACAGCATTTGGGCAGATTTTAAAATTTTCGGTATGCAAATGCTCGACTTGTTTGACTTCGCAAGCAACAGCGTGTTGATGCCAATAGTGGCATTTTTGACCTGTGCTTTTGTGGGTTATGTTGTTAAGATTAAAACAGTCACAGACGAAATAGAAATCTCGGACAAGGCAAAGAAGAGAACGCTGCTTGCTGTTATGGTAAAGTATATTGCCCCAATATTTATAGTGTTGATTTTAGCATCGTCGGTGTTAGATATTTTAGGCATTGTAAAAATTTAATAAATCCTAAGAGCCCTCTTATGACGGCTCTTTTTGATAGAGAAGTATGTATGAAATCAGGTTATACAGATTTAAAAAAAGCCAAAGGAGAATAATATGAAGGAGAATAGAAATATTACTGAAGAAACAGCACCTAAACAAAAAAAGAAAATACCATACAGGCTTATATTTTTGTGCTTGACCTTAATTTTTGTTATTGCTTTAATTTGGCTTTTGTCAACTGTTTCCGACGGGGTAAAGGACACAGAGGACAACAGAATTTTCTGCGAAAAGCTTGTTTCGGTTCAGACAGGTGAGAAGTGGGGATATATTAATCAAAAAGGCAAGATGGTAATACAGCCGCAATTTGATTATGCGAAGGACTTTCACGAGGAAAGCGATTTAGCTTTGGTGAAAGTTGATAAAAGCTACGGCTATATTAATAAAAAGGGAGATTTCGTAATAGAACCCAAATTTGATGATGCGTTAAATTTTGCAGAGAATGGTATGGCTGCGGTAATGCTTGACGGATTTTGGGGATACATAAACAAAAAAGGCGACTTCATTATAGAACCAAGATACAAAACAGCGAGCAACTTCACGTTTAACGGGCTTGCTTGCGTACAGGAGCCATATACAAAAGGCTATGGATACATTAATAAAAAGGGCGAATTTATGATAGAGCCTGTTTTAGAGGTTGCATACAATTATGATGATGAGGGCAGAGCAAAAATTGCCCAGGACGGCAAGTGGGGAATTATTGACAGACGCGGAGATTTCATAGCAGAAATGGAATATGATGAGATTTTAGATTTTGCTGAAAACGGACTTGCTGCAGTACGAAAAGGAAAGCTATGGGGTTATATAGATGCAAAAGGCGGAGTGGCAGTGTATCCCCAGTTTGAAAAAGCAGGAAGCTTTACGGATAATGGGTTGGCTTGCGTGAAACAAGGCGACAACTACGGATATATCAACAAAAACGGCACATACGTAATAAATCCGCAATTTAAGGAAGCACGTGATTTTACTGAAAACGGGTTGGCTTGTGTAAAACAAGGTGAGTACTGGGGGTATATAAACAAAGATGGCAAGAGTGTAATCGAGCCTCAGTTTATGTATGCCGAATCTTTTGAAAAAAGCGGTATTGCAAGAATTCGCGAGGGGTCTAAATATGGTTTTATAAACGAAAAAGGCGAAATTATCATAAAGCCATCCTACGACGGCACATCAAAGTTTACAAATAAAGGATATGCAGTTGTAATAGACGGATATATATACCAGGAGCACAAGTGCGGAATCATAAACACAAAGGGAGAACTGGTAAAAAATTTTGGAGAGATAGAGAGTATTCTTGTTAATTCGTATAATGATGGTTTTGTTTACAGAGAGGCGAACGGACAAAACAGCTCGGGGTATACTGTTTACAAATATGGTCTGTTAAATGCCAAAGGTGAAATTATTACAGATGCAATTTATGATGATGTAATGTGCGGCAAGGGATTCAGATGAATTGGTTGATGTCTTAAAATTTGCGAGGAAAAAATGAAAGAACAAAAAAGTTTTTTAAAAGGAATAAAAGATGGTATTCCAATATGCTTGGGGTATTTGTCAATATCGTTTGCGTTTGGCATTTTTGCGTGCGGAAGCGGCTTATCAATTGTTGAGGCTCTCCTTATGTCTATGACAAATCTTACATCCGCAGGTCAGCTGGCTGCTGTGCCGATAATTACGGCAGGGGGTACTTTTGCTGAGCTTTTGATTTCGCAGATAGTTATAAATCTCAGATATGCCTTAATGTCTGTGTCGCTCTCTCAAAAATTGGGAAAGTCTGTACGCTTAATTGATAGATTTTTGATGAGCTTTGCTGTTACTGATGAAATTTTTGCGGTGTCCTATTCTAACGACGGTACAATCGGACGAAGATATTTCTACGGACTTATGACTACCCCCTACATAGGCTGGAGCGGAGGAACTCTGCTTGGTGCGTGTGCGGGAAATATTCTGCCTGAAATAGTAGTTTCAGCATTAGGAATAGCAATTTATGGTATGTTTGTGGCTATTGTTATCCCAAAGGCAAAAGCAGAGCGTGCCACTGCATTGTGCGTTTTGCTCTCAATTGCTTTAAGCTGTATTTTTTATTTTACACCGATTCTGAACAAAATACCGTCGGGCTTTACCATTATTATTACGGCAGCTATGGCAAGTATGTTGTTTGCCTTTATTGCACCGCTTAACATAAGTGAGGAGGATGAGGAAAATGCCTGATTATGCACTTTACCTTTTTGCTATGGCGGGAATAACTTATCTGATTCGTATGGTACCCTTAGTGCTTGTGAAGAAGAAAATAAAGAACAAATACATACTTTCGTTTTTATATTATATTCCTTATTCGGTCCTGTCGGTTATGACGTTTCCTGCGATATTTTATTCAACCTCATCGGTTGTTTCGGCGGCAGTCGGTACGGCGGTTGCTTTGCTTTTTGGATATAAGGGCTGCAGTATGATTACAGTTGCCGCATTTTCAAGTTTAAGCGTTTTTATAACAGAGCTTTTAATAAGAACATTGGTTTTTTAAAAATGGCAAAAAAATGACACGTTACGTTTGACAAAAGACCGATGTTGTGGTAGAATTTATAAGGTATATTTTGTTTTTTATTAAATTAAATAAATACTTGAAAGGAGCAGAATTATGAAATATTCAGCTGAAGTAGAAAGCATGTGCCCCTTAGCGAAGGGTGCATATCACGGTCCTGCACCTATCCCTCAGGAGGGTAAATGGACACAGGTAAAAGAAATCAAAGAAATTTCCGGTTTAACACACGGTATTGGTTGGTGTGCTCCCCAGCAGGGAACATGTAAGCTTACCTTAAATGTTAAAGAGGGTATTATCGAAGAGGCATTAGTAGAAACAGTAGGTTGCTCAGGCATGACACATTCTGCAGCTATGGCATCTGAAATTTTAGTTGGCAAAACAATATTAGAGGCTTTAAATACAGACTTGGTTTGTGACGCTATCAACACAGCTATGAGAGAGCTTTTCTTACAGATTGTTTATGGTCGTACACAGACAGCTTTTTCAGAAGATGGTCTTCCCATTGGTGCAGGCCTTGAGGATTTAGGTAAGGGATTGCGTTCACAGGTTGGTACAACATATGCAACTCGTGAAAAGGGCCCTAGATACTTAGAGCTTGCTGAGGGTTACATAACAAAAATTGCAGTAGACGACAACAACGAAATCATTGGCTATAAATTCGTACACCTGGGCAAGATGATGGAAATGATTGCCAAAGGTATGGATGCTAACGAAGCTTTGGAAAAAGCAAGCGGACAGTACGGCAGAGTAGATGACGCGGCAAAATTATTAGACCCGCGTCACGAATAATTAAGGAGGGTATGAATTATGGCTTTATTTGAAAGTTATGAAAGAAGAATTGACCAGATAAATGCTGAGTTAAATAAACACGGCATTGCATCAATAGAAGAAGCAAAGAAAATTTGTGACGATAAAGGAATTGATGTATATAATTTAGTTAAATCAATCCAGCCTATCTGCTTTGAAAATGCTTGCTGGGCATACATTGTAGGTGCTGCAATTGCAATTAAAGACGGCGTTACAAAGGCTGCTGATGCTGCTGAAAAAATCGGCTTGGGCTTACAGTCTTTCTGTATTCCGGGTTCAGTTGCCGACGACAGAAAAGTTGGTATCGGACATGGTAATTTAGGAGCTATGCTGCTTCGCGACGAAACAAAGTGTTTTGCATTCTTAGCAGGTCACGAGTCCTTTGCTGCTGCAGAAGGTGCTATCGGTCTTGCTCGTAGTGCCAATAAAGCAAGAAAAGAAGATTTAAGAGTTATCTTAAATGGCTTAGGCAAAGATGCTGCACAGATAATTTCAAGAATCAATGGCTTTACATATGTTCAGACACAGTTTGACTATTATACAGGTGAAGTTAAGATTGTAAAAGAAACCGCTTATTCTAACGGAGAACGTGCCAAGGTACGTTGCTACGGCTCTGACGATGTTCGTGAAGGCGTAGCTATAATGCACCTTGAGGGAGTTGACGTATCAATCACAGGTAACTCAACAAACCCCACACGTTTCCAACACCCTGTTGCAGGTACATACAAGAAAGAATGTATCGAACAAGGTAAAAAATACTTCTCAGTTGCTTCAGGCGGTGGCACAGGTCGTACACTTCACCCTGATAATATGGCTGCAGGTCCTGCTTCTTATGGTATGACAGACACAATGGGCAGAATGCATTCTGATGCTCAGTTCGCAGGCTCATCATCAGTTCCCGCTCATGTTGAAATGATGGGATTAATCGGTGCAGGTAATAACCCTATGGTTGGTATGACTGTTGCTGTGGCAGTTGCTGTTGAAGAAGCAATGAATAAATAAGAGCTTTAGATTTTCTAAAACAAAATCGTAGGGGACAAGATTGCTCCTGGCAATAAAAATAATAAGACACATCATTTTTGGGTTTTGCCCTATGATGTGTCTTTTTTGTGGTTTTTGTTATTGCAATTCCACATATTGTATGTTATAATTGGTATATACGGATTTTTGCTTTGCAAAAATCCTGCGAGTTTTCAACTCGCTTGCAGTCTTACGACTGCATACGCCAATTGACGGCGTCGTAAAAATGCCCTTGCGAGCAAGCATTTTTACTCCTGGTAGAATGAATTGCATGTTTTCTATTACCTAATTATATAATAGAAACTACTAACACTAAACTATATTAAACCATTTGTATTTTATGGAACAAGAGGATAAAGCTTTGATTACTTTTGTGTCGATTCGATCGGCGGAATGGAGAAATTTATGAGCTATGTTGTTATAATCCCATCGTTAGAGCCTGATGAAAAGCTCATACCGTATATTAATGACTTGCTTTTAGCAGGTATTCAAAAAATCATAGTTGTAAATGATGGCAGTAGTGATGCCTGTAAGGGAATTTTTGACGGAATTTCAAACATTGAAAATTGCCACGTTTTAACTCATCATACAAATCAGGGAAAAGGTGCCGCTATTAAAACGGCAATAAGGTATTACATAGATAATTGCGAAGGATTTGACGGCATAATCACTGTTGATGCTGACGGACAGCACAGCGTGAAGGATGTTATGAGAATGTGCAGAACTATGAGCGATAATCCGGATTCGTTTGTTTTGGGTTGTCGTGATTTTGGCGAGGAAACGCCAGGCAAGAGCCTTTTTGGAAACCGCTTTACATCGGTTGCTATGCGGTTTCTTTACGGAATTTCCCCCAAAGATACGCAGACGGGCTTGCGAGGAATTACTAATTTTATGACAAAGGACTTACTACATGTTCGC
>JAZOCK010000028.1:0-5529 GCA_045596445.1 Congzhengia sp. | reverse complement strand
TGAAGAATTTGACAAAAACGGTCTTGCGGGCAAGGTTTGGCAGTACTTTATTGCCGTTCCCGATATGAAGAGCGTTGGTGTGAAAGACGACAAACGATACGAGGGTTGGCCTGCTATTATCCGTGCAGTCAATACAGTTGACGCAATGACTGCAACAATTGAAGAAATACCATATGCGATTTTACATCATATAACAGACAGAATTACACATGAAGTTGACGGCATTAACAGAGTTTTACTCGACTTAACACCAAAACCGATTGGAACGATAGAGTGGGAGTAAATTAAAGATGGTCGGCTTATGCCGAGCGTCTCTATTACTACTTTAATTCATTTAAACAGGCGGAACAAATATTTTTACCCTTAAACAGAATAACATCTTTACCTTTGCCACAGAAAACACAAGAAGGCTCGTATTTTTTTAATATGATTTTATTATCATCTACATATATTTCCAACGGATCTTTTTCGGCAATGTCTAAGGTTCTTCTTAATTCTATTGGTAAAACAATTCTGCCTAATTCATCTACTTTTCTTACAATTCCTGTTGACTTCATAAAATGTCACCTCTCATTTTCGTTGTTTTAATAATTGTAGAATTCGTGCACGATTTAGATGCCGCAAAATCATTTTACCAGGAGTAAAAATGCTTGCTTTAAAGGGCATTTTTGCGACGCCGTCAATTGTTGCAGTGCTCGAAAGAGCACAAAAGAGCACCAGCTCTTAAGAATTATATAAAATAAAATTCTATATGCAACAATTATATCACTAATATATTAAATCGTCAATGTCCATTGCCTTAACTTTTTGTGAACTTTTGTCACATTTTATTTAATATGCAGATTAAATGATGGTTTATAGTCGATTTTTATAACACAGGCATATCTGGAATCCTCTTCGGAAATTCTGGCTTTGATTATATTTAAGGTTTCTTTTCTGTCTTCATCCGTAAGTTCAAAAGGCACCTCCAAATCAAAAATCAGATTTATTCTATTTTCTCCGTCTGTCATTCTGAAATCGTGCATACCAAGCTCAGGATTAATTTCCGCTAAAATATTTTTAACCATTTCTTTAGTCGAATTTGTCTTTTCATTTCCAACTAGTATAGGGTCTGTATGAATTACTGTTTCTATTCCCAACTCACTCATTATCCTGACCTCTAATGCATCAATGATTTCGTGCAACATAATAGCTGACTTTTCACAAGAAACCTCAGCATGAACAGACGCTAATATCCTGCCTGGACCGTAATCATGCACTATCAGGTCGTGAATTCCCAAAATTTCATTATCCGAAAGAATAATTTCTGCAATTTTTTTTGCGAGCACAGGGTCAGGAGAAGTACCTAAGAGTGTGCCTATGGTTTCCCAAGCCAGCTTAACGCCTGATACACAAATAAATATTGCAACTGCAAAACCCACAAATCCATCGATAACAGGCGGCAAAAAATTACACATAACAACAGAAAGTATAACAGCCAATGTTGCTATAACATCATTTATACTATCAGTCGATGTTGCAATCAGCACATTAGAGCTTACTTTTTTGCCTAAAAATTTCATGGCGAAATACATCCAAAGCTTTATAACTACAGATACAGATAAAACTGCTAAAAGAATTGGGTTAAATTCAATAGCTGTGGGCGATAAAATTTTACCTGTTGAGCTTTTAACAAGTTCAAAGCCCATAATAATAATTATAAAAGCAACTACAAGCGAAGATATATATTCTATTCTTCCATGTCCGAAAGGGTGTTCTGCATCAGGACGTTGATTGCTCAGCTTTGCACCTATCATCGTAACAACAGAAGAACCAATATCAGATAAATTGTTAAATGCGTCCGAAATAATAGCTATAGAATTAATTGCAACTCCTATAAGTAATTTGATAACAAAAAGAATTACATTGCACACAACACCCAAAACACCGCCAAAAACACCATAAGACGCACGAACAGCAGGGCTTGATGTATTCTCGGAATTACGAATAAAGATTTTTGTTAAAAAATTAATAAACAACCTACACACCTCAACTTTTATAATGCTTATATTTTATCACGGGAGCAAAAAAAATGCAACCGCTTAAACACTTTTTCCCATAAATCGACATATAATGCTATGAGGAAACTCAATATTTATATGGAGGTAAAAAATATGTGTGGAATTTGTAACATTGTTAACTGCGTAAGAAGAAGCTTTTCTTGTGGATGCTGCAACAACGGCAGAAACTACAGAAGTAATTACAGTTACAACAGTTGCGACAGCTGTAATCACTACCATAACAACGGATGTGATTACAGAAGATCAGAACCCGCAACACGCATAACCTGTGCAAATCAGCGTGACGACGGTTTTACACCTTGTTGCGACAACGATTGTGCATGTAATCATCACCACCACAAATGCGGTTGTAACGACTAAGCTTTAAAATGGGACTGTAGCAAATGCTACAGTCCCACAAATTTTATGACAAAAATTCTTTAAGTTTATTTAAATTTTTCTCTCCTGCTTTTCTACCCTCCTGATATGCCGTTTCCAACGCTTGTGCATCATGCTCTACGTGATTCACATCAAGCTTTTTTTCAGGTCGAATTACCAAAATTTTGCCCAAGGCTTCCTGTTCTTTGATATATTTTGTAGTTTCATTATACATTATATGTCTGTTTTTCATTACTTCTATAAGTTTCGGGTATTTTTTGTAAACTATCCTTATCAATGGCAATGCTGTATTTTTCTTCTTAATATAATCATATGGTTGGGTCAGAATCACAACGTTTTTGCTATATCCCATTTTTTCAAATTCCTTCAGCGGAATCGAGTCGGACATTCCTCCATCAAGCAGCTTCTTTCCTCCTGCCTCAACAATTTTGGCTGCTAACGGCATAGAAGCAGATGCCCTCATCCATAAAAGTGCATCAGACTCATCAACATCATATTTTTTATATACGGGTTTACCTGTTTCTATATCTGTGCATACAATATAAAAATCAGTTTTGCTTCTTTTAAATGCCTCATTATCAAACGGGTCTAATCTATTAGGTATCTCGTTATAACAAAAATCTTCGCCATAAAGGTCGCCGGTCGTAATCAAGGAGCGAAAACTGCAATACCGTTTGTCCTTGCAGTATTTTTTATTATAACGGATTGTTCTTCCTATTTGCTTACTTATATAGTTGCAGCCAAAGGTTGCACCCGCAGACACACCTATAACACCATCAAAGATAATATCGTTTTCCATAAATATATCTAGCACGCCTGCAGTAAACATCCCACGCATTGCTCCGCCCTCTAGTACAAGACCGTATTTATCTCCCACAAAAACACCTCCACAAAATATCGATAACTAAAATTCCCCGTACTGTATAAGTACGGGGAACCTTGGTGCCGCTGGCCGGAGTCGAACCGGCACGGTATCACTACCGGCGGATTTTGAGTCCGCTACGTCTGCCAATTCCATCACAGCGGCAAAACTTACTAATATAGTTTAACATTAAAGCACGAATTTGTCAAGATTTATTTTTTTAATAGAACTTTTTCACAAAAAAAACCATTTTTTTTCAAAAAAAATGATAAAAATGTAAAAAAACCCTTGTTTTTTCGGCGTTTTTGTGTTATGATTTATTTATACTTTTAAAAGTTGAGGTGAAAATGATGAACAAAACTGAGTTAGTTGCTGCAGTTGCTGCTAAGGCTGAACTTTCAAAGAAGGATGCTGAAGCTGCTGTAAGTGCAACAATCGATGCTATTAAGGACGCATTAAAGGCTGGCGACAAGGTTGCTTTAGTTGGTTTCGGTACATTCGAGGTTAGAGCTCGTGCTGCTCGTGAGGGTAAGAACCCCCAGACAGGTGCTAAAATCAAAATTGCAGCTACAAAGGTTCCCGCTTTTAAAGCAGGCAAAGCGTTAAAAGACGCTGTAAAATAATTCGTGCGAATAAAAAGGCGAAAGAGTTTTAACTCTTTCGTCTTTTTGTTGTATAACGAAAAGCGGCTGTAGCAAAATGATTTCATTTTGCTACAGCCGCTTCTTTTTAATTTAACTCATTTTTTAAGTATTCTGCTATTTTCGAAAAAGGTATTTCTACGCTTTCTCCCGTAGTCATATTTTTAAGATTTACTTTATCTGCACTGATATCATCATCGCCTACAACAGCCGCAAATTTCGCCTCTATTTTGTTGGCATATTTCATCTGTGCCTTTACGCTTCGATTTAAATAATCACGTTCTGCCGCTATTCCCTCTTTCCTTAAATCGAAAATCAGTTTTTGCGTGAATATGTCGGCGTTTTCTCCTATATTTGCTATAAATATATCCGGACACTCGTTATTCTCGGGAAGCCTTCCTATGCTTTCTAAAACTAAAAGCAAACGCTCTAACCCCATACCAAAGCCTACACCCGGCATTTCAGGTCCGCCAATTTCAGAAACGAGTCCGTCATATCTTCCGCCTCCACAAATTGTACCCTCTGAGCCTTCATTGTGAGATATTATTTCAAATACTGTCTTCGTATAATAGTCAAGTCCGCGAACGATTGTAGCATCAATATTATATGGAATTTCCATTATCTCTAAATATTTTTTCAGGCTTTCAAAATGCGTACTGCAATCGTCACAAATATGGTCTAAAAGCATAGGTGCATCAGCAGATATTTTTTTGCATACTTCACTCTTGCAATCTAAAATTCTTAATGGATTTTTTTCAAATCGTTCTCTACAGGTTTCGCAAAGCTCATTTAAATGCGATCTATAAAAGTCCTTAAGCTTTTCATTATATGCCTTTCTGCAGGTTGGACAACCTATACTATTAATATTTAAATCAATCCCGCTTACACCCAAACGCGAAAGTAAAGACATAGCCAAAGAAATTACCTCAGCATCAATAGACGGGGCATACGAGCCAAACACCTCTATACCAAACTGATGAAATTCACGAAGTCTGCCTGCCTGTGGCTTTTCATATCTGAAGCATGGATACAGATAATATAGCTTCGTCGGTTGAGGATTTGCATAAACCGAGTTTTCTACAAAGCTACGGACAATAGGCGATGTACCCTCAGGCTTTAGAGTAATACTTCTGCCGCCTTTGTCTAAAAATGTATACATTTCCTTTTGCACAACATCTGTTGTATCGCCTACTCCACGTTCAAAAAGCTCTGTGCTTTCAAACATAGGTGTTCTTATTTCTTTATAACCGAATTTTAGGCAAATATCTTTAATTTTATCTTCAATCATATGCCATCTGTAAGCTTCTGACGGCAGGATATCATGTGTACCGCGTGGCGCAATAATCATATTTCTTCACTACCTTTCACAACGAAAAAAATAACTAAATGTCATTTTTACGCCTTTTACACATATAACAGATTAATTATATCATAGTTTTTCGCAGAATGCAATATTTTAGTCTGCAATTTCGTTTAAGTTAAGCTCTAAAAGTTTTGAAACACCTTTTTCCTGCATTGTAACACCGTAAAGCATATCTGCTTCTTCCATTGTACCACGACGGTGTGTAATGAGAATAAACTGTGTATC
>JAZOCK010000027.1:0-15288 GCA_045596445.1 Congzhengia sp. | reverse complement strand
GTATTCCGTCTCTTTTTTATCGAGCTATATGGGTGAATGTGTATTTTATCTTGCTAAAAGATATGTTTAAAACACATTTATTCTATTTTACTTGCGGTGGGATTCCACCACAATCTTTGCACACAATTTCACATTTCTTTTTGATAGAATAGCATTGTAACGCTTTACAGAAAAGAGGTGTGATAATGGGTAAAAGTAAAAAATGGAAAATGTGGTATGTTGTAGTTGTTTTTAAGTTATGTAAGCTTTGCGAAGAAAGATATGGTATGATTTATGCAATATATGAAAAAGTAAGTCCTATGCCTCCATTACATTTTAATTGCAGATGTTACATAGATAGAGTTGAGTCTATATCTGCAGGCACAGCGACTGACAACGGCGTAAATGGTGCTGATTGGTATTTAAAATATTTGAATAAATTGCCTGATTATTATATCAGTAAAAAGGCCGCAATAACGCTTGGATGGGTTTCTAAAAAGAAAAATTTTGATAAGATAGCGCCAGGAAAAATGATGTTTGGTGGAGTATTTTATAACGACAGGGGAAAATTACCATCAAAGGTTGGCAGAATCTGGTACGAGACAGACATAAATTATTCAAAAGGAAAGAGAAATAACGAAAGAATTGTTTATTCAAATGACGGGCTGGTTTTTATCACGCGCGACCATTACAGAACATTTATGGAAATCATATAAAGGAGAATAAATATGCAAAACGAAGAATATACACCATTAGTAAGTCCTATCATTCTTGATTTTACAGGATGTAAAACTTTTAATGATTTATACAATGTAATCAGTGTATCATTTGACTTTCCTGATTATTTCGGAAAAAATCCCGATGCACTCTGGGATTGTATGAGTTGTATTTGGGATGAAAAATTAAAAGTGATTATCAAAGGTTCAGGGACACTTCACGAGAATTTGAAGGATGAATTTGCACTTATACTACGCGTTTTCAATCGTGTCCATAAAGAAACACCAAATATTACATTCGAAATAATATAAATCTAAAGTATTGAAGAAAAGTACGGATAGTGGTATGACAGTAAAATCATATCGTTCTTACAACAAGAACACCAAGTCATAGACTTGGTGTTCTTCAGTTATATTCATTAAATTTAAAAACGAGTTATGTATAATTTTTCCCTATTCCTCATCTTCCTCGCCCTTGTTTTTCATTCTCATTATCATATATCCGCAAAAAATCACAACAACTAAAGCCGCAAACCCTCCCAAAATATAATTAAAAACATCTTCTTCCCTCTCAGGTTCTTGGGCCAGAGGCTCAGTTTCTTTGTCTTTGATTACCGTAAACGAAACGCTTGAAGCAATGTCATTTACTTCACTGATTTCTTCTTCTGTGGGTTTGTCCCCCTCAGAAATCATTGTAAAAACAATTGAATAACCATTTACGCAGGTTCCACTACAAATAACACCATGCACTAAACCATCAAAATATGCACTACCCGATACGGTAACAAGCTTCATATATGCATAGTCATTTATCAAAACATCTTCGTCCTTATAATTCAAAGACTCCATCATAAAACCGTCATATACAAGGGAATTTAAATTTTTTGTAATATAGTCATTGTCAAGGTCAGCAATATTCCATAACTCATATGACAAGTCATTTTTCTTCACGCTTAAGTATATCTGTGCACCTGTTTCACGATTGATTATCAGCGACTCGCTATCGGTGCTTTTTAATATTTCATTTATTTCTTCACTACTTTTTCCAACCGCTTCCAGAAGCTCTTTATCATCCATATTTTTTGTAAAAATACTCCACGGACTCGTCGCAGAAAGCTCCATATATGCCTGCGGACTTTCCTGAGCAAACGAATTTCCTGCTGATGAACACATCAAACATAGTGTAACTAATGCTATAACTATCCTTTTCATAACTTTACCTTTCCCCTAATATCTGATTTTTCTCATCTTCCGTCAATACATCTGTTTTAATCATTTGCTCCAGAACCTTTTCTTGTCTTTTTTGAGCAAGCTCCAAATTTTTAGTTGGAGCATAAACAGATGGTGCATTAGGAATACCTGCAAGCATTGTTGCCTGATAATTGTTCATTTCACCTGGTATAACGCCAAAATATCCAACTGATGCATCATAAATATTATAATATCCGTCACCATAATAAATTACGTTTATATAAAGCTCTAATATATCATCCTTAGAATAATGCTTTTCTATATAATGTGTAGCAAAAAATTCCGCCATTTTACGTGATATACTCTGTTCGTGTGAAAAGAGCAAATTCTTTGCAAACTGTTGCGTAATTGTAGAACCCCCCTGGGACAGCTCGCTATTTTTAACATTTACAACAATTGCACGTATTAAAGACAGAAAATCTACTCCGCCATGCTCATAAAAACGACTATCCTCCACTGCAATTACTGCCTCTTTGTAAATTTCGGGAACTTGTGACAGTTCAGTAAAATTTTCTTGATTTTTTATTTCCTGAATTCGTGCTTCTATGCTTTTTTCTCTTGTAGCAGAAATATACATAGTATATCCCAATGCTGTAAAATAGCACGTCACACACAGTGCCGTTATAATTAAAAGTGATATAATTTTTCTAATGAGCTTTTTCATATGTAATCTCCAAATAAAAAATTAAAATCCACATATTAATATAATACAATTAATTTTGCACAATTGCAATGTTTTTTTATATAAAAAGTGTCAATTGTAAAAACAATTGACACTTTAGCTTTTTATTATTTTATTTTGGGTAAGCTTGCCGCTGCAACAGACTGTCCAACTCTGCGTGAGTTTTCATCAGGAATGTGAAGTTTAATTTTCTTAGCAAGCTCAGGGAATTCAACATCTAAAACTTCCTGGGCTCTTTCTAATAAAATAACACCTCCCTGACCTGATGTTACACGACCCATGATAAGAACGTGCTTGATTTCATAAAATTCGGCATAGTAAGCAATTGCGTAGCCAAAGTAAGCACCAATTGTATCATAAATATCTGCAGCACGTTTGTCGCCTTTTTCCATTAAGCCCTGTACTACCTTAAGCTTTTCAGCAGGAGAGAGGTTTTCGTCAAGCTCAATGCCCGCATAGGGTGCTAATTTTATTACACCATCCTGTGAGAAATACTTAACACCACAACCGAAATCACCTGACCATTCGTCTACCATTGCGTCTTTACAAAAATCAACAGGCACGAACGCAAGCTCATTTAACCATCCCGTGATATTGCCCTCAGGGTCAACATAACCACCTGCTTCAGATGTGCCCATAGCAACGCCTAAAACGGAGTCGTCGTCTAAGTCCATAGCACCTGCCAACGCTGTTACGTCGCCGTCATTTGCAACCTCAACAGGAATATTCTCACCGATTTCCTTAGCAACGTCTAAGTACATATTTTTAACCTTTTTATCAAAATCCTCATCGCTTACCTTTAAGAAGAGCGATGCTACCATTATACGATTGTCAATATACACGCCTGCAGAGGAAACACCAATCGCATCAACCCTGGGCATATGTGATGCTGCTGTTTTCATTGCTTCTAAAATCCCCTGATAGTGATAGTCTGGGTCTGAATTTGTCTTTGGGAACCAGATAACCTCCTCAGAATAAACACTTTCGCCATTAACTACGGCACTAACCTTTCTGTCGCTTCCGCCTGCATCAAAACCGATTCTGCAGCCGTCTAAATGACGACCGATTGGAGCTGCTGCAGAAACATCTTTTGGTGCCTCTTCAATTGGGCAGACTATAACCTCAAACTTTTCCTCGTAAACTCTTTCCATAAATTTTACATCAAATTCACGAAGACCGCCAACTGTGTAGGCTTCCTTTATTTTGTTTCCTATGACGTCGCTTCCTGCAATAATAACCTTGTAACCGCCTGCAACCCAAAGGAGTGACTTTGTTATTCTTTCAATAAAATCAAAGTTTTCTTCGTCGTGGCCTGTACCATCCTTGTAAACTCTTGTTTTATATGTTGTGGTATAGCCTTTGTTTCTTTCTATTCCTATTATGATGTCCTGGCCATCACTTTTTGTGTTTTCTCTCATTTCTCTTATTACTAAAGAAAGAGGTGTGAATTTCGGGTCTAATTTTGCATTAACTTTAAGCTTCATATTTTGTATTTCCTCCTATAATTGTTTTCTTAACATTGAATTCTTTGTCACAAATTATAATATCTGCATCCTTGCCAACCTCAATAGAGCCTTTTTTATCATCTATGCCTAAGGTTACGGCAGGATTTAATGATGCACAGTTTACACATTCCCAAAGCGGAATACTGGAATTTGTATAAACATTCCAAACGCCCTTGTTAAGTCTTAACACGCTTCCTGCAATTGTTCCGTCTTCAAGTCTGCAAACTATGCCTTTATATATGATTTTCTGTCCGCCCAACAGGTATTCACCCTCGGCAAGTCCGCCCGCAGGCAAACAGTCAGTAATAAAGCAAAGCTTTCTTCCCTTTATACTCCATAATAAGTCATAAAAAGCAGTTGACACGTGGAATGTATCAACAATAAGCTCACAGCTTACATCACTGTTAAATACTGCAGTGACAACACCGGGTTCACGATGTGTCAGAGGTGTCATTGCATTAAATAAATGTGTTGCGTGTTTAACACCTGCGTTTGTACTGTTCATTGCTGTTTCATAATTAGCAGAGGTGTGCCCCATAGAAACTACCACATCTGTGTCCTTACAAATTTTTCTAATCTCTTCAAAATTTTCGCTGTCTGTTTCGGGAGCAAGCGTTATAATGCTTATAATATCGGAGTACTCTTTAACAAACTCTGCATCAGGCTTTAAAATATATTTAGGGTCCTGAGCACCTTTTTTCGACTCGCTTATAAACGGTCCTTCTGCGTGAACACCTAAAATTTCACTCCCTTGCCAGGACTTACTTTCTTCTTTTAAATTTCTTGCCACCTCAAGGGCTTTTTTAATGACCTTCATATCTACCGTCATTGTTGTGGGCAAATACCCTGTAACACCGTTTTCTGCAAGTCCGCAAGAAATTGTACGTATGCTCTCTTCTGTTCCGTCACAAACGTCGCATCCTTTATATCCATGAATATGTAAATCTATAAGACCGGGTGCAATATAACCACCGCAGGCATCAATTATTTCTGCATTTTCGGGGATATTTTCATCTGAAACGATTCCCTCAATAACATCAGAATATAAAATAGCCTTTCCTTCTTCAATTCGGTCTTTTAAAATAATTTTTCCGTTTACTATTGCCTTCATATACTGTTATCCTCCCTTTATATTAAGATTACTCCTAATTCTAATATATCACAGGCAGTTCAAAAAATATTTAACAAATAATTCAATATATTTGCTTTTTTGTTCAAAATGTGATATAATTTGTATCAGCACAAAAAAAGGAGTACGATTTATGAAATATACAACAACTCATTTGAAAAAATCCTTTGTTATCAACGAGATTATAACAATTCACTACTTTGAATATGAAAAGGACTATAAATACATAGGTGAAACGCACGATTTTTGGGAGCTTGTGTACGTCGATAAGGGCGAAATAGTTATAGATATGGATAATGAGCAATTTAAACTAAATCAAGGTAATATTGCCTTTCATCAGCCGGGCGAATACCACAACCTGCGTGCTAATGGGATTATTGCACCCAATATAATAATCGTCACATTCAGGTGCAAATCTCCTGCAATTAATTTTTTTAAAAGAAGAATTCTTCCCTTGTCCGATATTGAAAAGACATTTCTTGCATCTATCGTAAAGGAGGCAAAACGCAGTTTTTCTTCTCCGTTAGAGGATACATTTTCTACAAAGCTTGTAAGAAAGGACAAACCCTTTTTCGGCTCTGAGCAGATTATATCGTTATCGTTAGAACAGTTGCTTATTTCACTATACAGAAATTTCGGCGAGCTTCAGAAAAACACTACCACTCTAAAACGGGGTATTCATCAAGGCGTGGTAAATAATATTTTACAATTTATGCAGGAAAACATATGCGAAAAGCTTTCAATAAAGCAGATTTCTGATGCGGTTGGCATAAGCAAAACGGGCATACATACTATATTTAAGGAACGCACAGGCGAAAGCGTAATGACTTATTTTTCAAAAATGAAAATTGACGTTTCAAAGTCCCTGATCAGAGAGGGCAGATACAATATATCTCAAATCGCATCGTATCTGGGATTTGACTCAATACACCTATTTTCACGCCGTTTCAAGCAATTAACAGGTATGACACCGACTGAATACGGGAAATCCGTAAAGGTTGAATTTGAAGAAACCACCTTGTTTTAATAGTTGTTTTTCTTAAAAAAGGGTTATAAAGTTTAAAAAAACAAATAAATCTTGTTTTTTCGCAAAAAAGTCTGTACAGCTTCTAAAAAATGTGTTATAATACAAAGAATAAAATGGTGTATTTATGAGGATTGTTTATGAAAAGTAAAATATATATTACAGTAGGACATTATGGCAGTGGCAAGACTGAATTTTCTGTAAATTACGCTCTTGAACTTAAAAAAACTCATAACAAGGTAATTTTAGTTGATTTAGATATTGTAAATCCGTATTTTCGTTCAAACGATGCACGAGCCATTTTAGAGAACAACGGTATAACAATCATCGCTCCCGATTATGCAGGAACTAACGTCGACATCCCCGTTCTGCCTGCAGAAATTCTGAGGATTTTTAACGAACAGGACGCTGCGATTGTAGTTGACGTAGGCGGCGATGACGATGGTGCAATAGCCCTCGGCAGATACAAGCAGTTTTTTGATAATGCCGACTACGAAATGAGCCTCGTGGTAAACACAAGACGCCCGCTGTCTTCTACTGTTTCTGAAATCATTGAAATGAAGCAAAACATAGAAGCTGCATCAAGGCTTAGTTTTACAAACATCATCGCTGACACAAACATTGCAGACGAAACAACAAAAGAAATTATAGAACGTGGCTTTACTATCACAAAAGAAGCTGCAAACAAACTCAATTTACCAATAAAGTACGTAGTATCGGCGATTGACGCCGACTTCTGCGGGGAAATAAACAACAAGCTCTTTAAAATTAAAAGACTGCTTTTTAAAATTTAGAACAGAAAGGAAACTTATTATGGCAAAGGTTGTTATTTTAGAAAATGTATGTAAAGGCTGCTACCTTTGTGTAGGTGCTTGTCCTAAAAAGGTTTTAGGAGAATCAGAAAGCCTAAACGCTAAAGGCTACAAGCCCGCAGCAGTTTTAAACCCCGACGCTTGTATCGGTTGTGCAATGTGTGCTACAATGTGCCCCGACTGTGCGATTGAGGTCTACAAATAAGTAATAATTTCAAGAAAGGATTGAATAAATATGGCAGAAAAGGTTCTTGTAAAAGGTAACGAGGCCGTTGCTGAAGCTGCTATTTTAGCAGGTTGCCGTTACTTTTTCGGTTATCCTATAACTCCACAAACAGAAATCAGTGCCTATATGGCAAAGCGTATGCCTAAAATCGGCGGTGTTTTCCTTCAGGCAGAAAGCGAAGTATCAGCAGCAAATATGGTATATGGTGCCGCAGGTGCAGGTGCAAGGGTTATGACATCATCATCTTCTCCCGGCATAAGCTTAAAAGCAGAAGCATTATCTTACATGGCAGGTGCAGACCTTCCATGTGTTGTAATAAACATTATGCGTGCAGGTCCGGGTTTAGGCGGTATTCAGGCATCTCAGTCTGACTATTTCCAAGCTACAAAGGGACACGGTCACGGCGATTATCGTGTTATCGTTTTAGCCCCCTCATCAGTTCAGGAAATCGTTGATATGACAGCTGACGCTTTTGATATGGCAGACATTTACAGAATGCCTGTTATGATTTTAGGCGATGGTATGTTAGGACAAATGATGGAGCCTGTTGTCTTTGGCGAAACAAAGTCTAAAAGACAAGTTCCTGAAAAAACCTGGGCTACAACAGGCACAGAAATGAAAAGAGAACACAATATCATAAATTCATTATATATAGAACCCAACACACTGGAAAAACTGGTTTTCGAAAGATATGAAAAATATGCTCAAATCGAAGCCACAGAGAAAAAATACGAGGCGTACAAAACAGATGATGCTGACTTTATCCTAACCGCTTATGGCTCTGTTGCACGTATCTGTAAAAACGCTGTCGACACACTTCGTGAACAAGGTATCAAAGTGGGTTTAATAAGACCTATTACACTTTGGCCATTCCCGAGTGAAGCTTATTTAGAGCATTCAAAAAATGCAAAAGGCATCTTAACTGTTGAAATGAGTATGGGACAAATGGTTGAAGACGTAAAGCTTGCTGTAAACGGCAAGGTTCCCGTTCACTTCTTAGGAAGAACAGGCGGTAACATCCCTTACCCCAACGAAATTATTGAAGAGGTAAAAAAACTTATCGGGGGTGACAAATAATGGAACAAGTATTTAAAAGACCTCACGCTTTGTGTGACGTACCTTTGCACTATTGCCCCGGTTGCGGTCACGGTATTGTGCATAGATTAGTTGCTGAAGTTTTAGACGAGTTAGGTATAGAAGGAAAAACCATCGGTGTAGCACCGGTTGGTTGTGCAGTTTTTGCATATAATTACTTTAACTGTGACGTACAGGAAGCGGCTCACGGCAGAGCTCCTGCGGTTGCAACAGGTATTAAAAGAGTTCATCCCGACAAGGTAGTATTTACCTATCAGGGTGACGGCGATTTAGCTGCAATCGGTACTGCAGAAACAGTACACGCAGCATCTCGTGGCGAAAATATCACAATAATATTTATAAACAATGCAATCTATGGTATGACAGGCGGACAGATGGCTCCTACCACACTTCCCGGTCAGGTTACACAGACCTCTCCTTACGGTCGTGATACAAAGACACAGGGACACCCGCTGCGTGTTAGCGAAATGCTTGCTACAACATCAGGTGCAGCTTACATTGAGCGTGTAACAATTGACACAGTTCCACATATTAAACAGGCTAAAAAAGCAATTAAGAAAGCTTTTGAAACTCAACTTGCAGGCAAGGGCTTTTCAATGGTTGAGGTTGTTTCGACCTGTCCTACAAACTGGGGTTTATCTCCCGTTGAGGCTATGAATTGGCTTCGTGATAATATGCTTCCTTATTATCCGTTAGGAGTATATTGCGACAGAACAGAAGATTAAAAATAGTCTATAATTTAAAGCAGGGCTTAAGCCCTGCTTTAAACAAATTTGGAGTATTTATGAAAATTACTAAAATTGAGCAACAAAAAAAGAACAAAAAGCGTATGTCTGTTTTTATTGACGGGGAGTTTTCCTTTGGTGCGGACTCCTTTGCCCTTTTATCGCTACGATTAAACGAAGGCGACGAAATAAGCAAAGAAAAGCTTGCCGTGATTAAAAACACCGCCGTTTTCGAAGACGCTAAAAACTATGCAGCAAACTTAGTTTCTGCCCGTAGCTACACAGTAAAAGCTATGCGTGAAAAATTGATCGCACATATAGGCGACAATGAGGTGGTTGACAAAACGATAGACTTTCTAAAAGAATATAAGCTTTTAGATGACTACGATTACGCCTTAAGATTTTTTCACGATTTAGTTCATATAAAAAAGTTAGGGCTGCAACAAGTAAAATGGAAGCTTAAGGAAAAAGGAATTTCTTCTGATATTGTCGAAAAAGTATTAGAAGAGCTTGACGTATCAGACACCATACTTCAAAATCTGGAAAGTGTAGCACTAAAAAAACTAAAGGGAAATTATGATGCTAAAAATATAATAAAGGTAAAGCGATATTTAGCATCAAGAGGCTATACCTTTGACCAAATAAATTCAGTATTTAGCAAAATTAAAGCAGAGGACAAAAGCTATGACAGGTAATTTTGCCGGAGTTATAATCAATAGATTAGCTCTTTCCATTGATAAAATATTCGACTATAAAATTCCTGACGACTTAACCCATAAGGTATGTGTCGGCAGTCATGTTTTTGTGCCCTTCGGCCGAGGCAAAAAATTGATTGATGGTTATGTTTTATCCGTAAAGGAAACGACAGATTTTGACGGCGAGGTAAAAGAAATTGTTTCCCTAGCAACTCCTGAACCACTGTTTGACCAGGAAATGCTTGAGGTTGCAAAGTATATTAAAAAAACCTGTTTTTGCTCATATATAAGTGCAATTAAAACTATTTTACCACCGGGAAGCGGTTCAAAAAATAAGATTAATGATAAATTTATAAAAGGTTCAGTTCTAAACCTCCCCTACGACGAAGCATTTGAGGTTTTGGAACTGCTCAGAAAAAAAGCTCCAAAACAAGCACAGGTTTTAGAGCTTTTAATCCAAAATGATTTTGTGGCTAACAGCGACATTACTTTTTTGACAGGAGCGACATCTGCCTCAATAAAGTCGCTTGCCGATAAAGGCTTTATCCGTACTGAAATAATCGAGTCACTCCGTATGCCCCTAAACTACGACGAAATTAAGCCTACCAAATCACCGAAGCTTACCGATGAACAAAAACTTGCGGTAGAGTCTATCACCACCTCAATTAAAAACAGAACGTGTGATACATTTTTACTGCATGGAATTACGGGTAGTGGCAAAACTGAGGTGTTTTTAAACTGTATTGAAAACGCACTTTTGCAAAATCGAACTGCAATAGTTTTAGTGCCTGAAATTTCACTTACTCCCCAAATGGTAACACGATTTGTTTCACGATTCGGAAAAAAAATCGCCGTTTTACATTCCGCACTATCGCAAGGCGAGCGTGCAGACGAATATAAAAGAATAAAACGGGGAGAAGCAACTGTTGTAGTTGGTGCTCGCTCTGCTGTTTTTGCACCTTTAAAAAATATTGGTGTAATAGTAATAGACGAAGAACACGAAACGAGCTACAAGGCAGAAAATTCCCCGACCTACCACGCAAAAGATGTTGCACTTATGAGGGCAAGAGTTCACTCTTGTGTATGTATTTTAGCCTCTGCCACCCCATCTGTTGAAAGCTACTATTTGGCAAAACAGGGAAAATACAAGCTTTTACCGCTATCTCACAGAGCAACAGGTGCGACATTGCCTGAAATCATAGTTTCGGATATGCGTCAGGAGTTAAAGTCGGGTAACCGCTCGTGCATAGGCAACATTCTCCTTAACGAGATAAAGAAAAACAAAGAAAATAATGAACAATCAATATTGTTTTTAAACAGACGCGGCTTTTCTTCATTTGTATCTTGTCGTAGCTGTGGATATGTTGTTAAGTGCAAAAACTGTGACGTGTCGCTTACCTATCACAAGCACCGCGGCACACTTAATTGCCACTATTGTGGTTACACTATTAAAAAACCAACAATCTGTCCTGAGTGCAAAAGCCCGTATATTAAGGAATTCGGCATAGGCACTCAAAGGGTAGAGGAAGAAATAAAAGAATTATTTCCAGATATGTCAGTTATCCGTATGGATATGGACACAACAAGTCAAAAAAGCTCACACCAGACACTCTTAAAACGCTTTGAGGAGGAAAAAACAGATATCCTACTAGGCACACAGATGGTGTCTAAGGGATTAGATTTTCCCAATGTTACGCTCGTTGGAGTATTAGCCGCCGACCAAAGCTTAGGGATAGATGATTTTCGGGCAAATGAACGAACTTTTAACCTTATCACTCAGGTTTGCGGAAGGGCAGGCAGAGGCGAACGATATGGCAGGGCTGTAATTCAGACATATATGCCTGAAAACTCAACCTTAAAGCTTGCAAAAAAACAAGACTATATCTCATTTTATAACGAGGAAATAGAGATACGAAAGCATCTTAATTTTCCGCCGTTTTGCGATATAGTGTCAATTCTTCTGACAAGCGAAAATGAAACTGAGCTTACAAAATATTCAAAGAGCCTTGCAGCCTCAATTAAAGCTGTAATGACAAAGGAATTGAAAACAAATTTTGAGATATTAGGGCCTGCACCTGCATCAATTCCTAAAATCAACTCAAAATATAGGTGTAGAATATGGATAAAGTGTAAGCTCACAGAAAAAGCAGAGGATATTTTTACAAGGCTTCGTGCTTATCACATAAAAAATGCAAATAACATAAATATGATTATAGAGAACAATCCTTATAATACATTGTAGGAGGAATAACAATGGCTAAAAGAACTATTTTAAATATAGATTCAGACAACGAGACCTTACGCAAAAAATCCCGTGAGGTAGAAAAAATTGATGAAAGAATTTTAACACTATTAGACGATATGGCAGAAACAATGTATGCGGCTAACGGGGTAGGTCTTGCCGCTCCTCAGGTGGGCATATTAAAAAGAGTTGTTGTAATTGATATAGGAGACGGTTTATTAGAACTCATAAACCCCGTAATAACCTACAAAAAAGGCGAGCAAGTAGGCCCTGAAGGATGCTTGTCTGTTCCAGGTAAAACAGGTACGGTTTCACGTCCTGAAAAGCTAAAGGTACGTGCATTAAACCGCCATGGTGAAGAAATAAACATCGATGGAGACGGGCTTTTAGCCGTAGCTTTATGCCACGAAATTGACCACTTATCAGGCACACTTTTCGTTGATAATGTAATCGAATACATCGAAGATTAGGAGAATACTAAATGAAAATATTATATATGGGCACGCCCGATTTTGCGGTTTTGCCACTAAAAGCTTTATATAATGACGGACACGAAATAGTGCTTGTTGTGACTCAACCCGACAAGCCCAAAGGTCGCGGGCATAAGCTCACACCACCGCCTGTAAAAGAATTTGCACTTTCAAAAAACATGTTAGTCTATCAGCCAGAAAGTGCTAAAACTGACAAAGTCTATGAATATTTAAAATCGTTTGATGCAGATGTATTTATCGTTGCGGCTTATGGTCAGATTTTGCCGCAGAGGGTTTTAGATATTCCAAAATACGGTTGTATTAATATTCACGCCTCGCTTTTGCCCAGATACAGAGGTGCGGCACCTATTCAATGGTCTATAATAAACGGAGAAGTAAAAACAGGTGTAACCACAATGCAGATGAATGCAGGACTTGACACGGGAGATATGCTTGTAAAAGAAGAGGTTTTGATTGATAGCACCGATACCGCAGACACCCTTCACGACAAGCTTGCCGTAGCAGGAGTTTCTGCAATAAGAAAAACAATAATGCATATAGAATCAGGTACTCTTTCCCCTGAAAAGCAAGATGATTTACTCTCCTCGTATGCACCTATGATTGATAAAACCACAGGGTATATTGATTTTTCAAAGCCTTCTTATGAAATATATAACCTAATTCGCGGCTTGACTTCTTACCCTTACGCCTCAACGACATATTCAGGTACAAGGTTTAAGGTTATTTCAGCAGTTTTAGTTGATAAAGCTTACGATAAAGAAAACGGCGAAATTATTAATGTATCTAAAGACGGAATTTTGGTTGCTTGCGGCAAAGGCTCACTTTTAATAACCGATGTACAGTTTGAGGGCAAGAAAAAAATGCCTGTCTCTGAATATATAAAGGGAAATACGATAGAAACAGGTATTGTTTTAGGGAGTGAACTATGAAGCCTATAAAAACAAATGCTATGCGAATGTTAGACAGAGCAAAAATCAAATATGAGTCGCTTTTTTACGAGGTTGATGAAAATGACTTGTCGGGAACTCACATTGCTGATTCGGTTTCGTTGCCATACTCACAGGTTTTTAAGACCTTAGTAGCTAAAGGGGATAAAACAGGGCCTTGTGTCTTTTGTATTCCAGTAGATAAGGAAATTGATTTAAAAGCTGCAGCTGCTGCATCTAACAACAAAAAAGTCGAGATGGTTCACGTAAAGGATTTACTTGGTTTAACAGGCTACATTCGGGGCGGTTGCTCACCTATTGGAATGAAAAAACAATTTGTGACATTCTTTGATGAAAGCATAAAAAAACACGAAAAAATTACTGTAAGTGCAGGAATTAAAGGTTGCCAGTTATTGATTTTAAGTGATGAGCTTATAGAATTTACAAAGGCAACCGTTAAAAAAATAGTAAGAGAATAAAAAAGGCTGTAGTAAAATGATTTCATTTTGCTACAGCCTTTTTGGGTTGGACGGAAAATAGCACAGATTGGACAAACTGAGCGAAAAAAGTCATAGCCTTTTTTCGGTTACCCGACGGCGTACATAGGTACGCCGAGAGGCGAAGTTTGTTCAAAACACAAGGCAATAAAAAACAGAAGAACTTTGCAATATACAAAGTTCTTCATTTTTTTGTCTTATTTTTTACTTATTATTAAAGTTTAAAAGGCTCTATAACGCATTTTTCTTTGCCTTGTGTGGTGTGTGCATTTTACTACAGCCCTTTTTTTAAAGTTTTTCGAAATCGCTGGCAGGATGCTTACAAATAGGACAAATATAATCCTCAGGCAGTTCCTCTCCCTCATAAACGTAGCCGCATATTTTACAAACCCAACCCTTTTTCTTTGTTTCGGGTGCAGGCTTGATTTTTTCCTGATAATAGTTATATGTCACCGTTTTTTCGTCGCTTAGAACTTCCGCTTCAGTAACATCTGCAATAAATAAGATATGCGTACCTAAGTCTTTTTTTTCAATCACCTTTCCGCTAAAGTATGCGTTTGTGCTTTTAGTGATATATAAAACGCCGTTTTTTGCACGCTTAAAATCACAAAAATCATCAAACTTACGCACGTTTTTGCCACTCCTAAAGCCAAATGCTTTAAATAATTCAAAATCAGCACGCTCGTCAATAACAGATATATTAAAAATCCCACCCTTATCAAGCTCTGAGCAGGTATAGTTGTTCTTGTTTACCGCTAAAACTACACGCTTAGGCGAATCTGTTACCTGCATAAAAGTGTTGATTATGCACCCGTTATCCTTGTTTTCATTCGTGGTTAAAATATATAGACCATATCCAATCTTAAAAAAAGCTCTGTTATCCATATCTTACTCCTTGTTTATCGCCTTTAGGCTTCTGTCTAACGTTCCGCTGAATTCTGACAATACAAGACCATAATTTGTAATTGGCACGCCTTGCTCACAACATTTTTCCATACGGCTTTTTATTTCTTTATCATTTAACATACACCCGCCACAATGAATGACAAGTGCTATATTGCTCAAATCATTGTAAAATTCAGTGCCTGATACTGTTTTAATATTTAAATTTTTGCCTGTGTATTTTTTTAGTCCAAGCGGTATTTTTACCGTGCCTATATCCTCACATTGTCTGTGATGAGTACAGCCCTCCGCAATTAAAACTGTGTCGTTGTCACGCAACTTTTTAATTGCTTCTATTCCCTGCATTGCCGTATTTAAATACCCTTTGTACCTTGCCATAAGAATAGAAAA
>JAZOCK010000026.1:0-116893 GCA_045596445.1 Congzhengia sp. | reverse complement strand
CACGTTTTTTTGGTTATCCGTGCTTCGTGCACCCGGACTTTCGGCATAGGCTTCGGAGGTGTGAGTATGAACAATCAAAACAGTCGGGGTTGAAAAGCTTAGCTTAGTGTTTTTTAATTCTTCTAAATTCATAGGATAAGATGTTGCGTTATTAAATACTATTCCTTGCCTTGACATATCCGTAATTTCTGTACTTTTACCATCTAAAAAACCCTCTTGAACCTTATTGGTCATTTCTTTTCTTACTCCACCGTAAAAAGCTTCATACTTTTTCATCATTTCATCGCTTGATTTAACCAAAGGTACAATATTGGAAAAAATGTCATATATATTTTGTTGCCTTAACAAAGGCGAGGTTTCTTGTGCAAAAATTGCTTTAAAAGAATTTATGACATATATATTACTCGGTCTAATATTTAGCTTTCCCAAAAACGTCACAAGCAACACAATTGCAAAAACAATCGTTAACATATATACAAACATTCCTGAAAAAACATCTTTAACAACAACTGTTTTATGATAATATCTCCTACTCTTACTCATAGTCTTGTCCCCTTTTTTGTTCTTATATATAATACTTTTAAAAAGATAAATTTATGAATTTTATTTACTTTTATTTTACTATATTGTATAATATTATCAGGGTGATTAAAATGTTGGAAAATAAAAATGTTAAATATTTTGAAGAAATCACTTCTACAAACACTGTTTTAAAGGAATTGGCAGCTTGTGGGGAGAGTGAGAATACGATTTTAATCTCAGAATACCAAACCGCAGGTCGAGGAAGATTGGGGAAAACCTTTTTTTCGCCCAAAGGTTGCGGTATTTATTTAAGCTACTTAATAAAGCCTGACGTAAAATCATCTGACGCGGTATTTATAACAGTTGCAGCTGCGGTTTCAATGGTTCGTGCATTAAATAAGGTTTTTGGTATTAAGACAAAAATCAAATGGGTAAACGATATATATTACGAAAACAAAAAGCTTTGCGGAATATTAACAGAAGGAAGTGTTTTGCCATCCAAAAATTTGGCCTACGCTGTGCTTGGTTTAGGTATAAATATTAAAAATCCACCAAATGGTTATCCCGAAGAATTCTCATATAAAACCACAAATTTAGAAGAAATAGTCGGAATTGTTTCTAAAGACAAAAAACAGGAATTAATAGAAGAATTTATCAATACTTTTGATAATATTTTTTCTGATAAAACAAAGTCTTATATCAAAGAATATAAAGAGGCTTCTTGTCTTTTAGGGCAGGAAATAGAAATATTATCAGGCGAACATAAAGGAATTGCCTGTGCCGTTGACATAGATAGCACGGCTCGATTAGTTGTTGAAAAAGATGACACCACCATAGCTTTAGATTCAGGAGATGTCAGCATCCGTTTTATGTAATTTAACAGGCAGATATAACTCATCGTATTCTAAAACTTCACAGTCGCCGCCTATCATTTTTCCGTCATAAATTATAATATTCAAAAACGCATTGACTTCATTTTGTGATGGAAAGTTAAGTATTCGATATGTATAGCAAACCGCACCTTTGCCCATATACAAAGATAAATCAAAGCCACTTAATTTTTGCATTTCGTTGTATTGGTTAAACTCCGCTGTATTTTCATTTGGTATGTAGACATTCCTTGAAGTTTCACTTGTTTTATCTACCTTCCAACCCAGATACTCAGCACAGCGAATTCTGTCATCTAATGTTTCTAAATTTTCGTACGCTGCAGTTTGTAAAAATTTATTTTTTACGATTTGTCCGCCAAAAACAAGTAATAACGATGCCAGTAACAACGACAATATATGTATTATGTTTTCTTTTAGAAATTCCTGCATACAAAATCCTCCATATATATTTTAATTAAATATATATGCAAAAAATATCTTATTAATACAAAAAATTGAAAGGTTATGAGCTTATGTATATAGAAAGATTAAAAAAATTAATTTCAGTAATCCCGGCTAACGCCACTCTTATATTTTCTCCTGAAAACCTGTACTATTTTTCAGGTTTTACAGGTGGCGAAGGTATGCTTTTTATTGATAAAAACAGACTTTTGCTTTTTACTGACTCACGCTACACGCTGCAAGCTCATAATGAAGCTCCCGATTTTGAAATTATTGATACTGCAAACACACCGGTCAGCGATTTCTTAAAATCACAAGGCGATAAAGCGTACGGCTTTGAAGACGACTACATTACCTTTTCAAAATTTGCAGGATTAAAAAAGATAATACCTAAGTCTGTTTTTTCTCCTGTATCTTCTCAGCTTGATAAAATAAGAATGATAAAAGACGAGCACGAGCTATCGCTTATTAAAAAAGCAGCAAGCATAGCAGACGACGCTTTTTTATACATTCTGGATAAAATTTCCCCCGGGAAAACAGAAAAAGATATTTCATTAGATTTAGAATATTTTATGTTAAACTCAGGTGCAGATGGTTTGTCATTTGATACGATTTCTGCCTCGGGTGTACGTTCTGCCATGCCACACGGCACAGCTACAGAAAAAAGAATTGAAAAAGGAGATTTTTTAACTCTTGATTTTGGTTGTAAATATAAGGGCTATTGCAGTGATATGACAAGAACTGTTGTAGTTGGTACGGCTTCTGATAAACAAAAAGAAATCTATGATATTGTTTTAAATGCACAGTTAGAGGCTCTAAAAGCCATTCGTTCGGGCGAACTTGCAAAATCAGTAGACGAAGCCGCACGAGGCTATATTGAAAATGCAGGATATGGCATAAACTTTGGTCACGGGCTTGGACACAGCTTAGGTCTAAAGGTTCACGAATTGCCATCTTGCTCTCCTAAGTCCCCCGATATTTTAGTAGAAAATATGATGATGACAGTAGAGCCTGGGATTTACATCGAAGGTTTTGGCGGAGTAAGAATAGAAGATTTAGTATGTGTTAAGGATATGGGCTATGAAAATTTTACATCCTCAAAAAAGGATTTAATAGAGCTTTAAAAAACAAAAGAAAGGTCTGTGAGCTTAAAATGTTATCTAAAATAAACAGTGCAGGGTTAATGGGCATAGACGGATATTCAGTCACCGTCGAGGTTGACATAGGCAATGGTATGCCCGCCTTTGATGTTGTAGGATTGCCTGATACCGCGGTAAAGGAATCCCGCGAGCGTGTACGCTCTGCTTTAAAAAATTGCGGTTTTAAATTTCCTACAAAAAGAATTACAGTAAATCTTGCTCCCGCAAATATAAAAAAAGCAGGTGCTATTTATGATTTGCCGATATGTATGGGATTGCTTTTAAGTTCTGAGCAATTATCTGCCGATTTATCAGAATATGCACTGATTGGTGAAATTGCATTGTCGGGTGAGTTGCGTTCTGTAGATGGTATTCTTCCTATGGCTATTTGTGCCTATGAATCGGGAATAAAAAATATCATTGTCCCAACAGACAATGCTCAAGAGGCAGCAGTTGTCAATGGGATTAATGTTTTTGGTGCAAGGTCATTAACTGATATTTTTGAACATTTTACAACTGATAATAAACTTGCAAAAACTGAAGTTGACATAGACGAAATTTTTAAATTGCAAGCTAAAAATCATCTGGATTTTTCAGATGTAAAGGGGCAGGAAAATGCTAAATTTGCATTAGAAATTGCAGCAGCAGGAGGTCACAACTGTTTATTAATCGGTTCACCCGGTTCGGGAAAATCAATGCTTTCCAAAAGACTTCCGTCGATTTTGCCATCTCTTTCCTTTGAAGAAGCATTAGAAGTAACAAAGGTACATTCAATTGCAGGCTTAATTCCAAGCGATACATCTCTTATAACAACAAGACCGTTCAGAAGTCCTCATCACACTATATCAGCAATTGGTTTATCAGGCGGCGGCACATATCCAAGACCGGGTGAAATAAGCTTAGCTCATAATGGCGTGTTATTTTTAGATGAGTTTCCTGAATTCAGAAAAGACGCTCTGGAGGTTTTAAGACAACCCCTAGAAGATGGTATTGTTACGATTTCAAGGGTAAATGCTACTCTTACATATCCAAGTAATACAATGCTTATTGCCGCTATGAACCCTTGTAAATGCGGATATTTTGGCGACGGAACAAATCGTTGCACCTGCTCCGAGGGACAGATTAGACAGTATTTGGGTAAAATAAGTGGTCCACTACTTGACAGAATAGATTTACACATCGAAGTCCCTGCAGTAAAATATCAGGAGCTTACCGATAAAGCTCCTGCAGAAAGCTCAAAAGATATCAAAAAGCGTGTAGAAAATGCAAGAAAAATACAAAAAGAGCGTTTCAAAAACGACAAAGGCATATACTGTAACGCTCAAATGACAGAAAAAATGGTTGCAAAATACTGTGTATTAGGCAATGAAGAACAAGCCGTGCTAAAGCAAGCCTTTGACAATTTAGGACTTTCTGCCCGTGCTCATAACAGAATTCTAAAAGTTGCACGAACAATAGCAGACTTAAAATCAAGTGAAAATATCCATGTAGAACATATTGCACAGGCAATTTTCTTCAGAAGTTTAGACAGAAAATATTGGTAATTTATTTTATTTTACACTTTACGAAATTTATTGTTAAACTAAAAACCTTGCAGCATTTTGCTGCAAGGCTTTTAGTTATGATGAAAATGATACAAACTCATTTTTTATCTTTAATTTTAATCTGTGTTATCTTATGATTTGTCTTTATCTCATCTAAAATGGCAAATACCGTACTTTCAAGCTTGGAACCCTTAGTATAGTCGGTTTTTGCTAAATAGTCTACTCTGCCCTGATTCATAATCTCGCGTGCCGAATCGCTTTCCTCGCTGTAAACTGCAATTGAATGACCGCCGTTTACCTTAACAAGCTTCATGCAGGGAACATCTGTAAAACCGTCGCCTATGTAAATCATATTACTGAAGGGAATTCTACGTTCTTCCTCAGGTGTATATTCGTTTAACGCTCTATGCTCTGTAACATCTAAAACACCCTTGTTAATTCTAAATAAAAACTGTGTTTTTGACGTATAATTTACAGCCATAGCAGGCCATACAGGTACACCATCTTTATCGTATAAAAATTCTGCGGCGTAGATTTCCTTAAAATACTTTGAAATCGGTGTTCCCTCAATAATTTCTTTTATGCCAGATGAAATTATATAATGTTCAACACAAACTCCAATACTTTCGCCATATTTATCAATTCTGTCAAACCACGATTTAACACCCGAAAAAAGCTCTACGCTTTCTCCGAGTTTATTAAATTCTTGACGATTCAGAAGCTTTTTTCCTCTTGCCTCTCTT
The DNA here is from genome assembly GCA_045596445.1 of Congzhengia sp. Classification (GTDB taxonomy): domain Bacteria; phylum Bacillota; class Clostridia; order UBA1381; family UBA9506; genus Congzhengia. The sequence continues at coordinate 111,614 of JAZOCK010000026.1, read as the reverse complement.
AACATAACATACATATATGACAAAATTTGGTCCATATTGTTTTCTTTTGTCAGGCGGTTACATTCGTTCCAAAAACTCTCCGCCGTCATGCCAATACCAGGGATAAATGCGTACTCCTGCATATCCTTAGTTGACAGAGTTTTATCAAAATCATACATAATAGCAGCAACTGGTTTTGTCATAGTAACCTCCTACTTATCTTTTAATGTGACTACTGTTACACCCATTTCACCCTCGCCAAAGCGACCTGCACGATAGGATTTTACTGTTGGATGCTTTCGTAAAAATTCAGAAATTCCTGCCCTTAGCACTCCCGTACCTTTGCCATGTATTACAGTTACCTCGTGAAGTCCCGTCAAATAAGCATCATCAATAAATTTATCAACTACCAAAAGTGCCTCATCTAAGGTCATACCACGAACATCTGTTTTAAGTGCTGCTGTGGTATTTTTATCAATCTTAAATGCGGTAGAAACAGCTTTTGATTTTTTCTTTTCCTCTTTAGCAGCATCTGCACGAGTTAAATCGTTAAGGTTTGTTTTTATCTTCATAATGCCCGCCTGCACAGTTAATGCACCTTTTTTATCGGGCAAAGTTAAAACCTGTGCATCTGCATTAAGTGACACGACGTGCACCGTTTCGCCCAGCTTTACATTTTTTAAAGGCTTTCTTTTTATCTGTTCACGCCCTACACCTGATAGTATTTTATCGCTCTCGTCTTTTAGTGCATTTTTAGCCTTTTCTGCTTTTTTTACAAGTTCATTGTAGCTTTCTGATGCCTTAATCTCGCGAACTTTCTTTAAAACCTCTTGAGATTGTTTCTTTGCGTTTTCAATTATTGCCAAGGCCTCAGCTCTGGCATCCTGCATGAGCTTTGCCTTTTTCTTTTCTAAATCCTCCATCTCACGACGGATATTCGTTTTATATATTTTAGCGTCACGAAAAGCGTTTTCTGCGGACTTTGAATCCATTTCTGCTTTCCTTCTGCTTTCTTCCAAACTGGAAATTACATCTTCCAGCCTTAAGTCGTCATTATTAATTCTGTTTTTTGCATTTTCTAAAATCACATCAGAAATACCCAGTCTTTTAGATATTGCAAAAGCATTACTCTTACCTGGAACACCAATCATTAAGCGATATGTCGGCGATAAGGTATTGACATCAAACTCACAAGATGCGTTTTCTACTCCATTTGTTGTTAAAGCGTACATTTTAAGCTCACTGTAGTGAGTAGTTGCAGCAACACGTGCCCCAAAGCCACGAATATACTCAATAATCGAGATTGCCAAAGCTGCACCCTCAGTAGGGTCAGTTCCTGCACCCAATTCATCTACCAAAACAAGTGTGTCCTTTGTAACTCGTCCTAAAATATCTACCAAATTCACGATATGAGAGGAAAAGGTAGATAGGCTTTGCTCTATGCTCTGTTCATCGCCTATGTCTGCAAATACGTTTTCAAAAATTGCAATTTTGGAGTTTTCTGCAGCACAAATATGAAGCCCTGCTTGTGCCATCAAGGTAAACAATCCTAATGTCTTTAACGATACAGTTTTACCGCCTGTATTAGGACCTGTTATAACTAATGTGTCGTAGATGTCTCCTAAAGAAATGTCTATCGGCACGACCTTATTCTTGTCTAAAAGCGGGTGTCTGCCACGCTTTATGTCAATTATTCCATCGGTGTTTATCTCTGGCTCTGTGGCTTTTTGTTCAATCGATAATCTCGCCTTACAGAAAATAAAGTCAAGTGTTAAAACCGCATTTGTATTGACAAAAATCTCGTGGTTGTATCCTGCTACAAAAGCAGAAAGCTCTGCCAGGATTTTTTCAATTTCTTCTTTTTCTTTTGATATAAGTTCAGCTGTTTCATTTGTCATTTCAACGACGCTCGCAGGCTCTATAAACACAGTTGAACCCGACGAAGATGCATCGTGGACTATTCCTTTTATTTCGCCCTTGTGCTCCGCTTTTACAGGAATTACATATCTGTCGCCACGCATTGTAATAATTGGTTCCTGTAAATATTTAGAATAGCTCCCTGAAATCAAGCTGTTTAGCGTCTCTCTGATTTTGGTTGCCTGTGACTTGATTTTTTTCCTAATGGCAAAAAGTGCAGGGCTTGCAGAATCTGCCATTTCTTCTTCGCTTATTATTTTATCGTTTATCTCAGTTTCAACATTTTTAAGATTTGCAATTGTTTGAGCTATACAAAAAACCGAACTATTTTCACTAACTTTATCATCTTCAATATATGACTTTAATCGTCTTGCGGTGTTTAATCCTTTCGACAATTGAAAAAGCTCGTTCATTGTCATAACCCCGCCACGTTCTACACGCAAAATAGCGGGCGTTACGTCTGTAATCTTAAACCCCGGGGCTGCACCGCGTCTTGTTAAAATCCCAACTGCTTCGGTAGTTTCTGTTAAGCTCTTCAAAACTGTTTCAAAATCACAAGACGGCTCTAAAGAGATAATTTTTTCTCTCACGCTATCATTTTGAGTATATCCCGACAGTTGTGCCAAAATCTTATTAAATTCAAGGGTTTTGTAAGTTTTTTTGTTCATTTTGTTTTCCTATCAGATGAACGGGTCATCTTCGTATTCGTACTCTTCATCTTTTTCTTCTTCAATTTCAGGAAGATTTAAGCTGTACTCTTCAACGTATTCTTCTTTACCGGAAAAAGCACCAAGCTTGTGTGTAAAGCTCTCTATTTCGTTCGATTCTATCGCTGCTTCTAAAGAGTCCAAATCCCCCTCATTTACAGCCGACATAAATGAAAGTCTGCAACACCTTGCATCTTCTAGTAATTCCTTCGCTCTTTTTGTTTCGCCCAACTTCATATATACATAAGCCGCATCATAGTAAGCCTCTGCAAAATACGGGGTTTTTGAAATTAATTCATCGGCGTACTTTTTAGCTTTTTCCAAATCCCCAAGCTTAATATACAGCTGTGTCATATTATCTAATATCACTGGGTCATCACTATTATAATCATATGCCTCAAGGTTATAATTGGTTGCTTTTCTAACATTATCTTTTAAAAGATAAAGGTAACCTAATGAGCCATAGGTGGTTGTGTTTGTATAATGAACGGTAACTTCTTCAAGCTCCGCTATTGCTTCATCAATTCTGCCTGTTTTTAACAGCAATACTGCGTATTCCGAGCGAATTTTTAGTCTTAAGTCAGCTCTTAACGGTGACTTTAAAAGTTCTTTATAAATTTGCTCAGACTTTTCAACATTACCCTCACGAAGAAGATAATAAGCATAGATTTCTAACTGTCCTATATTCATTTTAAGTTTTTCGGCACGTGCAAACCATTTTAAAGCTTTTTGGGGGTCTTTTCTGTAGACTTTTTTAGCACGTGTCACACAGAATGACGGATACCACTTAAAATACCCATATAACAATACTGCAATCAATGCTATTACACCCACAATGGTATTAAATTCAAACGCCGCATAAACTAAATATATTGATGCTAAAATCAAAAGTATGGTCATTGTAATCTCCTTCCATCACAAAGAGCGGTAAAGCTCTGAAGCTCCGTCTTTTGTCACGTGTTCTGCTACCTTTAAAACCTCAAATTTAGAAATTTTCTCTCCAAAACGAAACTCTATAATATCGCCGACTTTTACATCGTACGACGCCTTTACTACGTTACCGTTTACTGAAATTCTTCCTGCATCGCAAGCATCATTTGCCAATGTGCGACGCTTTATAATTCTTGATACTTTTAGAAATTTATCAATTCTCATATAAATAACCTCTATTTTGCCACAAATCCAACTTTTTTATAGACCTTGCGTAGTGTTTTGTTTGATAGATAGTTTGCGGTTTCCGCTCCTTTTTTATAAACTGATTCTACGTATGCCTTATCCTTTGAAAGCTTTTCAAATTCTTTCTGTAATGGTTTTAATGTATCTGCAACTGCTTCTCCTACTGCAAGTTTAAAATCGCCGTAGCCAAAGCCTAAAAACTCTTTTTCTGCCTCTTCTATGGTTTTATCAGTAACAGCAGAATAAATTGACAAAAGGTTTGTAACGCCCGGCTTGTCATCAGCTGCCTTTATTTCGTTATCCGAGTCGGTAACTGCACGCTTAAATTTTCTCATAATCGTGTCAGTATCGTCAAGAAGTCTTATAAATCCGTTAGGATTAGGGTCAGACTTTGACATTTTATTTTCAGGTGTTTGCAAGCTCATAATACGCTTACCGACCTTTGGCATATATCCTTCGGGTATTGTAAAGGTGTCACCATAAAAATGATTAAATCTTTGGGCAATATCACGTGCCAATTCTATGTGTTGAAGCTGGTCGTGACCAACCGGAACCAAATCCGCCTGATATGCTAAAATATCTGCCGCCATTAAAACGGGATATGTAAATAAGCCTGCATTTATATTATCTGCGTGTGAGCGTGATTTTTCCTTAAATTGTGTCATACGAGAAAGCTCGCCCATCTGTGTATTGCAGTTTAAAACCCACGACAATTCAGCGTGTGTGCTTGCGTGCGACTGTATAAATACGCATGATTTTTCAGGGTCAATACCTGCCGCTAAATACTGCATTAAAACCTCCAGTGTTCTGCGTCGAAGCTCTGCAGGTGTTTGTCTTACTGTAATTGCGTGCATATCAACGATACAGTATAAGCACTCATAATCATCCTGAAGTGTAACCCAGTTTTTAATAGCACCTATATAGTTACCGAGAGTTAAATCACCTGAGGGTTGTACTCCCGAGAAAATTCTTTTTTTAGTTTCTTGCATTTTTCTCCAACCTTTCTGTTATTGAATCAAAGCACGTACACGAAGCTTTGCCCCTGCAGATTCTGCAATTTTTCTGCAAGCATCTATATCTTCTTCCGGCAGTATATCAACTATGCTTAAAATAACCTCATTTACATTCTTTGTTGCACATTTTGCAAATTCAATTAAAGCATCAAACCCAGCCTCACCATAAGCACACCTGCAAAGCTCATTGTATTCTTTTGCATTTTTTGCATTTAAGCTTATTGAAACTACGTCGATTAATCCTTTAAAATCTTTGGTTATATCACGTTTATATACTAAATTTGCGTGCCCGTTTGTGTTTATACGAATACGCGAATTATAATTCTCTTTAATAAATGCAGCAGCTGTTACAAGCACATCTAACCTTAGTGTAGGCTCTCCGTAGCCACAAAATACCACTTCTTTGTAGTTTTTGGGGTTAAATTTTCTAATATCCTCAACAACCTCATCAATTGTTGGCTCACGCTCTAACCACAAATTGACATCGCCTATTCCACAATCCTTATCCCTTACACAAAAACTACACTCGTTTGTGCAACGGTTTGTCAAATTTATGTATAATGAATCTTCAAGTGCATAACAAATCGTCATAATTATTCTCCCATTTATTTAATGTTATAAAATCTCTTGCCATTTTCCAATGTTATCTTTGCAATTTCCTCTATTGACATTCCTCTTTGTCTGGCAATTGCTTCTGCTGTATATTTTACATAGCTAGAATTATTTCTCTTACCCCTAAATGGTTCAGGTGTGAGATATGGACTGTCAGTTTCAATCAGCAGCTTGTCGAGCGGCACCATTTCTGCTACTGACTTTAATTTCGGTGCGTTTTTAAACGTCACTGTGCCGGCTAATGACAAATACATACCCATCTTTATGACCTCTTTTGCCATTTCTGCACTTCCGGAAAAACAATGCATAACACCGTTTGTATAGCCTACTTTTTTAATTATTTCTAATGTATCATTATGTGCCTCACGGTCGTGTATAATATATGGCATATTTAATTTTTCAGCCAATAAAAGTTGTTTTTCAAACCAGTGCTTTTGGATATCCCTTTCAGTCTCATCCCAATAGTAATCAAGTCCAATCTCGCCTATTGCAACAACTTTTTTATGCTGTGCCATTTTTTTCAGTGTGTCAATGTCGTTATCGGTCATATATTTGGTATCACACGGATGTACCCCGACGGCAGCATATATAAAGTCATATTTTTCTGCTAAGGCGATGCTTTTTTCTGAGCTTTTCATATCTGCACCAACATTAACTGCTAAGGTTATTCCCTCGCTCGTTAACGAAGCTATAAGTTCATCGCGGTCTGCATCAAATTTTTTATCGTCTAAATGTGTATGAGTATCAAAAAACATTAGCTTTCCTCCGGTATGTAGCCCTCATCAATAAGCAGGTTTTCGCTCTGATATGCTGAAACCGCCAATTTGTCACATCGCTCGTTTTCGGGATGCCCTGCGTGTCCCTTTACCCAATAAAACTCAGCATTATGTTCATCTAACAAGACAAGCAGTTGCTCCCACAAATCAACATTTACGGCTTTATCTTTTTTATTTCTCATCCAGCCATTTGCTTCCCATTTATAAACCCAGCCAAGTGTAATTGCATCAATTACATACTTCGAGTCGCTGTAAATGTTTACATTGCACGTTTCACGAAGGGCCTCTAATCCCCTTATTACCGCCAAAATCTCCATTCTGTTGTTGGTGGTAAGTGCAAATCCACAGGAGCCCTCCTTTACGTGCCCATTGTATTTTAGAACATATCCGTAACCGCCACGTCCCGGGTTTCCGCTACAAGCCCCGTCTGTATATAAATCTACGGTTTTTAAACCTTTTTCAAACATTGTTTTCACCTAATTTTTCAATTACTGCATTAAGAACATTTTTAATTTCTTCATCTATGTTGCCTGAAATAACACAAGCTGCAGCAGCTTTGTGCCCACCGCCACCAAATTTCTGTGCAATTTCCGATACATCAATAACATCCTTTGTTCGAAAGCTTACACGACGTGAATTTTCATCACGGTCTTTAACTAAAACCGCAACCTCAACACCCTCTAAATTAAGAGGAATATTTGGCAATTCTTCTACATCATCATACGTTAAGCCAAACTTTTCCAAAAAATCTCCATAACACTCCAAAACCGCAACACGCCCATCATGATAGAGCTTCACTTTCTCAACTGCAGCACCTAAAAATATCATTTTTTCGCGTTTTACAGTGTCGTAAATAATTGTAGTTATTTTTCTATGGTCAATGCCATATGCTAACAATTTTGACGCTATCAAAAAAGTTTCAGGGGAAACATTTGAAAACTTAAAATGTCCCGTATCGGTTGAAATGCCTGTATATATAGCCTCACAAGCTTTAATTGGAAGTTTTTTTACTAATAGTGTTGCTAGCTTATACACAATCTGTGCAGTTGCCGCACTATCTGGCTCATTATAGTAAAAATCACCAAAGTCATCACCTGTTTTATGATGGTCAACACATACAACACAAGGAATTTTGCGACACATGTTTTCGCACTTTCCAAGCCTTTGATATTCTCCGCAATCCAAAATCAAAGCACAATCAGCACAGCTCTGTGTATTTTCATCAGCAATTACGTAGTCATTACCTAAATAATCAAACTTATCAGGCATCGGCTTTTCTAGATATATTGTACATTGCTTTCCTATTGCTTCCAGAACATACTTCATAGAAAATGCAGAACCAAGTGCATCTCCATCGGGATTTAAGTGTGAAAAAATAGCAATATTATTTGCTCGTCTGAGTCTTTTTGCGATTTTTTTAAGCATTAGTTGCCTCCCTTTTGTAAAAGCTCGTTAATTCTTGCACCATGCTCAATAGAATCGTCTGCTTTATAAATAATCTCGGGAGTATATCTTAAATTAAGTCTGTGCCCCAACTCACGTCGTGCGTAGCCTGCTGACTTTTTTAATGCCAGAAGTGCGTCTTTCTTTATCTCATCGTCACCAAAAACACTCACATAAACTGTTGCATAACGAAGGTCCTGAGTAACTGAAACAGATACAACGCTTGTCATCATAGGTATTCTTGGGTCTTTTAATTCACGTATTATATCAGAAAGCTCACGACGTACCTCTTCATTTATTCTGTTAATTCTGTTTGCTCCCATAGTTTTCTCCTTTTATCTTTCTATTTCAACCATCTTAAAGCCTTCAACTATGTCTCCCTCTTTAATATCATTGAATCTTTCAATAGAAAGACCGCATTCATATCCTGAGTTTACTTCCTTTACGTCGTCTTTAAATCTCTTTAATGAGGCTAACTCGCCCTCGTGAACAACAATACCATCACGAACAATACGAACCTGTGTATTTCGTGTAATTGTTCCATCTGTAATGTAACAGCCTGCAATGGTACCGACTCCTGACACCTTGAATGTCTGGCGAATTTCAGCGTGTCCCGTAACTTCTTCTTTGTATGTGGGGTCAAGCATACCCTTCATAGCAGCTTCAATTTCTTCTATAGCTGTGTAAATTACACGGTAAAGTCTAATATCTACACCCTTATCTTCGGCAGATGCAGTTGCACCTGCATCGGGACGAACATTAAATCCTACAATAATGGCATTAGATGTATATGCAAGCATTACGTCAGATTCACGGACAGCACCAACTCCTGAGTGAATGACATTTACTCTTACTTCATCATTAGATAGCTTTTGTAATGACTGTTTAACCGCTTCAACAGAGCCTTGAACATCTGCCTTTATTACGATATTTAATTCCTTAATTTGACCTTCTTGCACCTTATTAAAGAAATCGTCTAAGGTTACAACATTGCTCTGGGTTAAGCGTTCCTCTTTAATTTTCTGCTTTCTTGCTTCAATTACCTGCTTTGCCATTCTCTCGTCGTCAACAACGTAGAAAACCTCGCCGCCCTCAGGAACAGAATCTAAGCCTAAAATTTCAACAGGAACTGAAGGTCCTGCTTTTTTAACTAGTTTGCCTTTATCGTCAAACATTGCTCTTATGTGACCAAATGCTGTACCAACAACAACTGTGTCACCTGACTTTAGTGTGCCATTTTGTACTAAAATTGATGCAACAGGACCGCGTCCTTTATCAAGCTTCGCTTCAATAACTGTACCCTTAGCTTTTCTATTAGGGTTGGCTTTTAATTCTCTCATATCAGCAACTAAAATTACCATTTCTAATAGTTCTTCTATGTTCTGTCTGTGCTTTGCAGAAATCTCAACACAGATTGTGTCACCGCCCCAGTCCTCAGGGACTAAGCCGTGCTCTGTCAGCTCCTGCTTAATTCTGTCAGGGTTAGCACCATCTTTATCTATTTTATTAATAGCGACAATAATTCCTACATTTGCAGCTTTAGCATGGTTTATCGCCTCTATTGTCTGAGGCATAATGCCGTCATCTGCCGCAACTACCAGAATTGCAATATCAGTAACTTGAGCACCACGGGCACGCATAGCAGTAAAGGCTTCGTGACCGGGTGTGTCTAAAAATGTTATTTTTCTGTCGTTAATTCTTACTCGATATGCACCAATATGCTGTGTAATACCACCTGCTTCAGTATCTATAACATTTGTACTTCTGATAGCGTCAAGCAAAGATGTTTTACCATGGTCAACGTGACCCATTACAACAACAACAGGCGAACGTGTTTCTAACTGCTCCTCTGTATCTTCAAAATCATCAAAGAGTATGTCTTCTCTTGACAAAATTATTTCTTTTTCAACAATTGCACCAAAATCCTCTGCAATCAGCGACGCTGTTTCATAGTCTATACTTTGGCTGATAGAAGCCATAACTCCTAAAAGCATAAGCTTTTTAATAACCTCTGTTGCAGGCACTTGTAATCTTTCAGCAAGCTCTCCTACGCCGATTTCATCAGGAATCTTAACCATAACAGGTCCTTTTTTAACCTTTTCTTCTTTGTTGACCTTGGCCTTGTTTTTAACCTGATTATTATCACGTAGCTTATCCTTACCCTTTTTAAGCTTCTGCATTTTAACACCATCATCAGAAATATTTTCAGGAATAAGCTCTTCTATAACCTCATCATCTATTTTATTTAAATCAACTACAGTCTGGCGTGTGTCAACATAACGAACCTTTCTGCCGATAGGTTCATCAATTTTTGATGCAGCTTCCTGAGTTTCCTGTGCAGTTGTTTGGTCTGCTTTTTCCTTTTTCTTTTTAACGGGTTTTGGTGCTTCTACTTTTTCCTTTGCAAATACAGGAATTTCTACCTTTCCGTCATAGCTTTGTGTTAAACGCTCAAATAAAACGTCTAACTCCTCCTGTTCTAACGAACTCATATGATTTCTCGTAGGAAATCCAAAGCCCGACATAAGTCCTATAATTTCTTTAGAGTTTGAATCGAGTTCCTTCGCCAACTCGTGCACTCTTACTTTTGCCATATACGCCACCTCCGAAATATTACCAGTTAAACGATAATAGTTTTACCGCATTATTGTTTTTTATTTGTTATCATTTTTTTAATTATAGCATCGGCTAAGCCCTTATCTGTTATTACTATAACACTTTTTTCTGTTTTTCCGGTGAATTTTCCAAGCTCTTCCTTTTTGCCGTAAACGAGTGCTTTACATCCATAATTTTCAGATATACCCATAAGCCTTTTCGTTGACTTTTCAGATGTGTCGGCAGCAATTATTACTAATTGTCCAATTCCCTCTTGTAAGGTTTTAGTTGTTAAAAATTCTCCGGTCTTTACTTTACCTGCCTTAGTTGCAATACTTATAAGATTTAAAATCTTATCCATTTCTTTCTCCCTTTAGCAAATCGTAAATTTCATCAGATATTCTTTGTTTAAAAGAGCGGTCTAAGACACGTTTTTTTATCAAATCATCTGAATTTCTGCATTGAGAACAAATATATGCTCCTCTGCCGTCTTTTTTTTGATTTTCGTCAAGCGCTATAAAATTTTTGCCTTTTACAATTCGCAAAAGCTCATTTTTGTTAAACTTGCCACGACAAAGTATGCACTCTCTTATCGGTGTATACCCCATAAGAACTACGCCTCCGCTTTGATATCAATTTTCCAGCCGGTAAGCTTTGCTGCGAGTCTTGCATTCTGCCCCTCTTTACCAATAGCTAGTGACAGTTGCCCGTCAGGAACCACGACAGAAGCTGAGTGTTCATCTTCATTTACTACGCAACTTACAACATCAGACGGACTCAAAGATGCCGAAATAAATTCTACAGGGTCATCGCTGTACTTAATTATATCGATTTTTTCTCCACCAAGCTCATCACATACAGCCTGAACACGTGCACCTCTTTGACCTACACATGCACCTACTGCATCTACATTTTCATTCTGAGAAAATACTGATATCTTAGAACGAGAGCCTGCCTCCCTTGAAATAGATTTTATTTCAATTACTCCGTCTGAGATTTCAGGGACCTCTTGTTCAAATAGCTTTCTTACCAACAAAGGATGTGTTCTTGATAATATAATCTGAGGGTTGTTACCAACAAGCTTAACTTCTGCAACGAAAAATTTCATTCTTTTTCCTGGTGTATAATTTTCGCCTGCAATTTGTTCGTTTAAAGGAAGTATTGCTTCTGTATCATTTCCTATTTGAATAAAGGTAACCTTACCCTCATTCTTTATAATAAGTCCTGTAACCATAGAATTTTCACGGTCACGATACATTGTAATAACCTTATCACGTTCTGCTTCTCTTATTCGCTGAACAACAACCTGTTTTGCTGTTTGTGCAGCAATTCTGCCAAAGCTCTTAGGCGTTACCTCATAATTTACAACATCTCCTAAAGAGAATGTTGCACTAACCTGTTTTGCTTCATCAAGTGTAACCTCTAGATTTGGGTTTTCTACTTCTTCAACAACAGTTTTTTGCTGATAAACCTTAATTTCGCCGGTTTCCTTGTCAATTGACACAGAAACATTCTGTGCATGGTCATAATTTTTCTTATAAGCTGTAATCAACGCGAATTCAATTGTTTCCAACAAAGATTCCTTGCTTATGTTTTTATTTTCCGCGATTTCAGCTAATGCGGTAATAAATTCCTGATTCATTTTTCTAATTCCTCCAAGCTTTTTAAAACTCAACAGTGAGTCTTATTGATGATATTTTATTTTTTGGAAATGTCATTTCATTTCCGTTTGTTTCAAAAAATACATTTTCCTCGTTGTGACCTAAAAGCCTTGCGGTAAACTCCTTAATACCGTCGATTGTTGCAAAGAGCTTTACGTCAACATTTTTGCCTTTGCACTTTTCAAAATGAAAATCATATTTTATCAAGCGGTCTAAGCCCGCCGAAGAAACCTCAAGTACATACTCCTGCGTTATCGGGTCTTTTTCGTCTAAGACATCACTTAACGCACGACTTACCTCCTCACAGTCGTTAATGCCTATACCGTCATCTTTATCCAGAAAAATTCTTAAAAAATATGAATGACTCTCTTTTTTAAATTCAATATCCCAAAGAGAAATATTTCTAGCCTCGATTATGGGATTTAAAAGAGAAATCACTTCTTGTTCGGTTTTGTTGTACGCCATACAATATCCCCTTATTTATTTTTTTATAGATAATGCGAAAGAGTGGGACAACTCCCACTCTTTCTAACCACAATATCCACTATTAATATTATAACAAATACAACATTAAAATGCAAGTACTTTTTAACAACTTTTTTCAACTTGCAAAACTTTTTTTAGAAGTGAAACTTTTATGTATAAACGGGTACTGTCAAAATATTGCAGTTTTCACTAAATTACTCTTCTTTGTGTTTAGCAAAGCATTCGCTGCAGTATACAGCACGGTCTTCCTTTGGTTCAAAAGGAACCTGAGCTTCCTTACCACAGTCAGCACAGATAGCTGTGTGCATTTCTCTGTTCTGCTTAATTCTGTTCTTTCTTGCGATTCTGCATTCTTTACAACGGCTAGGCTCGTTTTCGAAACCCTTTTCAGCGTAAAATTCCTGTTCGCCTGCTGTGAATACAAATTCAGCCCCACAGTCTTTGCATACGAGTGTCTTGTCTTCGTACATTAAAATTCCCTCACTTTGATAATTATAAATCTATTGAAAGCATAAAGCTTACAATCAAAACTAAATATATTTTTCTACTTTTTTCTTAATTCTGCAAAGAGCATTATCAACCGCTTTTGACGATTTGCCAATAATTTTCGCTATTTCTTTATAGGTAATTCCCGATAGGTAATAGCTTAAAACCTCTGATTCAAATTCGCTTAATATGCTGTAAATCTTACTTTGAATACCTTGAACTGACTCTCTTTCTATCAGCATACTTTCAGGGTTTTCATTTTTTGTATCTACAAGCTTTGCAGATATTGTGTCTATTTCGTCCTCAGACGTATGGATAGAAACATAATGATTTAGTGGCGAATTTTTCTTTCTCGTTGAGCTTTTAACTGCAGATATCATCTGCCTTACCACACAAATCTCAGCAAAGGTTTTGAAATTTGCATTTTTATTCAGACTGTATGATTTGATAGCTTTATATAAACCAATCAAACCTTCTTGCACAAGGTCGTCACGCTCGCTTCCTGCCATAAAATATGGTATTGAGCGAATTTCAACAAACTCTCTGTATTTATTGACAATGAATTCAGTAGCACGACTCTCACCATTTTGAGCAAGTGAAACTATTTCTTCGTCGGTCAATGCTTCGTAATTTATTTTACTGTTCAAATTACTCCCCATTCCTTTTGCGTGCAAATACTTCACACACAATTATATTATATTCTAACATTTATCAATAGTCAACGAAATTCAAATGCTATTGTCTATTTTTAGTAAAATCAACTATTATATATCTTGTAATTTGTCTAAAATGCACAAAAAATCATCAGGTAATTCACTATTATATTCCACATACTCATTTTTCGACGGATGAATAAAACCTAATTTTTTAGCATGCAATAGTTGACCACAGATTCCGTTTTTCTCTGCCAATTTATCTTTTTTTAATCCATAGACCATATCACCTACTATTGATTTTCCGACACTTTTTAAATGGACACGAATTTGGTGCGTCCTGCCCGTTTCCAGAACACATTTTAAAAGTGTATAGCCATTATAGCGTTTTATCACATAAAAATGCGTCACAGCGTTACGTCCTCCGTTAACACCGGCAAGCATTTTCTTCCGGTCCTTTGGGTCACGGCCAATTGGTTTGTCTACTGTAAATTCATCTTCCTTTACACCGCCTGCAACCAAGCAATAGTACTCTCTTGTCATAGTATGTTCCTTTATTTGTTCAGATAACAAAAAATGTGCCTTGTCATTTTTTGCAACCACTAAAATACCGCTTGTATCTTTATCAATTCTATGAACAATTCCAGGTCGGATTACACCGTTTATGGCAGATAAGTTTCCTTTTGTGTGATACATCAAAGCGTTTACTAATGTTCCGTCATAATTTCCGTTTGCCGGATGAACTACCATTCCCTTGGGTTTATTTACAACAATAATATCATCGTCCTCATAAATTATATCAATCGGTATATTCTGCGGTTTTATATCTAAAACCTGCGGTTCGGGGACAGTAACTACAATTTCATCATTTACTCTGACCTTGTACTTTTTGTTCTCAACTTTGCCATTTACCGAAACGCATTTTTTTTCTAATAAATTCTGAGCACCAGAGCGTGTGACATCTGTTCTTTCAGATACAAGCACATCCAAACGTATACCAACATCTTCTTTTTCTGCTATGAATTTTATCATATCAGTTCTCCTCTTTATCGCTCAAAAAAATCACATAAATTGCAAAAATAACCGCACCTACTGTAATAAAACAATCCGCTATATTAAATACAGGAAAATCAATGAATGCAAATTCAAAAAAATCTATAACATATCCTATTCTTATTCTGTCAATAACGTTGCCGACTGCCCCGCCCATCATAAATGTAAGAGCAGTCACAAGCCAAGGATTTTTCGGCTTCTTTACAAGCATATAGATAATAACCGCTAAAATAATAATAACGGTCAACGTTGTAAGCATCCACGTATACCCAGAAAAAACTCCAAATCCCGCACCTGTATTTTCAACGTATGTCAAATGAAAAACATCTTCCAATAAAGGAATTGTTTTTACGTTTGATAAAAGACCGGCGGCAAAAAATTTTGCCGCCTGGTCTAAAATTGCAATTATAAATATACCTACAAAAAATGGTATGAGCAATTTAATTAGTCCTCCTTAAGAACGTTCGCACATCTTGCACATAATGTTGGATGTGATGCATTTTCTCCTACTGTTTTTGAATGAATCCAACAACGTTCACACTCATCGTCTTCAGCTATTAAAACTGCTACTTTTATTCCCGTTTCGCCCTCCATCGCATCAGCAGGTGCCTCTGCTAAAGGCATTACGTCTACACCTGAAACAATAAAGTATGTTAATAAGTTTTGTTCCATTTCCTTTAATAATTCATAATATGAGCCGTCTGCAAAAATTTCCACCTTTGCACCCAAGGACTTACCTATTACCTTGGCACCACGTGCTTTCTCTAATGCTTTTGCAACATCTGTTTTTACAAGCATTAATCTGTCCCATTTAGATTCAAAAACATCATTATAGAGTTCAGGTGTCGGTTTTGGCATATCATTAAGCAGAACGTATTCTTTATTATCGTTAGATGTATGAGGCATACTTGCCCATATTTCTTCGCTTGTGAAAGCTAAAACCGGTGCTAACATTCTAACTAAAGAATCTAATACCTTATACATTACTGTCTGTGCTGCACGACGGGCTGTGCTGTCTGTCTTTTCTGCATAGAGTCTATCTTTTATAACATCTAAATAGAAGTTACTCATATCAACGATGCAAAAATTATGAATAGCGTGCTGAACAATGTGGAATTCATAGTTTCTGTAAGCATCTAAAACCTTTTCGGTTAATTTTGAAAGCCTTATCAAAGCCCACTTGTCAATTTCTTGTAAATTTTCCGTTGCAACCATATCGGTTTCAGGGTTAAAATCGTTGATATTTCCTAATATATATCTTGCTGTGTTTCTTATTTTTCTGTATGATTCTGACAACTGTTTTAATATACCATCAGAAATTCTCATATCTGTTTTATAGTCAGCAGATACAACCCAAAGACGAAGTAGGTCAGCACCATATTTATCAATTATATCCTGTGGGCTTATACCATTGCCCTTGGACTTTGACATTTTTTCGCCTGTTTCGTCAACAATCATACCATGCGTGATAACTGCTTTGTAAGGTGCCTCTCCTCTGGCAGCAACAGATGTCAAAAGTGACGATTGGAACCAGCCTCTGTACTGGTCGTTACCCTCTAAATAAAGGTCAGCAGGGAAACTCAGACCTTCTTTTACATCCAAAACGCCTGAATGTGATGAGCCAGAGTCAAACCACACGTCCATAATATCCTTTTCCTGTGTAAATTCAGTACATCCACATTCACATTTTGTACCGCTAGGTAAGATATCAGACGGGTCAGTTTCATACCAAGAGGTAGAACCCTTTTCTTTAAACAATTCAGCAACTGCCTTGATAGAGTCTTCAGTAATTAATTCTTTTCCGCAATCCTTACAATAGAAAATCGGAATAGGAACGCCCCATGTTCTCTGTCTTGAAATACACCAATCATTTCTGTCTACAACCATACCTGTAATTCTGTCTTCTCCCCATTTTGGAATCCAACGAACACCCTTGATTGCTTCAACCGCTGCATCCTTAATATCATCAACAGATGCAAACCACTGTTCTGTCGCACGGAAAACAATAGGCTTATGACATCTCCAACAGTGAGGATACTGGTGTATAATATCTTCTATTGCATAGAGTGCATTTACTTCTTTTAATTTTTCGATGATTTTAGCATTTGACTCTTCGTAGAAAAGTCCTGAGAATTCTCCTGCTAATTCATTTAAGTATCCCTTACCGTCAACCGGGACAATAATCGGGATTTCTTTGTAATTTCTGCAGGCAACATAGTCCTCTGCACCATGACCCGGAGCTGTGTGTACACAGCCCGTACCTGCGTCTAAAGTTACGTGATTTCCAACGATTACCAAAGATTCTCTGTCAATAAATGGGTGCTGACAACGAACAAATTCCAGTTCTTTGCCCGTGTACTGAGCCACAACCTCGTAATCGGAAATATTAGTTACTGACAAAACATTTTCAACAAGCTCGTGAGCAAGGATATAGTATTCTCCATTTGCCTTAACTAAGCTATAGGTAAACTCAGGGTTTAAAGCAATCGCAACATTACCGGGCAAAGTCCACGTTGTTGTTGTCCATATTACAAAGTAGATATCTTTTTTATCTACTCCGGAATTATTAAACACTCCATTATCTTCTGAAACTCTGAATTTAACATAGATTGAACTTGTCTTATCCTCTTCATATTCTATTTCTGCTTCTGCTAATGCTGTTTCGCAGTCAGTACACCAATATATAGGCTTCAGACCTTTATAGATATAACCCTTTTTAGCCATTTCGCCGAAAATTTCTATCTGTTTAGCTTCAAACTCCGGAGCGAGCGTTAAATAAGAATTGTCCCAATCACCAAGCGAACCCAAACGCTTAATTTGTGACTTTTGTCTTTCAACCTGTGAAAGTGCAAAATCACGGCAAATATCACGGAATTTTACAATTCCTGCCTCGTGGCGATTAACACCTAACTGTTTTATTGCCTGGCGTTCAATAGGCAAGCCGTGAGTATCCCAACCGTGAATATACGGAGCCTTATAGCCATCCATATTCTTAAATCTTGTAATAACATCTTTCAACGTTTTGTTAAGGGCGTGACCCATATGCATATCTCCATTTGCATACGGAGGTCCGTCATGAAGTATGAAAAGGGGCTTTCCCTCGTTATTTTCCATAAGCTTTTCATACATATTTTCATCCTGCCATTTTTTGAGTATTTCAGGTTCTCTTTGAGGTAAATTTGCTTTCATCGAAAACTCGGTACTCGGCAAATTAAGGGTCTTACCATAATCTTCTGCCATTTTGTCTTTTCTCTCCTAACTTATAATATATAGGCAATTATTCCGCCGTATTTTCTAATGTATCACTTAAGTCAACACGGATTGTTTCTGTTTCTAAGGGTTTGGTATCTGTGTTAACATTCTTTACTTCTTCAGCATTTTCAGGCTCGCTTGCAGGAATTTCATCAAGCATACTTAAGTATGTATTTAAAACCGTTTTAAGCTTTGCACGAAGCAACATATTTCTGCCTTCAATCTCTGCACTTTCACGCTTTAATTCTTGAATTTCTATGTCTAATTCATTCATTATTTCCTGTGCACGAACTTTAGCTTCCTTTACAATTATATCTGCTTGCTCATGTGCGTTTTTTAAAATTTCTTCACTCGTTCTCTGGGCGGAAATTATAGCACTACGCATAGTTTCTTCCATTTCCTTGTAGTTTTCAACGGCATCGGTCAAAATCGCGTTTTTGTCCTTTAAGTTTGCATTTTCACGGTAACTTTTTGCATAGTCCTTTGATAGTTCTGTCAAAAAAGTTTCAACCTCATCAATATCGTATCCGCGAAAACTTCTTTTAAACTCTTTATTTTCTAAATCAACAGGCGTAATCATAGTTTTTCCGTCCTTTCTTATTTAAATATATTTTTTTACTTCTAATATAATGCGTCCCTTTCGGGTTTCTCCGGTTATATTGTCAAGCATAAATCTTCCATGGTGTCTTACAGAGATGACATCTCCTGACGATACCTTCTTGTCAGGGTTGTTTTCTACCATAAAATTCAAATTTACATTATCTGAAAGTATATGTTTTGACGCGTCTTTTCTTGATATTTTGCACACAGCAGAAAGAACTGCGTCAAGTCGGAGTGATGCTACAATAATTTTTATAACCTCAAACTTGTGATTTAACGAAAAAGTAGTCTTAATGTCATAAGCAATAACATCTACATTTTGCCTGCCTACATTCTTTAAATTATACATAATATAGTCTGCAGCATTTTTTTCGCACATTAAAACTGCACTATCGTCGTCAAAATAAATATCACCCACCAACTCACGTTTTATGCCCAGTCCCAAGACCGCACCTAAAACATCTCTGTGGTTTAGAGCTCCTACATTTGAAATTTTTAAGGGGGTAATAGGAAAATCCGTTTCTTTAATTTCTAAAAAATCAGGATAAAATCCCAAAATTACCCGCTCTGCGTCATTACTTCCACCGTAAATTTTGCATTTAACATCAGTTGTAAGGCGATATTTTGATTTAAATACCGCCAAATCATGCGGGCTCACAAAATGAGAAAAACGAACATTCTTGTACTTTAGTACAGACTGCTCGAAGTCCCCACATCTTGAGAGCCACTCATCATCCCGAGAATATTGACTCAATCCCATATTAGTTTACAAACGGAAAATTACTTATTTTTGCACTTTCACGATAATTACCTGTAACTTCTACGTTACTTGGTGTAATAAGGAAAATTCTGTTTGAAACATTTTGAATTTTGCCACCAACGCCATAAACCGCACCTGATAAAAAGTCAACAACTCTGCGTGTTGTGTCGTTATCAAGCTTTTCTAAATTTGCAACGATTGGTTTTCTGTTCTTTAAGTGGTCAGCAGCATCTTTAGCATCATCAAAATTTACAAATTGGATTACAACAACCTTGGAAGGTGCACCACCTGTAATTGATGAAACCTTTGCTTTTCTTCCAAGTGGTGTAGCAGGTTCAACTATTTCATCTGCCACATCAGATTCTACTTCGTAGATTTCTTCCTCTTCGTCACCAATTCCAATCCATTTAAGCATTTTGTTCATTGTGCTCATTTTTTTCATCCTTTCAATTATACCATAACTTTATTATTTTTTATGTAAAGATATTTTGCGTCTAGTTAAATAATGCACTACCTACACGTACTATTGTAGCACCTTCCATTATAGCTTCCTTGTAGTCGCCGCTCATCCCCATTGATAAGTGTTGCATATCTACATTCGAAAGCTTCATGTCGGCAATGTCCTGTGAAAGTTTCTTTAAATCATAAAAATATTTTCTGCATTCATTTGGTGTTGCAGACAGTGGTGCCATTGTCATAAGTCCTTTAACTTTCACATTCTGAAGGTTTGATATTTCTTCAATTAAAGAAATTGCATCAAAAGGTGTTACACCAAACTTGCTTTCTTCTCCGGATACGTTAACCTGCATCAAAATTTCTGCTGTTTTTCCTATTTGTCCAAATTTTCTGTCAATTTCCTCAGCAAGCTTTAAACTCTCTACCGAATGAATAAGTGATACTTTATCTGCAATGTACTTAACCTTATTGGTCTGCAAGTGGCCTATTAAATGCCATTGCGGCTTGTCCCCTAAAACTTCATACTTGTCAAGCAGACTCTGAACTCTGTTTTCACCAAGTGTAAAAACACCGGCGTCCATAATCTCGCTTGCTTCTTTTGCTGTTACTGTTTTGGTTACAGCAACAAGGGTTATGTCTTCAGGCTTTCTGCCTGATTTTATAGCTGTCTCAGCAATATTATCAAGCACTTTCCTTACATTATCTCTTATCAAGTTTATCCTCCATTTTACTGCGAAACTATAACTTTTCCATCTTTAAATTCGGGAGCTGATGTTACTATTTCATCATAAGATTTTATAGACATACCGGAGTCGGCGGAAGTTACTATTGCCTCTTCTTCGTTGCTGTATTTAATATCTACCGGCAAGAACTTCATAACTGCTCCACGCTTAATAAAAACTCCCACTGTATTGTCTACTGTGTGTATGTATTCTATATCTACTTTATAGCCACTTACACTCTTTTTCACAAAATCAACATTTACCACTCTTTGCGACATCAGATTTTCCACATAGCTGTCACATTCTGCAACAACCGTACGAATACCATCTTCGTTTGGTTCGGATATATGCTTTACAATAGCCTTGACATTGTCCCCTGAAAAATCTAAAAATCTAATATTAACACTTGCTCCAAGCTCTAACCCATCTGTTGATTTTTCATCAAGATTTACTGCAACCATATATTTGAAATTATCCACAATTTTGTAGGTATAGATATTATCTTCATTTATTACGTTACCATTTCTGCTGTTACTGATAACATCTTCAATTTTTTCAGGAGTTAATTCATATATGTTTTCAGGCGTTAAACTTTCCTCAAATCCGTCTTTTCCTTCTAGAAAAATACCAGCAGACTCTGCTGCTATAACGTTAGAGGAACGACCTAAAATTTCTTCTATTTCGTTTTTTCTTGCTTGTAATTTCAAAACCTCTTCAGCCGGGGTTATCGCACTTTCGCCTCTTGCAATTGCTTTTCTTGCGGTGCTCATCAAAATTTTATACTTATATTCAGATAATTCAGAAAAATCATTTTCTAATGAAGCCTTAATCAAATCATCAACGTAAGATGAAATTTCAGACTCCATCTGTAAGGTGTCGCTTATGTAGACGGATGTGTCAGCATCGCTGTTGCGTATTGCCATTATTTTTTTATTTATCTCGGCAAATTCTTCAATCAACGCCTTATCCTCGCTGTTGCCGTAAAGAATTGCCAGAATCTCATTACTTGCAACACGCTCTTCGTCCCTGGCATAAATCTCCGTAATACCAGAAAGCGTTAAACTATTTACTTTTTCATTCTTTATTAACACTGCTTGTGTAGTGCTTGATTCTTCTATTTTGCCTTCCTGTAAAACCTCCAGCTCAATACGAGATTGAAACATCCCTCTTACAGCATACGCGGTTACAAGCACTATAAACAACACAACAGGTATAATCCACTTATTCTTCATAGCTTTTCCTCTGTGTAAAGCACAAAAATATACACATCTATATTTATTTTATTTTATTTTACCATACTTTTGTTGCTTTTGCAATGAAAAAACATAAAAAAATTAGTTTTTAATCAAAAAAAACTCCCAAAAGGGAGTTTTGACTTGTTATAAATCTAAACTTAAGAATTTCGGGACACCATTTTCATATTCCGGAAAGATTTCCCCTAAAACTAAGGGCTTGATGTACTCTACAAATTTTTCTGTGACGAAATTACCTCTTTCATTGATGTAGTCACACGGAACAACTCTTGCTTTATTTGCGACCTTGTTTACATCTACTGCTTCATACATTACTGAATATGGGTTATCAGACACTCTCTTTATAGCAATAGCTATACCCGTCTTTCCTTTAATTG
Organism: Congzhengia sp.; assembly: GCA_045596445.1. Taxonomy (GTDB): domain Bacteria; phylum Bacillota; class Clostridia; order UBA1381; family UBA9506; genus Congzhengia. The sequence continues at coordinate 89,637 of JAZOCK010000026.1, read as the reverse complement.
CCTCGTTTACCGCAGTATAACCAACGTTAAATGATTCATCAATATCTGTTTTGCTTAAAATATGACTTGCACAACGCTGTGGTGTGTTAAGTTCAATGCTTCTCACCTTAACCCCAAACTTACCTTTAAGCAATCCCTCTAAAACTTTTCCTGTACCACCTAATTGCTTATGTCCGAAAGCATCAGCAACAGAATTGGCAAGATATTCTCCATTTTTAGTTTTGATTCCCTCAGATACAACTATCAAGACATGGTTTTTACTCTCCAGCATTTCTGATACATCACAATAAAATTTTTCTAAATCAAACTCTCTTTCAGGAAGATATATTAAATCAGGTCCTGCTCCACCACAAGAAGCAAGAACCGAAGAGCCTGCAAGCCATCCTGCATCTCTGCCCATGACTTCTATGATTTCAACTGATTTCAAATTATATACACCCGCATCTAATGCCACCTCACAAACAGTTGTCGCAATGTACTTTGCTGCACTGCCAAAGCCGGGAGTATGGTCCATTTCAGGCAAATCATTGTCAATTGTCTTAGAAACACCAACAAACTTAATATCTTTGTTATATTCAGCAGCATACTTCGACAATTTTGCCACAGTATCCATAGAATCATTTCCGCCTATGTAAAAGAAATAACCTATATTGTACTCTTCTAATATCTCGAATACTTTTTGATAAAGATTATCGTCTTTTTCAGGCATTTTATATCTGCAAGAACCAAGATAAGATGATGGGGTTGTTTGCAATTGTTTAAGTTTCGTGTCATCTTCTGCAAAACCGCCTAAATCAACGATTTTACCCTCTATCATTCCTATAATGCCATTTAACATGCCGTAAACCTTATCTATTTTAACAGAGTCAATTCCTGCTTTAATTACACCTGCTAAACTTGAGTTTATAGCTGCAGTAGGACCGCCTGACTGTCCGACAATTAAATTTTTCATTCTGATTTCCTCTTCTCATTCCAATTTATTTAATTTCCATTATACTATGTTTTTCGTCAAATTACAAGTTGTTTTTGCCTTTAAAAAATAAATGTAATACTATTTTAATGTACTTTTTTCTTTAATTGTGTTATAATTTATATATCAAAGCAAGGAGGTTTTTAAATGGGAAAAACAAATGTTTCACTATGCGAATACAAAAATTACGGAAAATGCGTTAAAATCGCCAATGAAAAGGTTCAAGTTATTGTCACCATAGATGTAGGTCCGCGAGTTATAAACTATTCGTTTTTGGATGGCAAAAATATAATGTTTGAGGATATTGACAGAATTTTTTCAGAATCAGGTGAAGCTTTCGAGCGTTTTGGCGGCGGCACATGGTACACTTACGGAGGACACAGACTTTGGGCAAGTCCTGAAGGCTATCCTAGAAGCTACTACCCCGATAACGACCCGGTACCCTACAAAATATTAGAAAATGGTGCAGTATTCTCCCCAAAAGAACAGAAGTGGAATCAATATCAAATGGAGATTGAAATAACATTAGATGAAAATTCGACAGAGGTTAATCTAAAGCATAGAATTACAAACCGTGCAGCTTGGGGTGTAACCTTAGCACCCTGGTGCTTAACTGTTTTAGCTCCAGGCGGTTGCGAAATAATTCCTCAACCGACTAATGACACAGGTTTACTCGGAAACAGGCTTTTAGCTTTATGGCCTTATACAAAGTTGACTGATAAGCGTCTTGAATTTGGCGACAGATATATTTCACTCACACAAGATACAAGCAATCTCGACAAGCTAAAGTTAGGTATAAACAGCGAGCATGGTTTTTCACTTTACTTTGTAGATGGATATATGTTTGTTAAAAAATTTACACCACAAAGAAACGGAAAATATCCTGATGGCGGAATGTCATTTGAAACCTTTACAAACAACCTTTTCTTAGAGATGGAAACCTTAGGAGAAATTCAAGAAATTGCACCAAATGAAACTGTGGAGCATTGCGAAACCTGGTCGTTGTACCGCGTTGAAAGACCTGAGTTTTTTGACGAAGATAAGCTTGAAGAATTGGTGAAAAAATATGTTTAAAACAATACTTGCCGCAACTACAAACAATGGCAAACTCAAAGAAATAAGGGAAATTTTATCGGATTTTGAGATAGTTTCGCTTAAAGATTTAGATATAAATATAGATGTTGAAGAAAACGGAGAAACATTTAGTGAAAATGCCTATATAAAAGCAAAGGAAATTTCAGTTTTTACAAATTTACCCGTTTTAGCAGACGATTCCGGGCTTGAAATTGAAGCTCTTAATGGTCGTCCGGGCGTATATTCTGCTAGATATGCAGGCGAAGATACGCCATACAATATAAAAGTGTCAAAACTGACAGAAGAATTAAAAAACATACCACCCAACGAACGTTTCGCTCAATTTGTATGTGCTATGTGTTTAATTCTCCCTGACGGCAGAAAAATAGAATCCCAAGGTGTCAGTTGTCCCGGAATTCTTTTAGATGCACCTCGCGGCAAAAACGGCTTTGGCTATGACCCGTATTTCTATTCAATAGACTACAAAAAAACATTTGCTGAAATGTCATTGGAGGAAAAAAATGCCGTAAGCCATCGAAAAGCAGCCTTAGTTGAGCTACTATATAAAATCAAAGGAGAGTCTAATATATGAAAAAGAAATTTCTACTAATTTTACTTTCGGCATTTATCTTGCTTATGTTTAGTGCCTGCGGGAAATCTGATGAGCAAGTCGCAACAGACGAGCCTTATGCTGTAGAAGTGCCCGATGCAGACCCATTTTACCAAGAAATGAAATCAAAGGAAAATCTAAGACCAATCGCATTAATGATTGATAATGATTCCGATGCTGCAAGACCACAAATCGGTTTGGAGAATGCTTATATGGTATATGAAATTGTGGTCGAAGGCAGAGCAACAAGATTTATGGCTCTTTTCAAAGATTTTGATTTAGAAAAAGTAGGACCTGTTCGTTCGTCAAGACACTACTTTTTAGACTATGCATTAGAGCATGATGCAATCTATGCTCATGCGGGTTGGAGTCCTAAAGCAGCAAATGATATTTCTTCCTTAGGAATTAACAACATTAATGGCGTTACATCAGATGGTGCTTCTTTCTGGCGTGACAACACATATGATAAAACATGGCATAATTTATATACATCAACCGCTAAGCTTTCAACTCGTGCAGATGAAAAAAACTATAGAAGAGATACAAAAAGTAATATGCCAAACTACAACGAGCAAGACGAAACACCAAACGGAGGAACTCCTGTTTCTGCCATTTCTATCCCATATGCCAATTTCTATAAGGTAGGCTATAAATACGATGCAGAGTCTAAAAAATTCATCAGATATGTAAATGGCAAGACGCATGATTCACAAACAGGTGAGGCAATAACAGCTAAAAATATTATAATGTATACACTTACAAACGTAAATCTTCCCGATAAAGAAGACAAAGGCAGACAAGATTTGAAAAACATCGGTTCGGGTACAGGGTATTATTTTTCAGATGGACAAGCAGTAGAAATCAACTGGTCAAAATCCTCACGAGAACAAAAGACAGAATATACATTAAAAGACGGAACGCCGCTTGTATTAAATCCCGGAAATACATTCATACAAATTGTTCCCGCATACGTTGAAGCAACAATAGAATCTCAGATTCAATAAAAAAGGCTGTAGCAAAATGCACACACCACACAAGGCAAAGAAAAGTGTGTTATAGAGCCTTTTATGCTTTAACAATAAGTAAAAAATAAGACAAAATATAGGAAGAAATTTGCATATTGCAAATTTCTTCTGTTTTTTATCGCCTTGTGTTTTGAACAAACTTCGCCTCTTGGCGTACCCTCGTACGCCGTCGGGTAACCGAAAAAAGCTACGCCTTTTTTCGCTCAGTTTGTCCAATCTGTGCTATTTTTCGTCCAGCCAATAGAGGCGAAAGCAAAATGATTTCATTTTACTTTCGCCTCTTTTTATCACATTCTTAATTAAATTCCCATTCCGGGCATACCGCCACCTACAGGTGCCTGAGGTGCTTCGGGCTCTGGTTTGTCTGCAACAAGACTCTCTGTTGTCAATACCATTGATGCCACTGATGCCGCATTCTGTAATGCAGAGCGTGTAACCTTAGCAGGGTCAACAATACCCTTCTTCACCATATCTACATATTCTTCTGTCAATGCATCATAGCCGATAGCATCATCTAATTCTCTTACCTTTTCAACGATTACAGAACCTTCTAAACCTGCATTTTTAGCAATTTGCTTAACGGGTTCTTCTAATGCTTTTAAGATGATTTGTACACCTGTTTTTTCATCGCCTGATAAAACATCTAAAAGCTTTCTAATTTCTTTTGTAGCGTTTATATATGTTGTACCGCCACCGGGAACAATACCTTCCTCAACTGCAGCCTTTGTTGCAGCTAAAGCATCTTCAATACGAAGCTTCATTTCTTTCATTTCTGTTTCTGTTGCAGCACCAACCTTGATAACTGCCACACCGCCTGCCATCTTAGCCAGACGTTCTTGAAGCTTTTCTTTATCAAACTCAGATGTTGTTTCTTCAAGTAAAGATTTAATCTGTGAAACTCTTCCCTTTATAGTGTCGCTATCTCCCGCACCATCAATAATAATTGTATTTTCCTTTTGGATTTTAACCTGACGGGCACGACCAAGCTGTGAAATTTGTGTTTCCTTTATATCTAAGCCTAACTCCTCTGTTATAACTTCGCCGCCTGTTAAGATTGCGATATCCTTTAACATTTCCTTTCTTCTGTCGCCAAAGCCTGGTGCTTTAACTGCAACGCAAGTAAATGTACCACGTAGCTTATTAACTAAAAGTGTTGCTAGAGCTTCTCCTTCGATATCCTCTGCGATAATTACGAGTTTTTTGCCCTGATTTACAATCTGCTCTAATATAGGAAGAATGTCCTGAATACTTGAAATTTTCTTGTCCGTGATTAAAATGTAAGCATCGTCTAAAACAGCCTCCATCTTATCTGTATCTGTTACCATATAAGGAGAAATGTAGCCGCGGTCAAACTGCATACCCTCTACAACCTCTGAATATGTTTCTGCTGTTTTTGACTCCTCTACTGTAATAACGCCATCGTTTGTAACTTTATCCATAGCGTCAGCAATTAATTCTCCGATTTTTTCATCAGCAGCAGAAATCGCTGCAACTCTTGCGATATCTTCCTTGCCATTTACCTTAGCACTTGAAGACACAATAAACTTAACAGCTTCGTCAACTGCCTTTTGAATACCTTTTTTAACAATCATCGGGTTAGCACCAGCAGCTATGTTCTTTAATCCCTCACGGATTATTGCCTGAGCTAAAAGTGTAGCTGTTGTTGTACCATCGCCTGCTACATCATTTGTTTTTGTTGCTACCTCTTTAACAAGCTGAGCACCCATATTTTCAAAAGCATCTTCTAGCTCAATTTCCTTTGCAATTGTTACACCATCATTTGTTATTAAGGGAGCACCGAATTTTTTGTCCAACACTACGTTTCTTCCCTTAGGTCCCATTGTAACCTTAACTGTATTTGCTAAGTGGTCTACGCCACGCTCCAGAGCCTTTCTGGCTTCTTCTCCGTAAATAATATTCTTTGCCATTTTTGTTCCCTCCGTTACTGAATTTTTGCCAAAATATCATTCTGGCTTAAAACGATGTATTCTTCGCCTTCTAATTTGATTTCTGTGCCGGCGTACTTACTGAAAATAACCTTGTCGCCAACCGAAAGCTCCATTACTACATCCTTAGTACCGGGGCCTACTGATACAACCTCTGCCACCTGTGGTTTTTCCTTTGCGGCTGCGGTTAAAATAATTCCGCTCTTCGTTGTTTCCTCTGCTTCTACCATTTTGATGACAACTCTGTCACCTAAAGGTTTGATGTTCATAAGATGACCTCCATTTATGTTATAAATTTATATGCTTTCCGTTAGCACTCACGCATTACGAGTGCTAAACTGCTATTATATTAACACACAAATTGTACGTTTGCAATACCTTTTTAATAAATTCATTGTTTTTTAACAATTTATCTGTTATACTATACTAAGATGATTTTTTTGGGGGGAGTTTTAATGAAAGTAGCAATTATAGGCGGCGGTCCCGCAGGAATTATGGCGGCAGCTTCTGCTGCCAAGCTCGGTGCTAACACACTACTCATTGAGCAAAACCCCTATCTTTGCAAAAAGATGGGCATAACAGGCAAAGGCAGATGCAACATCACAAATGCTTGCGATATACGCAATTTTATAGCTAATATCCCCGTAAATGGAAAATTTATGCATAGTGCATTTTACGCATTTTCAAACGACGATATGATAAATTTACTCTCAGCTTATGGTGTAGAAACCAAAATTGAACGGGGTAACAGGGTTTTTCCCGTGAGTGATAAAGCCAGAACTGTCGTTGATGCCCTAAAGTCGTATGCTAAGGACTCAGGAGTCAGAGCTGTTCAGGACAAAGTGCTTTCTGTCAAAAAAAGCGAGAAAGGATTTCTTTTAACTTTAGAAAAAAGAGGAAGGTTAAAAGCAGATAAGGTAATAATTGCAACAGGCGGTGCATCTTATACTGCCACAGGTTCTACCGGTGATGGTTATAAATTTGCAAGCGACTTGGGTCATACAATTATAACACCCAAGCCCTCCCTTGTGCCACTTACAACTTCAGGAAATGTTGCAAAAAGTCTAATGGGTCTTTCTTTGAAAAATGTCGCTGTTAAAATCTTTGATACGAACAGAAAAAAGGTGTATGAGGACTTTGGTGAAATGTTATTCACACATTTTGGTGTATCTGGTCCTGTGATACTTTCGGCAAGCTCTCACTTGCGTGATTTTACCAAAAAGTATATTTTATCAATAGATTTAAAGCCGGCATTAGATGCAGAAGCCCTGGATAAACGAATTTTACGCGATTTTTCTAACGAACTAAACAAGGATTTTATAAATTCATTAGATGAGCTTTTACCTAAAAAGCTGATACCTGTAATAGTTGAACTCTCGGGCATATCCGGGCGAAAAAAAGTCCGTGACATCACAAAGACAGAACGACTAAAGCTTATAGATTTACTTAAAAACTTCACTTTAGAAATAAACGGCACCCGCCCAATCAACGAAGCAATCATTACCTCAGGTGGTGTTTCCGTAAAAGAAATAAATCCTAAAACAATGGAATCAAAGCTTGTGCCCGGGCTTTATTTTGCAGGAGAAGTAATAGACGTTGATGCCTATACAGGTGGTTTTAATTTGCAAATTGCTTATTCTACAGGATATTTAGCAGGCGAAAATTCAGGAAAGGAAGAAAACAGTGATTACTGAAAATATTGAAACAGTTGAACGTGCTGTACTTTGCGGTGTGCATACAGGTGCAGTTGACACACTTTCTGATACAACCGAAGAAACTATTGCTGAGCTTGAACGCTTGGCAGATACAGCAGGTGCCATAACCTGCGGATATATGATACAGAACAAATCACAAATCGAAAAAGCAACCTATATCGGCGATGGAAAAATAGAAGAATTAAAAAACGCGTGTGCCGAATTGGATGCAAATCTTGTTATATTTGATGACGAGCTATCTCCCATTCAAATAAGAAATTTAGAAGACAGATTAAATATTCGTGTTATAGACAGAAGTATGCTGATTTTAGATATTTTTGCCCGTCACGCTGTAACGGGCGAAGGTAAAATCCAGGTAGAATTAGCTCAACTAAAGTACCTGCTCCCACGTCTTACGGGTATGGGCAGTAAACTGTCAAGATTAGGCGGTGGCGTAGGAACAAGGGGTCCCGGTGAAACAAAGCTTGAAACTGACCGTCGCCACATCCACAGAAGAATCACTCATTTAAAGGAAGAATTAGAAGAAGTAAAAAAACACAGAGAACTCTTAAGAAATCGTCGCAAAAAAGAAAATAGATATATGGTCGCAATTGTTGGCTATACAAACGCCGGCAAGTCAACAATATTAAACAGGTTAACAGGTGCAGACGTTTTAACTCAGGACAAACTTTTTGCAACACTTGACCCTACCATTCGTGGTCTTACTCTTTCTGACAAGCGTGAAATTATGTTAGTTGACACTGTCGGATTTATAAGAAAGCTACCCCACCACTTAGTAGAAGCCTTTAAATCAACATTGGAAGAAACGGTTTATGCAGACCTCTTAATGATTGTGGCAGACAGTGCGGACAACGATGTTGATATGCACTTAGAAATCGTATCAAGATTATTAGATGATATTGGTGCCTCCAATAAGCCCAAATTTATAGTGTTCAACAAATCGGATTTAATTCCGCAGGATAAAAATCTAAGTGTACTTGCAAAGGGCGAGCCTTTTGTTGAAATTAGTGCCAAGAAAAACTTAGGCATTGAAAATTTGTTGCTAAAGTTAGAAAATTTAGTACCGGGCAAAAAGAAAAAAACAACCCTTTTAATCCCATATTCTATGGGGCAGATTTTGTCCGAAATTCACGAAAATCAAACAGTTTTAGAAGAAACCTACGAAGCTGACGGAACTAAGGTTACTGCTCTTTTAGATGCGTCTTTCTATTCTAAATATCGCGAATACTTTGCGGAGGAACACAATGAATAAGAATATGACCTATAAAACTGTATATGGATATGGAACAGCAGAGATTATCGAAAAAAAATCTCGCTTTATAGCGAGCGTCAAACAGGTTACCACAGAAGAAGAGGCAATCGCTTTCATTTCGGAAATAAAGGCAAAGTACCGTGATGCCCGCCACAACGTCTATGCTTACGTCGTGTCTGAGAATAACATTTCCCGCTTTACTGATGACGGTGAACCAAGCGGCACAGCGGGTGTTCCCGTTTTAGATGTAATATTAAAGGAAGGTCTTACCGACGTTGCGATTGTTGTTACAAGATATTTTGGCGGCACGTTACTTGGAACAGGCGGACTTGTTCGTGCCTATGGAAAATCAGCAAAGGACGGCATCATAAACGCCAAAATCACAGAAAAAATATACTGCCACGAGGTACAAATTTCTGTCCCGTATGATATGCTTGGAAAAATTCAATACATTATAAATAACGACGAGTATATCATGGGGGAAACGGAATATGGCGTTGATGTTTTAGTTACAGCATTCGTAAAATTTGATTTGATTGATAAATTTTTAAATGAGATAACTGAAGCCACAAACGCTTTAGTAAAGCCAAAAATAGTCGGCGAAATGTATATAGATAAAATAAGCGACTGAACATAGTTCTGTCGCTTATTTTATCTATTGGTACAATCTTCCGTTTTCATACTTTGGTTCATAGCTTACATTAATTCCTAATTTTTTGAGAATTTTTTCGTCCTCATCGCTTAAAATTACAGTAAAATGTGCATCGCTTCCACGAAGGTTCTTAAGCTGCTCTTTAGCAGCACGTGCAACATTAGAGCTTAATGCCGAAATTGTCAGTGCGAGCAGAATTTCATCAGTATGAAGTCTTGGGTTTTTGTTTTTTAAATATTCTGTTTTTAGATTACATATCGGCTCTAATACGTGAGCCTCGATTAAATGCACGGGTTTATCGATATTTCCCAAAACCTTTAAAGCATTTAAAAGGAGTGCAGATGCCGCACCTAGCGTGTCAGATGTTTTTCCTGTTACTATTCTGCCATCAGGAAGCAACAACGCCCCTGCAGGTGCCCCTGTTTCCTCTTCTCTCTTTAAAGCAACAGGAACTGCAGGAGAATATTCCGGTGTAATGCTCACCTGATTCATTAAAAGCTTTATTTTTTCAACCTGTGCCTCGGAAGCTTTACCACGAAAAGCTGATGACGTTGCCGAGAAAAATCTTCTTATAATCTCTCTTTTTGACGCATCACGACACACCTCATCATCAAGTATGCAATTTCCTGCCATATTAACACCCATGTCAGTTGGCGATTTATAAGGTGATGAGCCTTGAATTTTTTCAAAAATTGTATTTAAAACAGGAAAAATCTCGACATCTCTATTGTAGTTTACCGCAACCTCCCCGTAAGCATCAAAATGAAACGGATCAATCATATTGATATCATTTAAATCAGCTGTTGCAGCCTCATATGCTAAATTTACAGGATGATTAAGCGGCAAATTCCAAATTGGAAATGTTTCAAACTTTGCATAACCTGCCTTAATTCCACGTTTGTAGTCGTGATATAATTGGCTCAGACATGTCGCCATTTTACCACTGCCCGGTCCTGGTGCGGTAATTACAACAAGCGAATGTGTTGTTTCGATATACTCATTTCTCCCTAATCCTTCCTCACTTACAATGTGGGGAATATTTGACGGATATCCCGGGATTGTATAGTGACGATAGCAACGAATACCACGCTTTTCCAACAGTTTCAAAAATGCATTTGCTGAGGGTTGCTCATTAAAACGTGTTAACACTACACCGCCGACATACAAATCCATTTCGCGAAAAGTATCTATAAGTCTTAATACATCATTGTCATATGTGATACCCAAATCGCCGCGTGTTTTATTTGATTGTATATCATCGGAATTTATGGTAATTACAATTTCCGCCTCATTCTTCAATTGTTGAAGCATACGCATTTTGCTATCAGGCTCAAAACCCGGCAAAACTCTTGATGCGTGATAATCATCAAAAAGCTTACCACCAAACTCAAGATAAAGCTTTCCTCCGAACTGTGCAATACGTTTTTTTATCTGTTCTGATTGCAAACTTAAATATTTTTGATTTGAAAATCCTACTCTGCTCGTAACGCACACTTCCTTTTAAAATATAATAACAAAGTAATTATACCACATATATTTTCATTTTAAAAGAAAAACTTTATAAAAAAAGCACTTTTTTATAAAAAAACATAAAACTTGTATTGATTTTAGCAGTTTTTGTGGTATCATTAAAGATATAATTTATATTTTGGAGGGTTTTATATGGTAAAACACGTAATTATTTGGTCATTAAAAGATGAGATAACTGATAAAAAAATCTTAATCAGCGAAATAAAAGTTGCATTAGAAGGTTTGGTAGGAAAAATTGACGGACTAATTGATTTAAAAATTATAACAAATGGTCTTTCATCATCACGTGGCGATTTGATGCTGGATTCTACATTTAAAGACGAGGCGGCTCTTAAATTTTACGCTTCTCATCCCGAGCATATAGCAGTTGCAGACGGACTTGTTCGTCCTAATGTAGCTCTGCGTTTAGCTTATGATTACGAGATATAATTTTAAATTTTAGTATAATTACCTTCCTTTTGGAAATGATATCTTCAAAGGGAAGGTGATTTTTTATGGATTTTAGGTCCAGTGAAACAAAATTAAATCTGTTAAAAGCCTTTGCCGGCGAATCTCAGGCAAGAAACAGATATACATTTGCAGCTCAAGAAGCAAAAAAGCAGAATTTAGCTGTAATTGAAAGGCTTTTTACTTTTACTGCGAACCAAGAAAAAGAGCATGCAGAGCTTTATTATAATGCCTTATCGGAATGCTCCGGAGAAAATATTGAAATATGTGCTTCTTACCCAATCGATATCTCAACAAATGTGACAGAGCTTTTAAACCGTGCTGCACACAACGAATTTGAAGAGCACAATCCCGTTTATTCCACCTTTGCAAAAATAGCAGAGGAAGAGGGTTTTATATCCATAAGCAAGTTGTTTTCACAAATTGCAGAAATTGAAAAAACTCACGGCGACCGATTTAAACACTTTAAAGAATTATTAGAGCAAAACAAACTTTTTTCTAACGATAACGAAACAAAGTGGTTATGCTTAAACTGCGGTCATATCCACACAGGTAAAGATGCACCGAATATGTGTCCTGTCTGTCAACATAATCAAGGGTATTTTATAAGGCATAATGAATTTATTGTAAGAGTATGAAAAGGTGCTGTAGCAAAATGCTACAGCACCTTTTTTGTTTATAAAAAAAGCTCCGCCAACGCGGAGCTTTGAAAACGAAAATATTCGATTAACGTTTTGAGAACTGTGGTGCACGACGAGCACCCTTTAAACCGTACTTCTTTCTTTCCTTCATTCTTGGGTCTCTTGTTAAGAAACCTGCTTTTTTAAGCAAAGGTCTGTATGCTTCTTCATCAGCCTCTAATAATGCTCTTGAAATACCATGACGAATAGCACCAGCCTGACCTGTAAAGCCACCACCGATTACATTTACGATTACGTCAAATTTGCCCTCTGTCTTTGTTAAAACTAACGGCTGGTTAACGATAATCTTTAATGTTTCCAAACCAAAGTATTCGTCTAAAGTTCTGCCGTTTATTTTAATATCTCCCTTACCGGGGATAAGTCTAACTCTTGCGATAGATTTTTTTCTTCTACCTGTGCCATAGAAAAAGTCTGCCATAATTCATGCTCCTCCTTATTTAATCTCTAAAGCCCATGCTTCAGGTTTCTGTGCTTCATTTTCATGCTTGTCGCCTGCGTATACTCTTAATCTTGTAAGAGCCTTTGCACCAAGTGTGTTATGCGGGAGCATACCTTTGATAGCCTTTGTCATTGCAAATTCAGGTTTTTCAGCCATAAGCTTGCTATATTTAACTTCCTTAAGACCGCCAACCCATCCTGTGTGTCTGTAATAGATTTTCTGGTCAAGCTTTTTACCTGTTAAAACAGCCTTGCCCGCATTTATTACGATTACGAATTCGCCGCAATCAACGTGAGGTGTGTATTCAGGTCTGTGCTTACCTCTTAAAATGTTAGCTGCTGCTGCTGCAACTCTACCTAAAGGCTTGCCTTCAGCATCTATAATGTACCATTTTCTTTCTACTTCATGAGCTTTCGCCATAAATGTACTCATTATGCTTTCCTCCTAATTTTAAACAGAATTATCCTGTTCTTTTTACAACGTTAACTATTATAAAACACTTTTTTTAATATGTCAAGTACTTTTTTTATAAAAATTAAAATACATTTTTAAAACTTTAAAATTCTCTTTTTTTCTTTTAAATGCTTTAAAATACTCGAACTCTATTTTTTATTTACAATACTTTTTTACTATTTCTACAACTTCATTATGTATGTCTTCTATTGTGCGAACAGCTAAGCCCTTAGCACAAGCAACTCTGTGCCAACCCTGATGCTCAGCTACTTCAATAGCATTATTATAAGCATTTGTTAAATAATCCTTGTTTTTTTCGTGTATGTCCTTTTCTTTATCGCCCGTAATCTTATTTGCACGATTTTTCATCAAAAGCTGTGCAGCTTTCGGTGGCATATCTAAAAATATCACAACGTCCGGCTTAGGAAGTCCAAGTTTATTATACTCATAATCAGAAAGCCAGTTAATAAACTCTGTTTTATCGCCATCAATTTTCATTGCCTGATGCACAATATTTGATGTTACATATCTGTCGCAGATGACTATTCCACCGCTCTCATAAAAGCTTCCCCAACCCTTTTTAAAGCTTGCATATCTGTCAATTGCATAAAAAGAAGATGCGGCATAAGCATTTACGTCACTTGGGTTATTTCCTAAATCTCCTGCCAAATATTTTTTTACAGGCATACAAAAATCACTGTCATAGTCAGGAAATGACACTCTTTTTACTTTTTTGCCAAGCGACTTGATGTATTCAAATAACAGTTTGGTCTGAGTTTCCTTGCCACTTGAGTCAACACCCTCAATTACGATAAGTCTGCCCATTATTTTTCCTCCGAGACGTATTTTTTACGCATACTTTGCATTTTTCCACAGGTCATTTTCCCCTCAGGACAGCTACCTGCAACGCAGGATGGTCCTGCCTTTTTGAACAGTGTCGGTGCAACATCTTTTACCAAATCGAGCATAGCATCTGCTAAATCTCTTATTTCCCATTGTGCTCTGCTGCAGCAACGATGATTGAAGAAATTCATCAAACTCCTTGCATTCATTGTTACTACCATTTTTGTCTCACAAGCATTAGGAAGAACAAATCTTGCATCCTCAATAGCCATTTTTTCCGCTGCTTTTTTCGCTTCTTTTTCGTCTTTTCCGTCTGCTAAAAGGTCACTTAAATGTTTTTCGAACAATATGTCTGTTAACTCGTCGTATGCCTTTTGGTCTGCCTCCATTGTCTTAATATACAGCTTTTTAGCCTTTTCGTTATTTGCAATTTCAGGAGGTGTTATGTACTCAAACATACCTTCTTTTACATAGCGTTGAGATTTTACGCTGTAGCTCGCGATTCTATGTCTTGTAATCTGTGCCAGAAGCGAGCGACTTACACCCTCAATACCAAATGTAAATGTCACATGTTCAACAGGACTTTGGTGTCCTAGGCTCATAAGCATATTTAAAAACTTCTCTGTCTTTTCATCATTTAAGCCCTCTAATATGTTTTCTACTCCACTCTCAGAATAGCAAAGCTTAGCGGCTGCGGCTATAATTTTTTCGGGTTCAGGTGTGTGTGTCAGCAATGTTACTTTCATTATCTTGTTACCTCTAACTTTCTCATTTTTTTATCTTCGTTGAGTTGTATTTCCAATTCGTCTATAGTAGTAAAATTTTTAAAGTCACGCATATAGTATAAAAATTCAATTTCTATTTCTTTATTGTATATATTACTGTTAAAATCTAAGATATAGCTTTCAATTTTCTCTTCATCATTGTCGTCAAAGCTTGTTGTACCGACGTTTGTTATTGCTTTATATATGTTTTTTCCAACAATAACATTTGTGGCATAGACACCGCTTTTGAGTTTTGCTGTTTCTTTCTCTTGAACAATATTTGCAGTGGGGTATCCGTATGTTCTTCCTAATTGCTTTCCTCCAACTACGACTCCCTTAACAGAATATGGTCTGTTCAAAAGATCAGCTGCACCTGCTACATCGCCTGATGCTATTCTCTTTCTTACTTCAGTGCTTGAGCAAAGAACACCACCAACCTCTAAGGCTTTAACAACGTGAACTGAAAAACCATATCGCTCTCCCAATTCAACCAAAAGCTCAGCATTCCCTTTGCCACCTTTTCCGAATTTCCCGTTCTCACCTATAACAGCTGCTGAAATATTGAATTTATCAATCAAAATTTTTCTCACGAACTCCCCTGCATCCATCTCGCATACACTTAAAAAATCTTCAAAGAACAACGTATGAATACCTAAATCAGAAAAGAGCTTTTCTTTCATTTCGTTGTTATATATTACCCTTTGTGAATTGTTTGTGCAAAGCATATTTACAGGATGCTTTAAAAATGTATACACAACTGAGGGCACTCCTAAATCATACGCCACAGATTTTAAAGTGTCAAGCATTTTTTTATGTCCCTTATGCAAGCCATCAAAATTACCTATGGCTATCGCCGTGCCACCTGCAGTGTTAACTTTTTTATAGTCTGCATATACAGTCTGCATATATCCTCCTAATAAAAGCTTTTTTCGATTGTTAAGAGTAATTGGCCATCGCATTCTTTTACCTTTAATAAGCAAATCAAACTGTGATGTTCATATATTCTATACATATCGTTTTCAGAAAATTTTGATATTCCTAACTGCTGAGGCCTGAGCCTTATGCCGTTTTTAATTTTTCTAGCATTTTCTTCGTTTACATCAATCGCTTCAAATGATAACAAGACCTCATCAGGTTTAATGAGTATATTTTCCAGTGTCCCTTCATTTACTGCCGTTTCTATTTCCTCAAATGTATGCGAATTTTCCTTTAAAAACACACCGCTCATTGTTCTTTCGAGCTTGTCCATTACAGCACCTACGCCTAAAGCAACACCAATATCACGGCACAGTGCCCTTATGTAAGTACCCTTGCCACAGTGAATATCCATATCAAATGACGTGCCGTCAAAATTAGATATATCTATTGAATATATCGTGATTTTTCGTGGTTTTCTTTCTATTTCGACACCCTTTCGTGCTAATTCGTAAAGTTTTCTTCCGTCTACCTTAATTGCTGAATACATAGGTGGAATTTGTTCAATTTCTCCTATAAAATTTCGTAATATCCCTTTTAGTTGTTCCTCGGTAATGTCTACGTTTTTTTCCTCTAAAACTCTGCCTGTGGTGTCGTCTGTATCAGTTGTGATGCCCAAAATAACATGTGCTGAATATTTTTTTTCATCAGCCATAATCAAATCAGAAAGCTTTGTTGCATTTCCTATTAAAATCGGCAAAACCCCTGTAGCTAATGGGTCTAAAGTCCCTGTATGCCCTATTCTCTTAATTTTAAGCTGGCGTCTTACAAAAGATACTACATCGTGTGATGTCATACCTTTTGGCTTATATACATTAAGTATTCCTATCACTGTTTTTACCTACTCTTCTATCTTTATCATCAATTTAAAGGCTCATTCCCATATCGCCCTCAAACATATATAGTATTTTTCTTATTACGGGCTTTTTAAAGATTTTTTCTACCGCATATTTGTAACATTCAAGCTGAATTCTGTATTTTTCCACAGTATCTGAGGCGTCAAAGCTACGGTCGGTTTTATAGTCAATGATTATAATTCCGTCATCAGTTATAAGAATACAATCTATGATACCCTGTAACATTATGTTCTCTTCACTTTGTGTTGCCTCAATAATGCTTTTTGCAGGTATGCTTACCCCAAACATATATTCCCGCAAAACTTTAGGTGCTGAAAGCATCATTCTGCCTGTGCTCGATTTAAAGAATTTTAAAATTTTCTCCGAATTTATGGCACCAGCCTCTTCCTCGGTCAAAAATCCATTCCTTTTAATTACTTCTATTTGTTCTTTTATGTCTTCCTTTGTGTCGCAAGGAGCTTTTAAGTCGTATTTTTGTAAAACAGTATGGTACGCAATTCCAATCTCAGCAGAAGTCAGTCCCAAAGCCTTTTCGTTTATTTTCCTTGGCTTTTTAAAAATTTCAAAGCCTTCTGAGATGCTTTCCTCTTTTCTCTTTTTTAACTCACTTACTGTAATTTTAGATGGCAGTTTTATATCATCTGAATTTGGATATTTAAATTCCATTAAGTCAATGATTTTATCTGTATTAATGGTATTGTCATCATTATTTCTGGTTGTATTACACATAAATCCATTTAAATCATCAATTTTTTCTATGACGCTTACTAAAAACCTACTTTCGTCATCAAATATATACATATTGCGGTCATTATCGATATATTTTCTTAATTCTCCCCCATCTTTATGGTCAATCAGTGCCATAATTATCCAATCAAGATAGGATATGTGTTCCGACACAAGTGCACCGTTTATACGCATATCACTCTCGCCCGGGATACACTTTCTTATTTTGGATTTTATATTTTTATCAGAGCCTATTATTATAATTTTTTCCTTTGCACGAGTTAATGCCACATATAAAATTCTCATTTCCTCGGCAATACTTTCTTTATAAAGAACGCTTTCTAAAGCGGCACGGGGTGCAAATGTATATGTTATTCTTAAATCTGTATCTACAAATTTCGGTCCGTATCCTAAATCTGCATGGTACAACACACTACGATGCAAATCCATCAAATTAAACTGATGTTCTGCTGCAAAAAGAATAACCACAGGGAATTCAAGACCTTTGCTCTTATGTATGCTCATAATACGAACACTGTCATTTTGCTCAGCTGCAAGATGTGCCGCCTCTAAATCGTTGCCTGTTTCTTTAAAATCATTTATAAATTTAATAAAGCTGTATAATCCCCGCAAGCCCGTATTTTCATAAGCCTTAGCACGATTATATAAAAGTCTCAGATTAGCACATCGAATAACTCCATTAGAAAGTGTCTGTTGTGCATCATAATAGCCCGTAGTATTATAAATATCTAAAATCAATTCGCTAACGCTCATACGCTTTGACTTAGCGATAAACTTATCTATTTCTTCTACTATTTTTCTTGAGAGCTTTCCCTCGTCGGTATCTGTTTCGCTACAAGCAACAATAGCGTCATAGTAGGATTTTTTCTTGTCGTAGCTTCTTATTTTTGCTAATTCTTCCGATGAAATATTAAAAATAACAGAACGCAAAACAGAAATCAGAGGCAAATCCTGGTAGGGATTATCTATTACCGAAAGCATGGAAAGCATAATCTCTACTTCACGGCTTAAAAAGTAAGAGCCTGTGTTTTCTGCATACACCGGAATTCCGTAATCAGAAAGCACCGCATTTAATATAATTGAGTTATCCTTAACATTTCGGGAAATTATACATATATCCTTATATGTTATTTTTCTGTATTTTCCGCCATCAAAAATTTGTGCTCCGCTATCAATAAGCTCTGCTATTCTTTTTGCACAGTACATAGCCTGAAGTTCAATTTTTCCCAAATCATCCTCATCAGTTTCTGCTATTGACTTAGTATCAACTATTGCAACCTCGGTTTCGTAATCTAAAGGATTAACGTTATCATCAGGATAATCTGCACCTAAATACAGTTTTTCTTCTTGATTATAGTCTATCTCGCCCGAATCCTCTGACATTATTCTTTCAAAAATATAATTAACTGAGTCAAGTATGTTTTTGCGACTTCTGAAATTTTTAGATAAGACTATTTTTCTGTCTTGTGATTCTTCATCCTTTGAAAAGCATTCACGCTTTGTCTTAAAAAGCATCGGGTCAGTATTCCTGAATCTATATATGCTCTGCTTAATATCTCCAACCATAAAGAGATTGTTTTCCCTCTTTATGCACGCAAATATCGCCTCCTGCAATTTAGAGGTGTCTTGATATTCATCTATGTAAATTTCGTCATATTTGTTTTTTACTATTTCAGCAATCTGGGATTTTTTTAATACATCTAAGCAATAATGTTCACAATCTGAAAAGTCTAAAATATTCTTGTTAAGCTTCATTTCCGAAAATCTGTTTGACAATCTTTTAATCGTTTCCGAAAGACAAACCATCAAAGGATACATTTTTTCAATTGCATTTCCTTGTTGAACTGATGTCAGGCTTAATAGCTTGTCACAAATTTTTCCCATTCGACGCTCTTTAACTTTTTTACGCATTTCATTTACGGCATCTAAATTTATGGGTGAAAGATTTTTAGGAACTGCAGGTCTTCTTTTAAATTCGTATAGGTTTACTTTTTCTCTTAATTTATCGTAATCGTTTAAATTTATGCATTCCTCAAAAAAGCTCTTTTCCTCTTTTAAGATTGTTGCATAAGTAAACAAAGTGTCACTCTCTGCCAATTCAATCATAATTTCATATTCGGATACTGCTCTTTTGCACTCATCATGGACTTCATTTAAAATTATATCGTTATATATGCTATTTTTAAAATCGCCCTTGAGCAAAAATCTGTCGGCAGATTTATCAAGCCACTCATTTGGATTTGGCAGGCTGGTTGAAAAATAATAAATCGATATAAGTAAATCTTTAAAATTTATGTCGTTTGCTTTAGAATTTGTGTACGACTCCATAAGGCATAAAAAATCCGCACCGAATTTTTCATCATCGTACATTTCATTTATTACGCTGTCTAAAGCTTCATCTAACATAACCTTACTTTCGGTAGGGTCTGCTACTAAAAAATCTGGTGAAAGATTAGCGTCTACAAAAAAACTTCTTAAAATATCTATACAAAATGAATCAATTGTCGTAATCTGTGCTTTCTTTAAAAGTGTTAATTGACGTGTTATTTGCTGGTTTTTAGGATTTTCTGTATGTTTTTTTTCAAGTGCTGATAAAATACGCTCCCGCATTTCATTTGCCGCTGCATTTGTAAATGTAACAACTAATAGCTTGTCCGCATCAATGGGGCTGTCAGTATCCGTAATTCTTGTTATGATTCTCTCTACAAGCACTGCGGTTTTGCCGCTTCCTGCAGCTGCAGAAAGAAGCAAATTCTGATTTTTAGAGTCGATTGCCGATTGCTGCTCGTGTGTCCAATTAGTTGCCACGCATTTCACCTACTTACACCATTTTATATTGAAATTTATTATATCATATATTTATTTTTTTGTAAAGCGGTGTTTTCCCCCTATAGATTATTGTTATTAAGGCATATATTGTTAGTGCACACAAAACGGAAATGGTATTATTTCCAAAAATACTTTTAGAAAAAAAGCACGAAGAAAAAACTGCCAAAGCAGGTATTACAGTCCAGGCGAAAGGCTTTATATTAAAATTTGATACTTCCATCAGTCTGCATATGCTAAGATACGCATTTATCATTTCTGAAATATAGATTATTATAATGTATCCGTAAACACCTTTTATGGGTATAAGTGTACTTATTAAAAATATCGAAACTGCCGACAAAACAATGTCATATCGCATTGCATGTATTTCTTGGTTTAAACCCTTTAAAACCGCATCAACAACACCATCGGCATACATAATGGAAGCTATTGGTGCTACCAATTTTAAATAATGTGCCACCTCATGATTTCCGTAAAAAAGCATTGAAAGCTCATTTGAAAAAAAATATAAAATGCCTGATGCACCTATTGAAAAAGCAAGTGTCAGCGATAGAACACGCTCTATAATGCTGTCAATTTTTTTGTTATTGTTCAGACTATTAAGCTTTGTAATTTCCGGAACAAGCAAAGTAGAAACCGAGCTTACAACACCTGATGGCAAAAAAATCATTGGCATTACCATACCATGAACAATACCGTATGATGCAAGAGCAGAGTTCTTTTGTCCGCTGAATTTTTCTAAAGCTTTTGGAATTAAGGTGTTCTCCGCTGTCGAAAGTGCGGAACGCAAATAAGCACTGAATGCCACAGGGAGTCCATATTTAAGCACACGCTTACTCAAGTCACAAGAGGATTTTAAGTGTTCGTTTCTAACATCAATTAAATAAACTGCGAAGAGAATAAGAAAAGAGAGTATTTCCGCTATTGTACCACTGGCAACCAAAGCCAAACAAGCAGATAACACACTTCCGCTCCCCCATCTGTTAATAAGAAGCACAGCCATAAAAATTTTAATTATTTGTTCCGCTATCTGCACCAGAGAATTTTTATAAACCTTTCCTGTTGATATGAAATATCCACTCAGTGCAAAAGACATTGAAACGCAAGGCAGTGACAGCGAAAGTATCTTAAGAGGCAGGTTAATTCTTTCATCTCCAACTATATTTTCTGCAAAAAATGATGCACCAAAAAATATAAACAGAAATGCTAAAATCCCGAAAAACAGAGCATATATTATACATTTACGAACTGCCTTTTTTTTGCTTTTTCCCTGTGCAATTTCTTCTGCTATTACCTTTGTAGATGCTAAATTTATCCCCGAGGTTGCAAAGGTTATACCAAAATTATAAGCAGACATAATGAGTGCAAAGAGTCCCATACCAGACGCCGTAATTTTGTTTGCAACATACACATTAAAAGAAAAGCTTACTGTTCGCATCAAAAGTGATACTGCAGTAAGCAAAACTACATTTTTTATAAATTGTTTTTTTTGCACCATGCCGTCACCCCGCATAAATTCTGATTACATTTTATGCGGGATTTTCGATTCATATTACTTAAATGGTATGTTTACATTTAAAAGCTCAAAGACTGTATTTGAATTCTCATCCTTTGCTATAAAAGAAGCGGTTACCGTTTTTATTTCATTAATTTTTAATGATTTTAAATCATTTTCCAAAAACAGCATTGTATCTACCGCACTTTTGTTTGCCCCGACTGTAATAATAAACGTCGGATTTACCTTAACATCATTTACATATACATCCTTAGCCATAACAGAAAAGCTTCTTTTGGTATTGTTAAAAATATTGAATACAAGCTCATAATCATTTGAATATTTACTGCTTTTAAGCTCACCTACAGAAAATGTAATTCCGTCTTTATCATAAATTTCTGTGCCATCCAGATTATACTGTTGGCTGTAGGTAATGGGTGCATCCGTCGTTGCCCTTAATGTATCAGAGTGTGCAATTTCGTTAGAATTTCCATCAAGTATTCTTACTACAAACTCCAACTCCATAATTGTTTCAATATCCAAATTATAAAACCACTCGTTGCTTATTTCAAAATAGTCTGTTTTCTCGCTATTTGCTTCTACATCTGTCATCATTGTATCAACACACATAATTTCATTTACAGATATATCCGTTATCAATACCTTTAACATTTGCTCTGTATTATTTTTAATATCAAAGCTGAGCTTAGTTATTACATCCTCGTAAATTATCTCGTTTAGTGTGACCGCCACCCCGTTTCCGTCAAAGGTAATCTCACGCGACAACGGTGTTGCATTAAGAGTATATGCATTTTTGTTTTCATTTTCCTTTATAAAGACAGATTCCTCGTTTTTTATCTTATTTCCACATGACGCAAACGAACAAAGAACAACAAAGCTCAAAAGTACAAGAATGATTTTTTTTACCATTATTTTTCCCCTATTCCAAAAAGGTTTTTGCGTGACCTATGTCAGTAACTATTTTATATCCTATGGAATTTACACTTTCACAAAGCAATTTTAATCCCTCAGCTGACTCCCCGTCAGTTGAAAGCTTATTTTCATATATTGCATATTTTTTTCTTACATCTTTTGGCGATAAATTCGGCATAACTACATTTGCTCCAACCGACAGCCCTAATTCTCTGCCGCCTTTTTTAATCGTACCTAAGGCAGTGGTCGCAGGAATCAGTGCCTTTGGGAACATAAGCCTTAAAATTGCAATCATGCGAAGAGTTAGTTTTAGCGTTCCTGACGGGTTTTCTCCTAACGGTGTATCCTTATGAGCAATAAAAGGACCAATTCCAATCATATCAGGCTTAAGTTCTTGTAAAAATCTAAGGTCTGATATTAAGTTTTCGGTTGTCTGATATGGTGAACCAACCATAAAGCCTGAACCAACCTGAAAACCTAATGCTTTTAGGTCAAAAAGGCATTTTTTACGCGTTTGAACGCTTGCACTTTTTGGGTGCAACCTACTGTAATGTTCATCATCTGCAGTTTCGTGCCTTAGTAAATATCTGTCCGCTCCAGCTTCTTTAAAGCTTTTATACGATTCATAGCTTTTCTCACCTACCGAAAGAGTTACAGCACAGTCTGGATAGTTTTTTTTAATGCTTCTGACTGTTTCACAAATTTCCCCGTCAGTTATTGTGTCATCTTCTCCGCCCTGCAGAACAAAAGTCCTAAATCCAAGCTTATAGCCTTTATCACAGCAAGCAAGTATTTCTTCTTTTGTCAATCTGTACCTTTGTGCCTTTTCGTTATCACGACGCAAACCGCAATAATAACAGTTTCGCTTACAAAAGCTCGTAACTTCTATAAGTCCTCTTATATAGACGTGATTTCCGTAAATTTCACGTCTTACTTCATCAGCAGACGAATACAACTCCTCATCAAATTCGTCTGTTTCTATTACTTTTTTAAGTTCACTATCAGTAAGGTTATGGCAGTTTTTTAATTTATTTATTATACTTTCCACAATCTCACCTCACAGATTTATTTTTTATATCCGCATTCGGGATTTACGCAAACAACACTTGCTTTTTTCCCTTTTTTCTTAACCAAAATACTTCCGCAATCGGGGCATTTCTCATTTTTTACAGGCACGTCCCAAGTCATAAAATCGCATTTCGGGTTATCCTCACAGCCATAATATACTTTACCCGTTTTTGATTTTTTCTCCAGAATCTTCTTGCCACATTCAGGGCAATTTACACCTGTTTCTTTTACTATAGGCTTTGCATTTCTGCACTCAGGGAATCCCGGACAAGCCAGGAATTTTCCGAATCTTCCCATTTTATAAACCATTTTTCTGCCGCATTTTTCGCAAACAACGTCAGATTCTTCGTCGGCAATCTTCACTTTTCCTATAGCCTTATCTGCTTTTTCTATGCTTTCAGCAAACGGTCCGTAAAAATCCTCTAAAATATCTACCCAGTTTATATCTCCGCTTTCAATTTTATCAAGTCGTTCCTCCATGTCTGCAGTAAATTCTGCCCCTGCAACATCGGGAAAATGCTCAATCATAATATCGGTGACTACTGTTCCTAACTCTGTGGGGACTAACTGTTTCTTATCTCTGCCTACATATCCGCGAGTTGTAATAGTCGTAATTGTAGGAGCATAGGTACTGGGTCTTCCTATACCCTTTTCCTCTAATGCCTTGATAAGTGTAGCCTCAGTATAACGCAAAGGCGGTTGAGTAAAGTGTTGCTCGTTTTTTAAATTAACCAGCTTTAACTTTTCTCCTACAGACATAGTGGGCAAAATATTGTCTTTTTCTGTTAAATCATCATCTCTGCCCTCAACATACACGCTCATATATCCTTTAAATACAAGCTTTGAGCCACTTTCACGAAAACCATAGCTACCAGCCTTAATATCTACAGTTGCAGTTTCGTAAATTGCAGGTTTCATCTGAGAAGCAACAAAGCGTTCCCAAATCAGCTTATACGTTTTATACATATCCGTCGGAAGCTGGTCTTTTACCTCTGCAGGTGTAATTGAAACATATGTCGGTCTTATTGCTTCGTGAGCATCCTGAGCTGAATTTTTTGTTTTATATACATTTGCCTTTTCAGGCAGCATTGAATCACCGTATTTTTGGGAAATCACTTTTCTTGCATCTGACAAAGCATCTGCCGAGATACGAAGTGAGTCCGTTCTCATATATGTTATAAGACCAACGGTTCCGTGTCCCTGAATCTGAACACCTTCGTAGAGTCTTTGTGCTGCCACCATTGTTTTTTTAACCGTATAATTAAGCTTACGAGATGCCTCCTGTTGCAATGTACTTGTAGTAAACGGAGGTGCGGGAGTTCTTTTTTTCTCTCCTGTTTTTATATCCTCTACAACAAAGCTTTCGCCTTTTAATTCATCAGCGATTTTCTTAACCTCTGTTTCTGAGGATGGCTTTATTTTCTTGCCGTTTTTAGAAATAAGTGATGCCTCAAACTGTGAATTTTCACTATTCTTTAAAACAGCACCAACTGTCCAGAACTCCTCGGGGTTAAAACTTTCAATTTCTCTTTCTCTGTCTACAATCATTCTCGTAGCAACCGACTGTACTCTGCCCGCACTTAAGCCTTTTTTTACCTTACGCCAAAGAATAGGGCTTATTTTATAACCTACAATACGGTCAAGTGCTCTTCTTGCCTGCTGAGAATTAACCAGGTCGATATCTATGGCTCTTGGTTCTTTTATTGCCTGAGTAACCGCATTTTTTGTAATTTCATTAAATGTAATTCTGCATTTTGAATTTTCATCAATTTCTAAAAGCTGTGCCAAGTGCCACGAAATAGCTTCTCCTTCGCGGTCGGGGTCAGTTGCAAGATATACTTTTTTTGCGACCTTTGCATCCTTTTTGAGTTTGGATAATAAATCCCCTTTTCCCCTTATTGTTATATATTTAGGCTCAAAGTTATGTTCAACATCGATACCTAACTGACTTTTTGGTAAATCTCTTACGTGCCCCATCGATGCTATTACGTTGTATGATTTTCCCAAATACTGTTTTATTGTTTTCGCTTTAGCGGGCGACTCAACTATAACAAGATTATTTGCCATTTCATTGTTACTCCTATTCGTTAGATATTTAAAGTAAAGTTTTTGCCCGGATGGGTTTTAATTTTACCTTTTATTTCAAGCATAGTAATCATTGATACAAGCTTTTCAGATGAAATTCCTGTTAATTCAAGCAATTCTTCAAAATTGACAGGTGTTTTAGAAAGCTTTGTTATTATATGCTTTTCTTCGTCAGTTAAACCTATATAAAACTCTTGTTTTATAATGTTTTCATTTTCTCTTGCTTCCTTATATTCCTCTGGAGCAGATATGCCGTTTTCCCTTTGTAGTTCTCTTATTTTTTTAATTTCGAAGTTTTCAAAGGAATAATGTTCGAATATATCGCGTGCAGAAGTTACTGCTATTGCATATTCCTTTATCAAGTTGTTTGTACCCTCACTGCGTGATAGGTTTATATCTCCGGGAACTGCAAACAAATCTCTGTCTTGGTCTATTGCGTAGTTTGCTGTAATCAAAGACCCACTGGACTTTGGTGCCTCAGCTACTATAATTCCCTGTGATAAACCGCTTATTATCCTGTTTCTTTCAGGAAAATAACACTTTTCAGGTTTACAATCAGGGGGATACTCTGATATTGCAATTCCTGTTTCTATGATTTTTTCCATTAGCTCCTTATTTTTAGACGGGTATGCCATATGAAGACCACAACCCATAACAGCGACAGTAATTCCTCCTGCATTAATACAGCCTCTATGTGCCGCACTATCAATACCTTTTGCCATACCGCTCACTATTACCATTCCGTTGTTAGCCAAATCATAAGCAAAATTTTCTGCAATTTTTTCTCCGTATTCGGTTGATTCTCTATTTCCAACAATAGCAATACGAATATACTTGTTTAGATTTATTCTTCTCGCACTTCTTGTATATAAAACATAGGGCGGTGCCGATATATTACGCAAATTTTCAGGGTAGTAAGGGCTGTTATAGGTGAGAACCTTTATACCATATATTTTACATAGCCTTTTAATTTCTATTACTCTGTCGAGGTTTTTATCTGAAAGGCCAGATATAGTGCGTCTGTTTAAGCATTTGATTGATGAGAGCTTTTCCTTAGAGGCTCTAAAAATCTCCTCGGGCGAAGAAAAATACTCAAGCAAGACCTTTATTTTCGCTGACGTCATAGACTTTTTAAGTGATAACCAAAGCCAATAATCAGTTTCTGTCATAACGTATTCTATACCAACCTTACCCATGAAAACATCACCCATATAATAAAATACTACAAAAATTATATTTTGTAAAGAGTTTTTTCCTTATTATATATAAAAATAAAAAGACCGACTAAAAAGTCAGTCTTTTAAACTTATCTTTCTTTACCTAAATAAAATAACGCCAAAACATTCGGGCCTGCATGTGCCGCTAAAACAGGGTCACAGTAGTTTATTATTATATCTTTAACATTATATTCGCTTTTTATTTTATTTGCAAGATACTCGGCATCATCAATACAATCGCCATGACAGATGGCAACAACCTGATTTTCGGGGTCAACAACGTTTTGTTTAAATGATTCAAATATTTCGTTAATTGACTTCTTTCTGCCGTTTACCTTTGCTTGAGAAATGAGCTTACCTTCATTGTTGACGTGAAGTATAGGTTTAATCTGCAGTATTGTTCCAATAACTGCGACACCTCCTGAGAGTCTTCCCCCTCGTTTTAAGAAAAACAGATCGTCAACAGTAAATTTATGAACAACATTTAGTCTGTTCTTATAGATAAAATCAGCTATTTCCTCCATCGATTTGCCTTCTTTTTGCATATTGGCCGCATAGTATACCAACAAGCCATGACCAATAGAGGCTGCGAGCGAGTCTACAACAATAAGCTTTCGCTCAGGATATTTTTCACGTAAATCATCTGCAGCAATTTTTGCAGCCTGGTATGTACCGCTAATACCACTGGATACGATAATAGCCAAAACATCTTCGCCATTTTTTAAAACTTCCTCAAACATTTTTGTGAAATCGTCAACGTTTATCAAAGAGGTCTTTATATTTTCTTTACTTCTCAGACGCTCATAAAAATCCTTAAAGCTAAATGAGTTATCTGTCAAATAGTTTTTTATCTCTCTTCCATCCTCTGTTACTATGGTCAAGGACTTGTGAATAATTCCTAATTCATCAAGCATTTCCACACTTAAATTACACGATGAATCTGTTAAAATTTTAAACGACATGGTTTTCCTCCCCGCATTTAGTATTTAATACTATGTTATCACATATTTAAAATTTTGTCAATACAATTTGCACTATTTAGCAAATATTTGATATCACTTGATTTCTAAAATATTTTGTGTTAAAATGAACACGGGAGTTGAGATGTATGATATATACAAAAGAAAATATGGTAGAGATTTTTTCAGAGGGTGAAAAGTACTTAAAAGAATTTTCACTTCCCACATGGGATGATTTTCCCACTATCGAGCTTTATATGGATCAGGTAGTCGCACTGCTCAATGAATATTTAAGTATTTTTTTAGCACCAAAAAGCGATATGCAGATTACCTCTACAATGATTAATAATTATGTAAAGCTAAAGACCGTTCCCGCACCTGTTAAAAAGAAGTATTCTAAAATTCACTTAGCTTATTTGGTTATGGTCTGCATTTTAAAGCAAACACATTCTATGTCTACAATATCAAGTATTATTCCTCCTGATATGGATGAGGAAACCGTTAAAACGACCTATGATTCCTTCGTAAGAAACCATAGCAAAGCATATAATTTTGTTTCAGAACAGATATATGATGTTGCTTCTAAAATTTTTGCTGAGGAAAACGTTAACAACGACAGAATGACAGACTTGGTTTTGCAGGTAGCAGTATCTGCAAATATTTTTAAACTAATGACTGACTGGGTATCCGCAAAAACAGATAAATAAAAACAGGGCGAATCATCGCCCTGTTTTTATTGTTCTAAATGTCTGCCTAAAAAAATTGCCGCCGATTGAGCAAGTTTTTCTTCTATTTCGCTCATTTTAGGTTGCTGTTCATTTGTAAACACAACAACAGAGCCTATCGTATCTCCTTCGGAAATTATCGGAACCACCACTCCCGCAGCATACTTTTCATTTCCATCTACTACCTGTATGTTTTTCTTTTCTGCCCCCCTGGAAACAAAAGATGTTTTTTCTTCTATGATTTTTTCAATTCCAGCACTTATTTTTTTATCTGCAAGTTCACGCTTGGGAACACCTGAAACTGCTATTATGTTATCCATATCAGTAATGCAAATCGGGTATCCGCTTGTTTTTGAAAGCGTTTCTGCATAATCTCCTGCAAATTCACCAAGCTCCCCTACCGGCGAATATTTTTTAAATATCACTTCTCCATCTTTACCGGTATAAATTTCTAATGGAGCACCCTCTCTAATTCTTAATGTTCTTCTTATTTCTTTTGGTATCACAACGCGACCCAGATCATCTATACGTCTTACAATTCCTGTTGCTTTCACAATTATTTCTCCTTTTGATAATTTGCTACAATATCTATTATCTTCATAAAGTTGAATTTTATGTAAATAAAGATTCAGCTTATAATTACAATATCTGGAAAAATAACTAAAACTTCCTTCGAACATTTGATAAACAACACCTTTAAAACATAATGGACTGTAGCAAAATGCTACAGTCCATTATGTTTTATAATGTTTCTACTGTTTGTGCTTCTTCAGATGATTCTTCTGTGTCCTTTTTCTTTTTAAACAGCTTCACTATTTTATCAAGCAAAGTAGGTACGCTGTCGATTATTTCCTGAGCAGGAGAAGAAACCTTTTCAACAGGCATAAGTTTAATTTCTTCCTTACCTACAACCATAAATGCAACAGGCTCAATTGTAGCACCGCCACCTGAACCACCACCGAAATTAGAATCAGAGTTTGCTAGGTTTTTCTGTCCAAAATCAGAGCCACCGGCACCAAAACCGAATGATACTTTAGATATAGGAATTATGATTGTTCCATCTTTTGACTCAACAGGTTCTCCTATGATTGTGTTTACATCAACCATATCCTTAATGCTCTGCATTGCTGTTTCCATCAAACCGTTAATTGGGTGTTCGCTCATTTTAAACACGCTCCTTAATTGTATTGTTGATTGTATTATTTACATGATTTAAAGTTTTTAAAACTTGTCCTACTATTATTATAAGATGAATCGGCCTTATAATCAAGATTGTTTTTGAATAAATCTCAAAAATTTTGTTGTTAAAATCCGGATTGACCTGCATATTTATCTTATTTATGCCAATAAGCGAGTCTATAACCTTTAAAAGAAAGCTTCCCATACCCCAGATAGCTCCCGTAGAAATACCTGTCGCAGCGGCATTGTCAAAACCAAAACGGATTTCAAAGTCCACCTGATTTACAGCAAGATGCCTTCTTGTGTATGATAGCATATCTTTTAAATCCTGCTTTTTGGTGTTATATATATCCTTTAAAAGAGAAATATTTTGTTTAAAGCTTTTAAAGCTAAGCTTTTTTTCTTCAATTTTTGAATCCATTTCAACTCTTTTTTTATTCTTTTTTGCGTTAATACGTACTTTAAATGGGA
Organism: Congzhengia sp.; assembly: GCA_045596445.1. Lineage (GTDB taxonomy): Bacteria > Bacillota > Clostridia > UBA1381 > UBA9506 > Congzhengia. The sequence continues at coordinate 59,676 of JAZOCK010000026.1, read as the reverse complement.
TTTTTAAAAACTTAAAGCGAAGGAAAATATCATTTTTATCAGCAGTTTTTGTAATCTCTAATCCTAATTCAAGAGGCAAGAACAAAAATGTGCCCAAAATCAGTATAATCACTATTAAAGTAATTAGAAAAACTGTCAATAAAATCACCTACTTACTTGTCTTCTGCTAAAACATCACCTTGCATTTCTATTTGTTCACCCTGCTCCAAAGTCGATTGAATATACGGAAACTGCTTTGCAAGCTCTGAAATATCCGGCAAATCCGTAAGAGTATTTAGCCCGAAGCTTCTTAAAAATTCCTTGGTTGTCGCATATAAAATCGGGCGTCCGGGAGCATCAAGTCTGCCACATTCCTCAATTAAACCACGCTCAACCAATCTTGCCATCGGACCATCTGAATTTACACCACGTATAAACTCTACGCTGCTGCGTGTTACAGGTTGGTGGTATGCCACAATCGACAACGCCTCTAAAGCTGCGGTAGAAAGCGGCTGTTTTCTTTTTGTTTCTGCCAGTTTTGTTACATACAGAAAATTTTCTTCCGGCGTCTTTAGCTGTATGTAACCATCATATTCTACTATTTCTAAGCCCCGATTGTTTTCTTTGTAGAATTCTTTGAGCTTATCTATGTTTTTACGAACATCATTATCGTCAATTTCTAAAATTTCCGCCAATTGCGAAATTGCCAGGCCGTCCCCTGATACAAACAAAAGACTTTCTATTACGGCATCAATATTCATCTGTTATTTCACCGTCCTTAAGTTTCTCTAAATATATATCATCGCCCAAAATTTTAGTTTTTATAATTTCCTGCTTTATCATCTCCAAAAGTGCTAAAAATGTTGCGATGATTGATTGCCTTGAATCGTCATTTTCAAACAAAGATGTAAATGTGACATTTTTTTTGCTGTTAAACTTCGAACGAATAAAATCTGCCCTTGATTTAACAGAAACCATAGCTCGTCCAACAACACCGCCAAATGCACTTTTTGGCGGAGGGGCTTTTCTCTCGGTTTTATCAAGAATTTGCAAAAACGCCCGAAAGAGTGCATCAACCTCAAAGCTCTGCTCGGAATAATCCGCTTCACGCTTAGGTAAAACCTCAGGTTCCTTATAAAAATTGTAATAATCAGAAAATTCTTTTTCTTTTAAAATTTCAGAAACTGCTTTCATTCGTTGATAGTCAGCCAGACGCTTTGCCAAATCTGCTCTCGGGTCATCTTCTGCTTCTCCATCGTGCTTAGGCAAAAGCATTTTTGATTTTATGTACAAAAGCTCCGCGGCAATTACCACAAATTCACTTGAATACTCAATATCAAACTCCTTTAAGGTGTTCATATATTCAAAATATTGTTCTGTGATACTTACAATCGGTATATCGTATATACTTACCTTGTTTTTCTTCAAAAGATGGAGCAAAAGCTCTAAAGGACCCTCAAAGACATCAAGCTTTACACTGTGCCTTGATTCTTCTTCTGATTGTTGATTTTCTAAAATTTCCAATTGAGGCATTAAAGTAGTCCACCTCCCGCAAGATAAAACAGTATGGTGTAAATTGCATTAACGCCAATATTAAGTATTGGGTCTAAAACATTCAAGTAAAGAGCTATAATCAAAACAATAAATCCGAATTGCTCATATCTCATAATTTCATAGTAAATTCTTCTTGGCAAAAGAGAAAGAAAAATTTTAGAGCCATCTAACGGCGGAATAGGTATCAAGTTAAAAATACCTAAGCTGATATTTAAAAATACAAGCATATAAAAAAACCAGTAAATGTAAATATTAGTAAAAATCCGGCATAAATACAAAAGTCCAAACATACCTATAAATGCCATTATAAAGTTGGATATAGGACCAGCAAGTGCAGTTATTGCCATATCTCTTTTATTGTTTTTAAAATAATTTGGATTTACCATAACTGGCCTTGCCCAGCCAAATCCAAACAAAAGCATACATAAAGCACCATACGGGTCAATATGGCGAAGTGGGTTTAACGAGAGTCTCCCGTCATATTTTGCAGTGTTGTCGCCCAGCTTGTATGCGGCAAAGCCGTGTGCCATTTCATGAACACTGATGGCTAAAAGCACAACAACTATTCTAATCAGTATAAATATTATATCATTAATATCAAAGCCGTTTAAAAATAAATTCCTAAGCATTAATAAGCACTCCTAAAGTTTTCTTACCTTATATTATACTTTAATTTTTGCTCTGTGTAAATAGTAAAAAAATATTTTACATTAAATTCACAAACGATAAAAAATTTTTAATAAAAGATTGACAAAAAATTATTAAAAAATACATAATTCTTCTAGACATTCAAAAAAAAATATGATATCATAGTATCGATATGATTTTATTTATATACTAAAAGGAGGTCAATCATTTGAGCGAGATAACAACAGTGGCGTTTTCCGGCACAAAAGAGCAGGAAGAAAAGTTGATGGAGTCTATCAGCAAGCATAAGGGACAGGCAGGAGCATTAATTCCTGTACTCCACGAAGCACAAGATATCTACGGCTATCTTCCTATTGAGGTTCAGAAAATTATTTCTGACGGGTTAGATGTACCTATGGCTGAAATTTACGGAGTAGTTACCTTCTATACCCAATTTACCACAAATCCTAAGGGTAAGTACAACATTGCAGTATGTCTTGGTACAGCTTGCTACGTTAAGGGTTCAGGTACAATTTTAGACAAAATCAAAGAAAAATTAGGAATTGATGTTGGCGAATGTACAGCAGACGGAAAATATTCCATCGAGGCAACACGCTGCATAGGTGCGTGCGGATTAGCACCAGTGCTTACTGTAAATGATGATGTTTACGGAAGATTAACACCTGATGATGTTGATGATATTTTAGCAAAATACAACTAATTCTGTGAGGAAATTGTATGCTTGAATTATCGCTACATATTTTAGATATCGTTAATAATTCAATTAAGGCTAATGCAACCGAAATAGAAATCGAGATAAATGAACAAGTATCTCACAACCTGCTTTCGATTACCATAGCTGATAACGGATGCGGAATGGACGAAGACTTTTTGCGTACAGTTACCGACCCGTTTAAAACAACAAGAACAACAAGAAAAGTCGGTATGGGTATATCTATGTTTAAAGCCGCAGCAGAAGCCACAGGCGGAGGTCTTAGTATAACTTCCCGTAAAAACGTAGGTACGACTGTTGTAGCTGAATTTACATACGACCATATAGACAGGCAACCCGTTGGAAACATGGCTGAAACAATGCTTACGTTGGTTTCGGGTAGTGAGAATATAAACTTCACTTATTGCCATATCAAAAATGACAAGATATTTTCATTTAAAACGGCACAGATAAAAGAAATATTAGGCGATATCAGTTTTTCAAATCCAGAAATATCCCTTTGGATAAAGGAATATATTGAAGAAGGACTTAAGGAAATAAACTCTTAAAATTAAAGAAAAGAGGTAAAATTATGAAAAGCTTAGCAGAGCTTGAAGCTATAAAAAATAAAATTAAAAATCAAGTTGACGTACGTCGAGAGGATACAGATGCAACACGTATCGTTGTAGGTATGGCGACCTGCGGTATTGCTGCGGGTGCAAGACCTGTTCTAGCCGCTTTAACTGACGAGGTAGGAAAAAGAAACTTAGCAAACGTAAACGTTTCACAGACAGGCTGTATCGGTATGTGCAGATTAGAGCCAATTGTTGAGGTTTTCGAACCCGGCAAAGAGCGTGTTACGTATGTTAAAATGACAGAAGAAAAAGCAAGAAAAATAATTGCAGAGCATATTGTAAACGGCAAGGTAGTTACAGAGTTTACAATCGGTGCTTCTGATAAATAACGAGGAGGTTACGGTAAATGGATTTTGCAAGAGCACACGTGCTTGTCTGCGGTGGTACCGGTTGTACATCCTCAGGCAGTGTGAAAATTATCGACGAATTTGAAAAGTGTCTTAATGACGCCGGACTCGAAAAAGAAGTAAAGGTTATAAAAACCGGTTGCTTCGGTCTTTGTGCGTTAGGTCCTGTTGTAGTTGTTTACCCTGAAGGTGCATTTTACAGCATGGTAAAAGTAGAAGACGTTAAGGAAATCGTTGAAGAACACTTATTAAAGGGAAGAATTGTTAAAAGACTTCTATATGATGAAACCTTAGAAAACGACGAGGTTAAATCATTGAATGAGGTTGATTTTTATAAAAAACAGCGTCGTATCGCACTTCGTAACTGCGGTGTTATAGACCCCGAAAATATTGAAGAATACATTGGTACAGACGGCTACCAGGCATTAGGTAAAGCATTGACCGAAATGACTCCTGAGGCCGTAATTGACGAGATTAAAAAGTCAGGCTTACGCGGCCGTGGTGGTGCAGGCTTCCCGACAGGCTTAAAATGGATGTTTACAGCAAATGCAAACGGCGAAAACGGAAAATATGTTGCTTGTAATGCCGATGAAGGTGACCCGGGTGCATTTATGGACCGTTCAATCTTAGAGGGCGACCCACACTCAGTTATCGAGGCAATGGCAATTGCGGCTTACGCCGTAGGTGCTGACCAGGGTTACATCTATATACGTGCAGAATATCCCATTGCTGTTCAAAGACTTAGAATTGCTATTGAACAGGCTAAGGAATATGGTCTTTTAGGAGACAATATTTTCGGTACAGATTTCTGCTTTAATCTGGACATCAGACTTGGTGCAGGTGCATTTGTATGTGGTGAAGAAACAGCTTTAATGACATCAATCGAGGGTTTTCGTGGTGAACCAAGACCAAGACCCCCCTTCCCCGCTAATAAGGGATTATGGCAGAAGCCTACACTCTTAAACAATGTTGAAACTTATGCAAATATTGCACAGATTATTCTATATGGTGCTGATTGGTATACACAGATTGGTACAGAAAAGAGTAAGGGTACAAAGGTATTTGCCTTAGGTGGAAAAATCAAGAACACAGGTCTTGTTGAAATTCCTATGGGTACAACACTTCGTGAAATCGTAGAAGAAATCGGCGGTGGTATTCCTAACGGCAAAAAGTTTAAAGCAGCTCAGACAGGCGGTCCTTCAGGCGGATGCATTCCTGCTTCATTGATTGATACAGCCATCGACTATGATTCGCTGCTTGCTATTGGCTCAATGATGGGTTCAGGTGGTCTTATCGTAATGGACGAGGATACCTGTATGGTTGATATTGCTAAGTTTTTCTTGGAATTTACAGTTGATGAATCTTGCGGTAAGTGTACTCCTTGTCGTGTAGGTACAAAAAGAATGTTGGAAATCTTAGAAAAGATTACAAACGGTAACGGCACACTGGAAGATATCGACAAGTTAGAAGAATTAGCAGAAGGTATTAAATCAACTGCCCTCTGTGGCTTAGGACAAACTGCTCCTAACCCCGTGCTTAGCACGCTACGTTATTTCCGTGATGAATATGTTGCCCATGTTGTAGATAAAAAGTGTCCTGCGGGCGTATGTAAAGCATTGCTCTCATATAAGATTGACCCTGAAAAGTGCAAGGGATGTAGCCTTTGTGCAAGAAAGTGCCCTGTTGGTGCAATTTCGGGCGAAATCAAGAGTCCGTTTACTATTGATACTGAAAAGTGCATTAAATGTGGTGCTTGCGAAGAGTCATGTAAGTTTAATGCAATCAGCAAACAGTAAGAGGAGGGAGCATAATAATGGATATGGTAAATATTAAAATCAATGGCATCGATATGCAGGTTCCAAGCAATTACACAATATTGCAGGCCGCTAAAGATGCAGGTATAAAGATTCCTACGCTTTGTTTTTTAAAGGATATTAACGCAATCGGTGCTTGTCGTATGTGCTTAGTAGAGGTTAAAGGTGCAAAAGGCTTAGTTACAGCTTGTGTTTTTCCCGTAAACGAAGGTATGGAAGTGTTCACAAATACAGAAAAGGTCAGAAAAGCAAGGAAAACAGTTTTAGAGCTTACACTTTCAAATCATGATAAAAAATGTTTGACATGTACAAGAAATCAAAACTGTGAGTTGCAAAAATTATGTGACGAATTAGGTGTTACTGATATTGCATTCCAAGGCGAAATCACAGAGCATGAAATTGACGATTTGTCAACATCTATCGTTCGTGACAATAATAAATGTATTCTTTGCCGTCGCTGTATTGCAGTTTGTAAAAAGGTACAGACAGTAGGTGCAATTGATGCTCAGGGCAGAGGCTTTACAACAAAAATCGGCTCTACATTTGATTTGCCTTTATCTACAACTGACTGTGTTAACTGTGGCCAGTGTATTGTAGCTTGTCCTGTTGGTGCATTGTACGAAAAGGATAGCACCAAGGCAGTTTGGGAAGCAATTTCAGACCCTTCAAAACACGTAGTTGTTCAGACTGCTCCTGCTGTACGTGCAGCTTTAGGAGAAGAATTTGGTATGCCAATAGGTTCTCGTGTAACAGGTAAAATGGCAACAGCTTTAAAAATGCTTGGCTTTGACAAGGTTTTTGATACAGATTTTGCAGCAGATGTTACAATTATGGAAGAAGGAACAGAATTTATAAACCGAGTTAAAAACGGCGGAAAATTACCTCTTATTACATCTTGCAGCCCTGGTTGGGTAAAATTCTGCGAGCATAATTTCCCTGACTTTATCGATAACTTATCTAGTGCTAAATCTCCTCATGAGATGTTTGGTGCTATCTTAAAGTCATATTATGCAGAAAAAGAAGGCATTGACCCTAAGGATATCTTTGTTGTATCTGTTATGCCTTGTACAGCTAAAAAGTTTGAGGCTCAACGTGATGAGCTTTCATCAGGCGGATATCAGGATGTAGATGTAGTTATTACAACACGTGAGCTTGCAAAAATGATTAAAGAAGCAGGCTTGGAATTTACCGCACTAAAAGACTCTGTTTTTGATTCTCCGTTTGGTGATGAAGCAACAGGTGCAGGTGTTATATTGGGTGTAACCGGCGGTGTTATGGAAGCAGCACTTCGTACAGTATCTGAAGTGTTAACAGGTAAACAACTTGAAAAAGTTGAGTTTGAAGCAGTTCGTGGTACAGAGGGCATCAAGGAAGCAACACTTAAAATTGGCGATTTAGACGTAAATGTTGCCGTTGCACATGGATTAGCGAATGCAAGAGCATTATTAGAAAAAGTAAGAAGTGGCGAAAAGTCTTACCACTTCATCGAAATTATGGGTTGCCCAGGCGGTTGCGTAACAGGTGGCGGCCAGCCGATAGTTTCTTCTAAAACTCTCTGCGAAGTAGATTTAAAGGCTATGCGTGCAAAAGCACTTTATGAAGAGGACGTTAGTCTTTCAATCAGAAAGTCCCACGAAAATCCATATGTTAAGAAATTATATTCCGAATATATGGGTGAGCCTTGCGGCCATAAGGCACATGAGCTTTTACACACACACTATCAAAAAAGAGAAAAATTAAATAACTAGACAAATAAAAAAATCTCAAAGGTCCAAGACCTTTGAGATTTTTTTATTTTACTTTATATTAATCTATTGGATTTCCGTCTTTATTAAAGAGAGGAAGCTTCTCCAGATAAGTAATATCGTCACGATTAGCTGCATCTCCCTCTGCCAGAACTGCCATTTTTCCGCAAATCTTTCCGCCTGCTTCATTAACGAGTTTCTCTAAAGCATTTAGTGACTCTCCTGTGCTTATAACATCGTCAACAATCAGCACACGCTTGCCGCACATATAATCCGCATCCGACTTATCAACGCACAAAATCTGTTCGTGGTCTGTTGTGATTGAATTTACGACAACCTTTACAACGTCCTGCATATAAAGTTTAGAGCCTTTTCTTGCTACTATGTACTTTTTTCCTGATTGACGTGACATTTCATAAACAAGCGGAATACCCTTAGCCTCGGCAGATACTAAAACATCAAATTCCGGTGCAGATTTAAGCAATTCTTCTGCTGCTGCAATCGTTATTTCTGTATCGCCAAACATAATAAATCCGGCAATATATAATTCCTCGTTAATTGGGAATAATGTCAATGAACGTGTCAAACCTGCGATTTTCATTTCGTAAGAGGTTTTCAAAAGAAACACACCTTTCAATATATAACTTGACATATCTATTATAATAAATTTTATGATTTTAGTCAAGGATATTGTAATAATATGTAAAAATAAGAAAAAAATCCATTTTATCTAAAAAATAACTTGCTTTTTTGTAGGTTATCATATAAAATAGTATTGTATAATTTTACGAATATTTATTTTTGGAGGTTTATATATGATATCAGCAGGAGATTTTAGAAACGGTGTTACATTTGAATTTGAAGGCAACGTGTACCAGATTGTAGAATTTCAACACGTTAAGCCCGGAAAAGGTGCAGCATTCGTTCGTACAAAACTTAAAAATGTAATTACAGGCGGCGTTGTTGAAAAGACCTTCCGTCCTACAGAAAAAATGCCTAAGGCACACATCGAAAGAAAGAATATGCAATATTCTTATAACGATGGCGACCTCTACTATTTTATGGATAACGAAACATTCGACATGATGCCATTAGGTGCAGACCAGTTAGGTGATGCACTAAAATTCGTTACTGAAAATATGAATGTTACAATTCTTTCATATAAAGGAAGCGTATTTGGTGTAGAGCCTCCTACCTTTGTAGAGCTTGAGGTTACAGAAACAGAACCAGGATTTAAGGGTGACACATCAACAGGTGCTACAAAGCCTGCTACATTAGAGACAGGTGCACAGATTAACGTTCCTCTCTTTATTGACCAGGGCGAAAAAATCAGAGTTGACACAAGAACAGGCGAATACATGGAAAGAGTATAATATTATACACTTGAAAGGAGATTATTATTATGGCATATCTTTCAGAACAGGCAGCTTATTTAAAGGGCTTAGCAGAGGGTATGAAAATTGAGGATTCTTCAAACGAGGGCAAGCTTTTGTTGAAGATTATCGAAGTTTTAGACGAATTGGCAGTTACAGTTGATGAACTTGACGAAGAGGCAACAGAAACAGCTGAAAGACTCGAAGATATCGAAGACTGCTTAGACGAAGTTTGCGAAGATTTAGATGATATTTGTGATGACATTTACGACGATTGTGACTGCAATTGCTGTGACGATGACGAATGTTACGACGATGATGATTTGGACTTTTATGAGGTTGAATGTCCTAATTGCTCTGAAAAAGTCTATTTCGACGAAGATATGATTGACGACGAGGTTTTAGTTTGTCCTAACTGCAACGAAAAAATCGAAATCGAATTTGACGAGGAAGTTGAATAATGATATCTTGCTGTTTTACAGGTCACAGGAGTTTGACTGATGACGCGTGTGCAAAAATTCTGCCCGTCTTAACAGCTAAAGTTGAACAATTAATCAATGAGGGTGTGGCCGTTTTTATAAACGGCGGCGCTTTAGGTTTTGACACAATAGCTGCATTAACTGTGTTGGGCTTAAAGAAAAAATATCCACACATCAAGCTTAAAGTTTATGTGCCGCACAAACATCAAGCAGATAGATGGAGCGACGAAAACAAGAAAGTATATAACTACATACTGTCATGCGCAGATGAGGTTAAAATTTTATCTCCGTTTACCTACTCCAGTTGTATGCAACACAGAAATCGCCGGATGGTAGACGACAGTGACTGCGTAATAGCATACGTAAAAAAGTCCTCGGGTGGTTCATACTACACGTCATCTTATGCTGTTTTACAGGGTAAAAAGGTGTTTTATATTTAATTTATACATATAATAAAACAGGTTGTGGGCTTCCCTACAACCTGTTTTATTATTATATATTTTCAGCCACAACATTAAATTCGCCATTTTCAGCAGAAACTTTAATCTTGCAATGTTTCTTCGCCTCTCCCCTGATAACTAAAGAGGCTATACGGTTTTGAATGTGCTTTTCTATTGCACGTCTTAGAGGTCTTGCACCAAATTTTGAATCGTACCCCTTTTCTAAAATCAATTCCTTTGCTTTTTCATCTACATCCAAAATTATTTCTTTTCTAAACAGCTCAGTTGCAAGTTCTGAAATCATAATGTCTACTATGCCAATGAGATTTTCTCGTCCCAATGATTTAAACGTAATTATATCGTCAACGCGATTTAAAAACTCAGGGCGGAAAATTTCTTTTAACGCATTTTGTGTACGGGCAGATTGCGTGTCATCCTCTGTCTTATTAAAGCCAAGACCGGAGGAGCGAAGCTGTGAACCTGCATTAGACGTCATAATAATAACTGCATTTTCAAAATTTACAATTCTGCCATGACTGTCTGTTACTCTTCCATCGTCTAAAATCTGCAACAGTATATTAAACACATCTGCGTGAGCCTTTTCAATTTCATCCAGTAAAATTATAGAATACGGCTTTCTTCTTACCTTTTCAGTCAGCTGTCCTGCATCGTCGTAGCCCACATATCCCGGAGGTGCACCGATTAGCTTTGAAACCGTATGCTTTTCCATATACTCAGACATATCTATTCTAATCATAGCATCTTCTGAATCAAACAATACACGTGCTAATGTTTTAGCAAGCTCTGTTTTTCCTACCCCTGTAGGTCCTGCAAAAATAAATGACACAGGTCTGCGTGCACGAGTGAGTCTTGCACGATTTCTGCGAATAGCTTCTGCAACAATCTCAACTGCATGATCCTGACCTAATACGTGCTCTTTAATTCTATTTTCCAAGCTCAAAAGCTTTTCACTTTCTGTTTCAGTCAGGCTCTTAACGGGGATTTTTGTCCAATCTTCTATTACTTCAGCTATGTTTTCAATAGTTAATTCAGTATCAATTCCTGATTCATTAAGCTTATTTATTTCCTCTACTAATGCACACTCTTTTGTTTTTAATTCTGCAGCCTTTTGATAATCCTCGGTGGAATCGCTCGAAACCGCATTTTCCTTTTCTGCCTGCACTACCTTTAGTTTATCTGTAAGCTTTTTAAGTTCTACAAGCTTTTTGTTTTTAAGATTAGCCTTAGAACCTGCCTCATCTATAACATCAATAGCCTTATCAGGCAAAAACCTATCTGTTATATATCTTTCTGCAAGATATACTGACTGTTCAATTACTTCATCGGAAATTTTTACTCTATGGAAATTTTCATAGTAGTCCTTAATTCCCTTTAAAATTTCAACTGTATCCTCCATTGTAGGCTCATCAACAATTACAGGCTGAAAACGGCGTTCTAATGCCGAGTCCTTTTCTATATGCTTTCTGTATTCGTCTAAGGTCGTAGCACCTAAAACCTGAATGTCGCCTCGTGCCAACGCAGGCTTTAAAATGTTTGCTGCACTCATAGCACCCTCAGCATCACCCGCACCGACAATATTGTGAATTTCGTCTATTACTAAAATTATATTTCCTAATTTTTTAGCCTCTTCTAAAATTTTCTTAAGTCTTGCCTCAAACTGTCCGCGAAATTGCGTCCCTGCAACAACCGCAGTAAAGTCTAAAAGGTAAACCTCTTTATCAAAAAGCTTAGCAGGAACTTTTTTTTCAGCTATTCTCACTGCCAAGCCCTCTGCAATAGCTGTTTTACCAACACCGGGTTCGCCTAATAAAACAGGGTTATTCTTCGAACGACGGTTTAAAATTTGAATAACACGATTAATTTCGTTGTTTCGCCCTACAATTCTATCAATAAGCTTATCTTTAGCCTTGGCGGTCAAATTAGTACCAAAGCTATCCAAAATGCGTTTTTCTGCCTTTTTTTGACGTTTTGCGGTCTTTACTCCTCCACCGTTTACTTCTCCATTAGAATTTTCTCCTTTGAAAATATTCCCAAAGTTATTCATCATAGCTAAAGGCATATTATCGACATCAAATTCCCCGTCACTTTCAGGGTCATATCCGTCAAGAGAAGTCATAAATTCATTCATTCCGTCATTTATTTCGTCTAGTTGCTCAGGAGTTAGTCCCATTTTGCTTAAGATATCGTCAATTGGTCCTAAATTTAATTCTCTTGCACATTTTAAGCAATATCCTTCTGTTGACTGTTTATTTGTAGCCGTGTCAGTTTTATTAACAAAGAGCACGGCAGGATTTTTCTTACAGTTTACACATATCATAATTATCATCTCTCTTTATATGATTTTTACTTATTTTAACACATATAATTTATTTTATAAAGTGATTTTTTGCAATGTTTACAACTTGGAAATAATTATTTTATTTTTGAATACCTGTTTTAATTTACGGCAATAATTATTTTATAAACTAAAAGGCAGGTACAAAAATGATAAACAAAGTTGAAATTTGCGGTGTTAATACATCAGAACTCCCACTACTTTCCGAAAAACAAAAAACAGAGTTAATGCTTAAAATAAAGGCTGGCGATGAGTCCGCTCGTCAGGAATTTATAAACGGAAATCTAAGATTAGTGCTAAGTGTTATACAACGTTTTTCAAACCGAGATGAAAATGCCGATGATTTATTTCAAATAGGTTGCATTGGTCTAATTAAAGCCGTTGACAATTTTGACTTGTCACACAACGTCAAGTTTTCCACATATGCTGTGCCAATGATAATCGGAGAATTGAGGCGTTTTTTACGTGACAACACACCAATTCGTGTGAGTCGCTCACTACGTGATATTGCATATAAAACCTTGCGTGCTAAAGAGGATTATATAAATATCCATTCCAAAGAGCCTACAATAGAAGAGCTTTCAAAAATTTTAGAAATTCCAAAAGAAGACATTGTCTTTTCACTGGAGGCAATTCAGGACCCTGTATCACTCTTTGAGCCTGCATACAATGACGGAACAGACACATTGTTTATAATGGACCAAGTCAAAGACACTAAAAATACTGATGAGTCATGGCTTGAAGAAATCGCTTTAAAAGAGGCTATGACACGTCTTACTGACCGTGAAAAGCATATTGTAAATTTAAGATTTTTTAAAGGCTCAACTCAAATGGAGGTTGCCGAAGAAATAGGCATTTCTCAAGCCCAGGTATCAAGACTTGAAAAAAATGCCTTAGAACGTATGAAAAAATATGTTTAATTTTCTTCTGTTAAATTATTGGCACGTTTAAGAAGTGTCGCTGCAGAAATAGGGGATATATAGACTTTGCTTTCGTTGTCATTTTCGGCCAACACATAAGATTTCGGCAAATCGTCCGAAACATTGACAACGAACCCCTCTTCCTCTGCTACGTGCAAAAATTCTCTTGTTATCTTTGATATGCTCGTAAGCTCAAGGTCAAAAATTGCAACTATATCTCTTTGAAGTATAACTGTATCTCCACCTAAATGTACGTACATTGTAATTCTCCTATACTATTTTTCCGTCTTCTATATGGATAAGATTTGCACTTTTATCTACTCTTATTTCGTCTGCGTCTGTACAGGTTATTATCACCTGTTTATCTTTAATCTTACTAACCAAATATGCCCGTCGTACAGAATCGAGCTCTGACATAATATCATCAAGTAACAATATTGGATACTCTCCTGTATCCTCAAATATTATATCTGCCTGAGCAAGCTTTAAAGATAAAACAGCACTTCTGTGTTGTCCTTGCGAACCATAGGTCTTAATATCTTTACCCTCAGTATATATTTCCAAATCATCTCTGTGGGGACCGTAAAGGGTAAAGCCCTGCTCTATTTCTTTGTCAATTGATGTGTCTAATTTTTGCTTGAATTCTTCTTTCGTTTCAAAAGCAGATTTATATTTTATTTCGAATTTTTCTCCCGAAATCTCATTGTGTATATTTGAAGAAAACTCCTGTAGCTTTTCTACAAATCTTTTTCTGTGTTCAATGATTAAGATACCATACTCCGCCAGCTTTTCGTTCCATACAAAAAGTGTGTTTTTAGCAGTTGAATCAGAGCATACCCTTAGTTTTTTAATCAGATTATTTCTTTGCTCCAAAACCTTATTATAGCGTCGTAAAATATGATAATACTTAGGTCGCATCTGGCTTAAAGCGATATCTAAAAATCTTCTTCTCGCATTTGGAGAGCCCTTGGTCAAATTAAGTTCATCAGGCGAAAATAAGATAATATTAAATCTACCGATTAAATCTCCCATTTTAGTAATTGGAACTTCATTTATTTTTATCTGTTTTTTTCTGTCCCTACGAATGACAATTTCAATTTTGTTGGTTCGGATTTTGTCCTCAAATTCTACTGATATTTTTGTGAAATCCTCATTAAAGTTTATAAGCTCTCTATCCTGTTGTGTGCGAAAAGATTTTCCTATCGAAAAAAGATACAGTGCCTCTAAGGCATTTGTTTTTCCCTGAGCATTATTCCCGTACAAAATATTTGTATTAGGCAAAAACTCAAACTCTTCACTTTTATAATTCCTAAAGCCTGAAAGATTAAGTTTTTTTACGTACATCGCACTACTCCACAATAATTTCTTCTGTTAACTCATCAGGAATCTCAACTAAAACCTTGTCGTTAGGATAAACTTTTTTCCCACGCATAGTACAAGTTTCTCCATTATATTTTACAAAACCGTCTAAAATTATTTCTTTTGCAAACGCACCATTATCTGCAACACCTGCAAACTTTAAAAGCTGGTCTAATTTTATGTACTCTGTTGTAATTTTAATATTCATGGGTTACTCCCTGTTTTCAAGATTTTTAACAAGCTCTTCTACTATATTTTTGGTATCCTCGTCTTTTTCGAGGCTTTCTTTGATTTTTTTAATTCCGCTCATTATGGTTGCGTGATTTCTGCCTCCTAATTCCTGACCAATTTTGGGAAGGCTCATATGTGTAAACTCCCGAAGCAAATACATAGCAATTTGCCTTGCATAAGAAATCTCCTGGGTACGCTTAGACGAAAGTATCTCGTCAGAAGTAATGTTAAAATAATTTGCAACAATCGACAAAACGTACTCTGTATTTACATGAGTATCCTCTGTCTTGTTTAAAAACTCATTCATCGCCTCATCTGCAAGTTGCATAGTAATAGGTTTTCCCATAAGGACATTATATGCCATAAGACGTTTTAGTACGCCTTCTAAGTTTCTTATATTAGATTTTAGATGCTCTGCTATATAGAACATTATATCATCTGACACTTCGAAGTTTTCTTCACTTGCTTTTTTCTTCAAAATAGCAACTCTTGTTTCTAAATCAGGTCTTTTAATATCTGCAACCAAACCCCATTCAAATCGAGTTATTAATCTTTCTGAGAGCTCCTTCATTTCTTTAGGTGGTCTGTCTGAGGTAATAATCATTTGCTTGCCTGATTCGTACAAAGCATTAAAAGTGTGGAAAAACTCTACTTGTGTCTGGTCTTTATTTGTAATAAACTGAATATCATCAATAATTAAAACGTCACAGGTGCGATATTTATTTTTAAATTCTATCGCTCCATCACCGCCAATTATAGTGTTGATAAATTCGTTTGTAAATTTTTCGCTTGTAACATATAACACATTTGCGTCTGGTTTATTTTCTTTAATCTTATTGCCGATAGCGTGTACCAAATGGGTTTTTCCCAATCCGGGACCGCCATAAATAAAAAGGGGGTTAAACATTGTCGATGGTTTTTCACTAACCGCAACAGCACCTGCATGAGCAAATTTGTTTGACTCTCCGACTACGAATGAAGAAAAAGTATAGCCTGGGTTTAATGTTGTAGCATCATCTGTTCTTGTATCATATGAAACATTATAAGCCAGACACTCAGGAACAGCCTCATTATAATCTATAAGTTCAATTTCATAATGTTCATCTGAAACCAAATTAACCGCATCTTTTATTGTATCAAGATGCATAGACTTAACAATTTCATAATGAACCTCCGTCGGCATTTTAATAAAAAGCTTGCCTTCTGCAATTCCCAATGGGTTAAGAGGTTCAATCCAGTGCTCGTATGACGTTTCGCTTACTGTTTCCTTTATTTTTTTTAAGGATTCATTCCAGATGTATGATAGTTTTGCTTTCATTTTTTGTTACCTTTCTTGCACTTAATTAGATTTAGTGATTACAATTTCAGTAATCTCTGAAAAATTTTCTTTTCTAATATCGTCTGCCGTAAAAAACGCTGTTGCCCCGCATTCACAGCATTCCAATACAATGCCGTTTTCTAAAACGTCCAAATCTATTAGGTCAGAGCCACATTCACATCGTACTCCTCCATCATCTGACAACAACTGAATCTTGTCTAATGCCTTTAAAATTGGTATTCCGTTTTTTCCCGCATGCTCTATACCGCAGGTAGTTAAAATTTCTTTAATATATTTGTTGTTTTCCTCTACAGCGTGAGAAACCTTGTCCTTATCTCCAATAAAAATAAGCCCCATCAAAAGCTCAGGACAAAGAAAATCCAAAAAATGCTTATGCAACAAGTCCGATATCGGCACTGCATACTCGTGATTTTTCTCACAAACCTGACATCCTGCCTCTATGGTATACAAATTGTCCTTTCTACAGAAAATTCTGAGTGTCGATTTTCCGCAATCACAAGACACGGATATCCCTCTGCCTCCGGATAATTCAAAAAGCGAGAATTCGCCATATGCTACTTCTCCGCAACCCGAACAAATATATGCAACTGTTCTTTGAAAGTCTATAATCATTTAATAAACCTCACTTTTTATCGGTAACTTTTATCATACTACAAATATCGAAAAAAGTCAATTGATTTGATATTTAAAAAGCAAAAAAACTTCCGCAATCAAACGGAAGTTTCTTTTATTTCCTTCAACATCTCATACTTATGCTTTGTGGCGTTTCCGCCTCTTAAGTGTCTGTCTGCCTTGTTGTGTGATAAAACCTCGCCAACTTTTTCCGCAAGTGCTTTATCTATTAACCAAATTCTTTCTGCCACGTCCTTATGGACGGTGGATTTACTTATGTTAAAGACACGAGCCACATCTCTTACTGTTGTCTTATTATTTACTATGTACTCTGACAACGCAAGTGTTCTTTCTTCGATATAATCTTTCATTAAAAGTTTCCTCTCACAACTTCTTTTAATAAATTATATGCCGTTGTGAAAGGTTTATGATAATTAATGCATATGTTGGTGTCCCATTAAATGGTGCATAACCCCTGTCATCATCAATATACCAAGTAGAATCAAAAGTATACCGCTTAAAATTTTAATAAGGCTGTAATGCCTGTTGATTAAATCAAAAAGTTTTTTAAGTTTGTCCATCAAAATTGCTGAAATCAAAAATGGTATCCCCATACCTAAAGAATAAATAATCAAGAGCAATATACCGCGTAACGCTGTACCTTCGTGTGCAGCCATAACCAACGCTGAACCTAAAAGTGCCATAATACAAGGAAGATGGCTTATAGAAAATAATATTCCAAAAAGAAATGCAGAAAAGTTTCCCCTAACCTCTTGATGAGCGTGCAAACCATTTAAAGCAGGAAACTTTATCACTCCCAAAAAATTAAGCCCCAAAATCACAATAATAACACCACACACAGTATGAAGTGCTTTTTCATACTCTACAAAAAAAGAGCCTAATGCACCCGCAAACATACCTAAAGTAGCATAAACAAACGTAAATCCCAGAACAAAAAATATTGTCCTTAAAAATACACTTTGTTTTTTATTGCTCCCAACTGCAAAATACGAAAAGTATATCGGTAACATAGGAAGCATACACGGTGCAACAAAAGACACAATGCCTTCCAGGAAAGTAATCAAATATTGCAAAAAAATCACCTCAAAAACATTTATGTGATTATTATAGCACTTTTTTTATAACAATGCTATACTTTTTATGTTTATTTATTTAAAAACTTCACATAATAGTATTGAAGTATATAATATTGAGGTGTAATTAATGAAAAAATGTTTAATGGGAATGCTCGCCTGTGGTGCAGTAATAGGGACAGTTGCTTTGATTTCTGCCGACTATGGTGCAAAAAACAGAAGAAAGCTCCTCAGATGCAAAAGCAATATGTTCAGAACTATGGGAAGTGTTTTAGACACAATGATGGAGTTAAAAAAATAAAAGACGGTTACCCGTCTTTTATTTTTTTAATAATTCTTTTGCTGACATCAATGCAGCTATTGTAAGCACCGCATCAATAGTTAAAGCTGCTGCAACGTTTAACACACCAAACAATCCTAAAAGAAGCGTTATGATTTTTGCCGCTGCCGCACAATAAAAATGTATTTCTAATTTACCATTTGCAAGTCTTGCAAAATCAATAGCATCTGCTATCACCTTTAATTTTCCCAAAAGGGCAATTTTTGTATATTCTAACCCATTACTTTCTTTGCTTATAAGAGCAACTCCGACATCTGCCTCATTCATAGCTTGCTCGCCGCCCAATGCTTCACCTATATATGCACACGTCACACCATCTTCTTCCTTGATTTTGCTGATTGCTTCTGCTCTGCTAAAAGGTGTAAGCTCAGCCAAATATTCATCAGCACCCGAAACAGAGAATTGGACTTTTGCTGCATCTTCTTTATCAGGTGTGAACATCACGACTTTTTCCACACCCGTTTTTCTTAAAGCTTCTACGTCATATTGTGAGCTTTCTGCAAGCTCGTCTTCATAAGATACTGCACCCATTAAAACATCATCAATAGTTACATAAAGTCTGTATCCTGATACATTTAGAATATCAATTTTACTTTCTTTTATAAAGTCCTCTGTACCGCATAAAAAGGTTTTTCCCATTATTGTACATTCTACTCCCTTACCAGGAAACTCCATAACATTTTCAGCGGTCAGGTGTTCATTCATATACCTTGTGAAAAGTCTTGAAATAGGGTGTGCTCTTCCGCCCACACAAATCCCTGCAATCATTAACAAATCATCTTCACTGAAGTTTTCAGCTACATATTTGTCTGTAATTTTAAAGTTGCCATCGGTTAAAATACCGTTCTTTTCAAATGCTACGCAATTGATATCTGCAATTTCATCAAGTGCTTCTGCTGAAGATACTGCAAGTCCGTATTTTTTTAATTTCCAAACAGCACATGTTGAAAACAGAGGCACAGCAATCATAAATGAGGTTGAGGTTGAGGCAATCAGTAATACACTCACAATTCTCATACCATCTCCCCATGCTCCTGAAGACATACCGCAAATAAGTAAAACAGCAATAGCCAGAATTAAAATCAAAACCGGATACCACTTCGCTATATTTACAAATCTCTTTTCACCTATGGTTGATGTAGATTCTGCCATATCTGCCATTCTGTTTAAATCTTTTACTATAGAATCATCATAGTCGCACACCGCTACACAAGTAATTGTTGAGCCTGTATTTACATAACCTGCCAATACTTTATCTCCCGATGACAAGCTAACCTCTTTACCTAGGTCACAAACGAATGAAGTATCAAAATCAGAAAATCCCTCTGTTATGATACAGTCAACAGGAACAATTTCTCCTGGTTTTACCATTATTTTTGTTGACTTTCTTATTTGCTCAGCGGGTATTGTGACTATATTTGAATTTGAATCAATAATATTTGCACTTTTCGGCAAAACATCTACTAATGACTTGAAATCTTTTCCTAAACTAACAGACATATATAAAATGATTGCTGTTGATAATTTGTATATTGCCATTGCCGTTGCTGCCAGAACAAATTCTCCTAAACAAAAAGGAATTATTATTGCAGCTACCACCATAATGGTATCAAGCTTTGCATTTTTAGTTCCTTTTATAAGCTTAGATATTGTTTCTGCTCCTGACAAAACCAATGATATAATACTTATCAGGCAAAGTAAAAATACGTTTGGCATTTTTGATGCCAAAAACGCTAAAACAAGAGCAATTGCAGCAATTAAAATATTTTTATTTAATTTCTTAGAGGTCATTTGCATTAACTTTGAATACATTCCTTGTTTATTTCTTACCATGTTTTTAACTTTCATAAATTTATCGCACAGATGTGCACTCCTTTCTATTTATTAAGGATTTTTATCAACTATAATAGTATAACACATAAACTTATTTATGTCAAATTTTGCATGGTTTTGTTGAATAACGCTTTCTTCAAGCTGTATGTTTATTGACAAACTGCTCATAAAGTGCTAAAATGGTTTTGTTAAGTAAGCCAGATGATTGCGGGAATTTTATTCACGAGGAAAGTCCGGGCTTCACAGGGCAAGGGTGCCGGGTAACTCCCGGTAGAGGCGACTCTAAGGAAAGTGCAACAGAAATAGACTGCCAGATTTTGGCGATGGTGGAAAGGTGAGGTAAGAGCTCACCGGTGCTGACGGCAACGCAGCAGCCGTGTAAACCCCACTCGAAGCAACACCGTATTGGCTTACGCAAGCTTAATCTGCCCGATGTGCTTGTGTTCGGCGGTGGCTTGAGCCATATAGTAATATATGACCTAGACAGATAATCATCTAATACAGAACCCGGCTTACAGACTTGCTTAACCTTATAAAAAATAAAAGCTACTTTTTAAAAAGTAGCTTCTATTTTTTTGTAACGTGTGTATCTGTAACTATAATTTCGTTTTCAAGAACATCCGCTGTTTTAACGCTGTTAAACCCGTATTTTTCTCTTAAATTCTCAATAGTTTCTTCAAGACTTTCCCGCTTTTTATCATTTTCATTTTCAGCAAAAAGGCTCATCTGTATTCCGTCATTTTCATACGAAAGGTTTGCACCCGTAATAGTCAATGCACGAATAGGCATTTTTAAAT
The DNA here is from genome assembly GCA_045596445.1 of Congzhengia sp. Classification (GTDB taxonomy): domain Bacteria; phylum Bacillota; class Clostridia; order UBA1381; family UBA9506; genus Congzhengia. The sequence goes on along the minus strand of JAZOCK010000026.1, from coordinate 39,090 downwards.
CCCACACCTCACATAAAAGCTCATAAGAAACATCACGCAAGGTTTTTTCTAAATTTGTCGGTATATCCAGCCCTCTTTGACGGGAAATAATTTTAAAATCTGCACCTTTAATTTGAATTCTTATGGTGTTGCACTTAACGCTATAACGCTTCATTCGAGTCGCCACACTCTCGCTGATTATATGAATTCCTTGCCTTATTTCATCTTTTCCTACAAGGTCGTGTCTGAATGTTATGCCGTTTCCTACTGATTTTAACTCCTTTTCGTCCAGACAAGAGGCAACCTGACTTTCGTCCTCTCCCCGTGCATATTCGTATAACATTTCACCGTTTTTTCCAAGCAATTTTAATATATTATTCTTGTCAGCAAGTGCTAAGTCGCCTATTGTTTTAATTCCCATTTTTCCTAACTGGACAGCGGTTTTTCTTCCGGCAAAAAGCAAGTCAGTTACGGGTAGCGGGTATATAATTTCTTTAAAATTTTCTTTCGAGATTACTGTGGTAGCATCAGGTTTTTTGTAATCACTTCCAAGCTTTGCAAAAACCTTGTTAAAGCTAACTCCTACCGAAACAGTAATACCTATTTCGTTTTTTATTCTCTTCCGTAAGGTATCGGCTATGGTCTTTCCGTCGCCAAACAGGGCGTGGCTTCCCGTAACATCTAACCAGGATTCATCAATTCCAAACGGTTCGACCAATTCAGTATATTCTTTGTAAATATCATTTACTCTTTTCGAATATTCCTCGTATAAATTATGGTGTGGCGGAACAATTACTAAGTCGGGGCATTTCCGTTTTGCCTGCCAGATGGTTTCTGCAGTTTTAACGTTATATTTCTTTGCAAGCTCATTTTTAGCGAGAATTATCCCGTGTCTTGAATCAGGCGAGCCTCCTACCGCCATAGGCACATTTTTAAGTTGTGGATTTAATGCACATTCTACTGAGGCAAAAAAGCCATTGCAGTCGCAATGAAGAATTGTTCTTTCCATATTTCCTCCACTTTTAAACAAGGGGTTGTAGATTTGCTACAACCCCTGATGCTTATTTCTTATACACTAACGATGCCCAACCGCCTTGATGTTCTTCAGATACAGGCGTAAAGCTTGAATTTTTATATGCCTCTAATACGTCGGGCAATCTTTCTTCTATAATACCAGATGTAATGAATATACCTCCATCACACAAAAATTCAGGTACAATATCGCGAATTCCGATAATGACATCAGCAACAATATTTGCCAAAACTATATCGTACTTTCTGTCAGAAATCTTTGCAAAAAGCTCCTTGTCACACGTGACATTGCCTGCCATTGTACGATAATTATTTAAATCTATGTTATTCTTTTCCGCATTTTGTACCGCTATTTTCACTGCATTTTCATCAATATCTACCGCTGTTGCATGGCTTGCACCTAAAAGCAAAGAAATAATTGACAAAATACCGCTCCCGCAACCTAAATCTAAAACAGTCATACCGTTTTTAAGATGCTTTTCCATGCTTTTTATACAAAGCTGTGTTGTATGATGCGTACCTGTGCCGAAGCTCATACCGGGATTAACAGTAAAAACAGTTCTGTCAGTTGGAGTATCCAGGCTTTCCCACTCGGGAAGAATCAAAATTTTGTCGCCAACATTTAAAGGCTTAAAGTATTGCTTCCAGTTTTCTGCCCAGTCCTCTTCCTTCATATTCGTGCTTTTTAACTCCAAAGTACCCAATGAAATTTCATTATCCTGAGATTTTAAGTTTGAAAGTGCAGTTTTTACTAAAGACAGTGTTTCTTTTCCGTCGGTATCATCTGTAACATAAAAGCTTACATAAGAGCCTGATTCGTGAGCTTTTAACAAATCTTCATCCACATAATCCCACTTGTCATGGTTATCTTCCAAAAAATTATGAAAATCTGTACTGTCATCAATTTCAACACCTAAAACGCCTTGCTCCATAAGCACTGCACACACAGTTTCAATTCCTTCGGTAGTTGTTGAGATAGATAGCTTTATCCAGTCCATTTTTCTCTCCTAAGCTAAATTTAACATTTCGCTTACCACATCATACATTTCTTCCTTTTCGCAGGTTGTGGTAAATATTACAGGCTTATCCTTTAATGTTGCCAATGGTTTAGGAATTGCCAAATCTGATGCGATTGATAGTTCTTTTAGCATTTCAAATTCATCTTTTGATGTAATGTCTTCTTTTATAGCCGACAAAACGCTATCCGCAAACTTAAATGGGCTGGCAGTAGAAACGATAACAGTCTTGGTGGTATCACCTGTTGCTTTTTTATAATCCTCGTAAACTTTCTTTGCAACTGCTGTATGTGTATCCATAACATAGCTGTTTTCTTGTTCTACTTTTTTGATTTCTGAAAGTGTTTCTTCATCTGTACAACAGCCAGCAACAAAAGAGTCGTTGATTTTATCCATAACTTCCTTTGAAACCTTATATTTACCATTTTCCTTTAATTCAGTCATCCAGTCTAAAACCTGTTTGTCGTCATTGGTTAAAATATATAACAGTCTTTCCAGATTGCTTGAAATAAGAATGTCCATAGATGGCGAAATTGTTGTTTTAAATGCACGCTCCTTATCGTAAACACCTGTGTTTATGAAATCTGTTAAAACATTATTTTCATTAGAAGCACAAATAAGCTTATTCACAGGAAGTCCCATCATCATTGCATAGTAGCCTGCTAAAATATTACCAAAGTTTCCCGTAGGAACTACAAAATTTATTTTTTCGCCAAGCTTGATTTCTGAATTTTTAACCAAATTTGCATACGCTGAGAAATAATAAACAATTTGTGGCACAAGTCTGCCCCAGTTAATAGAGTTTGCACTGGATAACATGCAGTTATTTTGTGCTAACATATTGCTGTATTCTTTATCTGTAAAGATTTTCTTAACACCATTTTGTGCGTCGTCAAAATTACCTATTACAGCTGCAACATCAACGTTGTTGCCCTCTTGTGTAATCATTTGACGCTTTTGGATATCGCTGACACCTTCAGCAGGATAGAATACTATAATTCTCGTTCCGTCAACATCTTTAAAACCCTCCAAAGCGGCTTTTCCTGTGTCACCAGATGTAGCAACCAGAATTACAACTTCTTTTGTTTCTCCTGTCTTTTTGATTGATTTTGTCAATAAATGCGGCAAAATTTGCAGTGCCATGTCCTTAAATGCACACGTTGGTCCATGCCACAATTCTAAAAAATAAGTGTCCTCTGTGGTTTTGTAAACAGGTGCTATTTCATCTGTTTCAAACTTTTCGCGATTGTATGCTTTATTTACACATTCTGTCAATTCTTCATCTGTAAAATCCGTTAAAAAAAGACCTAAGATTTTTTTAGCTCTTTCGGTATATGACATAGACGCCAGGCTATTTATTGTATCTAAATCAACAGATGGAATACTTTCAGGTAAGAAAAGACCGCCGTCCTGGGATAGTCCCGTCTTAATAGCCATTGCCGATGAAACACTTACACTAGCATCTCTTGTACTTTTAAACTGCATTTCGTTACCTCCAAAAAACATTTAAACAAAATTACGCACCCGGCTTTCTAAAAATCCGAGTGCGTTGATTATATCACAACGAGAGACGTTTTTCAAGCATATCTTTTTCTTTCTCGTAACCCGGTTTCCCCAAAAGTGCAAACATATTCTTTTTGTACGCTTCAACACCTGGTTGATTAAACGGATTAACTCCTAAAATATAGCCTGAAATTCCGCAGGCCTTTTCAAAGAAATATATAAGCTGACCTAAGAAATATTCATTAATTTCAGGAATGTTAATAATCAAGTTTGGCACTCCGCCGTCATTATGAGCAAGCAGAGTTCCTAAAAATGCTTTATTGTTTACAAAGCTCATTGTCTTGCCTGCCAAGAAATTAAGTCCGTCAATATTATCAGGCGTTTCTTCAATAACAACATCTTCTTGTGTGTGTTCCACATTCAATACTGTTTCAAACAACACACGTCTGCCATCTTGAATATACTGTCCCATTGAGTGCAAATCAGTTGAAAAATCAACTGCAGCAGGAAAAATTCCCTTGCCGTCTTTTCCTTCACTCTCTCCGAAGAGCTGTTTCCACCACTCTGCAAAATAATGAAGACCAGGCTCATAGTTTACCATAATTTCAGTAGATTTGCCCTTGGAAAGTAAAATATTTCTAATTGCTGCATACATATAGCAATCATTTTTGTAAATATCACATTCTTTATATAAATTTGATGCAGCTTGTGCACCCTCCATAAGCTTATCTATATCTGCACCACTTACAGCTATTGGAAGCAGACCTACTGCCGTTAAAACAGAAAATCTTCCACCTACATCATCTGGAACCACGAATGTTTCGTAGCCTTCTTCATCAGACAGGTTTTTCAAGGCTCCGCGTGCTTTATCTGTTGTAGCATAAATTCTCTCTTTAGCACCTGATTTTCCATATTTTTTCTCAAGCAAGCCCTTAAATACTCTAAACGCAATAGCGGGTTCTGTCGTTGTGCCTGATTTTGAAATTACATTTACAGAAAAATCCTTGTCCTTTACAAGCTCAACAAGTTGTGACAAATATGAACCGCTGATTGAGTTTCCTGCAAAAAGAATCTGCGGCGTTTTTCTGTCCTCTTTTGAGAGTAAATTATAAAAATTATTCGAAAGCATATCAATAGCAGCCTTAGCTCCTAAATATGAACCGCCTATTCCTATCACTATTAAAATATCAGAATTATTTTTTATCTTCTCTGCTGATTTTTTAATTCTTGCGAATTCTTCCCTGTCGTAGTCAAAAGGAAGCTTTAGCCAGCCCAGAAAATCATTGCCCTCGCCTGTACCATGCGTCAATGTTTCGTGTGCTGTTTTTACTGTACTTTCCATTTCTTTTATTTCTTTTTCCGTAACAAAATCTGCTACGTTTGAATAGTTGAGTGATATATTATTCATTTATGCACCTCGCGAGCATTTTATTGTTTTAAAAAGTTTTCTAATCGGTCAAGTCCCTCTTTTATGTTTTCCATGCTTGTAGCGTAGGACCATCTTAAATAATCGCCTGCACCGAAGCTTTCACAAGGAACCAAAGCTACACGTGCCTTTTCTAAAAGCACCTCTGCTAAGTCTTTGGCACTTTCTATTTTTTTGCCTGATAGTGTTTTTCCCTTAAGAGAAGACATATTCATCAATACATAAAAGGCACCATGCGGCATTTTACAAGAAACACCATCTATTTTATTTATTCTTTCCACCATATAATTACGACGCTTTTCAAATTCTTTTCTCATAGCGTCAATTTCATCCTTACCGCCTGACAAAGCCGCAAGTGTGGCAGCCTGGGCAATTGAGTTAGGATTAGATGTCGCATGTGACTGAAGACTGGCTATAGCCTTAGCAATTGTGCTGTTTGAAGCACTGTAGCCTATTCTCCAACCTGTCATGGCATATGTTTTTGATACGCCGTTTATTATTATTGTTAAATCCTTTATTTTTTCGTTGAAAGAGGCAATACTTACGTGTTTGCCTTCATATATTAAGTGTTCGTAGATTTCGTCTGAGATAACAAAGATATTGTTTTCAACCGCTACCTCCGCAATTTGACGAAGCTCATCTTCAGTATATACCATACCTGTGGGATTTGACGGACTATTTAAAACAATAGCACGGGTTTTTTCGGTTATTGCATTTCTAAACTCTTGTGCTGTAAATTTAAATTCATCCTCTTCTTTCGTCTCCATAATTACAGGAACACCGTCTGCAATTTTAACCATTTCAGGATAGCTTACCCAATAAGGCGTAGGAATTATAACCTCGTCTCCGGGATTTAAAATAGCCATAAAGGCATTAACTAAAGCATGCTTTGCACCGTTTGAAACAACTATCTGTTCAGGCAGATAATCTAAACCATTTTCGTCTTTAAACTTCTTACATACTGCCTTTCTGAGTGCCATAGTACCTGCTGCGGGTGTATACTTTGTCACACCGTCATTAATTGCCTGTATCGCTGCATCTTTTATATACTGTGGTGTATCAAAATCAGGTTCCCCTGTACCAAAGCCTACGACATCTATACCTTCTGCCTTCATAGCTTTAAATTTTGAATCTATAGCGAGAGTAGCTGATGGTGCTATACCGCTAATTTTGTTTGAAATATGCATTTTTCCCTCTCCTCAATAACTTTTTCTGCAAAAAGTAATTTTTTACCATAATATTTTAATATATTTTACCAAATTTTACAATAGTAAACATATTTATTTTTTATTTTCTGCTTTTCTCATAAAGTTTAACACGTTTTTATACGTTATTTTGTTTATTAATTCCATATTATATCCTATCTTAACCATTTTTTCAAATATTTTTTCATAATCCTTTAAATTTTTTATATCCTCAGGCAGCATATCTATACCGTCAAAATCGGAGCCTAATCCTAAATTATCCTCAGCACCCAGCGACAAAGCATACTCTATATGAGAAATAACGCTGTCAACAGTGGCACTATTTGGATTATTTTCTAAAAAGCACGGATAAATATTTATACACATAATTCCGTCTTTTTTTATAAGCGTCTTAATCTGTTCATCTTTTAAATTTCTTCTATGCTGACACAAAGAATAGCAATTAGAATGCGACGCCATCACAGGAGAACAGCTTTCCTCAATAACATCATAAAAGCCTTTCTCTGTAATATGTGATACATCAATTATCATTCCTAATTTGTTCATTTCGTGTACTACTTCTCTGCCGAATGGTGTTAATCCTGTATTTTTAGCAGAATTGCTTCCGTCTGTTACTTCATTGTCATCATTCCATGCCAAAGTTATCGACCGAACACCATAATCGTAAAAAAACCTTACAGAAGATACAGAACCGCAAAGTGCCCTTGCGTCCTCAATTGTTAATACTGCACCTTGTTTTTTGGAGTTAATGACATTCTCTAAATCAGAAGCTGTCATTATTAGCTTTATATTATTCTCATAAGCTTCCCGCTTTGCTTTATCCAGAATTTCCACAGCACGAAGCATTGGATTTTTGTATTTTTTACTTACATAAGCTGCAAAAAATTGAACATAGCTCTCGTAATTTTTCATATGGGAAAGCTTTATCATACAAGTGTTTTCTGCCAGGCTTTCATTTCTGTCCAAAAGCTCCGAGGCTGTATCGCAATGGGTGTCAATAATATTATACATAGCTACTCCTAAATATAAAACGCATTTTTGATATGGTTAATGTCGGAAACCCTTCTGCCTTTTAAATAAACCTCTATAATATCAAATGTAAACTCCGCATCTAAATTGTTCTCCTGAATATATGTATATGCAGTCTTTATGATTTTCTTTTGCTTGGAAACGGTGACAAATTCTGATGGCGAACCATACAAATCGTTCTTTCTCGTTTTTACCTCTACAAAGGCGATATTTTCACCTGATTTTGCTATTATATCAAGCTCGCCGTAGTTTTTTCTGTAGTTTCTTTCTAAAATCTGATATCCGTTTTTCTTAAGATATTTACAAGCAACATTTTCCCCTGTTTTTCCACTGTTAAACATCATTCTTATCACCTAAAATTTTCTTAAGAAACGACATTCTATGCTCACTGCAGGGTCCAAGCTCTTTTAGCTTTTCTGTGTGTAGCTTTGTACCATAGCCCTTGTGCTTTGCAAAGCAGTACTCGGGAAATTTTTTATCTAAAATATCCTTGCAATATCTGTCCCTCGTTACCTTTGCCAAAATAGATGCTGCAGCAATGGACTGACTTTTTGCATCTCCTGCCACAACGCACTCTGTAGGTAGATTTATTCCTTCTGTGCGGTTGCCGTCAACAAGCACGTATTGAGGCGTGACTTTTAAACCCTCTAAAGCCGTTTTCATAGCGTAAAATGTAGCCTGTAAAATATTGTTTTTTTCAATGTAGTCAACATCTGCAAATGCAATAGAATAGCTTATGGCGTTTTCAACAATTACATCGTAGAGCTTTTCACGTTTTTTCTCTGTAAGCTTTTTAGAATCGTTTATTTCCTCTGAATAAAAATCACGCGGCAATATTACTGCAGCAGCACACACAGGACCGGCAAGAGGTCCTCGTCCCGCCTCGTCAACACCCGCTAAAAACTCGATGTTTTTTTCTTTAATTTTTTCTAAATCAAATTCATGTAAAGTCATAAGTAATTATTCCTCCGGCTTTTCAATACTGATTTTACCTATTTTAGTCGAACGAAATTCATCTATTAAAATGTTTGATGCACGCAAAAAGTCTATTTCCCCACCTGATATGACAAAGCCACGTTTTCTTCCTATATATTCAACAAGCTCATAGCCTTGCATTCCTTCTGTGTTTTCAAGCTTATAACGTGCACATAAAAGCTCCCTGTAGTTTTCATTTAAAAACTCTGACAATTTACAAGCAAGCAACTCTATATCCATAATTTCGTCTTTAACCGCACCAGTAAACGCCAAGTGCATACCGACCTTTTCGTCTTCAAACTTCGGCCATAAAATACCCGGAGTATCTAAAAGCTCAATGCCCGATTTTAGTCTTATCCATTGTTGGCCCCGCGTAACACCCGGTCGGTCACCAACGGTTGCACTTGCTCTTCCTGATATGCGATTTATATATGAGGATTTTCCCGAATTAGGAACACCCGCCACCAAAATTTTAATGGCTCTGTTCATTCCCTTATCCTGATTTTGAGCGATTTTATCTGCTATACACTTTTTTACCAAAGCAATAGATTCATTAACCCCTTTTCCCCTGGAACAATCTGCAGAGCACGCCATAATACCAATTGATTTATAATATTCAATCCATTTTCCTGTTATTACCTCATCCGCCAGGTCCGATTTGTTTAAAACTACAATTCTCGGCTTGTTCTTTGTAATTTCGGAAATGTCGGGATTTTTTGAGGACATAGGAATTCTTGCATCAAGTATTTCTACAACCACATCTATCAGCTTTAGTTTTTCTTCAATTTGCCTTCGGGTTTTTGCCATATGACCCGGAAACCACTGTATATTCATACTTTTCTCCTATTTACAAATCGGCAAAGCCAATATGCTTTGCCGAGGTAGTTTTATTTTATTGTGCCTATAACATCAAAAGGATAAAACCTTATAGTTGCCTTTCCTATAATTTCATCTTCAGCTACTACACCAAACGCTCTGCTGTCCGCCGAGTTGTTTCTGTTATCACCCAAAACAAAATAGCCGTCTTTTGTATATGTTGTAACGCCGTCTATGAACTCTCCATCCGCAACAAAGCTACTGCCTGATACAAAAATTTTACCATTATTCTGTTCAATAGAAACCTTTCCCTGCATATTGAGCTGTTCAGCCATAATTATACCAAAATCTGCAATTTCTCCTGACTTTGGAACTACAATAGGGTAATTATAAAGATATCCCTGTGTCACCTGCTTTGATTCAATGTATTGCTCTTCTTGCACCTCTCCGTTAACCATCAGGTTGAGTTCATTGTCAAAGCCTATTTCATCACCGGGCGTACCAACTACTCTCTTTACAACAAACTTTTGGAGTGCTCTGGATTTTACTATCACAACGTCTTGCTCTTGTGGTGTGTATGCTATTTTTCTCACTACAAGTCGTTCTCCGTCATGAAGTGTCGGCACCATAGAGCTGCCATCAACCTGTACAAGAGAAAATAAAAATGTATTTATTAAAAAAGCCAATATCACCGCCCATGCTATAGATGATACCCACTCGTATATTTCCTTAGCAATATTCTTTTTAGCAGTTTCTTCTTCTGTTTCTATTTTTCCTGTTTCAAATGTTCCCTCATCGTATGAAAGCTCATCTTTGTTTTCAGGACATAAATTTTTATTTTCTTCCATAATTTCACCTCAAAATAGTTCAAATGGCAAGAGTAGATTCTACTCCTGCCATTACTATTTACTAAAACAATATTAGAGTCTTTCACGAACCTTAGCGGCCTTACCAACTCTATCTCTTAAGTAGAACAAGCGTGCTCTTCTTACTTTACCCTTTCTAACTACTTCAATCTTAGCGATTTTAGGTGAGTTAACAGGGAATGTTCTTTCAACACCGATACCATAAGATAAACGTCTTACGGTGAATGTCTTTTGAATTCCGCCGTGCTGAATTTTGATAATTGTACCTTCAAAAATCTGAATTCTTTCACGGTTGCCTTCCTTAACCTTAACGTGAACCTTTACTGTTGAACCAACTTCAAGTTCAGGTAAATCTGTTCTGATCTGGTCTTTTGTCAAATCCTTAATTAAATCCATTATGAGTTCCTCCTCCCCATCTAAGACGTTCATTCGTAAATTCTAAATACCAGAGGACCGCCCGTAATACATATATTGCAATGCACAATATTTCACATCAATAAATTATAATACAACTTATATTAAAAATCAAGTGTTTTTTTATTTTTTTTAAAAATTATTCCTTTTTATCCAAATTCTCGTGAGAAAGAGCAATTATATGGTTGATTTTTTCTCTTTCGACTATGTTTTCTGCGTTTTTCTTTATGTGAATAAGGTATTCTATATTTCCCTCAGGACCTTTTATCGGTGAAAAGTCAAGCCCCAGTACACCAAAACCAGCTTCAATTACAAAATCATAAATTGTCTCAACAACCTCTTTGTGTACCGCTATATCCTTAACAACTCCTTTTTTGCCAACCTTTTCTCTGCCTGCCTCAAATTGCGGTTTAATCAGTGCCACTATCTCTCCATCATCACGCAAAAGATTATATGCCACCGGAAGCACCAGCTTTAAAGATATAAACGCCACATCGACCGATGCAAAATCAAGCGGTTCTTTTGTGTCATTTTGGGTCACATATCTAATGTTTGTACGCTCCATATTTACTACCCGCTCATCACATCTTAGCTTCCACGCAAGCTGACCATACCCCACATCAACGGCAAATACCTTTTTTGCTCCGTTTTGCAACATACAGTCAGTAAAACCGCCGGTTGATGCACCAATGTCCATACAAACCTTATCTTGCAGTGTGACACAAAAGGACTTCATCGCCTTTTCAAGCTTTAATCCCCCACGGCTTACATATTTTAACGTTCCGCCACGCACCTCAACCTTTTGTTCCTTTGTTATGAATGTGCCAGCTTTGTCCTCTTTTTGATTGTCAACGTAAACTACGCCCGCCATAATTAAAGCCTTTGCTTTTTCACGGCTTGGGGCTAAACCATTATCTGCTAAGTAGTTATCAAGTCTGATTTTTGCCAAGATTTTTCATTCCTTTTTTATAATAATCACAGACAGAATTCATTCCACACTCATCACATTTCGGTCTGCGGGCAACACAAATTGCTCTTCCGTGCTCGACCAATTGATGACAAAAAAGTGCACCGTAATCTTTTGGCACTATCTTTTTTAAGTCCATTTCTATTTTTGTCGGGTCGGTATTTTTAGTAAGCCCTAAAAGCTTAGTTATTCTCTTGCAATGAGTATCTACCACGATACAAGGCTTGCCGAAAACATCACCCAAAAGTAAATTCGCTATTTTTCTTCCTACTCCCGGAAGTGCAATCAGTTCCTCTAAAGTATCAGGAACTTGTCCTTTGTGTTTTTCCAACAGGGCGTTAGCACAAGCAACAATGTTTTTTGCTTTATTTCTGTAAAATCCCGTAGAATATATAAGCTTTTCTATGTCTTGTTCATTTGCCTTGGCAAAGCTTTCTACCGTTGGATATTTTAAAAACAACCCGGGCGTAACTAAATTTACCCTTGCGTCTGTACATTGAGCGGCTAACACTGTTGCGACGAGCAGTTGAAACGGGTCTTTATAATTCAGCGTGCAAGGTGCATCACCATACATTTTGTCCAGGTATTCTTTTATTTTTAAAACCTTTTCCTTTCTGGTCATCATCTCACCGCCTGCTTGTACTCATACGTCACGTCATTTCCGTTTACTGTAACAAGCACATACTTAACGTAATCAATACTTGTTCCGTCTAGTGATACACTCGGAAAAAATCCTGCGGTATTTATATAACGGATATTATTTTCTTTCGTGTTTTGATTGACAAATCCACCGCCAAAAACATATACATTTTTATTCATTGCCTGTTCTTCTAATATATTTTTAAAGATTGAAACCTCTGTTTTATTGTTGGATATAAAATTTCTGTCTAAAAATATAAATAGATTGCCTTCAGAATTTTTAACATCGTTTTTAAATTTAGTCCACAAGGTTGTGTCATTCGTATAGATATAGTTACTCGTATTTGGAAGAGTAATAAATGTATCTCCGTTTTTTTTGATTGAGGAATATTCCCTTGCGGTGTGATATGTGTTTTCTACGTGTGAAAGTGTTTTTGTATTTATATCGCCACCTAAGAAAAACTGAAAATCGCTGTTTTGTTTCATTTTAATTGTAGCTCTGTTCATGACAAACGTATTAAATAACGTTTCATTACTCTTTGTGTTTCCAAATACTGAAAAACGATAACCGCCGTCCTTTAACTCCTGCGACACATTATTAGCATCCTTGATTTTTTTGTTTTCAATATTGCCTATCGGCTCTGCTCCGTCTACTAAAATTTGAGCATTTGCAGTAATTTCACCGATTTTTGCCGTGATATGCGAGCCTCCTGAATTCACTGCCGTTACCTTGTTGTCAGTTATTTTAACACAATCATTTGATGCAGTTAACTCTACATCCGACAAATTTATATTTGCTGTTTTACCATTTTCGTCTTTAGCAATAAGAACAGGTATCACACTTTCTCCCGACTTAATATCATACTTATCCTTGTCAAATGAAATTTCGCACGGAGCAGAAAGAACTGTGATTTTCTCCTTTTGAGTCTTGCCGTTTGATGTAACTGTAACTGTTGCAATCCCCTCATTTTCAGGAATCAATGTTCCGTTATTTATGCTACCGTTGTCTGTCTTGTAGGTAATTTTTCCACTAAAGCTTACTTTTCTGTCGTAGTCATCTATTCCATAAACCTTTATCTCGGTTTTAAATCCTGCAAAGGCATTTTTTGGTGCATCGATTCCTATTTTTTTAATTTTTGCATTTTTACCTGCATTTGTCTTTATACCTATTGAGTTAGTAACATTGCGAACACTGCCGTCTGAGGGTGTGTTTGCAATCTCTTTTTCTCCGTTGTTATCAAGCACCATAACAGACGAGCCACCGCCATCAAAATTAAGTGCCGTAAAGCATCCTAATTCTACCATCAAATCTGCAAGCTCTGTCTGTGTCATACCATATGCATCATTTTGTCTTCCGTCTAAAACCACGAACGTTATTTTTGTTCCTGTTTCATCCAGTCCCACAGCAGTTCTGGGGTGTCTGCCACTTACATTGTGAGAAAACTCTGCTTGTGCTATTCCGTCACGCACAAGTACACCTCCGCCACCTACCGCAGTTTCGATTTTAGAATAATCAGGCGTTGATTTTATATCAATATTCAATTTATCTCCAACATTTACATAATCTAACAAAAATGTATTGTACGACATATGTGCCGACAAAACATACCCGCCGTCAGGAATTTTTATAGGCTCACTCTCTGTTACCTTTTCAAGCACTCTTCCGTTTTTATCAACAGATACCTCTATAACTCCGCCTAAAGAACCAACAGAGGTGTCGTTCCAATCTGACGTATACATTACAATGCCAGTTAAGTCGTCGTATTTATTTATGAGCTTTATTTTATCCTGCATACCATTTGTCGCAGTTAATGTTATATCAAATGTAAATGCATCAATATCAAACCCCGTATTATCAAACGCCTTATACAATGTATTCATAGACTCCGAAACCGAAGCCGAGGAATATAGCTTGCCATCACGGATTTCCATACCTACTGCACTTCCGCGACCTGCCTCTCCCCTTTTAGACGCAAAAAAATCACCGTTTACTGCAACAACTGTATCATTTGTTTCAGCAGAGGAGGTTGTTTTTTCCATATAGCTTTCGCCTTTTATATTTTTTAACACCTCAAGACTCAAGTGCTTTTCATTTAAATCTGCAGTTACAATGTGAATATCCTGCCAACCCGATTTATACAAGCCCTTTATATTTTTATACTCCACACCACGAATGAGTGTTTTCTCTTCTGTCTGTTCTATAACAGGACTTGCAAACGCCGTGGTTGTCAGTAAAAATGTCACTAATAATAAGGAAAATATTTTTTTCATCGTTCTCTCCTAATCTACATTTTTCCAACCGCTTATGTCGGAATTTCTGATTGCCGTAAACAAACGATTGCGAAATCCGTGATTTTCTCTTTCTAATTTCCACACAAGGTCGTGTGCGTACTGTCTTTTTGTATTTTTGTCGGCAGGACAAGAATTTTTTACAACGGGTAAGTTCATTTTTCCCGCATAGTTTCTTATCTCTGCTTCTTCTACATAAATGAATGGTCTTAAAACAGTAACTTCCATTCTTTCTAAATACGTAACAGGAGCAAATGTATTCATTCTTCCCTCGTAGATAAGGCTTAAAAAGTACGTATTTAAAACGTCATCAAAATGATGTCCATAAACAATTTTATCAATATTTCTTTCTTTAACTACAGAACACATAGCCCCGCGTCGCATTTTTGCACATAAAGAGCAGGGATTTTCTTCTTGTCTTATGTCAAATACAATTTGTTTAATATCTGTACGTTCAATATGATAAGGGATATTAAACTCATCACACATTTTTTTAATAGGTGTGTAGTCCATATCAGCAAAGCCTAAATCTATTGTAATTGCCTCTAAATAAAAGTTTTTAGGGTAAAACCTCTGCAATGTATTCATAGCAAGCAGTGCCACTAAAGAGTCCTTACCTCCCGATACACCAACAGCTATTCTGTCGCCCTCTTCTATCATATTATAATCATCAACTGCCGAACGTAGTCTGCTTAAGATTTTTTTCATCAAAATCTCCATTCTTGTAATAGATATTTCTTTTATTTTCTACATACTCATCATTTAACTTTAAGAGAATTTTGGCATAACCAACATACTAAAAACAAGTCTGTTTATTAATATTACTTTTCCTGACACACTATAATTTCCTTAAAATAATTATATTATCAAAAAATCACTTTGTCAAATAAAGAATACTCTCGGCATGTTTAATTTCTTCATCAGTCGGTGCGGGCGTGTTTTCTAAGGGATAGCTAAGTCCTAGTTTGTCCCATTTTGATTTACCCAAAGAATGATACGGCAGAATTTCTACCTTTTCTGCTGTTTTTAAACTGTCGACAAGCTCTTTTGTTTTTGACAAAGATTCGTCATCGTCTGTAAGATTAGGAACTAGAACGTGTCTGATCCACATCGGCTTTTCAATCTTCGACAAATAGTGAGCAAACTCTATTATATTTTTGTTTTCAACGCCTGTCAATTTTTTGTGTCGTTCGTTATCAATTTCCTTTATATCAAGAATCACAAGGTCGGTAACATCCAAAAGCTTTTTGTATTTAATATCCTGACTATTCCAGGGTTGTCCTGCGGTATCCAGTGCAGTGTGAATTCCCTGTTCTTTTGCAAGAGTAAAAAGCTCAGTTACAAATTCAGCTTGTAGCATAGGCTCTCCGCCCGATACAGTAATTCCACCGCCATCCTTCCAATAGGTTTTATATCTTAAAGCCTTTTTAAATAAGTCGCCTGCTTCATATTCTTCTCCGACAAAATGCCACGAATCAGGATTGTGGCAATATTTGCATCTCATAGCACATCCGGACAAAAAAGCAACAAATCTTACACCCGGTCCATCGACAAGTCCGAAGGTTTCTATAGAATGAACATGACCTTTCATAATACCATCCCTCTCAAAAATAAAGGGCTGTAGCAATAACTACAGCCCAAAAAATAATTTATTACATTGATTTGTGGCAGGTTCTTGAAATTACATCCAACTGCTGTTCACGGGTCAAGTCAATGAACTTAACAGCATATCCTGACACACGAATTGTAAAGTTTGCATATTCGGGCTTTTCCGGATGTTCCATAGCATCTAAAAGCTTTTCTGTACCAAATACGTTAACATTCAAGTGGTGAGCACCCTGGTCGAAGTATCCGTCTAACACATTAACCAAGTTATTTATACGTTCTTCATCACTGTGACCTAAAGCATCAGGGCTGATTGTCTGGGTATTTGATATACCGTCTAACGCCCAGTGATAAGGTAGCTTTGCAACAGAATTAAGTGAAGCCAAAAGTCCGTTTTCTTCAGCACCATAAGCAGGATTAGCACCTGGTGATAAGGGTTCTCCCGCTTTTCTTCCGTTAGGCATTGATGACGTAGCCTTACCATAAACAACATTTGATGTGATTGTAAGGATAGAGGTTGTAGGCTCAGAATCCCTGTAGGTGTGGTGTTTTTTTATGCAACGTAAAAAGGTTTCCAACAGCCACACTGCAATATCATCAGCACGGTCATCATCATTTCCGTATTTAGGGAAATCCCCCTCTGTGATGAAATCTTTTACAACACCTGTTTCGTCATCACGAACAACCTTAACTCTGGCATACTTAATAGCACTGAGTGAGTCAACAACGTGTGAGAAACCTGCAATACCTGTAGCAAATGTACGACGTAAATTTGTATCAATCAAAGCCATTTCTGCAGCCTCATAATAATACTTGTCGTGCATATAGTGAATAGCATTCAAGGTCTGAACATAAAGCTTTGCAAGCCATTCCATCATAGCAACGTATTTTTCAATCACTTCATCATAATCTAAATATTCGCTTGTAATCGGTCTGTAAGCCGGACCTACCTGTTCTAAGGTTTTTATATCTTTTCCGCCATTTATTGCATAAAGCAAGCACTTAGCTAAATTTGCACGAGCACCAAAGAACTGTATTTCTTTTCCCGTCTGTGTAGCAGATACACAACAGCATATTGAATAATCATCGCCCCAAACAGGCTTCATAACGTCATCATTTTCATACTGTACAGAGCTTGTAGAAATGGAAACCTCTGAAGCATACTTCTTGAAATTTTCAGGAAGTGCAGAAGAATAAAGAACTGTCAAATTAGGTTCAGGTGCAGGTCCCATATTTTCTAATGTGTGTAAAAATCTGAAGTCTGTTTTTGTAACCATTGAACGACCATCCAGACCAATTCCGCCAACGGATAGGGTTGCCCATACAGGGTCACCTGAGAAAAGCTGATTGTAGCTGGGCACACGGGCAAATTTAACCATACGAAGCTTCATTACAAGATGGTCAACAAGCTCTTGTGCACCTTTTTCTGTTAATATACCTGAATCAATATCTCTTTTAAAATAGATATCTAAGAATGTAGATATTCTGCCTACACTCATCGCAGCACCATTCTGTGTCTTAATAGCTGCAAGGTATCCGAAATACAGCCATTGAACAGCTTCTTTTGAATCCTTTGCAGGCTTGGAAATATCATATCCATAGCTCTGTGCCATTTCTTTCATCTGCTTTAGGGCTGCAATCTGCAATGCGACCTCTTCACGAGCACGCAAAACATCATCACGCATAGTCGTTTCACCGCAGGCTACCATATCTTTTTTCTTTTCTTCAATCAAAAAATCAATGCCATACAACGCCACACGACGATAATCGCCAACAATACGTCCTCTTGCGTAAGAGTCAGGAAGTCCTGTAATAATTTTGTTGTGTCTTGCCTTCTTCATTTCAGGTGTATAAACATCAAATACCGCCTGATTATGTGTACGACAATATTCAGTAAATATTCTTCCTAACTCAGGGTCAGGTGTATATCCGTTTGTCTCACACGCCTGCATAGCCATTTTTATTCCGCCGAACGGCATAAAAGCTCTCTTTAGCGGTTCATCAGTCTGAAGACCTACGACTTTTTCTAATTCCTTTAACTCTTCACTTATATAACCCGGAGCGTGCGATGTAATTGTGGATACAATATCTGTATCCATATTCAAAACGCCACCCTTTGCTCTTTCTTCCTTTTGTAATTCCTGAAGTTTTCCCCAGAGCTTGTCAGTTGCCTCTGTAGAACCCTCCAAAAAAGAAGCATCTCCGTCATAAGGTGTATAGTTCTTCTGAATAAAATCCCGAACATTTACCTCCATCTTCCAAATACGGCCGGAAAAACCATTCCATTGTTGAAAATTTGCCATAAGTTTTCCTCCTTTTACGTGAACAGGATATGTTTAATTTACATATCTTGGGTACTCTTATATTTTCATAAGCAATTTTACCACAACATATGCATTTTGTCAACATATTGCAACATAAAATACTATATAAAAAAATAGTAATTATTATCATTTTTTTGTTATATTTTTACATTATCTGCAATATAATAGGAATTAAATGGATATTTAAAGCAAAAAAGATTGACATTTAATATAGATTATGCTAAAATAATTTTATGTCCCATGAGGGAGTAGCAAGCGTTTATAACGCAACAAGTCAACATCCTGACCTTTCGGTCTGGCTTGTTTTAATATGCGAGACTCATGTATACTTTCGCTATACATTTGTCACTACAATGGTTAATAAGTATGGCGTTAGCCATACTTTTTTGTTTTGGGAGGAAATATGAATTCAGGGCTTATCTTTTTTACAAACAGTATTCTTTTAGGCATCGGACTCGCCATGGATGCGTTTTCTGTTTCTATGGCTAATGCTTTAAACGACCCTTTTATGAAAAAGAACAAGCTTTTTTTTATCGCAGGAGTATTTGCATTTTTTCAAGCTCTTATGCCGCTTATCGGTTGGGTTTGCGTACACACGATTGTAAATTGTTTCAAGTCGCTTGAAAGTCTTGTTCCCTGGATTGCTCTGTTTCTTTTGTGCTTTATTGGATACAAGATGTTAAAGGATGGTATAACTAACAATTCTTGCGGGCAAGAGCCTGTAAAATTAGGAATTACTTCTCTTTTAATACAAGGTATAGCAACCTCTATTGATGCTTTGTCTGTCGGATTTACAATAGCTGACTACAATATAGGCTCTGCAATTGGCTGTGCACTGATTATTGCCTTTGTTACATTTTTAATTTGCTTACTGGGGCTTGCATTGGGTAAAAAATTCGGCACAAAGCTCGCGAATAAATCTCAAATTTTGGGTGGTACAATTCTGATATTTATAGGTTTGGAAATTTTTATTACAAATATTTTTTAATATAATAAAATAAATAAAAGACAGGAGAGATTTTCTTATGGATTTTTTATTGGAAGGTTTTCGTGACGTCACCTGGCAAAAATGCGTAATGTACGCAGTGGGGATACTGCTCATCTACTTAGCCATCAAAAAGCAGTACGAGCCATCGTTACTTTTGCCTATGGGCTTTGGTGCTATTTTGGTAAATTTACCTCTGTCGGGCGTAGTTAACTATGAAATGGCAGGCATCGGCGAAGTAAATGGTATTATTGAATGGCTTTATGACATCGGTATTCACGCATCGGAGGCTATGCCGTTACTTTTGTTTATAGGCATAGGTGCAATGATTGATTTCGGTCCTCTGCTTTCTAATCCGAAGATGTTCTTATTCGGTGCGGCAGCACAGTTTGGTATCTTCTTTGTTATTGCAGCGGCTGTGCTTTTAGGCTTTGATTTAAAGGATGCGGCATCAATAGGTATTATCGGTGCAGCAGATGGCCCTACATCTATTCTTGTATCGCAGGTATTAAAATCGGCATATGTCGGTCCTATCGCTGTTGCTGCTTACTCGTACATGGCATTGGTTCCAATAATTCAGCCGGCTGTAATCAAAGCTACAACAACAAAAAAAGAACGCAAAATAAGAATGCCTTATAATCCTGCTAACGTTTCAAAAACGTTAAAAATTGCGTTCCCCATCATTGTTACATTCATTGCAGGCTTTGTTGCTCCTCAATCAGTAGCTTTGGTTGGATTCTTGATGTTTGGTAACTTAATCCGTGAATGCGGTGTTTTAAACACGCTTTCAGAATCAGCTCAAAATGTATTAGCTAATTTGATTACACTCCTTTTAGGCATAACAATTTCATTCAGCATGAGAGCGGAACAGTTTGTAAATATACAGACACTTTTAATTATGGGCTTAGGTCTTGTTGCTTTCGTTTTTGATACAGCCGCAGGTGTATTCTTTGCTAAGATTTTAAACCTGTTTACAAAGAACAAAATAAACCCAATGGTTGGTGCTGCAGGTATTTCTGCATTCCCAATGTCTGCTCGCGTTGTTCAGAAGCTAGGTTTAGAGGCTGACTCTCAGAATCACTTATTGATGCACGCAGTAGGTGCCAACGTTTCAGGTCAGATTGCATCAGTTTTAGCAGGCGGTATGATTTTAAATCTTATACCGCAGTTGATTAAATAAGGAGGTAATATTTATGAATTTTTCTTCCGAAATTAATATGGTAGATTTAGCAAGCTCAATAAAGCTTATGGGACAAGGTATGCTCGGTATATTTATCGTCATGGCGGCAATTGCCTTAATAGTATATTTGCTTACAAAAATACCTTCAAAAAAATAGCATAAAACGGGCAATATCTGCCCGTTTTTTTACATTCAATTTACAATTTATACACATAATAACGGTAATATGATTGTACAAACTTTTTAGGAGGATTTAAATTGCTTATTTATAATCAAACAAAAGATGAAGTTTTAAACCACTTTGAAACAGATGAATTACAGGGTCTGACTCAAGAAAAAGTAAATGAATTAAAAACAAAGTTTGGCGAAAACAAGCTTAAAGAAAAAAAGAAAATAACCTTGTCACAAAGGTTTTTTTCACAGTTTAAGGATGTTATGATTTTAATACTTATAGGTGCAGCTGTTATTTCTTTCGTTGTGGCTTGTATTGAAAAAAATCCGAAGGAATTTTTTGAGCCTGTCTTAATACTTTTAATTGTTATTTTAAATGCCGTAATGGGCGTAATTCAGGAGAGCAAAGCAGAAAAAGCATTAGACGCTTTAAAAAATATGAGTGCTCCGCATGCACGTGTAGTGCGTAACGGCGAAGAAAAAGTCATAGATGCAGTCGATTTAGTCCCCGGAGATATAATTCGCCTGGAAGCTGGAGATTTCATTCCTGCAGATGCAAGACTTTTAAAAAGCGTAAGCTTAAAGTGTGAAGAATCTGCCCTAACAGGAGAATCCGTTCCCTCTGAAAAAGATTCAAACACAGAAGTTCCCGAAAACGCTCCGTTGGGTGACCGTACAAATATGATTTTTTCAGGTTGCAGCGTCACATATGGAACGGCAACTGCAGTTGTTACAGCTACAGGTATGGATACCGAAATGGGAAGAATTGCAAATCTTTTAGATTCCGAGGTCGAAACACAGACTCCGCTTCAGCTTAAACTTGCTCAATTGGGTAAATACTTAGGTTTTGTCGCAATTCTGGCTTGTGTCATTATATTTATAGTAGGTATTGCAAATGGAATTCACGTTATGGAAATATTTATGACATCAGTATCTTTGGCAGTTTCTGCTATTCCTGAGGGCTTACCTGCCATTGTAACTATAGTTTTGTCTATAGGCGTACAAAGAATGGTCAAGAAAAACGCACTTATCCGCCGTTTGCCCGCCGTTGAAACCTTAGGCAGTGCAAGTGTTATATGTTCTGATAAAACAGGCACGCTTACTCAAAACAAAATGACATTGGTAAAAGCATATGTCGACGGAATAGAAAACATCGAGGATATTACAGAAAACTGCACAATGCCTACAAAAAATCTTCTTTTAATGGGTTCATTGTGTTGTGATGCTCTAGTTAATTTTATAGATGACGAAGAGATTCATATTGGAGACCCCACCGAAACTGCAATTATTCTTGCTGCACATAAAAACGGTATGCCAAAAAATGAGTTGGCAGAAAAATTTCCAAGACTTGCAGAAATTCCTTTTGACTCTGACAGAAAGCTTATGTCAACAGTAAATAGCTTTGATGGTAAAAACGTGGTAATTGTTAAAGGTGCTTTTGATATGATGGCAGAGCGTTGTGTAGCAGGCGATTTACAAACTGCAAAAGCAATCACTGAGCTTATGAGCGGTGATGCACTTCGTGTTTTGGCTATTGGGTACAAAACAATTGATGAAATACCTGAAAATCCAACACCGGAAGTCCTAGAAAACGGCCTTACATTTCTGGGGTTAATAGGTATGATAGATCCACCAAGACCTGAGGTAAAGGAGGCTGTTAAGCTTTGCAGAACAGCAGGAATAAAGCCTGTTATGATTACTGGCGACCATGTTGTTACAGCATCTGCAATAGCAAAAGAATTAGGAATACTAAAAGATGATGATCGTGCGATTACCGGTGCAGAATTAGATGCATTAAATGATTCTGAATTAGATGCATTAGTAGAAAAGATATCGGTATACGCTCGTGTTTCTCCTGAAAATAAAATAAGAATAGTAAAAGCCTGGCAACGCCGTGGTCAAGTCGTAGCTATGACAGGCGATGGTGTAAATGATGCTCCCGCCTTAAAAGCCGCAGATATAGGTTGTGCCATGGGCATTACCGGAACTGACGTTGCAAAGGGTGCGGCAGATATGACTCTGACAGATGACAATTTTTCAACAATAGTTGATGCAGTCCGCGAGGGACGTGGAATTTATTCAAACATAAAAAAGGTTGTCTGCTTTCTCTTAGGTACAAATATCGGCGAAGTTATAACCGTATTTGTCGCTATGCTTTTGTGGCATAAAACTCCCCTGCTCTCAATGCAACTTTTATGGATTAATTTAGTAACCGACAGTCTGCCTGCAATCGCTTTAGGTATGGAGCCGGTAGAGTCAGACATTATGAGCAAAAAACCAAGGTCAAAAAACGAAGGAATTTTCGCAAACGGCTTGGGAATAAGAGTTGTACTGCAGGGATTTATGTTTGCCATTCTCTCTCTTGTTGCCTTTAAAGTTGGTGAAAATGTGACAAACTCACTCGCCGGCGGACAGACAATGGCTTTCACAGTTTTAGCACTTTCACAGGTCGTACAGAGCTTTAATATGAGGTCAGAGCATTCTTTGTTTGATATTGGTATGTTTACCAATAAAACTCTAAATAAAGCCGCTCTTATTTCAACACTTATGGTTTTATTAGTTATATTCACACCATTAAAATTTATCTTTGGACTTACAACACTTCCTGTCTCTCTTTACGGGTTAGCACTTGCTTTAGTTGTAATTCCAATGATAGTTATGGAAATTTCAAAAAGAATAGGCCTGATAAAGTACAGTAAATAAAATACATTTTGGAATTTTGTCAATTGACAAAATGCCAAATATTTTATATAAATTCTTCATTTTTTATTGCACGTCGCCAAAAAGTAATATTTTTATTGAAAACGAATTTTCTATATGTTATACTTAAACTGCAATATAAAATAAATAAATATGAGGTGGACAAATGGATATTTTTGACGTGTTAACACTTGTTGGAGGCTTATGCCTGTTTCTTTTTGGAATGAGCGTTATGGGCGACGCTTTAGAGCGTAGAGCCGGCGGAAGCCTAAAGAAAATTCTTGCAAAGCTCACAAAGAATAAAATGACCGGATTTTTAACAGGTCTACTTGTAACATCTATTATTCAAAGTTCTTCTGCAACCACAGTCATGGTTGTCGGCTTTGTTAATTCCGGTATCATGACGTTAAAACAGTCTATCGGCGTTATTATGGGTGCTAATATCGGTACTACTGTTACTGCCTGGGTACTTAGCCTTGGTGGTATTTCAAGCGATAATGTATTTATGCAATTATTAAAGCCCACTTCATTTACCCCTGTTCTTGCACTTGTTGGTACTGCAATGCTTATGTTTGGAAAAACAAGCAAAAAGAAGGATACAGGCACAGTTCTTTTGGGATTTGCAACCTTGATGTTTGGTATGGATGCAATGTCAGGTGCAGTTGCAGGGCTTGCTAAAGTACCACAGTTTCAAGAGATGTTTATAATGTTTAAAAATCCGATTTTAGGTGTTTTGGTTGGTGCTATTCTTACCGGCATAATTCAGTCAAGCTCCGCTTCAGTCGGAATACTTCAAGCACTTACTGTAACTGGACAAGTTTCATACGGTGCTGCAATTCCAATTATCATGGGACAAAATATCGGCACATGTGTAACTGCACTCTTATCTTCAGTAGGAACAAATAAAAACGCAAGACGAGTAGCCATTGTTCACCTGTCATTTAATGTAGTAGGCTCTGTCATATGGCTCTCTGTATATAGCATAGTAGCCGCAACAATAAAGCCGGTATTGTTTGATACTCCTGCATCGTTCGCCGGTATTGCAGTAGCACATTCTGCTTTTAATATTGCTTGTACTGCAATTCTTCTTCCAATGTCATCATTGCTTGAAAAACTGGCAATTAAACTAGTACCGGATTCAGACAAAAAAGAAAATATAGTAGAATTAGACGAACGTTTAATTACTTCTCCGTCATTTGCAATTGAACAATGCAACAAATTCGTTGTTGAAATGGCAGAGAATGCCACAAATTCTTTCAAAAACAGCTTAAAGCTTATTGATAATTTTGATGCGAAGCTAGCAAGCGAAATTCGCGAAAACGAAAGTCGTGTTGACCACCTGGAAGATATCTTGGGCACATATTTAGTTAAAATAAGTGCTCAGCAATTGTCAGATAACGACAGTAGCGAGGTTACTAAATTGCTTAAGGCAATAGGCGATTTCGAAAGAATTTCCGACCACAGCATAAACATATTGGAGTCGGCAGAAGAATTACACTCTAAGGAGATTTCTTTTACTGAGCTGGCCGGAAGCGGAATGACAAATCTTTCTAATGCTGTTAGCGAAATTTTAGAACTGACATATACTGCGTTTGTTAAAAATGATTTGGTGTTTGCTTCTAACGTTGAACCGCTTGAACAGGTTATTGATGACTTAAGAGCAAAGCTCCGTGACGAACATATAATGCGTCTTAAAAATGGAAAGTGTTCTATCGAGGCAGGATTTATATGGAATGATTTATTAACAAATTTAGAGCGTACCGCAGACCATTGTTCTAATATTGCAGTTTGTGTTTTAGATGCTTCTCAAAACACAATGCACATTCACGAATCATTGGCTGATATCAAGCAAAACAGCACATACTTTAAAGACCAATACGGTTTATATAGCAAAAAATATAACAATCTGTAAAAATAAAGGGGGCTTTAGCAAAGCCCCCCTTTATTTGTTGTATAACGAAAATTGGAACAAGCAAAACTTGTTCCGACAAGGTGGTGCGGATGAAGACGAGGCGTAAGCAAAACAATCCAGTGAATTGTTTTGTAGCCGAGAGTCCCTTCCAAAGAATACGAGCCGTAGGCGAAGTATGATTTGAAAGTCGAGTTATAAGGCAAAGTAAAAAGCTTGCAGGAACAAATCCTACAAGCTCTAAAGTGGTGTAAGAACGATATAATTTTACTGTCGAATAAAAATCGCAAAAAGTTGGTAGCGACAGCGAGTTGTTGTGAGGGCGTTTACAACCGAGCAGACGAGCCGAGCGTGACTTTTTGCGAAGAAGGAGCAGCAACGAAGCATACGAAAAATGACCACTTTTTAAGTGGTCATTTTGATTGCAGCGTAGTTTGCTGCGACGTGGTGCGGATGAAGGGACTTGAACCCCCACGTCAGTGACACTAGATCCTAAGTCTAGCGCGTCTGCCAATTCCGCCACATCCGCATACGAAATTTACTTTGTTAGTTTACCATCTTTTTTTGTATTTGTCAAGACATCTTTTCAAAAAAATATTTTTTTCTAATATATGCCTTTACAGACCTTTTTATTGACTTATTCTAGCCGTTATGCTATAATATAATAAGTTTATTATAAGCATTTATATTAATCAGAAAGAGGAATGTTATGTCAAACAAGACTATTGTAACAAGATTTGCTCCATCGCCTACGGGCTATATGCATATCGGAAACTTAAGAACGGCACTTTATGCTTACCTTTTATCAAAATCACAGGGTGGTAAGTTTATCTTGCGTATAGAGGATACTGACCAGGCAAGGCTTGTAGAGGGTGCAACAGATATCATTATAAAAACATTAAATACCACAGGCATTGACTACGACGAAGGTCCCGTTATCGGCGGCGAACACGGACCATATATTCAAAGTGAACGCTTGCCTATATATAAAAATTACGCTGAAAAGCTTGTTCAATCAGGTCATGCTTACTACTGCTTTTGCACACAAGAGCGTTTAGATTCACTAAAGGATGCAAGCGGCATCGGCGGTTACGATAATCATTGTCGTGACTTATCTAAAGAAGAAATTGAAGCCAATCTAAAGGCAGGCTTGCCATATGTTATACGTCAAAAGATGCCTCTATCAGGTGCTACATCTTACGTTGATTGTGTATATGGAGAAGTTTCTATAGAAAACTCCGAGCTTCGCGACCAGATTATGATTAAAGCAGACGGCTACCCCACATATAATTTTTGTCACGTTGTAGATGACTATTTAATGGGTGTTACACACGTAGTTCGCGGTAACGAATATTTGACATCTACACCTAAATACTGTCTGTTATATGACGCTTTCGGTTGGGAACGTCCCACATACGTACACTTACCTCTTTTAATGGGAAAAGACGACGAGGGCAACGTTTCTAAGCTTTCTAAACGTCATGGTGCGGTAAGCTTTCAGGATTTGGTTTTAAAAGGATATCTGCCTGAAGCTATCATAAACTATATTGCTTTACTCGGTTGGAGTCCCAAGGAAACAAACGAAGAATTCTTTACATTAGGCGAGCTTAAAAAAGTTTTCTCAATGGATGGATTAAGCAAGTCTCCAGCGGTATTTGATTATGAAAAGCTTCGTTGGTTTAACTCTGAATACATTAAAAATATGTCGGAAGAAGCATTTGATGAAAAAGCTATGCCAATTCTTAAAAATATCTGTCCTGATTATATCAACTTAAAAAAATTGGGTTTACTCCTTAAAACAAGAATTGCGACCTTTGGCGACATAGAAGAAAGCATAGAATTTATTGTAAAACGTTTACCTATGGATAATGAGCTGTATAATAACAAAAAGAACAAGACAACACCCGAAATATGCAAAACGATTTTAGAAGAGATTTTACCGGTTTTGGAAGAAATGGACAAATGGTGTAATGATTGTCTGTTTGAGAAATTAAAATCCTTTGCTGAGAAAACAGAGAGAAAAGCAGGTGCTGTTATGTGGGCTGTACGCGTTGCAGTTGCACGTCTGGGAGTTACCCCCGGCGGTGCTACGGAGCTTATGGAGGTATTCGGTAAAGAAGAATCCATTAACAGAATTAAATTAGCTATAGAAGAGCTTTAAAAGGAAGGTTATTACCACTATGGAAGAAACCAAAGCAAAAACAAATAACTTTATATCAAACTTTATTACAGAGGATGTTAAAAATAATCCGGGTATGAAAGTGCATACACGCTTTCCGCCTGAGCCTAACGGATATTTGCACATAGGTCATTGCAAAGCGATGGCAATTGATTTTGGTATGGCACGTCGTTTCGGCGGTATATGCAATCTTCGTATGGACGACACAAACCCCGCAAAAGAAGATACAGAATATGTAGATGCTATAAAAGAAGATATTCATTGGCTGGGCTTTGACTGGGAGGACCGTTTTTTCTATGGCTCTGACTATTTTGAAAAGGACTACGAATTCGCTGTTGAGCTTATCAAAAAAGGTCTTGCTTATGTATGTGCATTAACTCCTGAGGAAATGCGTGACCCTAAATATTGCGGAGATTTAAAGAACCCTGCCGTATCTCCTTATCGTGACCGCCCTATTGAAGAGAGCCTTGATTTATTTGAAAGAATGAAAAACGGCGAATTTCCCGAAGGAGCCTACACTCTTCGTGCAAAAATTGACTTAACGTCAGGGAACTTCTGGTTACGCGACCCTGCAATTTATCGTATTCGTCATGTCGAACATCATCGTCAAGGCAACAAATGGTGCATCTATCCCCTATATGATTTTGCACATCCAATACAAGACGCACTAGAGGGTGTAACTCACTCGCTTTGCGATATAAACTACGAAATTCATAGACCTTTATATAATTGGGTAATCGAAAATGTAAGTGTTCCTAAGCCTTACCCGGGATTTCCACGTCAGATAGAATTTGCAAGAATGAATTTAACCTTTACAGTTCTTTCTAAGCGTTTCCTGCGTGGTTTAGTAGAGGACGGTGTTGTTGATGGTTGGGACGACCCGAGAATGCCTACTCTATGCGGTTTAAGACGCAGGGGCTATACAGGTTCATCAATTCTGCGTTTTGTTGAGGAAGCAGGCGTTGCAAAGTCCGAAAATCTAATAGACATCCGTCAGTTAGAGGCTTGTATTCGTGATGAGCTTAACGAATCTGCACCAAGAAGAGTTGCGATTTTAAAACCTGTTAAGCTAGTTATCACAAACTACCCTGAAGATAAGGTTGAAACCTTCGAGTTTCCAAATCATCCCCAAAAACCAGAGCTGGGAACACGTTCAATGGAGTTTTCCCGTGAAATTTATATTGACGAAAGCGACTTTTGCGAAGTTCCACCACCGAAATTTTTCCGCTTAAAGCCCGATGGCGAGGTTCGTTTAATGGGTGCATACATTATAAAATGTGAAGAAATTGTAAAAAATAATGACGGCACAATTAAAGAAATCCGTTGCACCGCTGATTTAGAAACAGGAAACGGAAATCCGGCTGACGGAAGAAAGGTCAAGGGAACTATTCACTGGTTGTCTGCTAAGAATGCTGAAAAATCTACAATTCGTCTATACAGCCAGTTAACAACATTAGAAAATCCATCCGAGCTTCCTGAGGGTAAAACATACACAGATTTTCTAAATCCCGACTCATTAACAATAATTGATGGTGCTTTGGTTGAAAAATCGTTAAATAATGCTAACCCCGGTGACAAGTTCCAGTTTGTTCGTGACGGTTACTATGTAAAGGATACAAAATATGAAAACACTTTTAACCGCGTTGTTGGCTTAAAGGACAGTTTCCAGGCAAAATAATCAATATAAAGAGCAGGTTTTTTGACCTGCTTTTTGTTGCAATTCGGAGTTTATTATGAAATTAACCTTTAAACATACCAAGCTTGCGTGCTATGGCGGATATATGACAAGTGCAATAGCAAGCAATTTCCCTCCTATTCTGTTTATAATTTTTCAAAGGGATTTAGGGCTATCGATCGGTGCCTTGGGAACTTTAATATCATTAAATTTCGGCATACAGATGTTAACAGATATATTAGGGGCTCATTATGTAGATATTGTAGGCTATCGCCCGTCAGTAGTGCTTGCAAATTCTTTAGTCGCTTCAGGCATGATTTTGATGGGAATTTTGCCTGTTTTTATGCCTTTAAAGTTTTTGGCACTAATTATCGCAACTGTAACATATGCTATCGGAAGCGGACTTCTGGAGGTTTTGGTAAGTCCCATTATGGAGGCAATTCCAAGCAAAGAAAAAGCCGCAAATATGGGTTTTTTACACTCATTTTATTGTTGGGGACAATTGTTGTCTATACTAGTCACTACCCTTTTTATTGCAATTTTTGGAGGTAATAACTGGCACATATTATGCTTTATCTGGTCAATAATACCTATTGCTACTGCTTTGTTGTTCTCACAAGTCCCAATAAATCAACTGCCTCATGAAAAAAACAAGTCATCACTCAGAATATTTAAAAATAAGCTATTTTTAGTATTTTTGGTTTTGATGACGGCATCAGGTGCATCAGAAATTGCTGTTTCACAGTGGTCCTCGCTTTTTGTAGAAACTGCCTTGGGTGTTTATAAAACAACAGGCGACCTGCTCGGTCCTTGTATGTTCGCACTGTTTATGGGTATATCACGTATCCTGTATGCCAAACTCAGCAGTAAAATCAATCTTTCTGACTATATAATGTTTTGCGGTTGTCTGTGTACTTTTGCTTATTTGGTTATGGTATTTGTTCCAAATAATTATATATCCCTTGCATCAATCGGTGTCATAGGCTTTTCCGTGGCAGTATTGTGGCCCGGTGTATTATCACTTGCATCAGAAAAGTTTCCATTAGGCGGAACAGCAATGTTTGCTTATCTTGCGATTTTTGGCGATATCGGTTGCACAACAGGTCCCCTGCTTACTGCAACTGTATCTAAAAACTTTACATTGTTTGGCTCTCCCCTAAGGGCAGGAATGTCATTTTGCGTAATTTTTCCACTTTTAGTGGTTATTTTAACTTACATAACAAAGAAAATGAGGTCAAATATAAATGAATGATTTTTTTGGACATTTAAATACGGTAATGAAGCACAGAAGAAAAGTGATTTATCATTGCTTCAAGGTTGGTATTCTTTGTCGCGGACTTTTGCACGATTTGTCTAAATACTCCCCTACTGAATTCTTAGAGGGTGTGCGTCATTTTTCAGGTACACGAAGCCCAAACGAAGGTGAACGTGCTGAAAAAGGCTACTCTGAAGCATGGATGCATCACAAGGGCAGAAATCGCCATCACTTTGAATACTGGACAGATTATAACCCTGAAACAAAGCTTGTTTCCCCTGTTAAAATGCCAGTTGTTTTTGTAAAAGAAATGTTTTGCGACAGGGTTGCCGCAAGTAAAGTCTATCAAGGTGAAAATTATCAAAATTCACACCCGCTTTCATACTTTGAGGGTGGTAGGGCAAGAAGAATTATTCACAACGAAACCTCAGACCTGTTAGAGAGCTGGCTCATTATGTTAAAAGAAAAAGGCGAAGAAGAGACGTTCCGCCACATAAAATCTGTTAAGAAATATTAATTTGACATATATCCCCTTGTGTGATAAAATCGTTTTTTGAAAGGCGGAGTAAAAATGATACTTGCTATTGATATAGGAAATACTAACATTGTTATAGGAAAATATGAAAATGACAAACTGATTTACGCTGCACGCATGGTAACAGATTCTAAAAAAAGCGAATCTGAATACGCAGTAATTTTAAGGAGTATCTTGTCTTTAGATAAAAACAGTTCGAATAATATTTCAGGTGCTATTATTTCCTCTGTTGTACCGCCATTGACAGACACAATTCGAAATGCTATTAAAACGCTTTATAATATTGACTGTCTTGTTGTCGGTCCCGGCATTAAAACAGGTATAAACCTTCAGGTTGACAATCCTTCTCAAGTGGGGGCAGACTTGATTTGTGCCTGTGTTGCAGCTTACAATAAATATGACACCCCTGCACTTATTATTGATATGGGAACGGCAACTAAGATTATGGTTGTAGACGAAAATGCGACATTTATGGGGGTTTCTATTATCCCCGGCGTGGAATTGTCCTTAAGGGCATTATCAGGCGGTACTGCACAGTTGCCGCAAATCAGCTTAGATGCACCCAAAAGAGTAATTGCGAAAAATACCGTTGAATGTATGAAGTCGGGCGTGGTTTTCGGAAATGCATCGATGGTTGACGGAATGATAGACAGAATTGAAAAGGAATTCGGCAAAATTCATACGCTTATTGCAACAGGCGGATATTCAAAAGCAGTAATCCCCTATTGTAACTGCAAAATTACACTTGATGAGAATTTAATTCTTGATGGTTTATACATAATGTATGTAAAAAATCAAAAGAACTAAATAAAAATTTTGACACTGCACTGATTACAGGCGGTAGTCGAGGAGGAATTTTATATGACAAAAACAAAAAAAGCAATGTCAACTAAGGATTTAGTGATGTATGCAGCACTTACTGCAATAGTAATTATATTGCAGCTTATGGGTTCTTTTATTAAATTGGGACCTTTTTCAATTTCTTTAGTATTAGTACCTATTGTAATAGGAACTGCACTCTTAGGAGTTAAGGCTGGCGGTTGGTTAGGCTTTATTTTCGGCTTAACTGTACTTATATCAGGCGATGCCGCAGCCTTTTTAGCAGTACATATACCAGGCACTATTTTAACAGTGCTTCTAAAAGGTATACTGGCAGGTTTAATTACAGGACTTGTTTATAGGCTTGTAAGACCACACGGATTATACCTTGCAATAATCGTTTCTGCTGTTGCTTGCCCAGTGGTTAACACAGGTGTATTTTTAATTGGCTGCTCTATTTTCTTTATGGACACTGTAAGAGCATGGGCGACCTCTTTTGGTTTTGAATCAGCTGGCAGCTACATAATTTATGGTTTAGTAGGCGGTAATTTCTTATTTGAAATGCTTATAAACATTATTTTATCCCCTGCAATTGTAAGACTTTTAAAATTAAAAAATTACAACTAAAAAGATATAAGCCGTAGCAAAAACTTGCTACGGCTTATTTTTATTTATCTTATTATGCTTTATTCACAGAACCGAAAAGTTCCATTTTTTCTTTAACAGTTTGCTTTATTGCCTCTACGCCAGGTGCAAGAAGTTTTCTTGGGTCAAAGCCCTTGCCCTCTAAATCCTTACCTGCTTCAATATATTTTCTTGTTGCAGCTGCAAATGTGAGCTGACATTCTGTATTAACGTTAATTTTTGAAACACCTAATGAAATAGCCTTTTTAATCATATCCTCAGGAATTCCTGTACCACCGTGTAAAACTAAAGGCATATCTCCTGTTGACTTGCTGATTTCTTCTAATACATCAAATCTTAATCCTGCCCAGTTTTCAGGATATTTACCATGAATATTACCGATGCCTGCCGCTAACATATCTACACCTAAGTTTGCAATCATAACACATTCGTTTACATCTGCAACTTCTCCGCCACCGACAACGCCATCTTCTTCGCCGCCAATTGAACCAACCTCTGCTTCAACAGAGATGCCCTTTGAATGAGCTAATTCAATGATTTCCTTGGTTTTTTCAATATTTTCTGAAATTTCATAGTGCGAGCCGTCAAACATTACTGATGAAAAGCCTGCTTCAATAACTTTCTTTGCATGCTCGTATGAGCCATGGTCTAAATGAATAGCAACAGGAACCGCGATACCTAGATTTTCAATCATACCCTTTACCATACCAACTACTGTTGTATAACCGCACATATACTTACCTGCACCCTCAGATACACCTAAAATAACAGGTGAATTACATTCCTGTGCTGTTAAAAGGATAGCTTTTGCCCACTCTAAGTTGTTTATGTTAAACTGACCTACTGCGTATTTTCCTTCCTTTGCTTTTTTTAACATATCGCTAGCTGAAACTAACATTTATAAAACCTCCCAGAAATTTTTTCTAAGAATATTATACCTTCTTTGTAAATCATTGTCAAGATTAACGCATTCTTTATTTTAATGATTTTTTATATATTCTTCAATTTCTGATTTTATAACTGTTACCTTAGGTCCATAAATCACCTGTATTCCGTTTCCCTTTTTAATCACGCCTGAAGCACCGGTGGATTTTAATATTGTTTCATCTACATTTTCTGTATTTTTTACAGTCACGCGAAGTCTTGTGGCACAACAATCTAAATCAGAAATATTATCTTTACCCCCAAGACCATCTAATATCTGTTCTGCTCTGCTGTTTGACCTTTCATTTTTTGCCTCTTGATAATCTTTTTTTGTATAGAGCTTTGTTTCAACTCCTGACTCTTCTCTGCCCGGAGTTTTAAAATCAAATTTCCTGATTAAAAAGCTAAACAACAAATAGTAAATAACAAAATAAACAACACCTACTAAAATAATATAAATCCAATTTGTTTTAGAATTACCCGGCAAAACGCCAAATAAAACAAGGTCAATTAACCCGCCCGAAAAAGTCATACCTACCGCAACATTAAATATGTGCATCAGCATAAATGAAAGTCCTGCAAAAATACAGTGAACAACATAAAGTACGGGTGCTACAAAAAGAAAAGTAAACTCTAAAGGCTCAGTAATACCCGTTAAAAATGATGTGAGTGCGGCACTGAACAAAAGACCGCCTGCGACCCTTTTTTTATCATTTTTTGCACATTGATACATAGCAAGTGCAGCACCGGGAAGTCCAAACATCATAAACGGGAATTTACCTGACATAAATCTGCACGCTTCTACACTGAATCGTCTTATCGAGGGCGAAGCAAGCTGTGCAAAGAAAATATTTTGAGCACCTGCAACCTGCACGCCATCAATCATCATAGTACCGCCCAAACCCGTCTGCCAGAAAGGCAGATAGAAAACGTGATGAAGTCCAAACGGAATGAGTGCTCGCTCTATTATACCATAAATCCATGTGCCTGCATATCCGCTTTTGGTGACTAACCCACCCAGAGCATGAATTCCCGTCTGAACAACTGGCCATATGAAATACATAATAACACCTACTATAATATAGGCGATAGTAGAAACAATAGGTATAAATCTTGTACCGCCAAAAAACGAAAGTGCAGTAGGTAGTTCAATTTTATAAAATCTGTTATGAAGCCACGCGACTCCCAAACCGACAATAATACCGCCAAACACACCCATTTCCAGAGATGGAATTCCTAAAACATTTCCCATTGCACCTTCTTCGAGCATATTCATTTTACCTGTTACTGAAAGAAGTGTAGATATTGTTGTGTGCATAACTAAAAATGCAACTGCGGCAGATAAGGTAGCAATTTCTTTTTCCTGCTTTGCCATACCCAATGCTACGCCCATAGCAAAAATCAACGGAAGATTACCAAAAATTACGTTACCTGTCGCAGACATTATAGATAGAATGAGGTTTAAAACTGTTCCCTCTCCTAATAGCCATCCTAAATTGTATGCATCAATAGTTGCTGGATTTGAAAATGACGAGCCGATACCCAAAAGCAAACCTGCTACTGGTAAAAGAGCGATAGGAAACATAAATGACCTACCAACCCTTTGCAATACGGAAAAGAATCCGCTATTTTTTTTTGACATTGTCAGTCCCCCCTAAATTTTTTTATATAAAAACAATATATCACGACCGCCTGAAACCTCTCCCTCGTGAACCTTAGTTATACTGTAATTTTGCGACTCTGTCAACACAACGGGAGTATGTTTTGGAATCGAGTTTTTTTCTAAAATCTCTAAATCAATTTCTGCAATCTTAGTGCCTGCTTTTACCCTGTCTCCTGACACTATTTTTATATTAAATCCCTCCCCCTTTAACTTTACGGTATCTATACCTATGTGCAGCAAAATTTCAGTGCCCTCATTGGTTGTTATACAAAAGGCGTGCTTCGTATCGGTTATATCAATAATTTCCCCGTCTACAGGGCTATACACATTTCCGTTTTTAGGAATTACCGCAACACCTTCTCCTAATATACCCTGTGCAAATGCTTCGTCAGGCACCTCAGAAAGCTTTATGGCTATCCCGTCCATAGGTGAGTAAACTGCCATTTCCTTTTGTTTTTTTGCAAATTCAAACATTTTTTCCTCCTATTTGCTGTTAATTATACTCTCTCTAATCTTCAAAACGTATGGTGGCGATACTGACAATTCATCTACACCCATTTCTATCAAGGTAGAGGTAATACTGTTGTCCGCTGCTAATTCCCCGCAAACACCAACCCATATTCCTGATGCATGTGCATTGTCGCACGTCATTTTAATAAGGCTCAATACTGCATCATGGTATGGATTATAAATGGATGCGATTTTTTCGTTTTGTCTGTCACAGGCAAGAGTATATTGCACCAAATCGTTTGTGCCAATACTAAAAAAATCAACAAGCGGTGCTAATTTTTCTGAAATAAGTGCCGCCGCGGGAGTTTCAATCATAATTCCGATTTTTATATTTTCATCATAAGGAATATCACTTGCCTTTAAGTCATCTATTACCTCATTTAACAATGCCTTCGCTCTCAAAACCTCTTCACAGGATGTAATCATCGGAAACATTATTGATAATTTTCCATATATCGATGCTCTTAACAACGCCTTTAGCTGTGTCTTAAAAATTTCTTTTTTATCAAGACAAATTCTAATCGCACGATATCCTAATGCAGGATTTTCTTCAAAATCTAAATTTAAACACTCTGCCTTTTTATCTGCACCAATATCTAATGTCCTTATTATTACATCCTTGTCAGACATTCTCGAAAGAATATTCTTGTAGGCATTAAACTGATATTCCTCGCTTGGAAGCTCGTCCTTGCCTATATATAAAAACTCACTTCTTAAAAGTCCTATACCCTCTGCATCATTTTCTATTACTCTGCTTAAATCTTCTTGTCCGCCTATATTTGCATAAAGCTTTATTCTTTTACCACTCTTTGTTATGCTTTTTCTTCCCTTTAAGGATGAAAGTTTCTTTTCTTTATTTTCTGCTTCCTCTTTACGAAGTAAAAACTTTTTCTTTTCTGAAGCATCGGGAGAAATACATACCTTTCCCTCTTCTGCATAAATCACACATTCAAGTCCGTCAAAGCTTTTATTTATACACCCTGTAACATTTACCACAGATGGAATTTTCATAGAACGTGCTAAAATCGCTGCATGGGAATTTTTTGCACCTTTTTCTGTGACAAATGCTGCTATTTTTCCCTTATCAAGCTTTATTGTCTGGCTTGGTGTCAAATCACGTGCAAAAATCACTGTATTTTCCTCTAAAACAAGCTTTTCATGTTTGCCCGATAAAGCCGATAAAATTCCTTTCTTTATATCCTCTACGTCAGATGTTCTTGCCATCATATACTCATCATTTGTATCGAGAAATGTTTGGGCTATTATTTTTGCTGCCTCTGATACCGCATATTCGGCATTTACACTCTGCTCATAAATTATACTCTCACAGCAATCAGTCAGGGTTCCATCTTCGAGCATCATAATGTGGATTTGAAAAATCTCAGCCTCTTCTTCCGATGTATTACAAACGCTCTTTTCGTATAAAATCCCCAACTGCTCTTTTGTCTTTTCAACTGCATCGTTAAATCTTGTAATCTCCGCAGCAACATTATCCACAGCATATTTTTGAATGTTGTTTTCTTCACTATCTATAATCTTAATATGCCCGATTGTTACCCCGTCTGATGCACATATTCCATGCAAAATCTCCATACGCTTCTCCTGTTTCGTCTATAGATTCTCATTTAAGTACTTTATTAATTTTTCGCTTATTTCTTCCTCATCTTCTCCATCAACTTTTATCCTTATTTTATCGTTACATTTAACCGCAAGTGATAAAATAGAAAATATTTTTTTAGCATCGGCAGTTTTTCCTCTGCATTCTATTGTTATTTTACTTTTTGCATCTTTGATGAGCTTTACCAAATTACCCGCAGGTCGTGCGTGAATTCCGATTTCATCCTTTATAACATAGCTCAATTCTTTCACGTAAATTCCCCCAAATTCTTAATTATACAAATATTATGCTTTTTTCTTTATCTTTTATTCGTTTTAAAAATCAACGCATTACCTGTTTTTTTTAAAAATCTTTAAATAAGTAATTTTTTTATTGATTTTAGTGGAAATTTGGAATATAATATTGTATATTAAAATGTTTAGAGGAATGCATATGGTTTATAATAACATATTAGAAGCAATGGGAAATACACCATTAATAAAGCTTAATCACATAGTTGACACCGACAGTGCTGATATTTATGTTAAATTTGAAGGACTAAACGTTGGCGGTTCAATAAAAACAAGAACTGCCTACAATATGATTTCAGATGCCGAAAAACGCGGATTACTCAATAAAAATTCTATAATCGTCGAACCCACAAGCGGTAATCAGGGTATAGGTTTGGCTTTAGTAGGTGCAGTTAAAGGCTATAAAACAAAGATTATTATGCCCGACTCTGTAAGCGAAGAACGGCGAAAGCTAGTAAATCATTACGGGGCTGAGGTAATATTAGTACACGATGCAGGCAACATCGGTTTATGTATCGAGGAATGTTTAAATCTGGCACTTAAAATGAAAGCTGAAGACCCAAATGTTTTTGTGCCGCAACAATTTGAAAACCCCGCCAATCCTGATATACAACGCTTAAGCACCGCTCAGGAAATCTTAAAAGATTTAAATGCTACAATCGATGGTTTTTGCTCAGGTATCGGCACAGGAGGAACAATCACAGGAATAGGCGAGGTCCTAAAGGATAAAAACCCAGATATGACAATTTGGGCTGTTGAGCCTCAGCATGCTGCAATTTTATCGGGAGGTTCTATTGGCACCCATATTCAAATGGGCATAGGCGACGGAATAATCCCTGAAATTTTAAACTGCGATATATATGACGATATTTGTATTGTTACAGATGAAGAAGCTATACATACATCAAAAGAACTTGCATCTAAAGAAGGTATTATGTGCGGAATTTCCTCAGGCACTAATGTGGCAGCTGCAATTAAGCTTGCCAAAAAATTGGGAAAAGGAAAAATCGTTGTGACAGTTCTTCCTGACACAGCGGAAAGATATTTCTCAACTCCCCTTTTTGAGTAATAAAAATTTATATACTAATGAAACTGGAGGACAAAACTTATGGAAATTATTAAACGTCCCGAAACAATGGTGCGTATCACAACAAAGGAGCTTGCCGATGCTTTTATTAAAGAACAGATTGACGAAATCAAAGCTCAGGTTGGCGATAAGAAGGTGCTCCTTGCACTTTCTGGCGGTGTTGATTCATCGGTAGTGGCAGCCTTGTTAATTAAGGCAATCGGAAAGCAATTGGTTTGCGTACACGTAAATCACGGGCTTATGCGTAAAGGCGAAAGCGAACAGGTTATTGAAGTGTTTAAAAATCAATTAGATGCAAACCTTATTTATGTTGACGCAACAGACAGATTTTTAGACCTTTTAGCAGGTGTTGAAGAACCCGAAAAGAAAAGAAAAATTATCGGTGGCGAATTTATAAAGGTGTTTGATGAAGAAGCTTCAAAGCTTACAGATATTAAATTCTTAGCTCAGGGTACAATTTATCCTGATATTTTAGAGAGTGACGGAGTTAAAGCTCATCACAATGTAGGCGGTCTCCCTGAGGATATGGAGTTAGAACTCGTTGAACCCCTAAAGCTTTTATTTAAAGACGAAGTCAGAGTTGTAGGCTCAGCACTAGGTTTGCCTGACGAAATGGTTTATCGTCAACCATTCCCG
Organism: Congzhengia sp.; assembly: GCA_045596445.1. Taxonomy (GTDB): domain Bacteria; phylum Bacillota; class Clostridia; order UBA1381; family UBA9506; genus Congzhengia. Next base: position 224 of record JAZOCK010000026.1, on the reverse strand, counting down.
GGACCCGGTCTTGGCGTCAGATGTTTGGGAGCTATCACTCGCGACAGACTTCACGCTCTTCGTGAAGCAGATGCAATTTTGCGTGAAGAATTTGACAAAAACGGTCTTGCGGGCAAGGTTTGGCAGTACTTTATTGCCGTTCCCGATATGAAGAGCGTTGGTGTGAAAGACGACAAACGATACGAGGGTTGGCCTGCTATTATCCGTGCAGTCAATACAGTTGA
>JAZOCK010000025.1:0-2781 GCA_045596445.1 Congzhengia sp. | reverse complement strand
GTAATCCATAGTTTAATCCTCCTCAAAAATGAAAACATCTTCAATCTTCATATCAAAGTATTTTGATATTTTATGAGCCAGTTGCAATGAAGCATTATATTTCCCATTTTCCAGTGATATGATTGTCTGACGGGTTACTCCCACTGCACCTGCTAAATCATCTTGCGTTACTTTATTAACTTTTCGTAATTCTCTTATTCTGTTATTCAAACAATCACCTCCACAAATAGTAAAGTGCACTTTACATTTTTATTATATATCATACTAAATAAAATGTCAAGCACATTTTACATTTTTACAAAAACAAAAGATGTGACCGAAGCCACACCTTTGTCAAATTGGGATTTATTTATTATCTTTATCTTGTTTGGAAACCAGAATGATTGAACCGACAAGCAAAGCAACACCAAGGGTGAAAAATACACACCCTATTACAGTATTTAACTGATTAGCAAAAAAGCCAATCATTCCAGCACCACTAGCACAGCAAATTACTTGAAACACCTTTTTCATACAATTCCCTCCAACAAATTCTTATTTTCCTTTCTCTAAATACATCTCTTCTAAACAGAACCATTACAAACCTGTATGATTTTGTCTGCCGCACCTTTTGCACCCGAAGAGTTTTTAAAACCATCAGCAATCTTCTTGGCGTTATGCTTGTAGGTGTCAACACTTGAAATTTTATTTATTGCGTTCAAAATCGAAGTAGCATCCGGTTTATCAAGTTTTATACCCGCACCAAGTTGAGATACTCTCTCAGCAACACCTTTTTGTTCTGAGGTCTGTGGCAGCATAACAAGCGGAACCTCAAAATACAAACTTTCACTGACGCTGTTCATTCCGCAGTGTGACACAAAGACATCTGCTTTTTCTAAAACAGCAATTTGGTCAACATGTGAATAAATTGATATATTTTCCGGTAACTCTCCAAAATCCTCGATTGACACCAAATTGCCAACTGACATAATTACCTGATAATCTGTATCCCTCAAAGCAGATATACAAGCTTTGTAAAAAGGCATCATATCATTATTGACAGTCCCCATCGATATATAAATCAGTTTATCCCTCTTTTTTTCTATTTCTTCGGTTGCAGAACGAATTGAAGGGCCGACAAATGCGTACTTTTCCGAAAAAGTTTCTGAGCAAGGCTGAAATTCGGGCGAGGTATAGACAATCGTATGGGTGTTGTCGTCACTTGCGATAATATCAAGAATATTATTTACGGGATACCCCTTATCCTTTAATCTTTTGACTTGTTTAGATGTTTTTGGCATAGCGAAAAGCATCTTTAACAAATCTCCAAGACCTTGTTTCATAATCTTTGCCGAATGCTGATTAAATGCAAAGGTTGTTGTTGAAGAAACAAAGGGAATGCCGAGCTTTAATGCAACGGCTTTTCCCCATAGAGCCATAGAATCTGCCACGATACAATCAGGCTTAAGCTCTGCCATCTCTTTGCAAACCTTGTCATCAAGAGCCAGTGTGGTATCTACAAGTATCTTTGTAGAGAATGCCAAATCTTTTCCCACACGGGTAGAGTCTTTGGCACTAAGTTTCTGCTCCGTATCATAATCATCACAGGATATAAATGTTGCTCCTGCCGACTCAATTTTTTCACGCATAATGTTATACGAATAATACCACACCTGATGTCCGCGAGAAACTAATTCCTTAACAACGCCCAAGGTGGGGTTAGTGTGTCCGTGTGCAGGGATACAAAAGAAAACAATTTTGCTCATATTACTTCACCTGATTTCATTCTTCTATATCGCTAAAAATATGTTTAACATAATCTTGTTGCTTTGCTTTAGGAAGAATTGCTATTCCTCGCTGGGTGTCGCCAAGAACTAAAATTTCATCTCCAGGTTGTAAATCAAAAAGCTCCCTTGCTTCTTTAGGAATAACAAACTGTCCCTTTTCGCCGATTTTAACCATCCATGCATATTTTCCATCATGTATATTCATATTTGCATCTCCTTTGTATGATTGGTATGAATAATCATACCATAACTTTATAGAAATGTCAATAGAAAAAGGTGTGACCGAAGTCACACCTTTGCATTCTTTCTTGTACACCAGGATTTTTCGTTACATTCAGGGCATTTAAGGTGTCTTGTAGTTAGTGTATGCATACCCAAAATATATGCCTTGAAAGTCGGTCTGAATATGTGTCCGCACTTTCTGCATTTATAAACGCCTGTTTCGTAGTCAACCTTCGCAGCATAGGAAATCGCAATCAAAACTAAAACCACCGAAACCGCTATAAGAACGATTGCAGTCGCAGGATTTATAATTTTTTCTTCCGCCAAAATTGTGCTTACAACAAGCAAAGCGATACTTAACACCACACCGATAACGGATACTATTATTTTACCTTTATTTTTCATTTACATCATCCTCCTTTATACTAACCTGAAAGATGCAATATACTGAGCATCTGTTTCAAGTTTTGGATCATTTTGTTCAAAGATAATATTCAAATTATTCTCTTTCTCCGTCAGGTCAAAGTGGCAAAGGGCGATACCCATATCAATCATTTGCATATCAAGTTTTTCGTTATAGCTAAAACCTTTACTGCGTTTTAAGTAAAAGTGAACTGTATTGTCGGTTGCTACAACTCGCCAGGGTTGCTTGTTTACTGCCGATGGGGCAAGTCTTACCATTTCCAAGCTTTCAGTCCATTTGCCTGCATTTTCTTTGGATAAAGGCTTATCAAATGAGCCATCAAAGAACAACTCTTCAAAGGGCAGACGCTCATCGGCTTTAACTCCTTTT
>JAZOCK010000024.1:0-13524 GCA_045596445.1 Congzhengia sp. | reverse complement strand
TCCTCCTTGCTCCTACAGAAAAGTAAAAAATTCTATTTACAACCAACATTATATCATGTTATAATTATCTTAGAAAGAGCAACCGCCACCAAGGTGGTTAGCCTCGCTTAGTTGACAAAATGCCTACCTTGCACTCGGCCAAAGTACTAAGGTAGGCATTTTTATTTTCGCTTGTTCTTCCTATCTATGTAGGCAAGCAGTGAAATGAGTAACGTTCCAAACAACAACATCAAAGATATTGCTTCGTATATCGTCATCATCCACACCACCTCCCTTCTGTAAAACGCTTGCAGCCGGGAGGCTACCACCCTGTACACGATTTCTCTATAATTATTATATCACTTTTCGAACAAATGTTCAAGTACGTTTTCAGTTTTCTAATACTCCGCTAACTCAATAAATCCTACCCCTGTGCCGTCTGCAGTTCCAACATAAACTTTATCATTTTGTCTTCCTGTCGTTAAATAATGCTCCATCATATATTTTGCAGAATACGGCATTTTCAAAGAAGATACTTCATCTAAATCAAACCATTTTAGATTTCCTTCATCGGAAACTAATCCGGTTATATACTCATCTTTCAAATTCGCGAAGAAATAATAATTCTGCCGTATCTCTCCATTTTTTCTTCGAAGTGTAATGTAACGAAGTTTTATATCCGAAATCATCTCTTCCGTTACAGATAGTTCCTCCTGCATTTCACGAAGTGCACAGGCTTTTGCATCATTCAGTTCCAATTCCTCAAAATGTCCGCCGGCTGACGCAATCCATGTATTATTTGCAACTTTGGAGCCTTGACGATATAACAGAAGTATTTTATTATTGTTTAAAAGATAAATTCCTGCCATATTCCTTAAATCTGCGGTATGTTCCATCAATATCCCTCCTTACATCTGTATCAAATTCATTCATGAAAAAACAAAAAAACACTTATTTTCATAAGTGCTTCTTCGGGGTTGGGCTGTATCAAAAATACAGAGCAGCTCGTAGCGGAATCGAACCGCTGTTTTCGCCGTGAGAGGGCGACGTCTTGACCGCTTGACCAACGAGCCATAGCCTATTCAATTAATCATCCAAAGGATGAGCAGCTCGTAGCGGAATCGAACCGCTGTTTTCGCCGTGAGAGGGCGACGTCTTAACCGCTTGACCAACAGGCCGTATCTACCCGCAAGAATTATTTTACCACAGCTTTTTATATATTGCAAGTGTTTTTTTAAAAAAACTAAGATATAAATTCAGTTTTCTCAAACTGCTGTAAATTAAAAAAACTAATAAAACAAGCAACAAAGAGGGCAGGATAAATTTTAAAGGTGCTTGAAAAAACATAAAATTTGTGTTAAAATATAAAGTAGGATTATTATAGGTAAATTTTACTTGCGAAAGGTATGATAAAATGCAGAATAACTATACAGACCAAAGCGTTGTTTCGGCGTTGGAAACTAATTATATGCCGTATGCGATGAGTGTTATTATATCGCGTGCTATCCCTGAGATTGACGGGTTTAAGCCATCTCACAGAAAGCTTTTATACACCATGTATAAAATGGGGCTTTTAACAGGTGAAAAAACAAAGTCTGCAAATGTTGTAGGGCAGACTATGAAACTAAATCCACACGGTGATATGGCGATTTACGAAACGTTGGTCAGGCTTACACGCGACAACGGAGCGTTGCTTCATCCTTTTGTTGACTCTAAGGGAAACTTCGGTATGCATCAGTCACGTGATATGGCTTTTGCGGCATCGAGATATACCGAGGCAAAGCTGGACCCGATTTGTGCCGAAATTTTTAAGGACATTGACTCTAATACAGTAGATATGATTGACAACTACGACGGCACAATGAAAGAGCCCAGTCTGCTTCCTACCACTTTTCCCAACATTTTAGTAAATTCAAATATGGGTATAGCGGTGGGTATGGCATCAAATATTTGCAGCTTTAATTTAGCAGAGGTTTGTGCAGCTGAAATAGAATACCTAAAAAATGACAAGGCAGATTTGTTGCCGTATTTGTCTGCACCTGACTTTTCTACTGGCGGGCAGCTTATATATAATGAGGCAGAAATTAAGAACATTTATGAAACAGGCCGTGGCAGTGTCAAGGTGCGTGCAACCTATACCTACGACAAGAAAAACAACTGCATAGAAATAACCGAAATCCCCTATTCAACCACAATAGAGCTGATTATTGATAAAATTATAGAGCTTGCCAAGCAGGGTAAGTTAAGAGAAATCTCAGATGTTCGTGACGAAACAGATAAGGCAGGTTTAAAAATCACCATTGACTTAAAGCGTGGAACAGATGTAGAAAAGCTCATGGCAAAGCTTTACCGCCAAACACCCTTAGAGGATTCCTTCAGCTGTAATTTTAACATTTTGGTAAAGGGAAGCCCTAAGGTTATGGGTATCCGTGAAATATTATCCGAGTGGACAAGCTTTAGAATGGATTGTGTTAAAAGAAGCCTCAATTTTGATTTAGATAAGAAAAATCACAGACTTCACTTATTGCTTGGTTTAGAAAAGATTTTAGTAGACATAGACAAGGCGATTGCAATAATCCGTAATACTGACGAAGATGCAATGGTTATTCCAAACCTTATGGAAGGCTTCGAAATTGATATGATTCAGGCGGAGTTTGTAGCGGAAATCAAGTTAAGAAATCTAAATAAAGAGCACATTCTGAAACGTTTGGCAGATATCAAGGATTTACGTGCAGAAATAGCTGAGATAACAAAGACATTGTCGAGCAATTTAGCAATTAAAAAGCTTATCATAAAAGAGCTTACTGAAATTTCTAAAAAATACGGCAAACCAAGAAAAACACAGATTATAACAGCTGATGATATTGTTGAGGACACAGTCGAAGAGACAGTTGCAGATTACACAGTAAGAATGTACTTTACAGAGCAAAATTACGTGAAGAAGGTAACTCTGGCTTCACTTCGTGCGAGCAACGTTCACAAGCTCAAAGAGGATGACAGATTCATATGTGATATTGAGTGTTCAAACAGAGATGACGCATTGTTCTTTAGTGATAAATCAAATGTATATAAAATGAGAATCAATGATATTCCAACCTGTAAGGCAAGTGATTTGGGTGAATTTTTGCCGAACATTCTGGGACTTGACGACGGCGAAAGCATACTTTATATGGCAGTGACAGGTGACTATAAAGGGTTTATGCTCTTTGCTTTTGAAAACGGAAAAATCGCAAAGGTACCTATGTCAAGCTATGAAACAAAGACAAATCGCAAAAAGCTGACAGGTGCATATTCTGATAAGGCACGTTTAACAGATATGAGAAAAATAGATGCTGACTGCGAGTTGGTTGCATTTTCAAGCATCAATAAGGTGCTCATATTTAATACCTCTAAGATTTCTGAAAAGTCAACAAGAAGTACACAGGGTGTGGCAGTACTTACACCTAAAAAGGGCAGTACGCTTAAAAAAATCTGTTCATTAGATGAGGTTTCGTTTACCGATTTTGATTATTACAGAACAAAAAATATCCCCGCTCGTGGTGCTTATTTAAAAGAGGATGACTTATCAGGAGAGCAAATTTCACTCTTGTAGGAGAAAATTATGGTAGAATCAATTTACACTATTCCGTTAACCGATGCATTAGATGAAGAGTGCAATTGTATGTTTTGCTATTTAGAAGAAAAACTGGAGCAAGAACAGATAGAATACGCCTTAGGTGCTGCTATGATGGAGCCTGATTTTCGCATTTTATCTAATGAAAAGGGCTACTGCCGTCATCACATAGGTATGATGGCAAGGGCAAAAAAAGCACTGCCTTTAGCACTTGTTTTAGACACTCGCTGTAACGAAGTTTTAAAAAATATCAAAAATGCGGATAGCCTTACACAAAAGAGTGGATTCTTAAAAAAAGGCAAGCCTTTTTTTAAGGCTTTGAGAGATGTGGTAAACGGTTTAGCCCATACGTGTCTTGTATGCGAACGCATTGAAAAAACAATGGGAAAATTTATGGGTACTTTTTGGTATCTTTATGGAAAAGAACCTGAGTTCAGAGAAAAATTTTTAAATAGCAAGGGCGTATGTCTGCCTCATTTCGCTAAGCTTTTAAATGCTTTAGAGTGTGTATCCGCTGCAAAAAAAGAGCTGTATTCAAAGGAGCTTTACGATTTAGAAATTAAAGCATTAAAACACGACAACGACGAGGTTCACGGATTTATCAAGCAGTTTGACTACAGAAGTGATAAAAACGATTGGCAGGTTTCGCGTGATGCACACCTTTTATGTGCGGCACGTCTTTCGGGAAGATTTTTAAGGGAGTGACTATATGAAAATTATAGGCATAACAGGCGGTAGCGGGGGCGGAAAAACAACCGTAACTAAAATTATTGAAAAACACGGTGCAGAGATTTTAGATGCAGACATTACGGCACGAGAGGTTGTAATGCCTGGAAAACCTGCATTAGAAGAGATAGAAAAAGAGTGGAAAGGCGTTGTAGAGAATGGTATTTTAAACCGTAGTGCACTTGCTAAAATTGTGTTTAATGACAGGTCACAGCTACATAAATTAAACAGTATTACGCATAAATATATTATTGATGAGATAAATAAAAGAATTAAAAAATCCACTGCCCCGATTTTTGTAATTGATGCAATTGCACTTTTTGAAAGCGGGTTGTCTGATTTGTGTGACGTGACTATTTGTGTTATTGCAGATAAAAACACAAGAATTTCACGTATAATGCAACGTGATAACCTTAAACAGAAAGAGGCAGAGGAAAGAATAAATGCCCAACAGGACGACGGATTTTATATTAACAACTCTGATTTTACCATTTATAACAACGAAAATCAGAGCGATTTAGAAGAAAAAATCGGGCGGATAATTTCGGAGAGTTAGTTTGAAAAAAATAGAAAAGCTATTGGTTTGTTTGATAATTCTGGCATCACTGATAACAGGTGTTTTGCGTTTAGGATGTTTTATATATCCTAAAGATTATGAGTTAACAGTCAAAAAATACGCAAAGCTCTATGATATACCTGCCGAGCTTGTATTTTCTGTTATCAAGGCGGAGAGCAATTATGACAAGGACGCAAAATCGCAAAAGGGTGCTATGGGACTTATGCAAATAATGGCTTCAACAGGTGATTGGGCATCGCAAAAAATCGGTATGGAAGGCTTTATGCCCGAGCTTTTGTTTGTTCCCGATGTAAATATTGAAATAGGATGCTTTTATTTATCGTACCTTTTAGACTTATATTCTAATAATACTAAAAATGCACTTGCTGCCTACAATGCAGGACCTGCAAATGTTGACAAGTGGCTTTCAGATAAAAAGTACAGCAAAAACGGAAAAGCTCTGGACGATATTCCCTTTGAGGAAACGAAGCATTATGTCAAAAAGGTAATGGGAAATATAAAAATTTACGATTTTCTTTATTAGGAGAAAAATATGAAAAAGCTTTTAATTTTAGACGCAAACAGTATAGTAAACCGAGGCTTTTATGCGGTGCGTCCTTTAACAAATAAAGATGGGCTTAACACAAATGCAATTTTTGGGTTTTTGAATATTTTCTTTAAATATTCAGAAGAAATTAAACCCGACTACATCGCTGCGGCTTTTGATTTGTCTGCACCTACATTCCGTCATAAAATGTATGACGGCTACAAAGCCACAAGACACAAAATGCCCGATGAACTTCGTGAACAAATCCCTGTTTTAAAAGAAGTGCTTTCGGCTATGAATATCAGGATTTTGGAAAAAGAGGGCTTTGAGGCTGACGATATTATTGGTACAGTAAGCAGGATTTGCGAAGAAAATGAGGTTTTGTGTTGCATTTTAACGGGCGACAGGGATGACTTGCAGTTAGCATCTGAAATGACGCATATTCATCTTGTCATAACCCGTATGGGAAACACCGAAACGACAATTTATGATGACAAACTGGTTTTAGAAAAATATGGAGTTACACCAAAAGAATTTATAGATTTAAAAGCAATTATGGGAGATAGCTCTGACAATATACCGGGTGTCAAGGGAATAGGCGAAAAGGGTGCGACATCGCTTATTTCGGCGTTTCATTCAATTGATGGTGTGTATGAAAATATAGAGGATAAATCAATCACAAAATCTGTTCGTCAAAAGCTTTTAGATAGCCGTGATGATGCGTATATGAGTAAGACATTGGCTACAATTGACAGATGCGTACCGATTGATATTGATCTTAAAAAAATGGAAGTTGTGCCATACAATGAGATTGAGCTTTTAGATATTTTCGCACGACTTGAGTTTAAGTCATTTATTAAAAAAATGGGATTAGACTCTATTGGTAATAGCGAAAATAAGACAAGCCTTGATGCAACATACGAGTATATATCGGGTGATAAGCTAAAAGAATTATTAGCGTGTGAAAATGTTAGCTTCTACTATGATAAAACGGGCGAAAAATTTGCATTTTCACTAGATGAAACAAAGGGCTACGTTGCAGATTTTTGTGAAAACAAAGCATTAATAAAAGAATTTTTAGAAGGAGAAGCTAAAAAAACAACCCACGGCTTAAAGGAATTTATTGCACAGATGGCAGAGCATAAAATCGGTGTTAAAAATGTGACTTTTGACACAGAAATTGGTGCGTATCTTTTAGAGCCATCAAGAAAAGGATATGATTTAGAGGGGATTTCTTCAGACTTTTTAGGAGCTTTATTAAGTAATAATGCAAAAAGCGGAGCACAGCTTTCGTTAGACAGTATGCTGGACCCAAAAGACAGTGCTGATTTAGGAGCGTATGCCGTAGCTATACTAAAGCTTAAAGAATACGAAGAAAAGGCAATGAGTGAGCGTGGAAGTCTAGAGCTTTTTAACACGATTGAAATGCCCTTGGTTTATGTTTTGGCATCAATGGAGCACGAGGGAATTTTTGTTGATGTTGAAAAATTGTCTGAATTTGGCGAAAAGTTAAAAAAAGAGCAATCAGAGCTTACAACCGCTATATACAGCTATGCAGGTCATGAGTTTAATATAAATTCGCCCAAGCAGTTGGCTACGGTGCTGTTTGAAGAATTAGAGCTTAAGGCAGTAAAAAAGACCAAAAGCGGATTTTCTACAGATGCAGAGGTTTTAGAAAAGCTAAAATGGGCACACCCAATTGTTGAAAAAATCCTGGAGTACAGAAAAATAGCAAAGCTTAATTCCACATATGTTGAGGGATTAATTCCTGCTATTGACAAACGTGATGGTAAAATTCATTCTAGCTTTAACCAGACGGTAACCGTTACGGGAAGAATAAGCTCTACCGAGCCAAATCTTCAAAATATTCCTGTGCGTACCGAATTAGGCAGAGAGATGCGAAAAATGTTTATTGCAAAGTCGGAGGATTTTGTTTTAATTGATGCCGACTATTCACAAATTGAGCTAAGAGTCTTAGCACACATTGCAAAAGACAAAAATATGATAGAGGCGTTTAATTCTGATTTTGATATACACTCTGCTACTGCAGCAAAAATATTTAACGTTGATAAAAATGAAGTAACTACCGAAATGCGAAGTGCAGCTAAGGCAATTAACTTCGGGCTTGTCTATGGCATGGGAGAGTTTTCTTTATCACAGGATTTAAAAATAAGCGTTAAAAAAGCCAAAGAGTATATAGAGGATTACTTAGGGAGCTACCCGAATGTTCAAAAATATATGAAGGATACAGTCGAGTTTGCCAAGAAAAACGGCTATGTAACAACAATGTTTGGAAGACGACGCGACATTCCCGAAATTAAAGCAAGTAATTATAAAACCCGTTCTTTTGGTGAGCGTGTTGCACTAAATACACCTGTTCAGGGAAGTGCGGCAGACATTATAAAGCTTGCAATGATAAATGTATTTAACAGATTAAAAGATGAAAAGCTTTCGTCTAAGTTAATATTACAGGTACACGATGAGCTTATTATAGAATCGCCAAAGTCTGAGGTGGACAGGGTGTGTATAGTCTTAAAAGAAGAAATGGAAAAGGCGGCAGAGCTTTTGGTTCCGTTAAAGGTGGATATGAAGGTAGGACACAGCTGGTTTGACACAAAATAGAAAGAGTGAAGAAATTGTCATTTACAATAGATGTAAAAAATGAATTATGCAACGAATTTCCCTCATCCCGCTGTTGTGTGAGAGCACATTTGGCAGGAATTGCAGGTTTTTGTGGTGCGTCTGTTTTTGAAGGCGGAAAAAATCTTTTTCGAATGAGAACAGAGAGCAAAAATATAGCAGAACGCATAGTATCTCTATGTGCAGAGCTTTTTGATATGGAGCCTGAAATCGTAAGGATAGGGAAAATTTACACAATTGATATATATGAAAATCTTGATAAATTTCTGAAAGAGCTGGGATTTTTACAAGATGGTATAACAAGATTTCGGGCAAATCCATTTGTAGTTCACGACGATTGCTGTAAGGCATCGTTTGTGTCAGGTGCGTTTTTGGGTGGCGGATATGTCAAAACACCCAAAAATGGCTATCACTTTGAAATAAAGACACATTATCGTGACTTAAGCCGCGATTTGTCAGAAATAATGACAGATATTGGCTTTGAACCCAAAATGGTTACAAGAAAAGCAGAATATGTATCATATATAAAACAGAGCGATGTTATTTGTGATATTTTAGGACTTTTCGGTGCGACAGATTCTATGTTTGAGCTTTGTAACGTAAAAATCTATAACGATATGAAGAACAAGGTTACAAGACGTGCCAACTGCGATATCGCAAATATAAACAAGTCTGTGGCGGCAGCGACCGAGCAGCTTGCGGCAATAAATAAAATAAAGGGGAAAATTGGTCTTTCATCATTGCCTGATGTATTAGAAGAAATGGCAAAGCTAAGGCTTAATAATCCCGATGCCAATTTAAAGGAATTGGGAGAATTAGCAAACCCGCCAATTTCAAAATCAGGTGTGAATCACAGACTTAAAAAGATATTAAAAATAGCAGAGGAAATATAAATGGAAAGTATAGGGACCGTAATTTCAACGGATGGAAATTCAGCAACGGTTGTAGTTAAAAGAGTTTCTGCTTGTGGCGAAAATTGTGCTGATTGTATGGGTTCGTGTGAAACTACAACTATAAAAAGTATAGCAGAAAATAAAGCAGGAGCGGTTGTGGGCGATACAGTAAAAATCGAGAGCAACACCACAGATGTGTTGCGAGTGGTATTTATATTATATATGGTGCCGATATTAGTAGCGATATTTGTGGCAATAATAGCATACGGAATAAAAATATCGGACATAGCCGTTATTTTGGTGTCTGTGGTTTCTTTTTTCATCAGCTTTTTGATAATAAAACGATTTGAAAAAAGACTGGTGCCAAAGGCATATATTACAAAGATTTTAGGTAAGGGCGTGAAATAGACGTGGCAATGGACGGCATAAGCGTTGCGGCTTTGACAAACGAAATAAATATTGCTCTTTCAGGCTCGCGTGTTGATAAAATTCAACAGACTGAGGATGATGAGCTTTTAATTTCTTTTTACGGCGGCAACGGTGGAGGTAAAAAGCTTCGCTTAACTGCAAATCCTCAGGTTGCACGTGTATGCTTTACAGAGGATAAGAAAAAAAGCCCGGACAAAGCACCACTTTTTTGTATGCTGTTAAGAAAGCATTTATCGGGAGCAAGGTTTAAAGCGGCGATTCAGCCTGACTTTGAACGCGTGATAAGGCTTATATTTGATGGAATAAACGAGTATGGCGATGTATGTGAAATTTACTTGATTGCAGAGCTTATGGGCAGACATTCAAACATTATTTTAGTTTCGGAGTCAGGAAAAATCATAGATGCAATTAAGCATATAGATTTTTCTGTAAGCTCAGTTCGTCAGGTTTTGCCGGGACTTCAGTATGAGAGTCCGCCAACACAAGACAAGGCTAATATTTTAACTATAGATTTAAATGAAATAATAGAGATTTTACGCTCACAGGATTTGAGCCAGAAGGCAGATAAGGCAATTTTAGGTGCTTTTTCGGGTATCAGTCCGCTGATTTCACGTGAAATTGTCTACAATGCTTTTAAAACAGATGATATATATTTAGAAGAGCTTGATTATTCGGGTATTTTAGACCTTGCGGCGTGCTGCTTTGAGATGTTTAAATTGGTAAAGGATAAGAAGTTTTACCCGTGCTATTTAGTAAGAAACGATACGGGCAAGCCATTTGAATTTTCAGCAATCAAAATTAATCAGTACGAATCAGCGGCAGAAACAATCTGTGAGAGTACCTTAAGCGAAGCGGCAGAAAATTTTTATCGGGAACGTGACAAGCGTGAAAGGCTGTCAAGGAAAAGTGCACATTTAGTAAAGCTTGTTTTAAATAACATAGAAAGGTGTCAAAAAAAGCTTATATCCCAGAATGAAGAGCTTTCAGACACTCAAAATATGGAAAAATATAAAAGGTACGCAGAGCTGATAACCGCGAATTTATACGCATTAAAAGATGGTCAAAAGCAGGCGGTCGTAGTCGATTATTATGATGTAGAAATGCCTGAGGTTACAATTACTTTAGATGAAAGATTAAGTCCTTCCAAAAATGCTCAAATGTATTTTAAAAAATACAATAAAGCAAAAACTGCGGCGGTTGAGCTTGCAAAACAGATAAAAAAAGCAAGCAGTGAGCTTAACTACTTAGAGTCCGTAGAGGAAGAATTGCGGCAGGCCGAAACAGAAGAGGATTTAATTGAGATAGCAGATGAACTGTATGAGCAAGGCTATCTAAAACGCAACAAGGATATCCGCAGAAGGAAAAAAGAAACCGGGAAGCCTTTAGAATTTGTAACTAAGGACGGATTTTCAGTTTTAGTGGGAAAAAACAACAAGCAAAATGATATGTTGACCTTTAAGATGTCTAAAAATTCCGATATGTGGTTTCATACAAAAGATATACACGGCTCACACGTTATATTAAGGTGCGAATATGAAAAGGAATTCTCAGATGATGCCATAGTAGAGGCCGCAAAGCTTGCTGCAAAACATTCTAAAGCGTCTGAATCGGCAAACGTACCTGTTGACTACACATTAGTAAAATATGTAAAGAAACCCTCAGGGGCGGCACCGGGTATGGTAATATACACTAATAATAAAACAGTAAATGTTAAACCCGATTAACTTTGTGATTACGCAATATAAGCCCGATATGTGCAGTATATAAGTTTATCATTTTATGGGCAGAAAGGCTATGAAATTTAAAAATGTATAATCCAAAATCAAGAAAAGCGTCTGAATTTATTTCAGACGAAGAAATTAAAGAAACACTAAAATTTGCAGAGGAAAATAAAGAAAACGTCGAGCTAATCGACCAAATTATAGAAAAAGCTAAAGAAAGAAAGGGCTTGACTCACCGCGAGGCATCTGTTTTGCTGGCGTGCGAAATTCCTGAAAAAATTAATGAATGCTACAAGCTTGCAGAGCAGATAAAAAAGGATTTTTACGGTAACCGTATAGTAATGTTTGCACCCTTGTATCTTTCAAATTACTGCGTAAATGGTTGTCTTTATTGCCCTTATCATCTGAAAAACAAGACAATTGCCAGAAAAAAGCTGACTCAAGATGAAATAAGAGCAGAGGTCATTGCTCTTCAGGATATGGGTCATAAGCGTTTAGCTTTAGAGGCGGGCGAGCATCCTGAGATGAATCCGATTGAATATATTCTAGAATCTATAAAGACAATATATTCAATTAAACACAAAAACGGAGCGATAAGACGTGTAAACGTAAATATTGCCGCTACAACTGTCGAAAATTATAAAAAATTAAAGGATGCAGGTATCGGCACATATATACTATTCCAGGAAACCTATCACAAGGAGAGCTATTTAGCACTACATCCGACAGGTCCTAAGCATGATTATGACTACCATACAGAAGCTCACGACAGAGCGATGGAAGCTGGAATTGACGATGTCGGTCTGGGAGTTTTGTTTGGTCTTGAGCTTTACAAATATGAATTTGCAGGGTTGCTTATGCACGCAGAACATTTAGAGGCTACTTTTGGTGTTGGACCTCATACAATTTCAGTACCCCGTCTTAAGCGTGCAGAGGATATTGACCCTGATACGTTTGACAACGGCATTGATGATGAAACATTTGCGAAAATTTGTGCATTAATCAGAATTTCAGTTCCCTATACTGGTATGATTATCTCAACTCGTGAAAGTAAAGAAGTTCGTGAAAAGGTTTTACGACTTGGAGTTTCACAAATCAGTGGTGCATCTAAGACTTCTGTTGGTGGATATGCCGACAACGAGTCTGAAGTTGAAAATTCCGAGCAATTTGACGTGAGTGACAAGCGTACACTGGACGAGGTTGTTCGCTGGCTGATGGAGGAGGGCTTTATACCGTCATTCTGCACTGCTTGTTATCGTGAAGGCAGAACGGGAGACAGGTTTATGTCGCTTTGCAAAAATGGTCAGATTTTAAACTGTTGCCATCCTAATGCATTGATAACGTTAAAGGAATTTTTAATGGATTACGCATCGGAGGAAACAAAAAAAATCGGCGAAGAGCTTATAAATGCTGAAATAAACAATATTCCGAATGAAAAGGTAAAAGAAATCTGCAAAAATCATTTAGAGAAAATTCAAGAAGGCATAAGAGATTTTAGATTCTAAGGCGGTGTGAGTATGAGTATGAATGAAACCCCCTCAGGTGAGAGGGTACATATAGGATTTTTTGGCAGAACAAATGCAGGGAAATCAAGTGTTGTAAATGCAGTTACTGGGCAGAGTCTGGCTATTGTATCGGATATTTCGGGAACGACGACTGACCCCGTGTCAAAGGCTATGGAATTATTGCCTTTAGGTCCTGTTTTAATAATTGACACACCCGGTTTTGACGATGACAGCGAGCTTGGTCTTTTAAGAATGGAAAAGACCGAGCAGATTATAGATAAATGTCATATAGCGGTGTTGGTGGTTGATGCAACTGTGGGTATTACCGACACCGACAACAAGCTACTGGAAATTTTCGTAAGAAAAAATATAAATTACATAATTGCATATAATAAATGTGATATAAAAAAAGTCGAGGGGCTAAACATCAGTGCTAAAACTGGCGAGGGGATAGATGAACTAAAGGAAAAAATTGCAGGTCTTGCCCCTAAAGATAGTGAGAGAAAAATCGTAGGAGATTTAATTGAATCGGGCGATTTTGCAGTTTTAGTGACGCCGATTGACGAGTCCGCACCCAAGGGCAGATTGATACTTCCGCAACAGCAGACAATACGGGATATCTTAGATGCAGGAGCAATATCTACAGTAACCAGGGAAACAGAGCTTTCGACGACACTAAAAAATCTTGGTGTTAATCCTAAAATGGTTATTTGTGACAGCCAGGTATTTAAAATGGTTTCACAAATAGTGCCTGAAAATGTCCCGCTCACATCGTTTTCTATTCTTATGGCAAGGTACAAAGGGTATTTAAATACGGCAATGCAGGGAATAGAAGCAATTAAAAAGTTGCGTGACAACGACACAGTTTTAATTGCGGAGGGCTGTACTCATCACAGACAATGTGAGGATATAGGC
>JAZOCK010000023.1:0-32515 GCA_045596445.1 Congzhengia sp. | reverse complement strand
ATGTAGAAAAATTATTTTTGTTTACCAAAACCTCGGTTATCGGCTCATAAACAAGTAATTTCCCCGTATAGCTTTCTTCATCGAAGGAATCATAATATGCCTTTGTCTGACTATCTGTAATCACAACTCTAAAACCGCTCTCAATTGGCATGGATTTCATTTTTTCTGCAATTCTGTATTCGTCAAAAGCATCTATATCAATGCTTGCTACAATATTTGCCCGCATTAGCACTTCTAATTTTTTTTGCTCAAGCAAATATGTTTTCAAGGTGCTGATACTATAAGTAGCAAGTATTACTAAAACCAATACTGCAATAATTAAATACGTTGCTACAATTTTGTTCTTTATACTAAACAAATTATCTCTAAACTTCTTTAAAATAGTAACCTACCCCCCATTTTGTATGTATAAAACGAGGTTCAGCGGGGTTTTCCTCTATCTTTTCACGAAGACGTCTTACGTGAACATCAACTGTTCTTACATCACCCGGATAATCATATCCCCATACAATATCTAAAAGGTTTTCCCTTGAATAAACTTTGCCGCCATTGCACACAAAAAGGTCTATTAAGTCAAATTCCTTTGCTGTTAGCTCTACAATCCTCTCTCCTATTGCTACACGTCTTAAATTATAATCAAGCGTTACACTTCCAACTGTTACTAAAGAGTCCTTCTTTGCTGTACTTTCGGCAGGTGTAATCCGGCGTAAAACTGCCTTTACTCTTGCTTTTAGCTCTAAAATATTAAACGGCTTTGTCAGATAATCGTCAGCACCATATTCTAACCCTAAAATCTTATCCATATCTTCATTTTTAGCTGTTAACATAATTATAGGGATATTTGAAAATTCACGTATTTTTTGGCACACCTCATATCCATCAATTTTCGGAAGCATAAGGTCAAGGATTATTAAATCTATGCTCTTGTCATACGCCATTTTAATAGCTTCTTCGCCGTCGTAGGCACAAACAACTGAATATCCGTCCTGTTCAAAATTATATTTTATACCCTTAACTAAAAGCTTTTCATCGTCTACAATAAGTATTTTCATGGATTTTGCCTCCATTCAAAATTCAAAATTAAAGCATTGCTTTGATTTCGTCAACTTTATCGAGTTTTTCCCAAGGAAGCTCAACGTCAGTTCTTCCAAAATGCCCATATGATGCAGTCTGTTTATAAATAGGACGACGCAAGTCCAACATCTTGATAATTCCTGCAGGTCGAAGGTCAAAGCACCTATTAATTACATCAATAATTTTCTTTTCATCAACGTGTGCTGTACCAAATGTTTCAACTGAAACTGACACAGGCTCTGCAACACCTATAGCATACGCAATTTGTACCTCACACTTGTCGCAAAGACCTGCAGCTACAATATTTTTAGCTACATATCTGCCTGCATAAGCTGCACTTCTGTCAACTTTTGTCGGGTCTTTTCCCGAAAATGCACCGCCGCCGTGACGGGCATAACCACCATAAGTATCCACGATAATTTTTCTTCCTGTGTGACCTGAATCGCCATTAGGGCCGCCGACAACAAATCGTCCTGTGGGGTTTATGTAATATTTAGTATTTTCGTTTAATAACTCAACAGGTATTGTAGGCTTGATTACCTTTTCAATCATATCCTTTTCAATAGTTGCGTGGTCTGCCTCTTCACCGTGTTGAGTTGAAATAACAACTGTATCGACATATTGAGGTTTTCCGTTTTCATCATATGCAACTGTTACCTGAGATTTGCCGTCGGGACGTAAGTATTTGATTTCTCCTTTTTTTCTTACATCTGTCAGCTTCATTGTAAGCTTATGTGCCAGACTGATAGCCAAAGGCATAAATTCAGGTGTTTCGTTACAAGCATAACCAAACATCATACCCTGGTCACCTGCACCGATTGAGCTTATATCATCTGTGCCTTTCTTTGCCTCGAGAGATTTATCAACACCCAGAGCAATATCTGCAGATTGTTCATCAATGGCGGTGATTACAGCACAGGTATCGCAATCAAAACCATATTTTGCCCTGTCGTAGCCTATTTCCCTGATACATTCTCTTACCGTCTTTGAAATGTCAACATATGTAGTTGTAGAAATTTCTCCTACAACCAAAACAAGACCTGTTGTTACTGTTACCTCACAAGCAACTCTGCCCTGAGGGTCTTTTTTGTAAATTTCATCTAAAACCGCATCAGATAAAATATCTGCCATTTTATCAGGATGTCCCTCGGTTACTGATTCTGAAGTGAAAAGTTTAAATGCCATTTTTGTCATCTCCTATATATCATTCGTAATTATACTTCCTCTATTATTGGCAATATCATAGGTTTTCGCTTTGTTTTTGAATATACAAAGTCACTCATTGAGGATTTTAAGCTTGATTTTAAACTTGCCCAATCCGTTTTATTATTATCGGCACATTTTTCCAGTGCATTCTTTGCCACAGCTTTTGCCTCATCCATCAAGTCAACAGACTCTCTCACATATACAAAGCCACGCGATATTACGTCAGGTCCGGCAAGAATAGAACCATCCAACTTAGACATTGTAACTACAACAACAATAATGCCGTCTTCTGCCAAATGTTTTCTGTCGCGAAGAACGATATTTCCAACATCGCCTATTCCAAGCCCGTCAATTAAAACCGCACCCGATGTTACGGAGTTTCCAATTTTACAGCTGTTAGACGTAATCTCAATTGTTTTACCAACGTCACCAATAATTATATCTTTAGACTTCATACCCATTTTTTCTGCAAGCCCTGCATGTAGCTTTAGGTGTCTGAACTCACCGTGAACAGGTATAAAATACTTAGGCTTTACGAGAGATAAAATAAGCTTTAGTTCCTCCTGGCAGGCGTGACCCGAAACGTGAATATTCTCTAACGATTTGTAAACCACATCTGCTCCTTTTTTGAAAAGCTCATTTATAACAGTAGAAATTGCCTTCTCATTACCTGGAATTGGCGACGCAGAAACAATTACCAAGTCGCCCTTTGTTATTTCTACTTTTTTATGCTCTGAAAAAGCCATTCTAGATAAAGCTGACATTGCTTCACCCTGGCTTCCTGTAGTAATTATAACCAACTGGTGTGGTTTGTATTTTTTAATATCGTCTATTGAAACCAAGACTTTTTCAGGAATTTTCATATATCCAAGGTTTGATGCAACCTCAACTACATTTTCCATACTTCTGCCTGAAATTGCAACCTTTCTGCCATAACGACTTGCACAGTTTATAATCTGTTGAACACGATGAATGTTAGACGCAAAGGTTGCAACTATAATTCTCGAATGGCAATTTCTAAAGTTCTCGTCTAAAGTATCTCCTACTGTTCTTTCCGACATAGTAAATCCCGAACGTTCAGCATTTGTACTGTCAGACATCAATGCTAAAACACCACGTCTGCCCAGTTCTCCAAATCGTGCTAAGTCTATCATTTCACCCTCAATCGGCGTACTGTCTACTTTAAAGTCGCCTGTATGCACAATCGTTCCCAGCGGTGTGTGAATAGCTAATGCTACGGCTCCTGCAATAGAATGATTTGTATGGATAAATTCCACTTTAAAGTTTCCGAGCTTTACAGTATCACCTGCTTTAACCCTGTTTAACTTGGTCTTAGATAACATATTAAATTCTTTTAGCTTTACCTCAACCAAACCCAGTGTCAATCTCGTTCCGTATATTGGCACATTAAGTTCCTTTAAAAAGTAAGGTATAGCACCTATATGGTCCTCGTGACCGTGGGTTATTACTATACCACGTATCTTATGTCTGTTCTTTAAAAGATACGTTATGTCAGGTATTACAATGTCAATACCCGGCATACTTTCATCAGGAAATGCCATACCGCAGTCAAGCACAAATATGTCGTTCTCGTACTCAAAGACTGTCATGTTTTTGCCAATCTCATTAAGACCGCCTAAAGGTATGATTTTCAATTTTTGATTTTTTGCCACTATTAATCCTCCACAATAAAATTTCCGCACATCTATCGTTATTATATATTATAGCAGATTTTTTTGAAATAATAAAGGATTTTTTGAAAAAATCTAAAGTTTTTTTCGCTAAATTAAAACAAAATGAGCAAACAATATGTTGTTTGCTCATTTTGTTTTGTAAAATCTATTTTCTAGCTACCTTAGTTTCTTTAGCTGCCTTTGCAACTGCCTCAGCCACTGCCTTGCCAACTCTTGAATCAAACGCCTTTGGTAGTATGTATTCGGCACTTAATTCCTCATCAGAAACAAGACCTGCAATAGCAAAAGATGCTGCCATTTTCATTTCTTCATTTATATCTGATGCCCTTACGTCAAGTGCACCTCTAAATATTCCAGGGAATGCTAAAACATTATTAATTTGATTGGGAAAATCCGAACGTCCCGTACCAACTACTGCAGCTCCTGCAGACAACGCTATATCAGGAAGTATTTCAGGAACAGGATTTGCCATTGGGAATACAATCGGCGAATCATTCATAGATTTTATATTTTCCGGCGATACAACATCAGGAGCAGAAACACCGATAAACACATCTGCACCGCACAGAGCATCCGAAAGAGTTCCCTGAATTTTTTCGGGGTTTGTTTTTTTGCTAATTTCAATATGAGAATTGCTAAGATTATCCATACCCTCACAGATAATTCCAAACTTATCACAAAGTATCAGGTTCTTAACACCTAATTTTAAAAGGTGATTAGCAATAGCCGTTCCTGCACTGCCTGCACCGTTTATTACTAATTTTATTTCGTCAATCTTTTTGTTAACAACCTTTAAAGCATTAATAAGTGCAGCCGCAACAACAATGGCTGTGCCGTGTTGGTCATCGTGAAAAACAGGAATATCGCACATTTCTTTTAAGCGTCTTTCTAACTCAAAGCACCTTGGGGCAGCTATATCTTCTAAATTAATGCCACCAAAGCTACCTGAAATATTATATATAGTTTGAACAAGCTCGTCAACATCCTTTGTTTTAACACAAATAGGAAATGCATCAACATCTGCAAATTCCTTAAATAAAACGCACTTCCCCTCCATAACAGGCATAGCCGCTTCAGGACCTATGTCGCCCAATCCCAAAACTGCCGAACCATCTGTAATAACTGCAACTAAATTCCATCGTCTTGTAAGCTCGTAAGACTTTTCTAAATCATCTTTGATTACCAAACAAGGCTCTGCAACACCAGGCGTATATGCACTTGATAAATCATCGCTGTTTTCAACCTTTGCACGAGAAACAACTTCTATTTTTCCTTTCCAGTCATAATGTTTATTTAGTGCAATTTCTTTTATATTCACTGTATTCCCCTCTTTGTTAGATATTAAAAAAACAGGCCACCACGCAAGTAGTAGTCTGTTTTGGTGCGAGTGACGGGACTTGAACCCGTACGCCATAAGCACACGCCCCTCAAACGTGCCTGTCTGCCAGTTCCAGCACACTCGCTAACAATCATAAATTATAACATCGTGTTAAAAAAAAGTCAATACTTTTACTAAAATAAAATTTATTTTCCAATTAAATTCTTTTTATATTTCGACAGTTTATTCAAAAACTTGACTTTTTTTTTGTAATATAATATAATTTTCTTAATTATTATTAAAGGAGCATTCAAGATGATCACGCCCGAAACTTCAATTAAAACTGTAAATAAAACCAATGTAAAAAATCACACCATATCAAAAATTGTCTGTTCAGTTTTTTTATTTTTTGCATTGCTCCTTTTCTTTCTTGCAAATTGGTATATAAGAAAATTCGGCGATACCGGCTTCGACTCTATATTGTTCACGATATTTTCAAATGAGGGCGGTGCACAAATCAAGGAGCTTGTGGCAAACTATATCATTAACGGCTTGCTTCCTACAATTATCGCTTTTTCTGTCGTTGAAACAGTTCTTTTCTTATTCCCGGAAAACAAAATATTTTCATTTCGGTTTAAGAAGTTTAATTTGCATATCCTACCCATTAAACATTGGTGTGCAGTTGCAGTTTCTTTAATTTTGTCAGTTCTGCTGCTTTTTTCAGCTTCTGTAACATCAGGACTTAATGACTATATCCACGGTTTAGTTTCAATGTCAACTATTTTCGAAGATAATTATGTCGACCCGAATGAAGTAAATATAGAATTCCCCGAGGAAAAACGCAATCTGATATATATCTTTTTGGAATCTATGGAAACCACCTATTTTTCCAAAGAACAAGGCGGTGCTTTGGAATATTCAATTATTCCCGAATTATATAATTTAGCAGATAGAAACATCAATTTCTCCCATACGGATGGTGTTGGCGGTTTTTTAACTCCCAGCGGTACAACGTGGACAGTGGCTGCAATGACAGCACATTCCTCAGGTGTTCCTCTTAAATCTCCCCCATCCTTTGAAAGAAACACCTATGGCTCAAATGATTTTCTCCCCGGTATTAAAACCTTAACAAATATTCTTGATGAAAACGGCTACTATCAAGCCCTTATGGTTGGTTCCGACGCTAAATTTGCCAATCGTGATGTCTACTATCAATCTCACGGCATTGATAAAATTTATGATTTATATACTGCACGCGAGGACAATATTGTCCCTGAGGATTATCACGTTTGGTGGGGAATGGAGGACGAAAATCTCTTTAAATATGCAAGAAAAGAATTGCTCTCTATTTCAAAAAAAGACGAGCCATTTGCTTTTACTCTTTTGACAGTTGATACGCATTTCACGAATGGTTATATATGTGACGAGTGCGGTAATAAATATGAAGAACAGTATGAAAATGTTATGGCTTGTTCAAGCAGGCAGATTTATAACTTTATCAATTGGATAAAGAGGCAAAGTTTTTATAAAAATACAACCATAATAATAGCAGGAGACCATCTTACCATGGATTCCGAGTATATTGGAAGAAATGTAGAGTCAGACTTTGACCAAAGAGTTTATAACTGTATTATAAATTCTTCTGTTGAAGGTACTAACTATAAAAATCGCCAATTTACTTCATTGGATATGTTTCCTACAACACTTGCCGCTATCGGTTGTAAAATACCGGGAGATAGACTTGGTTTAGGTACAAATCTTTTTTCAGATAAAAAGACGCTTGTAGAAGAAATCGGATACGATGAATTTAATAAACAGCTCGCTTTAAATTCAAGATATTATAGTGAAAATTTTATTAAAAGACAACAAAAATAAACTGGTGAGCTAAAGCTCGCCAGTTTATTTTTTTGATATTGTTACTTTTGATTTAATCTTAGGGATAATTGAAGATTTCCACATTGCAAAATTAAAAATCATAAGCATCGGATAAAGTTCTAATCTTCCTGCCAACATATCGAATATCAGCACGTATTTAGAAAATGGTGTAAATGATGAGTAATTTCCCATAGGTCCAACTTCAGCAAGTCCAGGCCCTATATTGTTTAAAGTAGCAACAACCGCAGTAAAATTAGTTACTAAATCATGCTCATCGAATGCCAATAAAAATACAGATGTTACAAATATAACCACGTATGTGATAAAAAATACATTTGTAGCACGAATTGTTTCGTGATTAACAACCTTTCCGTCAAGTTTTATTTTCTTTACACTTCCAGGATGGATATTTAACATTATTTCTTTTTTTACCGTTTTTAAAAGTATCATAACACGAGAAACCTTGATACCGCCACCTGTACTACCCGCACACGCTCCTATAAACATAAGCAGCACCAAAATTACCTTTGATTCAGACGGCCACAAATTAAAATCAAGCGAAGAAAACCCTGTCGTAGTAATAATTGACGATATTTGGAAAAATGTATGTCTAAGTGTTTCCTCAATAGCCATTCCGCGATTATATATATTTGAAAATACAATAATCACAGCTACCAAAATTATCAAAAGATAGTACCTAGGTTCTTCGTATTTAAAAAACTTCTTAAAATGCCTTACAGAAAGTAAGAAATACGCACCAAAATTTATACCAAAAAGCATCATAAATACAGCTACTACCCACTGAATATACGGTGAATAGCTAGCAAAGCTACTGTTTCTTATACCAAATCCACCTGTTCCAGCCGTAGCAAAAACTGCATTTAATGCATCAAATATCGGCATTTTTCCTGCTATTAAAAACAGAAATTCAAGTACAGACAAAATTATATACATAATATACAAAACAATAGCAGTATTTTTAACCTTAGGAACCAAACGCTCAACTGAAGGTCCGGGGCTTTCTGCTCGCATGATATGTATCTGTGAGCCACCCTTTGTTGGCATTACCGCCAAAATAAGAACTAAAACACCCATACCGCCTATCCAATTTGTCAAGCTCCTCCAAAGCAGTCCGCACCTGGACATAGCTTCAACGTCAGTTAATATGCTTGAGCCCGTCGTTGTAAATCCTGATACAGTTTCAAAAAGGGCATCTGTAAAATTCGGTATATCGCCGTTAAATATAAACGGCAAACAACCAAATAAACTAAATGATATCCAGGAAAATGCAACTGTCACAAATCCCTCTTTTGCATAAATGACCATATTTTTTGGTTTTTTTAAAATTATAAGCAAACCCAAGATGATGCAAATCAGTGCAACCGTCAAAAATGCCATTCCCTCATTTTCATTATATACAAGAGAAACAGCAAATGGCAGAAGCATAAAAGCTCCCTCAACGCAAAAAACCCAACCTAAAATATATATTATAGCTTTAATGTTCATATTTTACCTCTTCGCTCTTATTCCAAAATGTCCGTGATGTCTCTGTATCCGCTTTCCATTGTAACAATAACTACTCTGTCACCAATACAAATTTTATCACTACCATTCGGAATAATAACTCTTCCACCACGGGTAATACAAGCAAGCAGGAGATTCTTTTTTAGCGGAAGCTCAGAAATAGGAATTCCAACAATTCGGGAATCTTCTTTTATTTTAAATTCAATCGCCTCTGCTCTGTCACCAAATATGTGATATAGTGTTTCTAAATTGCTACCCATTGTATGTTTTTTTGCTCTTACATAGGCAATAATGGTTTCTGCTGTTATATATTTAGGGTAAACAACGCTACCTAAATCCAAGCTGTCGATAACCTTGTTAAAGGTTATGCGGTTTACCTTTGTTATGACCTTAGTGTTGGGGTTATTTCTTGCATGAAGCGTTAGAAGAATATTCTCCTCATCAATTCCCGTTAGAGCAATAAATGACTCCGCGTCGCTAAGACCTTCGCGAGCCAAAAGCTTTTCATCACTGCCATCGCCACAAATAATCATAGCCTTATCTAACAAAACGCTTAATTCTTCACAACGTTTTAGATCTTTTTCTATTATCTTAACACTTATTCCCATATCTAAAAGCTGTTTTGCAAGGTAATATGACGTTCTTCCTCCGCCTACAATAAACGAATTTGCAACTCTTTGCGTCTTTAGTCCAATTTTCTTAAAAAAGTTATGCGAATCCTTGATTGTAGATATATAAGAAACAACATCTCCCTCTTTTAAAACAAAAGAACCATTAGGAATAACCAGTTCTCCATCACGTTCTACTGCACATATTAACACATGAAATGGAAACTCTCTCTGCAGAGTATAAAGCGGCATACCGCAAATCATATTTCCCTCAGGTATTTTAAATGTAATCATTTCTACCTGTCCTCTGGCAAAGGAATTTATAGAAAGTGCCGAGGGAAATTTTAAAAGTCTTGCAATCTCATTTGCAGTTTCTAATTCAGGGTTTAAAATGATTGATAGCTCGAGCTTCTCACGGAGATAATGAAGTTCATCACTATAATCAGGATTTCTAACTCTTGCTACTGTTGAACAATTACCTACCTTTTTAGCCATAGTACAACATAAGATATTTAGCTCATCAGAGTCCGTAACTGCTATCATCAGATTTGCATCATCAATACCTGCATCCATCTGAACCTTATAACTCGAGCCATTTCCTACTATTCCTAAAACATCATATGTTTCACAAATTTCGTGGATTACCTCGCTGTTTTTATCTATAACTGTGATATCGTGTCCTTCCTCACAAAGACGTGATACTAGCGTTGAACCTACTTTACCGCAACCGACAATTATAATATTTAATCCATTATTATCTTTTTTTGAAGATTTTTTATTTAAATTCATTTACAATGCCTCTTTTTTATAAATTTTACTTTATGCGTTCATTATACTCCAATGATTGTTTTTTGTCAATAACAGAAAACCCATAGCAGTCGCTACGGGTTTTCTGTTATTATAGCTTTATTTTATTTACCAACCAAAGAAAGAGAAAAAGTCTGATGGCATATATTGTTTGTTTGTTTCAGGAACCTCCTGCTCAGCTTCCTGTGTTGGTTTTTCTTCTTGAAGAACTACTGTACAATTCATTTTTGAGCCATCCCTCGAAATCACAAATTTAAGCTTATCTCCAACCTTATGTTTGTCACGAATAACATTAATTTCGTCAACAGTTTTAACTTTTTCGCCATTGCATTCTAAAACAACATCACCTTTTTTAATTCCTGCCAAATCTGCAGCTCCACCTGCAACAACGGAATTCACGTACACACCTACTGGCAAGTCATTAACCTGTGAAATTTGTTCAGTTACATCTATACCTGTAATACCAATAAGCGGTCTGCCGGTAACATATCCATTTTTAATAATCGAATCAATTATAGGAACAGCTTCATTCATAGGTATAGCAAATCCTAAACCTTCAATATCATATCCTGTTGATTTTGCAGTTGTAATGCCTATAACCTGACCATATATATTTATTAATGCTCCACCTGAATTGCCGGGATTTATCGCTGCATCGGTCTGCAGCATCGTCATTTGACGTTCATTAATTATCATAGTTCTGTTAATCGCACTGATATAACCAACTGTAAGTGTACTTACAAGTTCTTCTTTTAAAGGATTTCCAATAGCGACTGCCATATCGCCTACCTGAATATTTGTAGAATCCCCAATTTCTGCACAAGGAAGTTGCTGGTCGGATTTAACCTTCAAGACTGCCAAATCTGTCTTTGCATCCTTACCAACAATTTGGGCATCAAATGTCTGACCCGCAATTGTTTTTACTGTTATAATTGATGCACCATCTATAACATGATTATTAGTTACAATGTATCCGTCTGACGTCAAAATAACACCTGAACCGCTGCTTACATTGCTTCCCATTCCGTTGCCTACAGTAGATAAGATACTTACAACTGCAGGAGATACCTTGTTATAGATTTGTGGGATTGACAAGCTTTCAGAATTCCCCGTGTTAACTACATTTTTTATAACACCACTGCCATTTTCTGAGATTGAAAGTGTGTTTCCTTGAGGAATATCTACATCATTTGTTTTATCAAAAAATCCTCCGCTAAAAAGAACCGCACTAAATATACCAAAACAAACGGCAGTTGTTATAACTGAGCTTATTATCGCAGTTAATAATGTGCTTTTTTTTCTAATTTTCTTTAACTTAGGTTTATATATTGATAATGCATTTCTATCTGAGACAGTGCCGGACATAGCAGGCTTAAACTCATCTTCGTGCCAAATGTAATAATCCTCCTGTGTGCCTTCTCTTTTTTCATCAAAGCTTGTCGAATAATTATCATTCTCTGTATTAAATTCTCTATTAAATTCATCCATTGAATTTACCTCCTCGATTAATCTATAATACTATAATAAACTATATTTTTTACATTGGTATGAACAAATTGTTAAATATAAAGTATTATTTACAATATTTTTTTGCTTTGATTTTTTCAAATATACGGGTTACATATACTCCTATAGAAATTCCGATAAAATCAACAAGCACATCAATAATCGCACAATTTCTTCCCTTCACAAATCGTTGATGTAATTCATCACTAACAGCATAAATTAAAGATATAAACAGAGCTAGAATTATGCTTTTTCTAATAGGGATTTCATAGCTTCTCAACAATAAAAAAACCAAGCCCCCCAAAACCGCAAATTCTATAACGTGTGCCGATTTTCTTACAATTTTATGCACAGCATCAAAAAAACCAGCATCGTTGTTATCATTTACATGGTTCGTTGTTCCAACAATATTAAAGCCCTTTTCTGTAATTTTTTCGCTAAGTTTTTCTGAATGATTTCCCTCAGTTGAAGAAAATGCAAAAATTGTACAACAAGTAAGGATAACAGCTAGCCACAAAAAAACTTTTTTTAACATTTAGGTATTGTATCCTCCTTTATAATAAATAAGCCACACTAAACGTGTGGCTTATCATTATTCGTAATAATAATATCTTCTTTTATAATAGTACTTTTTGGATTTTGCATCAAAAGCATCATTTACAACAAAACCCAAAATGTTTGCCTTTGCAAATTTCAAGAGTGAAATAGCCTCTCTAACAGCAGTAAAATGCGAGCTGTCTTTTTTTATTACTACAACCACACCCGTGACAAACTGAGTAAGATAGATTGTTTCAGAAACAATACCAACAGGCGGAGTATCGATAAAGATATAGTCATATCTTTCTGTAAGTGTTTTGAGCATATTTTCCACATCTTCAATCATAAGCAGTTCGGATGGATTAGGTGGAACCCTACCGGAAAAAATGCAATCAAAATTCAAATCTTCAGGACTATAAATCGCCTCGTCCAATGTACAAAAACCACCAAGATAATCTGAAAGTCCAGTTGTCTTTTTGTCTACGTTAGCATATCGGGCAATCTTTGGCCTTCTTAAATCAGCATCAATAACTAAAACCTTGGCGTTGGAATCCGCATATGCCGAAGCAACATTGATACATGTTGTGCTTTTTCCATCACCCTGTTCAGCACTGGTAAAAAGAATAATTTTAGGTTGCCCCTTCTTGCCTGCTAAAGCAAACATCAAATTAGCTCTTATATTTTTAAAGCTCTCTGACATTCTTGAGACGTCTTTTATATATTTTGAGTCTTCTTTAATTAAATTATTAAAAAACATACACATCCCTCAACTTTACGCAGTTTTATCATGCTTGTTCTAAACTTCCAGTGTCTCGCTTTCCTTATTATTTGCCTTTTTTCTTTTATTTTTTCTCATTTCTTTTTTTGTAGTAGTAACAAAATAAGGAATTTCACCTAGTATAGGATACTTAAAAGTTTCTGCAACTGTTTCTGCGTCTTTAACTTTATTGTCGAGCATTTCAATAGCAAGCACAATAACCAAACTTACTAAAAGTCCCAAAACAGCACCTATTTCAATTTTTCTGATAATATTTGGCGAAGACGGTTCAGCTGTGTATACAGGTTGGTCTAAAACCTTTACACTACCGCCCTCTACAATCTCATTTATGAATGTTGGTGCTAAATCAAAAATCGTTTGTGCAATAATGTGTGAGTGCTTAGGGTCTAAAGAGGTAACTGAAATAATAAGTATTTCTGTTTCATTCTTATCCTTCATTGACAACATATTTAAAATTTCACCGCTTGAATAACCTAAGCCACATTCATCGGCTACCTTTTGTAAAAATGTATTACTTGATAAAATTTCAGCGTATGTAGCAACAAGTTCCTTACGTACCATTACCGTACTCAAATTTACTTCGGTTACATTTTGATTCATTACATCTGTCGTGTTTTCTGTATAAAGCGTACCGTATGACATATACAACGGTTCAACAAATGCCACAGTATATACTCCTGAAATTGTCATTCCGATGATTACCGCTAGTAATATGCACCACCAACGCTTTAAAAATATTTTCAGCAATTCCATTATATTAATCTGCTTATCCACAACTTCTTCTCCCTATAAATAAATTTTTAAAATTATTTAGTAAAAACTGATTTAATATATGCATCGCCTAAAGAAAGCGAGATATCCAAAAGCGGACCATTAGTTTCGAATACAACATAAATTTCTTTGCTAACATCAATATCAAAACCTAATGGTGATTTTAAAGCCTTTTCAAAGAGCTTATCTGCAGAAATTTTATCTAAATTTGCACTATTACTTGTATTAAATTTAGCTACAAAAACAACTTTCCTATTCTGCTTGTACGACAAAGCAGGATAATAAGTATAATCCATCGATATTCCTGTGGTTTTGTTGACGTAATTAACCAACTCGGATAGATAACCACAATAAGCAGACGCTATAACATTAGCTGATTTATAAGCATCTCTTGCCGAAATGCCTTCATTCTTTAACGCATATACACCTGCAGGTACACCATCAATTGTATGGGTAAAATCCATGAAGTTGCCAGGCAAATCAAAGCATGATGTATTTACTCTGGCAGGCTGTTTTTCCCCGTTTCTGTATGCTATTCCAAGACCTATAGCCTCATTGAATAAAACCAGCAAACCTGAATATTCTTTGACTGTCAAGGTCTCTTCTGCACCAAGATTGTTTGATGCCTTTAGCTTAATGCCGTTTTTATTAGCATAGCTTAAATATATATTTTCCCAATCCGTACTGTTTACATCCTTACAATCGGGATAAAAGGCGTCTTTTTCTCCTGCTGTTACAGGCGTTAAACCTCTTCTTGTAAAGCCATACATTATAGCAGAAATTGCATCCTGCTTTGTTACTGGTTGGTCTATTTTATTAAGGTTATAGTAATTATCTCCCCAAACATTTGAAGCCAAAACAAAGAATTCCTTCTCAAATTTGTGGCCGATAGGCTCAAATAATCTGTCCTTACTGTTCAATAAGTCATTTCCAACAAAAGAAATATTTTTACCATCAAAACCAAAAACCATCGTCATTCTTGCGATTTCACCATATGTAAGTCTTTTGTTTGCGTCATACTTGTCCTCTAAGAAATTCAAAGATTCGTATGTGGCTTTTAAAATATCCTCGCTAATAACATCAATAAAGTTATTTGATTTATTTTCAGAAATTATTTTTCGCGAACGTATAATCAGTGTTGCTGCCTCAGCACGAGTTAGTGAGCTGTCTAAACGTAAATTAAGACCATCATCGCCCTGCACAAGACCTATAGTATACGCCCATGATGTAGCGTCAGAATTGCTTCCCTGATTACTGATTGCTCCCGGTGCTAAGGTGTGTTTGGGAGAACCGTTTCTCTTCCAGATAAGATTTACAACTTCTGAACGTGTAATCTCTTTGTCAGGCTTTATTAAATCGTTAACGGCATCTAAGCCCGACCACATGATATATTCATAGGCCCAATGGCTTTCAGAAATGTCATCATATTTGCCTTCGTATTTTTGATTCCACTTTCCAAGCATTTTCACAAATTCAGCACGGGTAACGGCTTTAGCAGGTTTAAATGTTCCATCCTCGTATCCGTTTATTGTGCCTTCATCAGTTAATGCCCTAATACTTTCATACGCCCAGTGGTCAGAGGATAAATCAGAAAATGTTATTGCGTTAACGCAAATACACATTGAAAAAATCATTAAAAAAGTTAGTGCAAATGAAATAATTCTTTTCATAAAAAGCTCCAATCTGCCGTAACAGGCTACTATTCTTGAGTAAAAATAGTGTCTTTAATTAAGTCTACTGCTTCTCTTGAAACATTACATGTAAACTCATATATAGCTATATCTTCGATTGTTTTGTTTATAAATAGTATGTGGTTCTCCATCAGGTCCTTAAAAACAGGCTTTCTTGTTTCGTTCAAAAGCTTTACAACGGTTTCAAGTGTTGAAAGTTTGCGAACCGAATTTTTCTCACCCTGCTTTAAAAAAACAATTGATTTAAGAGGTAAAATTATATTTTCATTGATTTCGGTTTTTCCGCTCCAAGGCGTTCCGCAAGCGAAAAGCGTACCATTATCATTTATAATCATTGGATTATCATCGTTAAATAAAACAACATCATTATGGTAATATTCTTTCCATAATGAAGCGTGTGTAGACTTCCCCGTACCCGATGGTGCCGAGAATAAAATTGCCTGTCCTTTATATGAAACAGCTGCAGAATGTAGAAGCATATTTCCTCTTACTGTTTGGCAAAAAGAAAAAGCATCTCCTAAAATGTGATGCAGCATGCGGTCTGTCGAAAAATCATTAAATAAACCATCAATATCAAAATATTCAATGGTAACGTTATTACAGGATTTGTCAAAATCCATACGATTAAGAGTTAAACGAGTTTTGTGGTGTTGCTTAATGGCAGAGTACCCCTCTTCTCCTCTGTCAATCCAATACCAAGTATCCAGTCTTTTGAAATCTTTTCCGTCAGGAACTTCTATTTCTTCTTTTAATTTAAAAGTAACAACAATATCAGGCACAGCATGCGTATCCGTTACCAGATACGCACTTAATCTATGCTCTAAATATTTATTTTGTAAACCTTTAATTTCAATTAAACTAGTTGCAATACGATAATACATTATTTTTTAAAAATCAGCTATTCATATAATCATCAGTATTTTTAAGACCTGTAGCTTCCTGCGACAGTGCGATGCTATATATATTTGCCGAATAGGAGTTTCTACTTCCTTTATATACAGTTGTAGGTAATTTGGCAATGTTTTCTGTTAGCTGTAATTCGATTACATTTAAAGATGGTTTTTCATAAATCTTCATTATACCTCTACCTCCCTACTCAACTGTTATAGTTTCAATATCTGATAGAACATATCCAACACTACTGTCCTTAACGTATATTGCAACGAAATATTCTGTATTTGATTTAACAAAAACTTCCTCTGAACCTTCCGTTTCAACAGATGTATCTATCAACTGAACTGCAAACATACCCGCATTATCTCCTGACTCCCGTTTGTGGAGCGCCTGATACTTTACACCAGTTCCAAATGCATTATTAAAGTTTGTTTCAGAATAAACTCCACTACTGAAGGCATTTTCACTTACTAAGATTCCGTAGTCTTCTGCACTTGCATTTACCTTACCAACAACAGTTAATTTTCTGTCGCCTATACTATCTGCGTTAGCGTCATCCACATTTTCTCCCGTTGCAACTTCATCTTTAACCGCAGGATTTGTAACAACTATTCCTGCTCCATCAATATATTCAGCAGTTGCTGTAGGAAGTGAGGTTGCTTTCTGAGGAACATCTAAAACTATGTCACCAATCACTCCTGAAAGCGTTACTGTAAGTGAAGAATCAGTGTAATCTTTTGCTGTTAAAGAAGCACTTCCTGATACAACTTTTACTTTATCTAAATCTACAGTAAATCCATCATCACAAACATATTCAAACGTAACTGTCGGATTTTGTTCTTCATTCGGAAGAATTTGTGTTGCACCACCAGCTATAGATACCTTATTACCATCAATTGAACTGGTTCCGGGGTCTACTAATCCTGAAAAACCAATATCAACCTCACTGTCAAGGTATTTTTTATCAACCGCAAAGCTAAAGTTAACACTTCCATCTATTACTGCTTTCTGGTCAATATAGAAAATTCCATCCTCATTTGTTGCAGCGTAATATGTTACATTATCAACACCATCGCCAATAGCTTGAACATCAACGTCTACCTTAACCTTATCATTACCATAATATGCCGTCTTTGTTGTAACTTGAGCTGCAGAAGCACTTACGGCGAAACATACAACCAATGCAATAGCTGTAGTTAAAGCAGCAATCTTCTTTAATACTTTGAATTTTGCCATTTTTTTCTTCCTCCTAAATCTCAATTGGATGAATTATTATCCACTCCGGGAATATTTACAAGCTCATTAAGTGAGCAGTCCTGTAGGATATATGTTTTTTCACACGCCCGCATCACTTCACTCCTGTGAGATATCATAATGCAGGTTTTATCTGTCATAGTTCTTATGGCTGTAAGCAATTTTTCCTCAGTTGAAATATCCAAAGAAGAAGTTGCTTCATCAAGCAAAAGAACAGGTGCGTCATAATACAATGCTCTGGCTATTGCCAGTCTTTGTATCTGCCCCTCTGACAGACCATGACCTTTCTCGCCTAAAACAGTTTCAAACCCATTAGGCAATATATTAATGTCATCTATAATTTGTGCAACAGTTGCTGCACTAATTAACTTATTTTCATCGGGATTTTTATCACAAAACGTAATGTTGTCCCGTATTGTACCTGATAAAATCAAATTTCCTTGAGGAACATAAGAAAAAAGCTTTCTCGTCCCTGAAGAAATTCCAATTTCTTTTTTATCTGCAGTAACAAATGCTCTACCATCGTCAGGAGTTACAATAGAAAGAAGTAATTTAGAAAGTGTACTCTTTCCTACTCCTGATATACCGCACAGTGCAATGCACTCTTTCCTATTAATTGTAAGATTTACGTTTTTTAACACCTCAACATCTTCATAGGAAAAAGAAACATTTTCAAAAGTGAGCTTTTCGAATTTTTTAACTTCATTTTCAGTAAGCTCAATACCATTATTATCTTCCTTAATATTGTCAAGGTCTATAAGACGCTCTGTGCTTGCAAAAACCATATAAATTTGTGGCAAAATCGATGCCATTTCACGGAAAGGCGACTGAATCTGTCCTACCAATGAAAGCATTGCAGTAACAGTTCCAAAGGTTATTGTACCAATACTTAATCGGTAAACTCCCCATCCAAGTGCTGCATAATAGCCTGCCGTCATCGCCAAAAAGAATAATATATTCGAAAAGATGCCGATGAGTGTACGCTTGACATTCATACGATAGTTTTCATACTGAAGTGTTTTTGACTTCTCTTTCATCAGGCTTTCTTTTGCAAAAGCTTTAACAACAACGAAATTCTGTATCGTCTCTTGAAGATGTGAACGCACCCTGCCATCACTTTCGCGGCATTTTTTATGTAAAGACTTGATTTTTGTCTTATATATGTATGCCGTTAACAAAATTACAGGACCAAACCATAAACAAAAGATAGCAAATGGTCTATCTAAATGATATAACGCTATAAAACTAAACAGTATCGTAGATGTAAGTGCAAATATGTTAGGTACTATTTCTGTAACTTTTTCAGCTAAATATGATACATCGCTTACAAGTCTGTTCAGTACTTCACCGGAATGAATTTTAGAAACCTCACCAAAATCCTTGGATAAAAGCTTGTGAAAGAGTTCTAATCGCAGGTTCATTGCGAATTTTCCGTTTACAGCCACGTGAATTCTTATATACGTTATCTGTAAAACAAGCTGCATCAATAGAAGAACAGTTAATTGTATTGCTGCTTTTTTTAAGCTGCCGCTTATTTGTTTCGTTGCAATATCAATAAGATTTTTCGAAATTAAAGAGAACTGTACATTTATATATGAAATTGCAACAACAATAAGAACAAGTACCAACAATTTTGGCACAAAGGCACGGATACGTTTGCAAATCCATTTGCCTGTTTCAAGTTTTTGTTTTTGCATCAAAACACACTCTTTTCTTTAATGCTCTGACAAAAAGTTGTGGGCCTTTAATAACTCGATAAATTCTACAACATCTTCATTTAGTTTTTCAACCGGAGCTTCATACTCTAATGCCAGTGCCTGCACCAATTCTTCAATTGTTTTTTCGCTTTGTAACTGTTGCCATAGGAATGCACCTGTTTCATTAAGCGATACAGCGACTGCAAAGTCAACTATATTATTCCCGGTCGGAACGACTATGTAATCATCAAGTATTTTTTTTAAAATAAAGCCCTCTCTTATTATCATAGTAACCTCCAAAAAAGAGCATAAACATAGATATATCTATGCTACATTATACAGTATAGCATAGTGATTTTTGAAAGTCAAGTTTTTTTTATAAAATTATCTATATCAAAAAAAGCAAACAATCGCAGAGCACCTCAACTGTTTGCTTTTTTCTACTTTATTTTATTTATATCGTACGGCGTGGTCTGATATACAAAGTAATTTAGCCAGTTTGTATACAAAAGATTAGCATGTGCTCTCCAGGTTGATACAGGCTCCTTTGTATCATCATCATTTGGGAAATAATTTTTGGGAACATCTATCGGAAGACCTGCATTTTTATCTCTTACATATTCTTTCTTTAATGTTTCCGGGTCATATTCGGAATGACCGGTTATAAATATCTGTCTGCCGTTTTTACTTGATACCGCATATATCCCCGCCTCGTCGGATGAAGCTAAAATTTTAAGCTCAGGTATCGCTTCTACATCTTCTCTTTTTATCGTTGTGTGACGCGAATGAGGAACATAAAAGATATCGTCAAAACCACGCATCAAAATCGACTTTTTATATTCTACCTTATGAGAAAACACACCAAAAAGCTTTTTTTCAAGCGGATGTTTTTTTATACCATAGTGATAGTAAAGCCCCGCCTGTGCTCCCCAGCAAATATGAAAGGTACTTGTAACGTTTTTCTTAGACCATTCCATTATTTCACAAAGTTCATCCCAATACTCAACCTCTTCGAATTCCATCTGTTCAACCGGGGCACCCGTAATTATAAGTCCGTCGAATGTTTTGTTTTTCACCTCGTCAAAAGTCTTGTAAAAAGTTAAAAGGTGCTCAGCAGAAGTATTTTTGGACTCATATGTGCTTGTTTTCATAAGCTCAATTTCAATCTGCAACGGAGTGTTTCCGAGCATTCTTGAGAGCTGAATTTCGGTATCTATTTTAAGTGGCATAAGGTTTAAAACAAGAAGCTTAAGCGGACGGATATCCTGTGTAATCGCACGGGTTTCCGTCATTACAAAAATATTTTCACTATTTAAAACCTTTACTGCCGGTAATTTATTTGGTATTTTAATAGGCATTTCGTAGCCTCCAAAATTAGTTTTTAAGTGCTTGTTCTATATCTTTAATAATGTCCTCTGCATCCTCTAAGCCACATGAAAATCTAACCAAATCGGGTGTGATACCACAAGCTGCAAGCTCGTCATCATTCATTTGTCTATGTGTAGCAGATGCAGGATGCAAACAACAAGTTTTAGAATCAGCAACGTGTGTTTCAATAGATGCCAGCTTTAAATTCTTCATAAACTTTTCAGTAGCTGCTCTTCCGCCCTTTACACCGAAGCTAACTACACCGCAACCACCATTTGGCAGATACTTTTGAGCTAAGTCATAGTATTTATCACCCGGAAGTCCGCAATAGCTTACCCAGGCAATATTTTCATTGTTACTTAGATACTCTGCGACCTTTTGTGCATTTTCGCAATGTCTTTTCATGCGAAGAGAAAGACTTTCCAAACCCAGATTAATATAATAGGCGTGCTGTGGCGACTGAATAGAGCCAAAGTCACGCATCAATTGTGCGGTTGCCTTTGTTATAAATGCACCCTCTAAGCCAAATCTCTCTGTATAAATTACTCCGTGGTAGCTATCATCAGGAGTTGTTAATCCCTTGAATTTTTCGGGGTACTTTGTCCAATCAAATTTTCCCGAATCTACAATTGCACCACCAACGGAAGACGCATGTCCGTCAATATATTTTGTAGTTGAATGTGTTACGATATCCGCACCCCACTCAATCGGTCTGCAATTTATAGGCGTTGGGAAAGTGTTGTCTATAATCAGCGGAACGCCGTTTTCGTGAGCAACACGTGCAAACATTTCGATGTCTAATACGTTTAAAGCGGGATTCGCGATTGTTTCACCAAACACTGCCTTTGTATTAGGTTTAAAAGCTGCACGAAGCTCTTCTTCTGTTGCATCAGGAGATACAAAAGTAAACTCAATACCCATTCTCTTCATCGTTACAGCGAATAAATTATATGTGCCGCCATATATAGCAGATGATGCTACAATGTGGTCACCGCACGATGCTATGTTAAATATTGCATAAAAGTTTGCAGCCTGACCTGATGATGTAAGCATAGCAGCAGTTCCACCCTCTAAAGCCGCAATTCTTGCTGCAACATAGTCGTTTGTGGGATTTTGTAATCTTGTGTAGAAGTATCCTGATGCTTCTAAGTCAAAAAGCTTACCCATATCTTCACTTGTATCATACTTAAATGTTGTGCTTTGATATATTGGAATTTGTCTGGGTTCGCCATTTTTGGGGGTATAACCCGCGTGAATACATTTTGTATCTAATTTCATTTCTATCATCCTCTTTAACTATTTTATAATGACTTTATGGAACACTTTTTTACCTTTTTTAATAACTATTCCATTTTCTAACTCTTCTTTTTTAATCATGTGGTTAGGCTCTGTAATTTTAACATCATCTACGGATACCCCACCCTGTTGGATTAAACGTCTGCCCTCGCCCTTTGACGGAATAAGCTTTGCTTTAAGCATAATGTCTAAAAGTAATGTTTCTTCATCTGCAGAGTCTAATTCTGTTGTGGGCATATCCACACTTGTACCACCGCCAAAAATTCCTTCGGCAGTAGCTTTAGCTTTGTCAGCCTCAGCCTCTCCGTGAACAAGCTTTGTAACCTCGTATGCTAAGCGAACCTTAGCACGATTTAAATCTGCACCCTCCCATTTTTCCATTTCATAAATTTCTTCCATGGGAACGAATGTAATCATTTTAATAAGTCTTACAACATCAGCATCATCAACATTTCTCCAATATTGATAAAACTCATAAGGAGATACTTTTTCAGGGTCAAGCCAAAGTGCACCTTTTGCAGTTTTACCCATTTTTTTGCCGTCAGATGTGGTTAAAAGTGTAAAGGTCATACCATAAACCTGTTCGTTTTCTTTTCTTCTTACCAAGTCAATGCCGCCTAAGATGTTACTCCACTGGTCATCGCCGCCAAGCTCCATTTTACAGTCAAAACGCTTGTATAACTCTAAAAAGTCAAAGCTCTGCATTAACATATAGTTAAATTCTAGGAATGAAAGTCCCTTTTCAAGTCTTGTTTGGAAACATTTTGCTCTCAACATTTCGTTTACTGAAAAGCACGAACCGATATCCCTCAAAAATTCTATATAATTTAAGTTTCTAAGCCAGTCTGCATTATTTACCATAATTGCTTTATCGTCAGAAAAATCAACAATACACGACAACTGTTTTTTAAAGCATTCACAATTATAATTAATTGTATCAACAGTCATCATCTGACGCATATCGGTTCTTCCTGACGGGTCTCCTACCATAGCTGTACCGCCACCAACTAAAGCTATCGGGCGATGTCCTGCATTTTGCATATGACGCATTACTACCATCTGTAAAAAGTGTCCTACATGCAAGCTATCTGCCGTAGGGTCAAATCCTATATAGAAAGTAACCTTCTCTTTAGAAAGAAGTTCTCTAATTTCTTCTTCATGTGTTGTCTGGGCGATTAAGCCACGTTCTTTTAACGTATCATATACATTCTGCATTTGATTTTCTCCTTTGTAAATTACAATTATTTATTCATTTTAGCACAAAACAGTATATATTGCAAGAAATTTATTTTAAATCTATCAGATTGTAATTCTTCAAGATTTCCTTGTATTCTTCATGGCAGGTAAATAAGAAAACCTGCGAAAATTCTTTGTCGTTTTCAATTAGATTTACCGCTCTTAAAAGTCTTGAATTGTCTAACTGTGAAAATGCATCATCTAAAATTACCGTCGGAATTTTCCCGTCTGTTAAAACGCTCATAGAAGCCATTCGCAAAGCTAT
Source organism: Congzhengia sp. (assembly GCA_045596445.1). Classification (GTDB taxonomy): domain Bacteria; phylum Bacillota; class Clostridia; order UBA1381; family UBA9506; genus Congzhengia. Next base: position 9,116 of record JAZOCK010000023.1, on the reverse strand, counting down.
ATAAACCAAATCATATGTACCGCGACTTAAATATTCTGCTTCAACGATTTCACCGTTTACAGAACGAAGATTTACAGAAAAATTATCGTTTGTGCGAATATCAGCATATTTTTTATCTGTCAAATACGAAAGCAACTCTGATGTCTTTTTATTAAGTCTTGGTGCGAAGTTATTTTTAATTTCATCATGTGCACGATTGAGCCAGTTTATAGCACGGCTTAGTGCTTTATATCGCTTTTCAAACTCATACTTTTCTTTTGTTGTTTCTTCTAAGTCAAAATCAATCTCGTTTTCACTTCTTATTTCAGCAGTCTCGGTAGCAATACGCACTTCTATTTCATTTGCTTGATTTAACATCTTTTGGCTCTCTGCCTTAGAGAGATTTATTTTTTCAAAAATCCTTTCCGAACTCTCTCCTGCATATTCAATCGCTTCTTTAGAATAAATTTCCGTTTCCGATTTTTCTGGAATAGATGCTTTCAGGCTTTCTATTTCTCTTAAATGCTCATTATATTGTTGTTTTAAAGTTGATATTGTCTGCTCTTTGTTTTGTGATGAGATATAAAACGACGACAACTCATCATAAGATAAAACTCCGTAAGAAGTAAAAATTTCACTTAGTTCTTCTTCTATATCTTTTAACTCTTTTATTGCATCAGATAATTTTTCTTCTTTTATCGAATTTTCTTTAGAATATTTTGTCTTTAAGGCAAACGGAACGATTATGCCTGTAACTAACAATAAAACACCCAGAATCAAGATGAATACATTTGTAAAAACTCCAAGAACGAGTGATACAGCTCCCAAAATAACAGGGATAAGAGCTGTAATTCTGCCATTAGTTTTAACAGGCTCTTTGATTTCCCTTTTTAGCATTTCTATTTTTTCCTCAGCCAAAAGCTTTTTTGTTTCTAATGCTCTTGCCCTGCTTAATTCTTCTGCTGAAACACTGCAGATGTTACTGTTATCAAAGTTTTCAAGCTGGGATTTTAGTTTTTCCAGTTTTTCATTTTCGGCTTCAAGTCTATTCTCAATTAAACCTCTTGTTTCTTCAATTTTCTTCTGTGACAAATATTTTTCATGTTGTATCGCCAAATTATATTTTTTTTCGAGGATTACGGCATCCTGTTCCTTTATTTTTGCCGTTTCTTTTAAGCTTTCCGCCGTTTTTACATTGTCTTCTAACACACTGTATGTGATTTGTGACAATGTTTTTTCGCTGTTTAACGCATTTATTTTATCTTCCAATGCAGTAATTTTTCCGCCTCTTCCCGTCTTAGTCTTAAGTGAAAAAAGCTCTTTTTCCATCGCATTTATAATTTTAGAGTAAGATATATCTTCGTTGCCACTTGTTTCCAAATTAGAAAGCTTTGACATTATCTCTCCATCATCTGATTTCAAGGTATCTGCACCAAAGCTTTTCACATATAAGGTCTTTAAAAAACCCTCTCGGCTAAATCCAAAATATCTTTCCCCAAGATTTTCAGTTTCTCCTGCCTCTTCCCATGTTAAAGCATCTCGCAGTGTCGATTTGTCTCCTCTTTTGGTTGATTTGAAACTACGTTCAATAATAAGCTGGCGACCGTTGTCATCTGTAAAATACAATCTTCCTCCGAAGGCATCGCTGTTCCACGGACGATACTTTATGCGTGATGCCATATCATCGCCTGATTGTTTGCTTTTATTAGGCAACCCATAAAACATTGCAAGTATAAATTCACAGAGCGTACTCTTACCGCTTTCGTTTTCGCCATAAATAAGATTTAAACCATTTGAGAAAATATATGAACAGTTATTAAGTTTTCCAAATCCATCAATTTCAACTTTATCTATTCTCATTGTTTTCCTCTTTTTCTATGTAGTAAAGTCCCGCTTTAATTGCGTCATTAAAATCTTCTTCGGGTATGCTTTCCTTGTCTTCTAATGCGAATTTAGAAAATAAGCCTTTCAGAGAATATTCTTGCGAGATTTTTTCCAAATCTGCACACGGCGTCGTTTTATCTCTTATTACAACTGAAAATCCCGCTATCTTCTCCTTTATAACTTCGGTATCAATCGCCATATCAGAACCGCCAATCAGCGTAAATCTGTAAATATGTTGGTCTCCTTTATGCATTTTGCTTATTTTATTCAGTATTTCATCGTATGTTGTTGCACCACTTATATCAACCTCTTCGTCTATGTATATTCTCGTGCAAACAGGTACAAACTCCGAATTTGTAACAGCACCCTTTATGAGTTCAACAGCATAAACACCCTTTTCACCAGGTTCATCATTTCCGTGTCCCTCGGGACAACCGCAATAGGCATAATACGTATTACCCGCTTTTTTTATTTCGCTCGCCTTGTGAATATGCCCCAGTGCAAGATAATCTAAATTGCTCGCTTCGATATCTGCAGTTTTGATTGGATTATAGTCAATTCCTGATAAATTTCCGTGCATCAGGCAAATGTTTATTTTATCGGGATTTTTAACAGAAAAGCCCGACAGCATTTCCCTGTCGTCATTTGGCGTTTTAAAAGACATTCCGTAAACGTCGCATTTTTCAAGCTCCACACAGCTCATCTGAGTGTCAAAAACGTGCACGTTTTTTCCAAAATCAAATGTTCTGTATACGCTGTTTCCGCCCATATAATCGTGATTGCCCGCAACTATAAACACTCTTACATCGGGAATTTTTAAAAACTCCTCCTTTAAAAAATTGAGGGTTGATTTTAAAACCTTTTTGCCATCAAACAAATCTCCGGATATCAAGAGCAAATCGGAACAAGACGCCAAGGATATGATTTTTTTGAAGGTTTCTTTCATATCCTCGTGTCTGATATTTACTTTTGATTGGTCGGACAATCCCGACATTGCCAAGTCAAAATGAACATCGGCACAATGAATAATTTTCAAAGCCATTATCTTTCCTCTGCAATCTGCTTTTTATTATCAGCTAAGGCTAACGTAAAGCTAAATCTCGCAAATTCTCCGCGATTGCTTTCTGCCCAAACTCGCTGACCATGAGCCTGTATTAAGCTTTTTACAATATATAGTCCTAAGCCAGCACCATTTTTATCAAGACTCCTTGATTTATCTGTTTTATAAAATCTGTCAAATATGTGTTTTAGCTCTTCCTCCGCAATGCCAAGTCCTGAGTTTTGCACACTTACGAATGCCGTTCCGTCCTTTGTACCTACACGTATATCTATAAAGCCTTGTTCGCCAGTAAATTTAATAGCATTATCCAACAAATTTGTCAAAACTCTTGATACGGCATCCTTATCCGCTTTTACATGCAGACTTTCTTTTTCAAATTCAACCGATAGTTGAATTCCTTTATCTGTAATATTTTTTTCAAACTTTATTACATTTAATCTTGTCAGCTCATTAATGTCAAAATTCTGCAACTCTAAATTAAAGCTTCCCTGCTCAAGTTTGCTTATATCAAGCAAATCATTTACTATACGTGATAAACGTTTGCTTTCATCTAAAACAATAGATAAATACCACTCGTGCTTTTCTTCAGGGATTGTTCCGTCTAAAATTCCCTCTACAAAGCCTGTTATAGTGGTCATCGGCGTACGTAAATCGTGGGAAATATTTGCCACAAAGCTGTTTCTTGTTTCCTCAAAAACTTCTATTGAATCAGCCATTTCATTGAACGTTTCGCCAAGCTCACCTATTTCCTCTATTTCGTCTATTTCAACACGTTGTTTGAAGTTTCCTTTTGCTATCGATTTTGCAACATCGCTCAATCGCAAAATAGGCTTAGTAATCTTTTTAGCCAAGAAGTAAATTAAAACCGCAACAAACAATATTGCAACACAAATACTCCAGAACAAATAATTAAAAACCTCTTCTCTTGCTCTTGCTATTTCAGGTACAGGTATACTTACCAATATCCCACCTACAACCGCACCCTCGTGCATTATAGGTCTTGTTACAGCCAGCATACTTACTGAGGTTTCGCCGTTTATTTTTCCGTGAAAGACCTCACTCTTACCTTCAAGCATTCCTTTAGTAAAGCTTTCGTTTATATTGCCTCTATATCCCTCTATGCTTGAAATAACGGTTTTACCCGATTTATCTACAACAAAAATTTCTGTATTTGTAGCTAATGCTATGCTATTTACGCTTGCCCGATAAGCAAGTGCAGTCGAACGGGATGAAGCAAGTGTTACTGTTATGTGAGCTATTTCTCCGGCAATTTTATTCAGGTTCTGCTCCTGCTTTTCAGTAAAATAGTTGCCTAAAAAGCTAAATGCCGTAACGCCTAACAATATCGAGCTCACCATAAAAATCGCCATAACAAAAGTAAAGAGCTTTGTATACAGACTCTTTTTTCTCATATTAATTTCCATAGCCTTTCTGCCCACAAATAGTAATTAAAAATACACGCGCTTTTCGTGGGCAGATAAGGCGTATAATGGAAATTATGCACATCGCCGTTTCGTGCCAAATGCCACGAAATCTTGGCGGTGCAATAAATTCCGCCGGAGGCTGATAACGTGATTTTTCACGTTATCACCTATTTTACTTCGAATTTATATCCTACACCCCAAACGGTTTTTAACTGCCAATTTACGTTTTCTCCTGCGATTTCCAGTTTTTCACGAAGTCTTTTTACGTGAACATCAACAGTTCTTGAATCTCCGAAATAGTCAAACCCCCACACTGTTTCTAAAAGTTGTTCTCTTGTAAAAACCTTGTTTGGATTTGTTGCTAAATAGTACAAGAGTTCTAATTCTTTTGGCGGAATGTCTATTGCTTTGCCATTTATTTTCAACTCATAGTTTGTAAGATTTATTACAATGTTTGAGTAGATAACCTCTTTGTCAACAGAATCCTTTGGTTCATAGCGTCTTAATACTGCCTTTATACGAGCCACAAGCTCCTTGTTTTCAAAGGGTTTTACCATATAATCGTCAGCACCAAGCTCTAAACCCAAAACCTTATCGAAGGTTTCGCCTTTAGCTGTAAGCATTATAACAGGTATGGTACTCACACGTCTTATTTCACGGCAAACCTGAAAGCCGTCCATTTTAGGCATCATAATATCCAAAACAACAACAGAGGGTGTCACTTCACGAAATAAGTCTAAAGCTTCTTTGCCGTCATGGGCAAGAATAACCTGAAACCCTTCTTTTTCCAGATATAATCGTATTATTTCACATATATTTCTGTCATCATCTACCACTAAGATTTTTTGATTGTTCATAATTTTCATCCTTTCTGTCAGTTACAGCTCCATCTTCCCGAAGCACCGCACGGCAAAATTATATCAGAGTCCTCAACAGGTATGCCTATTTCTTCAGAAACAACATTTCCGCCGAATTTTTTCTTAACCTTTAGCTTTAAAATGTCTGCCAGAACTGTTGGTTGAAGTCCTGTGGTATACGAGTTTATCAAGAAAAACAACGGATTGTCTGATAAAATTTTCATACATCTTTCAACAAGAGGATAAAGCTCGTCCTCTAACTTCCAGATTTCTCCGTTAGGACCTCTGCCATACGATGGCGGGTCCATTATGATACCGTCATATGTATTTCCCCGTCTTGCCTCACGCTCAACAAACTTTATAACATCATCTACTATAAATCTTACCGGCTTATCACGGAGTCCTGAGCACTCTAAATTTTCCTTAGCCCAGGCTACCATACCTTTTGATGAATCAACGTGAACAACTGATGCTCCTGCACCCGCTGCGGCTGCCGTAGCACCTCCTGTATATGCAAACAGATTTAAAACCTTTATTGGTCTTTTTGCGTTCTTTATAAGTTCAGAAAACCACATCCAATTTACTGCCTGTTCAGGAAAAAGTCCCGTGTGCTTAAATCCCATAGGTTTTACATAGAATGCCAAGTCTAAAGGCTTAAATCTTATTTTCCACTTATCAGGAATTTTAGTGTAAATTTCCCATGAACCGCCACCTGTATTTTTTCTGTGGTAATGTGCCGATGCAGTATGCCACATTTCAGGTTTTATTTTTTCATTCCAAATAACCTGCGGGTCAGGTCTTATTAACCTGTATTCTCCCCAATCCTCAAGCTTCTCGCCGCTTGATAGATCTAAAACCTTATAATCCTGCCATTTATCGCAAATAAACATTCGTATGTTTTCCTCCTGACATAAACAGTCCATTTTATATTAAATATTTTATCATTTTAACATTGTTTAGTCAACGAATTTTTTGATGACGTCATAATAATTTCAAAAAGTTCATAAACTGATAAAAAAGCTATGGAGTGATATTATGCAAGAGTACAATTTACCTCACAACATTGTGTTGGAAAACCAGGAAAAATTATCTGTTTCAGGCATTACAGATGTAGATACATTCGATGAAAATAAAATCGTACTGTTCATTCCCGATGACACACTTATAATTGACGGAAGTGATTTACATATTCAAAAATTTGATGTAGCTTCGGGCGAGCTGGTAATAGAAGGTGAAATATATTCTCTTAATTATACGGGTTCAGCTGGCGGAAAGAGTTCTAAGGGATTCTTTAAAAAAATGCTGAAATAGCTGTTTATGTAAATTTAACAATTTTTAGGAAGGGAGAAATAATTAAAACCGCCCCTTTAAGATGGTTTTAATTATACGTGATAAATGACTGCTTATATCGACGGCGAGGTTTCGATTTTTTTATGGTCTGTTGTATCAGGAATTGTAATCATGGTTGCATACGATATATTTTCTGTTTTAACAAACAATAAAAGCTTTTCCGTATTTGTGTGTAATATATTTGACGGGATTTTTGTTCTTTGTGCCTCTACAATTATGATATTTATAATGTTTAATATCTCAAACGGTTACATACGAAGCTTCGAATTTGTAGGTGCAGGTATAGGAATTTTAATTTATAAAATCACACTTAGCAGGCTGATTAGTACCGTTTTTTTAAAGGTTATTAATTTTGTTATCAGTTTTTTTGAAGTTTTTTTGAAAATACTATTGACACCAATTAGATTTATGTATAAAATTATGTATAATGGTGTGAGTATGCTTGTTAAAACGACGGCAAAGCTTCTGCTTCCGTTAAAACGTCAGCTCTCACTTATGAAGGTTTCAATAAAAAAAACATAGGAGTACGCTATGGGAAATTCTACAAAAGTAGTTAAAAAAGTAGATTTTAAGCTTTTTGCAAGAAGATTACTTGTCATCTTTTTGTTTATTTATTTGCTCATTTCTTTAATCTCACAGCAGTTTAATTTCTACGCTTTAAAAAAGGCAAATGCAGAGGTTGACATAAAGTTAACCGAAGCACGAAATGAACAGGAAAATCTCCTTTTAGAGCTTGAAGCAATTGATTCGGAAGATTTTATAAGACGTACAATTCGTGAGCGTTTGGGCTACACGAGACCAAATGAAAAGGTTTTTGTTGATGCCTCTAAATAGGCATTCAATATTTAGTAATATACAGGAGGAAAGGTTTTAATGGATTTAGAACCAGGAAAAATAATTGAAGGTAAAGTAACAGGCATCACACAGTTCGGTGCTTTTGTTACAATGGAAGGTGGCAAAACCGGTCTTATACATATTTCTGAGGTGTCATTGGAATATGTAAAAGATATCAAGGGACATTTAAATGAGGGCGACACTGTGAAAGCTAAAATTCTCTCAATTGATAAATCAGGGAAAATCAGTTTGTCAATCAAACAAGCACTGCTAGACGAGCGTAATACAGCAAAAAAAGCAGCTTCCAAAAAAACCGCACGTAAGCCCGACGACTTTGATTGGGTAAAAAAATCCTCTCAACCTGCTTCCTTTGAAGATATGCTTGCAAAATTCAAACAAGACAGCGACGAAAAATTACACGACGTTAAAAAGGCAATTGACTCAAAAAGAGGCTCTAGCTATAAACGTTCTTCAGGTTCATTTTAATTAAAAGCAATTGCGGTGGCTTTTGTATGCTGCCGCGTTTTTTTTCAGGAGGAAAATATGAACACCAATGAAATAATAAACAAATTTTTAAATGGCGAAAAAATTCTATGGCAAGCTCATCCAAAAAAACCACCGTTACTTCACAGATCAGATATATTTATTATTCCGATTACAATTTTATTCGGAGGTTCTTTTCTCCTTTATTCTCTAATTACTGCCTTGTTGATGTTTGCAGGAAAAAGCACACTCTTCTCTTTAGTAGGAATTACTTTTTTTATAATTGGAGCATATATTTTACTTTTTAGACTTTGGTATAGAAGGAAACGCATAAGTCGTGAGCTTTACTTTATAACTGAAAAGCGTGTTTTTGCTTTTGATAGATTACGTGATAATGTTATCTTCGACATCCCATTAAACGAGGTTGAATTGTATTCAGGCGACAAAAGTCTGCTTTTAAGTGACACAAACCCCCTAGGAGATTTTATTTACGACCTAGGTCTTGATGTTTTCTTTAGAAAATTTTGTAAAGAAACGCCTGCTTTTAAATACGTTGATGATATTAACGAAATCGCTAAAATCATTACTCAATATAAAGAAATAGCCGAGGAAAGAAAAAATGACGAACTTTTTATTTGATATATCAACTAAAGCAGGTTTTAATTTGACAGATAATCAACTGAATCAGTTTGATTTATATGAAAAGCTTTTGCTTGACTGGAACAAAAAAATTAATCTTACTGCAATAACAGACCCATTTGATATAGCAACAAAGCATTTTGTAGATAGCATATACGGATTAAATCTTTTATCTAGTGCTAAATCTTTAATAGATGTAGGTACAGGAGCAGGATTTCCAGGAATTCCGCTAAAAATTGCAAAGCCTGAACTTTCGTTAACTCTTTTAGATTCTCTGAATAAAAGACTTACATTTATAAAGGAGGTTTCATTATCTCTTTCCCTGGAGAATGTAAGCTTTGTACACTCTCGTGCAGAAGATGGGGCTATTGCAGGTTCTCCGCTTCGTGAAAGCTTTGATGTTGCCGTTTCACGTGCTGTTGCCAATTTATCTGTCCTGACTGAATATTGCCTGCCTTACGTTAAGGTCGGAGGTGTATTTTTGGCATATAAGGGCAGCGAGGTTGACGAAGAACTGACTGATGCCTCAAATGCAATAGAAAGTCTTGGTGGCAAACTAACCGATGTATTTCGCTATACAATTCCCGAAACCGACATTACACATTC
>JAZOCK010000022.1:0-6007 GCA_045596445.1 Congzhengia sp. | reverse complement strand
TTAGATGGAAGGAGGAGCCGATGAGAACATACCAAAGATATATATTTGCAGTACTGACTGTTTGTTGGATTATGGTCATCTTTTCCTTTTCGTTACAGCCTGCGGAAGTATCCTCTGATGTAAGTTCCGGATTTGGAAAGTGGTTTTTAGAAACTTTTCTGCCGGGATTGTTAAAGCAGATGGAGGAACTGCCGGCAGAGCGATTAGAATTTTGGCATACGCTGCTGCGGAAAGGGGCACATTTTACAGAGTATTTTGTACTCTTTAGAAGCTAAAATTTTGCTTGTTTTCCGTAACAGAAATTAATCACTATTCTTTTTATTACATATGGAGGCACCGAATGTTTTAGATGCCATATAAAAATAAGCTTTATATAAGCAAAGCTACCTTTTCTCTTCTCTATTCTCTTTTATCTCTTCTCTGGAAACGACAAATTTTAGTGAAGAGCGAAGAGAGAATAGTGAAAAGATAAGAGTACAAAAAGAAACGACAACTTTCGCATCCGAAAATTGTCGTTTCTTTTTGGAGGCGCCACCCAGATTTGAACTGGGGATGAAGGTGTTGCAGACCTCTGCCTTACCACTTGGCTATGGCGCCATATTAAATTTAAAACAAAATCTTGCCAGAAGGCAAGACTTTATTGGAGCGGAAGACGAGATTCGAACTCGCGACGTTCACCTTGGCAAGGTGACGCTCTACCACTGAGCCACTCCCGCATCTTATCTTTTGTGTTGGTGGTGCCTCCGGGCGGAATCGAACCACCGACACGGGGATTTTCAGTCCCCTGCTCTACCGACTGAGCTACAGAGGCAAATTTGGCGACTCGGATGGGGCTCGAACCCACGACCTCCAGCGTGACAGGCTGGCATTCTAACCAACTGAACTACCGAGCCGTATGAATGGTGGGCACAACAGGGCTCGAACCTGTGACCCTCTGCTTGTAAGGCAGATGCTCTCCCAGCTGAGCTATGCGCCCATTCATACTTGCCTTCGCCATTCCAGCGACGAAGATTATTATATACGATTCTTACTCAATTGTCAAGAAAAAAATGATATTTTTTTAAATTTTTTTCTCCCTATTTATTTTTGGCCTTATTCAACAAGTTTATTAGCTCAAATTCTGTAAATTTATACACTTCAGGACAAAATCTGCATGTAACCTCAGCCTTATGGTCCTCATCAATCATAGCCTTTAATTCTTTTTCACCTAAGGAAATCAAGGCTTTTTCGATTTTTTCTCTTTTGCAGTCACATTTATAATTATATTCATCATCATCCAAATATTTAAAAAACAAGCCTGCAAAAACAGATGTCACAATCAAATCAGGACTCATACCCTCTTCTAACATAGTAGTCACAGGAGCCAAATTTGTTACATTTTTTTCAATTAAAGTTGCAGTTTCTTCATCGCAGCCGGGCATAAGCTGAACAAACAAGCCGCCTGCTTGTTTGACAGAATAATCTCTATCAACCAAAACGCCTAAAGAAATAGCCGTAGGAATTTGCTGTGATTTAGCATAGTAATAGGTAAAATCCTCGGCAATTTCGCCCGTAACTAAAGGCACCTGACCGCAATAAGGCTCTTTTAAACCTAAATCCATAGTAATAGCTAAGCTGCCTTTTCCTACTGCACCACCCACATCAAGCTTTCCGTTTGGTTTTTTGGGCAAGTGAACGGCAGGATTGGCAACATACCCCTTAACTGAGCCATCGCCGTTAGCGGTTGTAACAATTTGTCCTAACGGTCCGTCGCCTTTTATAAATACAGAAACAGTATCGTCTTTTTCTTTCATTCCGCTACCGATTAATGCGGTCATAGTAAGGGTCCTTCCTAATGCCGCAGTTGCAACGGGGGAGGTTTTGTGAATTTTTCTTGCTGTTTCTACCATATCACGACTGTCAATAAACGAAACTCTCACAAATCCTTCGCTATCTATTGCTCTTAAAATTTTACTCATACTGCTCTCCTTTTAAACTTAAAGCCCCATAACATCGGTTATGGGGCTTTTTGGTATGCCGTAGCCTTTAATTTAAGTTATTCATATAGGAACTGATATATATGAAGCCCAAAATTTGAAGATTACACTCTTGTTACGTTTGCTGCCTGAGGACCTTTTTCACCTTCAACAACTTCGAACTGTACTTCCATACCTTCATCAAGTGTTTTAAAACCATCCATTGCAATAGCTGAAAAATGAACGAATACGTCTGTACCGTCTTCAGCTGCGATGAAGCCAAAACCTTTCTGAGCGTTAAACCATTTAACTGTACCCTTCTGCATTTAACTTGCTCCTCCCAAAAAAATAAAGTCATATACCTTGCGGTACTAGGATACTATATCACATTCCATTTTTAAAGTCAACCCAATTTTGTCAATTTTTTCATTACAAAATGGCTACAAAATTACAAAAGCTTTCTTCCGTTTTCGATTTCTTTTTTTACCTGTTCTCGAGCCGGTCCGCCAATAACATTTCTTTCGTCAACGCAGGTTTTAATTGCGATTGCTTCATAGATATCTGTGTCTATAAGTTCTGAAAATTCTTTCATTTCTTCTAATGTAAATTCATCTAAATCACGATTTGTTTCTACGGCACGAGCCACCATTTTTCCTACAATGGCGTGTGATGAACGGAATGGAGCACCTCTCTTTACCAGGTAGTCAGCCAGGTCTGTCGCATTTGTAAAACCGCCCGTAGCACCACGAGCCATTTTCTCTTCGTTAATTTTCATAGTTTTAATCATATTTGTAAATACAGGCAGACACAGCTTTACTGTATCAACCGCATCAAATATCGCTTCCTTGTCCTCCTGCATATCCTTATTATACGCCAGCGGCAAGCCTTTCATCATAGTTAAAAGTGTGGTTAAGCTTCCATATACTCTTCCTGATTTACCGCGGATTAATTCTGCGACATCGGGGTTTTTCTTCTGCGGCATAATAGATGAGCCTGTAGAGTAAGAATCGTCCATTTCAACAAAAGAGAATTCGTGGCTCGACCAAATTACCAATTCCTCACAAAAACGTGACAAATGCATCATAAGTATTGATAAAGCACCCGCTAATTCAATAGCAAAATCACGGTCAGATACGCCGTCCATTGAATTTTTAGTAACACCATCAAATCCCAGCTTTTCTGCTACAAATTCACGGTCTAAAGGATATGTTGTGCCAGCTAATGCACCTGAGCCTAATGGCATAATATTTATGCGTTTTCTTGCATCCTTAAGCCTTTCTAAATCACGACTAAACATTTGAAAATATGCCATAAAATGATGTGCTGCTGTGACCGGCTGTGCCTTTTGCATATGGGTATATCCCGGCATAATCGTATCAATATTTTTTTCTGCTATATCAAGAATTGTTGACATAGCATTTTTAAGCATAGACTTAATTTCATCAACCTCATCACGAAGATACATACGTAAATCGAGTGCAACCTGGTCGTTTCTGCTTCTGCCTGTGTGAAGCTTTTTCCCCGCATCGCCTATACGACTGATTAAAATTGTTTCAATATTCATATGAATATCCTCGGCATCTATTAAAAATTCTACCTTGCCGTTTTCAATATCGTCTAAAATTTCTGCTAAAGTCTTAACTATCAAATCGGCATCAGCTTTTGGAATTATTGTCTGTTTTCCAAGCATTTCCGCGTGAGCCATACTGCCTTTGATGTCCTGTTTATACATTCTTGCATCAAATCTTATTGAAGAATTAAAATCATCGACCAAAGCGTCTGTAGCTTTTGAAAATCTTCCGCCCCAAAGTTTCATAATATCATACACCGTTCTTTCTTGCATTTTAAATTTATTTATGGTACAATTATATCGTATGTAGATTAAAAACTCAACATTTTTTTAAATTTTGGAGAAAAAGAATGATTATTCTCGGCATTGACCCCGGAATTGCAATCGTTGGATACGGTGTTATTCACTATGACGGTCATAAATTTACGCCAATTGAATATGGTGCAATTACCACTCCCGCCGGACAAAAGCTGACAGACAGACTTCGTGATATTTATGAAAGCGTATGTACTTTAATAGAAAAGCACAAGCCTGACGCTTTTTCAATCGAGGAGCTGTTTTTTAACACAAACGTTAAAACGGCAATCTCTGTTGCACACGGCAGAGGAGTTTGTATTTTAGCGGCAACAGTCTTAAATGTACCCGTTTTTGAATACACACCTCTTCAAATAAAGCAGGCAGTAGCAGGCTATGGCAGAGCACAAAAGCCACAGGTACAACATATGGTAACATCAATGTTGAACCTTCCTGCAGTGCCAAAGCCTGATGATGTGGCAGACGCTTTAGCGATTGCTATGTGCCACGGATATTCTGCCCAATACCACAACCTAGTAAAAGAGGAGGGAATTTAATGATAGCTTTCGTTAAAGGAACTGTTGACTATATAGGAGAAAACTCAGTAACAATAGACACAGGTGCGTTTGGTGTTAAAATTTTTACAACACCTATGACGCTCTCTAAATTAAACAAAAACGAAGAAGTCAAAATCTACACTTTTTTACGGGTGGCAGAGGATTTGTTTGACTTATATGGCTTTTTAACTTATGAGGAGTTAGAAGTATTTAAAATGATAATATCTGTTAACGGTGCAGGTCCTAAGGCAGCACTTTCTGTGCTTTCGGCATTGTCGCCTGAGGCATTGACGTTAGCAATAGTAACAGATGACTATAAGTCAATTACTCGTGCTCAGGGTGTGGGTCCAAAACTTGCACAAAAAATTGTGCTTGAGTTAAAGGATAAATTTAAAGGAAAAGAAATAAAGTTAGATGCAGGTAACACGACCGAATCATTTGTACCTATAAGCACTACAAATGACGCAGTTGAGGCATTGGTTGTTTTGGGTTATCCAAGACCTGACGCAATCCGTGCAGTGTCATCTGTAGAAAAAGGTCTTACAACAGAAGAAACCATAAAAGCAGCACTAATTCGCCTGATGAGATAAGGGGGTAAGAAATATGCCAATAGACCAACAGTTTGCAGGAGATTTTGAAGATAGAATTGTTTCATCACGAACGCTTGGCAATGAAGAAGAAACAGAATTCAGCCTAAGGCCTAAGACTTTGTCTGAATACATAGGACAGACCAAGGTTAAGGATAATTTGTCAATATATATAGAAGCCGCAAAATCCCGCCGTGAAGCATTAGACCACGTTTTGCTGTACGGACCTCCAGGACTTGGAAAGACTACACTTGCCGGCATTATTGCCAACGAAATGGGAGTAAGCATCCGCATAACATCAGGTCCTGCAATTGAAAAAGCAGGTGATTTAGCGGCGATACTCACGAGCCTTTCTCACAACGATATTTTATTTATTGATGAAATCCACAGATTGTCCAGAAGTGTAGAGGAAATTTTGTATCCCGCTATGGAGGACTACTCACTGGACATTATTTTAGGAAAAGGACCGGGGGCACATTCTGTCCGCCTTGATTTGCCTAAGTTTACACTAATCGGTGCTACAACAAGAACGGGTCTTTTAACCGCACCGCTTCGTGACCGCTTTGGTGTTATTTCAAGACTTGAGCTATACACACCTGACGAACTTTCTGAAATAGTCACGCGAAGTGCAAATATCTTGGGAACTAAAATAGATGCATCGGGTGCTATGGAAATTGCACGTCGCTCACGAGGAACTCCCAGAATTGCAAACAGAATGTTAAAGCGTGTACGTGACTTTGCTGAGGTTAAGGGAAACGGTGCTATAACCCAAGAGCTTGCAGACCACGCATTGTCGCTGATGGAGGTTGATAGTCTTGGCTTAGACAACATCGACAGACGTATGATGATGTTTATTATAGAAAACTTTAACGGCGGACCTGTAGGACTAGACACCTTAGCCGCCTCAATAGGCGAAGATGCAAACACCATAGAGGATGTTTATGAGCCATATTTACTTCAGTTAGGCTTTTTGTCAAGAACTCCAAGAGGAAGAATGGCAACAATAAAAGCCTATGAGCATTTTGGTGTTCGTTATAATAATTC
>JAZOCK010000021.1:0-32595 GCA_045596445.1 Congzhengia sp. | reverse complement strand
CGGTTTAGCAAGAGAAACAGCAGTAACATTTAATCGTCCGTTTTCAGTTCATAAGCCATATGTTAAAGGTTCAGGAGACGATATTAACAATTATATTAAAATCAACGTTGAAGAGCCTAAGCTTTGTAAACGCTACACGGCTAAAATGATTAAAAATGTAAAAATCGGACCATCTCCTGCTTGGATGGTAAAAAGGCTTGAGTCTTGCGGAATTCGTTCAATTAATAACATAGTTGATATCACAAACTACGTTTTATTAGAGTATGGTCAACCTATGCACGCTTTTGATATGTCATATCTAGAAGGTGGAGAAATCAATGTTCGCTTGGCAAAAGATGGCGAGCCGATGACTACACTTGATGAAACAGAGCATAAACTGGATAGCTCAATGCTTATGATTTGCGATGGCAAAAAGCCCGTTGCAGTTGCAGGTGTTATGGGTGGTTTAAATTCCGAGGTAAGAGAAGATACAAAGACTGTCTTGTTTGAATCTGCTACATTTTTAGGCTCATCTGTTCGTATTACAGCTAAAAAATTAGGCTTAAGAACAGAAAGCTCCTCAAGATATGAAAAGGGCTTAGACACAGAAAACACACTTCCTGCAGTTATGAGAGCTTGTGAACTTGTAGAAGAATTGGGTTGTGGAGATGTTGTTGATGGCGTAATTGATATTTACGGAACAAAACCCGAAAAGGTTACAATTAAATTTGAGCCTGAAAGAATTAATGAATTTATTGGCTTTAATGTTCCTACTGATGTAATGGTTAAAACCTTGACAGACTTAGGTTTTTCTATTGACGGTGAATTGATTACAGTACCGACATTCCGTCCTGATGTACTTTGCTTTAATGATATAGCAGAAGAAATAGCACGTATGTACGGATATGATAAAATCCCATCAACATTAATGGACGGCGACACAACCGTAGGTATCAAAACATACAGTCAACAGCTTGAGGACAGAGTAAAGAACACTTTAGTTAGTGCGGGCCTTTACGAAACATTAGTATTCAGCTTTACAAATCCTAATATTTTTGACAGACTAAATATGCCATCGGATAGTGAGTTGCGTAATGCGGTAGTTATTAAGAACCCACTTGGCGTAGAAAACTCAATTATGAGAACCACTGCAATAGCATCTATGATGGATGTAATTTCTCGCAATGAAAATTTCAAGGCAGAAAAGGTGAGACTTTTTGAACTTGGTAAAATTTATCTTCCGAAAGAGGGAGAGGACTTACCCGAGGAAAGAAGAGTTGTCACAATTGGTATGTACGGAAATTGTGATTTCTATGACTTAAAGGGTGTAGTAGAGGTTATGCTTGATGATTTAGGTATAAACAAGCGTTCTTTTGAACCCCAAAAATCAAACTCTACATTCCATCCCGGCAGATGTGCCAACGTAATTGCAGGTGGCAAAGTAATCGGTATTATTGGTCAAATTCATCCTGTGGTTTCAGAAAACTATGGTGTATCAAACGAAATATATGTGGCTGAAATTGACTTTGAGGATATGTTAAGACTTGCAAAAACAGAAAAAACTTATAAAAAACTACCTAAGTACCCTGCGTCACAGCGTGATTTAGCGTTCTTGGCAGATGATTCAGTTTTAGCTTCTCAGATTGAAAATGTAATTAAGAAAAAAGCAGGAAATATATTTGAAAGCTTAACGCTCTTTGACGTATATAAGGGTAATCAAATCCCTGAAAATAAAAAATCAATGGCATATACTATTGTTTTCCGCGATGAAAATAAAACATTGACTGATGAGGATATAAATCCCGTTATTGAGAGCATTTTAAAAGAGCTTTCTGAAAAATACAATGTAGTCTTAAGATAATTAGTGTTGTATTGGTGTAAAAATTTATGTAACGGGAAAAGAACGACCTCATTTTTGGGAAAAAATTGCGGTCTAGGAGGTTTTTTAGAATATGTCTAACAGTTATGGAAAACTATTTAGGATAAGCTTATTTGGTGAATCGCACTCTTTAGCAATAGGGGTAGTTATAGATGGTGTGCCATCGGGAGTTGAAATTGATATGGACCAAATTTCTTATGAAATGTCACGCCGTGCCCCTGGTAAAAATGAATTTTCAACACCAAGAAAAGAGGAGGATGTTCCTGAAATTCTAAGTGGTATTTTTAATAATAAAACTACAGGAACACCAATATGTGCTGTTATTAAGAATACAAATACACGTTCGCAAGACTACACCCCTGATTTGCTTCGTCCGTCACATGCTGATTTTAGCGGAATGCTTCGTTATAAAGGATATAACGACTATCGTGGCGGCGGACATTTTTCAGGTAGGATTACAGCACCCTTGGTGTTTGCAGGAGCAATAGCAAAACAAATTTTAAGGAAAGAAAATATTGAGGTTCTTTCGCATATTAAAAACATAGGGAAGGTTTACGACGATGCCTTAGACTATGTAAACCCCGACATTAAAAGACTTAAAGAAATCAACGGTGCTGTTTTGCCTTTTTTAAATGATAAAGGAGCAGTTGTCGCAAAAGAAGAAATTATAAAAGCAAAAAGCAATTCAGATTCTGTTGGCGGACGTATTGAGGCTGTAATTACAGGATTAAAAGGTGGTATTGGTTCGCCGTTTTTTGAATCTGTTGAGAGCAGGATTTCATCTATGCTTTTCTCAATCCCTGCTGTAAAGGCGGTTGAGTTTGGTGCTGGGTGTGATTTTGCTGAAATGTACGGAAGCCGTGCTAATGATAGCTTTATTGTAAATGATGGTGTTATAACAACCAAAAGCAACAATAACGGAGGAATAAATGGCGGTATTACAAATGGGATGCCCGTGGTACTTACCGCAACAATAAAGCCCACACCATCAATATCAAAGGAACAGGAAAGTGTAAATATTGCTACAAAAGAAAACGTAAATATAAAAGTAGGAGGCAGACATGACCCGTGTATCGTAGGGAGAGCAGTTCCTGTAATAGAGGCGGCAATTGCCGTAGTTCTATTGGATATAGTTTTAGAGTCTAAGTCCTATGCTTAAAAAGTGCAGAAAGCAAATCAATTAAAAGAAGAAAACACAAATTAACAAATGAGGCTTATTATGTGTAAAAATATTATCTTAATTGGTATGTCGGGAGCAGGAAAAACAACAATTGGCATTGCTGTGTCCCATAAACTCAAAAAGCCGTTTGTAGATGTTGACGCATATATTGAGAAAAAATGCGATATGACTATTTCTAAAATATTTGAAAGATACGGCGAGGAACATTTTAGAAAGCTGGAAACAGAAGCTATTCAATACTTATGTGACAATTACAAAAATACAATAATTTCTACAGGTGGCGGAGCGGTTTTAAACGCTTCCAATATGAAAAATCTTAAAAAAAGCGGAGTAGTGGTTTATGTTCAACGCTCAGTTGAGAGTATACTATCTACTCTAAATGCTAAAAAAAGACCGCTTTTGGCAGCTAATCCTCAAAATCTATACGATATGTATAAAGAAAGACATTCCCGATATTTAAAATATGCAGACATTTGTGTTTTGAATAACGAAAGCCTTAACAAGTGCGTAGAAAATATAATTGATGCTATAAATGCCAGAACATAAAAAACAGATTGCAATTGTGCAATCTGTTTTTTTAAAATATTTGGTTTGCAAGATTTTTTAAGTCATTGTATGTTTTAACGGTAAAAGCCTGCGTTTTTAATTTGTTTGAGTGAGGTATACCTTTTAGATACCAGGCAAAGTGTTTTCTCATTTCGGGAACACCTATTTTTTCATCCTTATATTCTTCCATCAACTCAATATGGCGAAGTAACGCTTTCTTTTTAACAGATATATCAAATATCTTATGTTCGCCTTTTAAGCCGGACTTAATTTCGCTAAAAACAAACGGATTACCCAGAGCACCGCGACCGACCATCAGACTGCTGCAGCCTGTTTTTGAAAGTATATTATCAGCACTTTTAAAATCTGTTACATCACCATTAGCTATAACGGATATTTTAACAGAATCGCGGACTTGTTTTATTATTTCGTAATCGGCACTTCCAGAATAAAACTGGTCTTTTGTTCTTCCGTGAACGGTTACACAATTAACGCCTGAGTTTTCCATCACCTTTGCAAAGGAGACTGCGTTTATATTATTCATATCCCAACCTGCACGAAATTTAACGCTAACAGGAATAGAAACGGAAGAAACTACGGACTCTGCAATTTTTCCTGCTAGTCGCTCATCCTTCATAAGATAGCAACCATCGCCGTTTTTTACAATTTTAGGAGCAGGGCACCCCATATTTATATCTAAATATTGAACACCCATATCTTCTAATATTTTTGCACTTTCTGCCATCACATCAGGCTCATTCCCAAAAATCTGAACGATAAGAGGTGCTTCGATGCTGTTTGTTTTTAAAAGCTCGTTTGTCTTTTTGTCTTTATAGTGAAGTCCACGAGAACTTACCATTTCAGATACAACTAAATCAGCACCATACTCTTTACACAGTGTGCGAAAAGCCAAATCAGTTACTCCTGCCATAGGTGCAAGAAAGATTTTATCGTTATAAAAATTTTCCATATTAGTTAGATGCCATTATTTGATTCCAGATTTCTAAATATTTCTGGTTTATTTTTTCGTCGCTCTTAAGCATTTCACTCTTTTGTAAAACAATATCGTCGGGATATAGTCCCTTGTTATTTTTTATTGCGTCAGGAAGAAGCTTTAACCCTTCGGTGTTTGTGCAACCATAAAAGGTTTCCTCGGCATTTTGGGCGGCGATTATAGGGTCGTGCATAAAGTTTATAAAACTTTCAGCACCTGTTTTATTCTGTGCATTCTTAGGAACTACCATTGCATCCACACAGTAAATAGTTCCGTTTTCAGGAATAGCATATTTTAAAGTGTCCTTTTCTGATATCGCTTTACCTGCTTCGCCTGAATATACTAATCCCATATAACCTTCACCTGAGATGATTTTATCCTTAACTTCATCTGTCACATAACCTAAAACCAAGGGACGTTGTGTTAAAAGGTCATTTTTTGCTGCATTTAACTCTTCATCATTTGAGGAATTTACAGAGTAGCCTAATTTTTTCAATGTCATACCGATAGAATCTCTTACACTGTCAAGCATAAATATCTTGCCCTTGTATTTTTCATTCCACATAATAGACATATCTTTAACTTCATCAGTTATTTTGCTGCTGTCATATAAAATACCAACTGTTGACCACATATAGGGAACTGAGTATTTATTATCTATATCATAATAAGGATTTTTAAATGTATCATTGACATATTGATAATTCGGAATATTATCAAAATCCAGAGGTTGAACTAAGTCTTCACGGATAAGTCTGTCAATCATATAATCTGACGGAATTAAAACATCATAAGAGGTTGTTTTAATTTTATTATACATGTCTTCATTTGAAGCAAACTCACTATATATTACTTTATAGCCTGTTTCTTGCTCGAATTTTTCAATAACGTCTTCGCCAATGTACTCAGATGCATTAAAAACTCTGATTACTTTTGATGG
Source organism: Congzhengia sp. (assembly GCA_045596445.1). GTDB lineage: Bacteria > Bacillota > Clostridia > UBA1381 > UBA9506 > Congzhengia. The sequence continues at coordinate 27,077 of JAZOCK010000021.1, read as the reverse complement.
GTCAGAGCCGCAAGCTGAAAGCATAAGTGTAGTTACTATTAAAACAAGTGCTAAAGCTAAAGATATAATTTTTTTCATTCTTTTACTCCTTTTAGGTAATATTAAGCCTCTTTAGAGGCTTTGCTTGTTCTGATATTTATTACAACCAACAACAAAAGGATAACTGCAAACATTAGTGCAGAAAGTGCGTTAATAGATGGACTTACACCTTTTTTTGCTGCGTTGTAAATAAGAATTGACAAATTTTCAACTCCCGGACCGGTTGTAAAGTAGCTTACAATAAAATCATCTATTGACAGTGTAAACGCCATTAAAAAACCTGTTAGGACCCCGGGCATAATCTCAGGTATTGTTACCTTTAACGTTGCAAGTGCGGGTGTAGCACCGAGATCTAATGCCGCTTCGTAAGTTTTATTGTCTGCTTGCTTTAATTTAGGCAGTACCGAAAGAATTACGTACGGAATACAAAATGCCATATGAGAAAGGATTAACGTAAAAATTCCCGTAGGTAATTTAGCCATATAAAAAAGAAGCATTAATGAAATTCCTGTAACAATATCCGGATTTAATACAGGCAACATAGTAATGTTCATAACGGTTGTTTTTTGCCATTTTTTTAGTGAGTTTATGCCGATTGCAGCAAATGTACCAACAATCGTCGAAAGTATTGCAGCGATAATTGCCACAAATAAAGTATTATAAAGGGCAGTCATAATTTTTGTATCCTGAAATAGCTCAATATACCATTTAAATGAAAAACCTGTCCACACACGATACTTTGATTCGTTAAAGGAATATATTATCAAAATAATAATAGGTGCATATAAAAACAACAAAACGAGGTATAAATATAGTTTTTGAAGCTTTTTCATATTATCATACCTCCTTGTGATTCTTTTTCTGAATCAGACGTAAAGAACATACTGATTAGAATGAAAATCATAAGTACTAATGACATGGTAGAACCGAAATTCCAATCTCCACCAACACCAAATTGTTTTTCTATTACATTTCCGATCAAATTTACGTTATTTCCGCTTAAAATACTTGAAATAGCAAATGTTGTAATAGCAGGCACAAAAACCATGGTAATACCTGAAACAATTCCTGGTATACTCAAGGGGAAAACTACCTTCCTGAATACGTTAAATTTATTTGCACCTAAATCCTCAGCGGCGTTTAAAATAGAGTAGTCCATTTTTGCCATAACAGAGTAAATAGGAAGTATCATAAACGGCAAAAAGTTATATACCATGCCAAATATTACAGCACCCTCGCCATATAAGAACTGAATTGATTCTTCTTTTTCAAGTATACCTATAAATCTCAAAAACTGATTAATAAGTCCTTCGTTTTCAAGTAAAGTAAGCCAAGAATAAGTACGAAGAAGCAAATTCATCCACATAGGTATTACAATTAATAACATCATTATACTTTTATGTTTTAAATCTTTTGAAGAAAGAATTAAAGCTGCGGGATAACCTATAATCAGACATATAATCGTGCTGATTGCAGCATATATAGCAGAACGCCAAAGTACACCTAAATAAAGGGGTGTAAAAAACCTCTTAAAATTTTGCAGAGAAAATTCAAAAGTGCCGTTCTCAAGCTGTACTGTTAACCCATAAAACACAACCATTAATAATGGAACAATTATAAAAATCAAAGACCACACAATGTAAGGTGCTGAATACCAACGTCTATTCATGTCAGTTCTCCTTTTTCATAATATGGATATCGTTGGGGTAGAAGTCAAGATGCACTGTGCTTCCAACGGGCTCCATAGTCGTAGAATGAACTATCCAATTATAGTTTGATGCGTTTACAATCATCTCGTAATGAACACCCTTAAATACAACGGAATTAACTATACCTGATATTCTGCCTTTCTCTTTATCAAATTTAATATCTTCAGGGCGAATTACAACGTCTACAATTTCATTGGTATCGAAGCCTTTATCCAAGCATTCAAAGGATGCACCTGCAAAATTAACTAAAAAATCTTCTCTCATAACGCCGTCTATAATATTGCTTTCGCCGATAAAACTTGCGACAAAAGCATTTTTTGGCTCATTGTAAATATCTATTGGAGTACCTTTTTGCTGAATTATTCCATTGTTCATAACGATAATTTCATCTGACATTGTAAGTGCTTCTTCTTGGTCATGTGTAACATAAATAAAAGTAATACCAAGCTTTTTTTGAATTTTTTTAAGTTCTAATTGCATCTCTTGTCTTAGCTTTAAATCTAAAGCACCCAGCGGCTCGTCAAGTAAAAGCACATCAGGCTCGTTGATTAAAGCACGTGCGATAGCTATACGTTGTTGCTGTCCGCCTGATAATGATTCAACGCTTCTTTTTTCAAAACCGCTCAAGTTTACAAGCTTTAACATTTCCCTGACTTTTTCTTTGATAATTTTTTTATCTATTTTTTTTATAGTTAAACCAAAAGCAACGTTGTCAAAAACGTTCATATGCGGAAAAAGAGCATATTTTTGAAAAACCGTGTTAAGGCGTCTTTTATAAGGGGGAAGATTAGTAATATCTTCTCCGTCAAAAAGAACTTGTCCGTTATCAGGTGTTTCAAAACCGCCGATTAATCGTAGCATTGTAGTTTTTCCGCAACCACTGGGACCAAGAATTGTAACGAATGCATGCCTTGCAATCTCAACACTGAAGTTTTCAAGAATATCCTCTTCGCCAAAGCTTTTAGATATGTTTTTAAGTTCAATAACTGCGTTGGACATTTATCACCCTCCCAAGCTTGAAATAAAAAAGTATGTAAACAAAAATAAAAGCCGGAACACACATCGTTCTTATGCGTCCGACACCCCACATTTTAAAAATATATCCCCAAAAAGGATATCCAAAAAATGAATTATTAAGTTTACTAAAATCATTATACCACACTTTTTCAAAAAAACAACATTTTTTTAAAAAAAAATATAAAGTTTTTTTATAGAAAAATATATCTTTTTGGTAGACAAAAGAAAAAAAGTAGTATATAATTAAATTTAGTTAAAATATGTCGTACGATGGAAAGGATAAGGATAAGTTATGAATTCAAGTGTACACGAGATGACACACCCATTAATTTTACACAAAATTTCAATGATTCGTGATGAAAAAACAACAGTTAAAGACTTTCGTGAGCTTGTTTATGAAATTGCACTTTTAATGGGTTATGAGGCAACAAGAGATTTAAAGATGGTTACAGCTCCTGTAAAAACACCTCTGGCTGAAACAAATGGTAAATTTATTGAAAGACAAGTAGCTTTAGTTCCTATACTTCGTGCAGGATTAGGCATGGTGGATGCTTTGATGAGCATTATTCCTGCTGCTAAAGTTGGACACGTAGGACTTTATCGTGACCACGAAACGTTGGAGCCAAAGGAATATTATTGCAAGCTTCCGCCAGACATTGACAAGCGTCAGGTAATAGTTTTAGACCCTATGTTAGCAACAGGCGGCAGTGCAATAGCTGCTATCGATTTTATTAAACAAAGAGGTGCAAAACGCATTAAATTAATGTGCATAATTGGTGCACCTGAAGGCGTTGAGGCTGTTACAAAAGCTCACCCTGACGTAGAGATTTTCATTGGTACAATTGACGAAAAACTAAACGACAAGGGTTATATAGTACCCGGACTTGGTGATGCCGGTGACAGACTTTTTGGAACTTTATAAAGGGGTAAAAAGGATGACTATTGAAACATTAAGACAAGATATGGTAGCCGCTATGAAGGCTAAGGATAAAGAAACCAAGGATGCTATTTCTTCACTTATTGCAGCAGTCAAAAAAGTTGCAATTGATGAGGGTGTAAGGGAAGACATTCCTGAAAATTTAGTTGATAAAGTTATTTTAAAGGAGTTAAAATCAATCAAAGAACAGATTGATACTTGTCCTGACGAAAGAGCAGAGTTAAAGGCGGAATATACAAAGACTTATGAAATAGTTGAAAAGTATGCACCCAAGATTTTGACAGAAAACGAAATTAAAGAAATAATAGTAACTAGATTTGCTGATATATTGGCAACAAAAAACAAAGGTATGATTATGAAAGCGGTAATGGGCGAGCTGAATGGAAAAGCAGACGGCAAAGTAATTAATCAGGTTGTTGCTGAATTATGTAAGTAGTAAATAAAAATGGTTGTAGCAATGCTACAACCATTTTTATTTTATTCATCAACTTCGTCAGAAATTATAATTTCTTCCGGTTTATTTTTGCCTTCAAAGATTTCAACAAATTCTTCGCCGTTGATTTTTTCTTTTTCTATTAAGGCATTTGCAACATCATGCAGTTTCGACATATTTTCTGTCAAAATATCAGTGCAACGATTATAAGCATCATCTATAATTGATTTTACCTCAACGTCTATATCAGAGGCAAATTTTTCGCTGTATTCCCGACCGCTGGAGTAGCTCATGCCAAGGAATACCTCGTCATTTTCGCTACGGAAGGAGATAGGACCGATTTTTTCGCTCATACCGTATTTTGTAACCATATCCCGTGCAATTTTACTTGCACGTTCAATATCGTTAGAAGCACCTGTTGAAATATCGTCAAGCACTAATTTTTCTGCCACCCGACCGCCTAATAGACTAACTAGATTATCAAGCATATCGTTTTTGGAAACATAGTTTTTATCATCAGTAGGAAGTGATAATGTATATCCGCCTGCACGACCACGTTGGATAATTGAAACCTCGTGCACAGGGTCGCAGTTAGGCAACAAATGATGAATTATGGCATGACCTGCTTCATGGTAAGCAACAAGCTTTTTATCCTTGTCTGTAACGACCTTAGAACGCTTTTCAGGACCTGCAATAACCTTGATTACTGAATCTTCAATATGCTGCATTTTAATTTTCTTTTCACCAAGCTTAGCGGCCAGAAGGGCAGCCTCGTTCATTAAGTTTTCTAAGTCTGCACCCGTAAAGCCAACGGTTGATTTTGCAACAACAGATAAATCAACATCATCTGCCAGCGGCTTTGCACGTGAATGGACTTTTAATATTTCTTCACGTCCCTTTACATCAGGAGTGTTTACAACAACCTGTCTGTCAAAACGTCCCGGGCGAAGAAGAGCAGGGTCTAAGATGTCAGGTCTATTTGTTGCTGCCATAATAATTATGCCCTCGTTTGCACCAAAGCCGTCCATTTCAACAAGCAATTGATTGAGAGTTTGCTCTCTTTCATCGTGTCCACCGCCTAAACCAGCACCACGGTGACGACCTACTGCGTCAATTTCATCTATAAAAATAATACTTGGTGAATTCTTTTTGGCTTGCTCAAACAAATCACGAACACGTGATGCACCGACACCAACAAACATTTCAACGAAGTCAGAACCACTTATTGAAAAGAATGGCACTTTTGCTTCTCCTGCAACTGCTTTTGCAAGTAGAGTTTTACCGGTTCCCGGAGGTCCAACTAATAAAATTCCTTTTGGAATACGGGCACCAAGCTCAATAAATTTAGAAGAATCACGTAAAAAGTCCACAATTTCTTCAAGCTCTTCTTTTTCTTCATCAGCACCTGCGACATCTTTGAAGGTAACGTGTGTTTCGCCACCGTCTGTCATTTTTGCTGTGCTCTTACCAAAAGACATCGCCTTGCCACCGCCTTGAGACTGTCGCATAAAAATAACCCAGAAAGCTATAAATATACCGATTGTAAGTAGTGTAGGCAAGAACGAAACCCACCAAGGCAACTCTTCCGGAGCAGGTGTGTTGACCTTTAGGGTACCTGCACTCATCTGCAACTGCATCTGATTGCCCGCGTTTGCATAGAGAATATTAATTGATGGGATATTTGCAATACGCTTGTCAGCATCAGTTACAATACTATTACTATCTGTTCGTAATATGATTTCAACAGTTCTGTCTGTGATTGTCATTTCCTGAACATTTCCCGAATTAATATTCTGGATTAATTCGGAATAACTAATTTGTTGAATTGCAGGTTGATAGTTAAATACACCAAACATCAAGAAAACAACAATCAGTAAAATTGCATAGAACCATATTCCGTTAAAACTCTTTTTCTTGTTTTGTTTCACGATTTCACCTCAGGTTATATTTTTAAATTAGTCTAACATATAGAATTCAAAAAAACAATAGAACTTAATAATTGTTCATTTAAAATTAATTATTTTTTGTAAATTTCACTTTTTAAAACACCTATGTAGGGAAGCTCACGATATCTTTCGGCATAATCCAATCCATAACCAACAACAAATTCATCAGGAATTTTAAATCCGTAAAAATCAGCTTCAATATTTCGTAAACGACGCGATGGTTTATCCAACAAACAGCAAAGTCTCATAGATTTAGGATTTTTATTTGAAAAATGCTTTATAAGATTACAAAGGGTATTACCGGTATCAAGAATATCCTCAATTATAAGAACATGCTTGTTTTCAAATGAAGTTCCCGAGTCCAGTTTGACATTTAATGTACCTGATGACTCGGTGCTTGCTCCATAGCTGGATACACATACCATATCGAAGGTAACGGGAAAGGTTACTTTGCGTACCAAATCAGCATAAAAGGGCAGAGAACCCTTTAAAACACAAACAAAAACAACCTCTTCATCCTTGTAAACGTCATTTAATTGTGAGGCAATTTCTGATACTTTTTCGTTAATTTCATCAGCAGTAAAAAGAATTTTTTCTAAATCCCTATGCATTTTGCTTCTCCTTATGTAAAGTGATTTTTATATACTTCTCATTTATGTTTTTTTGACGTGGTACATTGTCACGAATGCCACAAACCCAAATTATTCTATCATTATATTCCAAAACGGGAAAATAATCTCTTAAAAAAAATGGAATTTTTTCGTCAATCATGATATCGTTAACTTTTTTTTGACCACAGTTTATAAGCTTTATTCTATCTCCGTTTTTTTTGGAACGTAATGTAAAGCGTGTATCTTCTTCAAATGGTATAAAAATGGAATATTTGTTGTTATAGCAGGGAGTACCTCTGAATTCTTCGATATCCAAGTACGCAGATATTTCAGGAATATAGTATTTGCCAAACTCCTTAAAATTATATATAAAATCGGTCTTATCTCTATTTATAACGAAATATACCATCTTATATTTAATGTATAGTGTAAGCTTTTTATTTATTGAAAGAACGGTATCTTTTGTTAAATTGTCATAAATCATATTGCAAAGATTATTGGTAATGTTCAGTTCAGTAAGGTTTGATACGGATTTTTTTATTATACGCTTTGCAATGTAGCTGTGTTCAGCTAAAAGAGATTCAACACTAAAGCTGAAACCAAAAGCTTCTTTTTTAACAAGCTTATCAAATCGACTTTTAACGTAGGTTTCAATAAAGTTGTTGCTTTCGTTGTAAAGCTCAATATTGGAAGAAAATGTATCAATAAAAGCCCTGTTATATTCTTCGATAATAGTTGGTATTAGCTTGTTTCTTATTTTGTTCCTTGTAAAGTCATTTTCCAGATTGGTTGAATCTGTGACAAATTCTAAACCTTTACATCTTAAATAGGCTATAATTTCATCTCTTTCAAGACATAGTATGGGTCTTATGACGTTGTCGCTGTTGAGAACGGGTATGCCTGACAAGCCCTTTAAGTCAGTTCCGCGTATAATACGCATAAGAACAGTTTCTGCGTTATCATTTTTATTGTGTGCAGTTGATACCTTTACAGCAGATAAATCTTTTTTCAGCTCGCTAAAGAATTCATACCTCGCAATTCTGCCTGCCTCTTCACAAGAAATCTTAAGCTTTTTTGAAAGCTCATTTACATCGACCCTTTTGCAGTAAAAGGGGAGTGTGTATTTTTCGCATAAATTTTTAACAAAAAGCTCGTCTCTTGTTGCTTCTTCACCACGTAAACCATGATTTATGTGTGCAACATAAAGTGTAAGTGACAGCTCGTCTTTTAAACTAATTAAAATATCAAGCATACACACAGAATCAGCACCGCCCGAAACGGCACATATGACTGAGTCGCCGAAAGAGAGGAGTCTATGTTGATTTATATAGTTTAAAACCTTATTTTTAACATCCATATATAAACCCTGCTTTGAAAAATTAATGATGTGTATCTCTGTCAAAAAACCTTGTATATTCGCCTTTCCAAATGAGGTCTATTATACCCCTGGAACCTGACCTGTGCTTTGCTATACTTAGCTTTACCATATTATTTTCCTCTTCGTTGGTTGCATCTCGATACAGAAACATTACAATGTCTGCATCTTGCTCAATTGAGCCTGATTCACGTAAATCCGAAAGTTTAGGCTGATTGTCGTCCTTTCTTTGCTCGCTTGCACGAGATAGCTGAGATAAGGTTAGTATGGGGACATTTAATTCCTTAGCTAAAAGCTTTAAAGAACGCGACATATCTGAAACCTCTTGCTGTCTGTTTTCAGAACGTGTACCTTGCATAAGCTGTAGGTAGTCGATAACAATAAGACCTAAACCCTTTTCAGCCTTTAAACGTCTGCAGGTTGCACGAATATCAGATACTTTAACAGCCGTGTTTTCGCTTATATATATAGGTGCTTTGCCCAAAGTGTTTAATGCTAGGGCAAGCTTTTCCCAGTCATCATCATCTAATTCGCCTGAACGTAAATGACTGCTGTCAATCATCATTTCGGAACTTATAATTCTTGAAACAAGCTGTGTGCCCGACATTTCAAGACTGAAAATAGCTACAGGAATATTTCCTTTTGTTGCAGCATTTGTTGCAATATTTAATGCAAGACTCGTTTTGCCGACGCCTGGTCGAGCAGCAAGCATTATAAGGTCTGATTTTTGCAATCCGTTTAAAATGCTGTCCAAAGAAGAAAATCCCGTTGGTACACCGGTGAGTTTTCCTTTTGAATTATATATTTCTGTGAGATTTTCGTGTGTATCAATTAAAACATCCTTGATATGACGAATATCAGTACTTTTACTCTCTAAAGTATCAAAAATCAACTTGCCTGCAACATCCGCAATTTCTAACGCATTTAAGCCTGTGTCTAAGCTCTGGTCCTTAATTTTTTGACCGGTAGCAGCGAGCTTTCTTCTTAGAGATTTTTCTAAAATAATTTCTATGTGCTGTTCAATATTAGCAGTTGTAGGTAGAGTAGAGGCAAGGTATGATAAATATTGTAACCCGCCTACAGCTTCTAGGGAAGCCTGTGAGTTCAACTCATCAGAAACCGTAACTAAGTCTATTGGTACGTTGCGATTAAATAGAGAAGCCATTGCAGCAAAAATTCTTTTATTAGCTTCTATGTAAAAATCTGATTCTTCTAATTTTTCAAACGCTTTTGTTATACAATCGCGTTCTAAAAGCATAGAGCCTAATACGGACTGTTCTGCTTCTTTATTGTGCGGCATTGCACTTTGTATTAAATTTTCACTTTGAATATCCATTAGCGGACAGTCCTTTCGTAAAAAATTAAAGAGGTAAAACTTCTATCTTGATATTTGCAGAAATACCCGGATACACTTTGACAACAGCGTCTGTTGTTCCCAATACTTTGATGTTTTCGATTTGCAGTTTCTTTTTATCAACCTCAATATGAAGTTGGGTTTTAATTTCGTTAGCAACATCCTGAGCAGTAATTGAACCAAAAAGTTTGCCATTTTCACCGGATTTTGCTTTAAAAGTTACTTTTTTACCTTCTAAGTTATTTGCTAATTCTTTAGCTCTCATTTCTTCCTGATTTTTGTGAAATTGAGCAGCGTTCTTTTTGCCTTCCAATTCATTAATTGCGGTTTTGTCAGCAACTACTGCCAGACCTTTAGGAAGTAAAAAATTCTTCGCATATCCGTCAGATGCGTTTATTAAATCGCCTTTTCTTCCCTGACCTTTTACATCGGCTTTTAAAATTACCTTCATAATAGTAGACCTCTTTTCTTGGATAAAATTAATTTGCGTTGTCTATATAATATTCCTCGATTGCAGCTATAAGTGATTCCTTTGCATCAGTAGCGGATATATTATCAAGCTGTGCACCTGCAATTGTCATATGACCGCCTCCGCCAAGCTTTTCTAAAATTAGTTGAACATTTATTTCGCCTAAAGAACGTCCACTTATATTTACGACACCATCGCTTTCACGTATTACGAATGATGCCATAACACCCTTGATATTTAATAGTTCATCTGCGGCTTGTGCCATAACCGTATGCGTTATGTCTGCAGACTCGGGAGCAACACTAACGGCAATATTATCCCTTATAATTTCAGCATTTTTAATTATATCTGAACGTTTGATATAAGTTTTCAAATCTTGTTGGAACACTGTTTTAACAGATACAGTATCAACACCTAGTTTTCGTAGGAATGAAGCAGCCTCAAAGGTTCGTACACCTGTTTTAAATGTAAAATTCTTCGTATCTATTACAATTCCTGCGTAAAGTGCCTCTGCTTCGAATTTTGTAAGTGACATTTTATTTGATGTATACTGAAGAATTTCAGTTATCATTTCGCATGCGGATGAAACATAAGGCTCATGATAAACCAATGACGGATGTTCAATGAAATCTGCAGTTCTTATATGGTGGTCGATTACTACAATCTGCTTGGCGTTTTCTAAAAGGGTAGCGTCTTCCAATAAAGATTCTCTGTGTGTATCAACCAATATAATCAATGTGTTTTGTTTAATTTTGTTTCGTGCTTCTTCGACTCCAATAATAATGTCGTTATACTCATTGGTGTTTTCGATTTTATCCAGTATACGCGAAACTGATTTATCGTGTGTTTCCATGACAAAAGACATAGGCTTATTATGGATTTGGCAAATTCTAAATAAACCAAACGCCGCACCTACGCCGTCTAAATCAGCATTTTTGTGCGTTAAAACAATAACATTATCAGCGTTGCTTATAAGTCCTGACAAAGCAAAGCTAACAACACGTGCCTTAACACGAGTGCTTTTTTCGTGTTCTTTTGTAGCGGAGCCGTAAAAACGGAACTGTTCGTTGTCCTTTATTACTGCCTGGTCGCCTCCACGTCCCAGTGCCATATTTAAAGCTGCTTTTGCAAAGGTAGCTTTTTCTGCCAAATTTTCTCCGTTCATACCTATTCCGATGCTTACGGATGCAGGGATAGAATTTTTTGTATCAATCGCACGGACTTTCGAGAGAATATCAAACTTATTTTTTATAAAACCCTCAAGATACTTAAATTCAAAGGCTAAAAAGTATTTATCTTTTTCGTATTTTAGAATAATGCCGTTATTTTCAGCAACCCAATCATATATAGTTCTGTAAAGCTCTGATTGAAGCTGTGGTACTACAGCAGATGGTGCTGTGTCCATCAGCTCGTCGTAGTTATCTATTGTGACAAAGCATACGAATGTTTTTTCAGCAATATATTTCTGGCGTAATTCCACAATAGGCGACATATCTTCAAGATATAATATTGTAATCGCATTTTCGTTATCTGCAGAGGATTGTGGGGTGTTACCAATTGCTTTAAACATTCTGCCGTTATACTCCAATTCAAGTACAAATCCGTTTGCATCTTGTTTTTTTGACAAAAGAGATGTATCAAAATCACTAAAAAGGTCAGTAATAGTACATTCATTTAGGTTTTTGCCAAGAAAAATATCACGAAGCTCTGCATTATACCATACAACATTTCCTTTAGAATCTAAAAGGACAATCGGCAAAGGAAATGATAACAATGCGTCATTTCTTGTGTTCGCGTTAAGTGTTACACTTTCAATCATTTCGTTAATTTTTTTCTTATGTTGAATCTTAAAAATTATATTCAGCAAAAAGACAACCAAGCACAAAAACAACTGTATAATACCAAGCCATATAAAGTTAGTAAAGAGCATAGCTATTCCAAAGATAACAAAAGCTATAATATAAATCTCATTTGCAAATTGTATTTTGTTAATGTTTATATTGTTCATAATGCTACTCCTGTTTTGGAAAAATTCTTTTTGAAAATTTTTCTCTAAAATTCCAAAAACCATCCAGTAAACCTAAAGTACAAAGAAGAACTAATGATAATCCAAAAGAAAATAAAACGAGTAAAACTAAAATTAGCTTTCTTTTCCATGAATCAGTAATCCTTCGTTTTAATAAAAAATCAATAAACGATAAGCCGAAAATGTAAAACACAAATAAAGATATTATAAAAACATTTTCTAATGCAGCGGATATATAGCTTTGTGTTGGTACAAAAAATGTAAGGATAATGATAAATATCAATGATATACTCAAGGATTTATCGGCGTGCCAATCTGAAAATGGTTTATATAAATCCGTGTTGCTTTTTGTGAATTTTAACACTTTTTTAAAAATATATAACATTAAAAGTGAAATCAAACCGCATAATATGACAATAAAGCACGGTGCCAGCCTTGTCATTACAGGCAAAATTTCTGCAAGCATTGAATTGATATCTGCATGTGAAATTTGCCCTCCGTATGTTGAAGAAAGAGCATCTTGGTACATTTTTGCAGATGATGACAACAGCTCTTCTAAAATATTGGCATTGTTGTGGCCTAAAATTTTAATATTTATTAATAAGTCAACAGTATGAATACCTGTTAAAATTCCTAACAGCTTAAACTCAGAAAGCTTTATATTATATGAAATACCAAGTGATAATCCGCAAAGTATTGTTGGCAAAGAAACGGTTATTGCAGAAAAGAATTCCCCTGTGAATATGGAATATATTAATGGTATACACACAGAGATGGTTGCTACAAAGAAATAGTGATATTTTATAACAGTATATCCAATAATTGCTGACAAAACAGCTGAAGCTACTATTCCTAAAAAACCTAAAGGGAGTATGGAAATCAGCACTGTGATTATCGTTGATGTTAAAATTAAGGCATAACTTTTAAAATTGTTTTTCATCAATAACTAAACTCCCGCTCATAATATCGTAACATATATTTTAACACAATGTTTTATAAATATCAACAATAAAATTAAATTAATGTAACAAAGTCGCTTTTTGACAATATTTTCTTGATTTCCTTCAAATACTGTGGTATAATACTTTCGATAGATGTTTGGTAATTTAAGATGTAAGAGATAAGCACCAAAAATTGAGTTTGATGTTTATGTCTTATCTCTTGTTACCAAACAATTTTAATCAGATACCCGTTTTGCCCGCAATTCGGAGTATTTTAAAATAAAAAACGCGGGCAGAAAGGTATTGAATAAAATGTACAAAAGCTTTAAGACAGAATTTGCAGGCAGACCATTGGAGGTTGAAATCGGCAAATTTGCAGAACTTGCAGGTGGTGCAGTTATGGTAAGATACGGAGAAACCTGTGTCTTGTCAACAGCAACAATGGCGGCTAAACCAAGAGAGGGCATCGATTTCTTCCCTTTGAGCGTTGACTTTGAAGAAAAGCTATACGCAGTAGGCAGAATTCCCGGTGGTTTTACAAGAAGAGAGGGAAAACCATCAGATAAGGCGGTTTTAACATCAAGAGTTATTGACAGACCTATCCGTCCTTTATTCCCAAAGGATTTGAGAAATGATGTTTCCGTTGTTAATACTGTTATGTCAGTAGACCAGGACTATTCTCCTGAAGTTGCAGCTATGATTGGTACATCAATTGCAATTTCTATTTCTGAAATTCCATGGAATGGTCCTATTGCAGGAGTTGTAATGGGATATGTTGACGGTAATCTCGTAATAAATCCAACACTTGCAGAACGTGAAAAAAGTGATATGTATTTAACCGTTGCCGGTACAAAAGAAAAAGTTGTAATGATTGAAGCCGGTGCAAAAGAGGTTAAAGAAGAAAAAGTTTTTGATGCAATTATGATGGCTCATGAAGAAATCAAAAAGATTTGTGACTTTATTTCTGACATTCAGGCAGAGGTAGGAAAGAAAAAGATTACCTATGAACCCCATGTCGTTGATGAAGAACTTTACAATGACATCAAAGAATTTGGTATGGACAAGCTAAAAATCGCACTGGACACTGACGATAAAAATGTTCGTGAAGCGAATATGAAGGTTTTCTATGCAGAATTATACTCACATTTTGAGGGCAAATACACAGAAGAAGAAAATGGTGCAGATATCGTTGAGGCAGTAGAAAAATTGATGAAGTATATTGTCCGTCGTTGGATTTTAGACGAAGGAAAACGTGTTGATGGTCGTGGCATTACAGATATAAGACCATTAAGCGCTGAAGTTTCAATTTTACCAAGAACACATGGTTCAGGACTTTTTGCAAGAGGTCAGACACAAGTTTTAACCATTGCCACATTAGGTCCAATCGGAGAAGCACAGATACTCGACGGAATTGATGCAGAAACAGAAAAAAGATATATTCATCACTATAATTTCCCATCATACAGTGTAGGTGAAACAAGACCATCAAGAGGTCCCGGAAGACGTGAAATCGGTCATGGTGCTTTAGCTGAGCGTGCGTTAGAACCTGTTATTCCAAGTGAAGAAGAATTTCCTTATGCATTAAGACTTGTTTCAGAAGTACTTTCTTCAAATGGTAGTACATCTCAGGCGAGTGTTTGCGGTAGCACCCTGGCACTTATGGATGCAGGTGTCCCGATTAAAGCTCCCGTTGCGGGTATTTCTGTAGGTCTTGTAACAGAGGGTGAAAGATTTATTACTATGGTTGATATTCAGGGCTTAGAAGACTTCTATGGAGATATGGACTTTAAGGTTGCAGGTACAAAAGAGGGTATTACAGCTATCCAGATGGATATTAAAATTGATGGTTTAACCCCTGAAATTATTAAGCAGGCTTTTGCCCAGACAAAAGAGGCCAGAAATTATATTTTAGATGAGGTTATTTTAAAAGCAATCCCTGCACCAAGAGAAACACTTTCCAAGTATGCACCTAAGATATTTACAATGCATATTGACAAAGATAAAATTCGTGATGTTATTGGTTCGGGTGGCAAAGTAATTCAAAAGATTATCGCTGAAACACAGACAAAGATAGACATAGAAGAAGATGGCACGATTTATATTGCTACAAGCGATGAAGAAATGGCAAATAAAGCTATGGAAATCATTAATGCAATTTGTGGAAATATTGAAATAGGTGCAATCTTTAAAGGCACCGTAGTAACAGTTACAGCGTTTGGTGCATTTGTTGAATTTATACCTGGTGTTGAGGGCTTGGTTCATATCTCTAAGCTTGAAAACAGAAGAGTTGCAAAGGTTGAAGATGTTGTCAACGTTGGCGATGAAATTATGGTAAAGGTTATGGAGGTTGATGAAAAAACAGGAAAAATCAGCCTTTCAAGAAAGGATGCCTTAAATGAGTTAGAAGGCACAAATGAAAATAACGAGTAAATTTTCATATCGGAGGCAAAATTATGAAAATCACATTAAAAGATGGTAATATATTAGAATATAATGAACCAAAGCCGCTTTATGCAATTGCGGGCGATATCAGCGAGGAATTGATGCGTTCAGCACTTGCTGCAAATGTTAACGGAAAGGTTCTTGGAATGGGCGAGATAGTTGAAAGTGATGCTAGCATCACTTTCTTTACCTTTGACGACCAGGAAGGCAAAGATACTCTAAGACATACAGCATCTCATATTTTAGCCCAAGCAGTAAAAAGACTTTATCCTGAGGCAAAGCTTGCAATAGGTCCATCTATTGAAAATGGTTTTTACTATGATATCGATTGCGAAACGTCATTTTCTACAGAAATTTTAGGAAAAATTGAAGCAGAAATGAAAAAAATCGTAAAAGAGAATCTTCCTGTAAGAAAAATTTTAAAATCAAGAGATGAAGCTATTAAATATTTTGAAGAAAAAGGTGAACCCTATAAGGTAGAACTGATATCTGATTTGCCTGTTGATGCTGAAATATCTTTTTATGAGCAAGGTGAATTTACAGACCTTTGTGCCGGACCTCATGTATCGTCAACCGGAAAAGTAAAGGCATTTTGCTTAACAGGTACAGCTGGTGCTTATTGGCGTGGAGATGAGAAAAATAAAATGCTACAAAGAATTTATGGCACTGCTTTCCTCAAAAAGAGTGATATGGAAGAGTTTTTGCAGGCTCAGGAAGAGGCAAGAAAACGTGACCATAATAAGCTTGGTCGTGAGTTGGACATATTTACAACTGTAGATGTAATTGGCCAGGGGCTTCCCGTAATGCTTCCTAAGGGAACAAAAATTCTTCAAACACTTCAACGTTGGGTAGAAGATGTTGAAGAAGCACATGGTTGGATGCGTACAAAGACACCTTTAATGGCAAAAAGTGATTTATACAAAATTTCAGGCCACTGGGACCATTACTTAGATGGTATGTTTGTTTTAGGGGATGAAAAAAAAGATAAAGAAGTTTTTGCACTTCGCCCCATGACATGTCCGTTTCAGTATCAGGCCTATCTTTCAAAAATGAGAAGCTACAGAGATTTGCCGCTTAGGTATGCCGAGACATCGACACTTTTCAGAAACGAAGCGTCAGGCGAAATGCACGGATTAATTCGTGTTCGTCAGTTTACAATTTCAGAAGGACACTTAATGTGCAGACCTGACCAATTGGAAAAGGAGTTTAGAGGTTGTCTTGAAATTACAAATTATATGTTAAAAACCTTGGGACTCTATGAAGATGTATCCTACAGATTTTCTCAGTGGGACCCTGATGATAAAGAAAAGTATATTGGTACAGAAGAGCAATGGGCAGAAGCTCAAGGTGTTATGAAGGAAATTTTAGATGATTTAGGTCTTGACTACAAAATAGGCATTGGCGAGGCAGCTTTCTACGGACCAAAGCTTGACATTCAGTTAAGAAATGTGTTCGGCAAGGAGGATACACTTATCACAATCCAAATTGACCAGATGCTTGCTGAAAAATTTGGTATGGAATATACCGACAGTGATGGCTCTAAGAAAAATCCCTACATTATACACAGAACATCTATAGGTTGTTACGAAAGAACATTAGCTCTTCTTATAGAAAAGTACGCAGGTGCTTTTCCAACCTGGCTTGCTCCGGTTCAGGTAAAAATTCTTCCTATTACTGATGGACAAAAAGAATATGCAAGAGAGTATGCTGATACTTTGCGTGCAAATGGTGTATTAGTTGAGGTTGATGACAGAAATGAAAAAATCGGATACAAGATTAGAGAAGCTCAACTTGAAAAGGTTCCTTATATG
Organism: Congzhengia sp.; assembly: GCA_045596445.1. Taxonomy (GTDB): domain Bacteria; phylum Bacillota; class Clostridia; order UBA1381; family UBA9506; genus Congzhengia. The sequence goes on along the minus strand of JAZOCK010000021.1, from coordinate 9,967 downwards.
CTCATTGTTGGAGAAAAAGAATTAGAAGCCGGTGCAGTTGCTGTTCGTTCAAGAAAAGCAGGTGACTTGGGTCAAATTTCAAAAGATGAGTTTATTGAAAAGATAACAAAAGAGATTAAGGACAAGATAAGATAAGCAGAGGTTAAAACAGTTTAAGGAGTGTTTTGTATGTGGATTGTAATTTTTATAACACAAAACAGAGAAACTGCAGACAAAGCGACAAAGCTTTTGCGTGAAGCCGGTTTGGTTGTTAAAGTGAGAACCTTAGGAACAAAAACGGAAAATATTTATGGCTGTTATGAGGTTTTACTTCCTGAATCGGAGGTTGAGGAAGGCCACAAGGTTTTAATTAATAGCTTATTATAAACAAGAATTGGAAGGGTAGTTGATTACAATTATGAAAAAAATAGGTGTTCTGACAAGCGGAGGAGACGCCCCTGGTATGAATGCTGCAATACGTGCAGTTGTTCGTTCTGCTTGTGCAATGGGCATGGAAATTATTGGTATAGAAAAAGGTTATTACGGACTTTTAAATAATATGTATCACGAAATGGGAGCTCGTTCTGTGTCTGATATTTTACACAGAGGCGGAACGATTCTGCAATCTGCACGTTGCCCTGAATTTAAAGAGCCGGAATCAATAAAAAAAGCTGTAGAAAATGCGAAAACAATGGGAATAGAAGGACTTGTTGTAATCGGTGGAGATGGCTCATTTCGCGGAGCACGAGATTTAAGTTTAGCAGGACTTCCTACAATAGGTATTCCTGGTACAATAGATAATGATATTGGATGTACAGATTATACTATAGGCTTTGATACAGCACTAAACACTGTTCAGGAAGCTATAGATAAAATCCGTGACACTTCCAGAAGTCATGACCGTTGTTCTGTTGTTGAGGTTATGGGTAGAGATGCAGGCTATATTGCAACAAATGTTGGTATTGCATGTGGTGCAGAAGCGGTTTTAATACCTGAAAAAAGCTTTGATTTTAAGGATGATATTTTGGCAGAAATTAAAGCTGGTATAAAACGCGGTAAGGAACAGCATCTTATTATTGTTGCCGAGGGTGTTACTAAAGATAATATGAGTGCACTTAAAATGGCAAGCCGTATTCAAGAGGAAACAGGTATTGAAACACGTGCAACAATATTAGGACATATTCAACGTGGTGGAAACCCAACTGTAAAGGACAGAGTAATTGCAAGCAGAATGGGTGTTGCAGCTGTTGACCTTTTGAATCAAGGAATAGGAAATCGAATTGTAGCAATACAGGGAGATAAAATAGTAGATTATGATATTCTAGAGGGCTTAAATATCAAAAAAACACTTAGTGCAGAATTAGTTGGTGTAGCAGAAATTTTATCATTATAAAATAAAAAAACGGCTTAAGCAAAATGCTTAAGCCGTTTTTTTATTCAGCAATAATATATTTAACATCTAGTTCATCAAATATATCAGTGTATGTACTGTCTAATTTAGCTTCTGTTATAAAATAGTCGATATTATTTAATGCTGTTAATTTATAAAAACCAACTCTACCAATTTTCGAAGCATCGCAGAGATAATATTTTTCAGTAGCATTTTCTAACATTTGCTTTTTTATCGCACATTCTTGATCGTTGCTCTCCATAATTCCTGCCTCAGGAGAAATTCCTTTACTTGAAAAGAAGAATTTCATAGCAAAAAAATTGCTCTTTATAGAATCTTCTGCCAAATAACCAACCAGAGATTGATTATTACTAACAACTCCGCCGACTGCAATAGTTTTGATGTTTTCTATATTAGAAAGCTCATTTATAATTCTAAGTGAGTTACTTATAACAGTAACATTTTTGAGTTTTTTAATTTCTTTTGCTATGCAAAAAGTTGTAGTAGAGGAGTCCAAAAAAATTGTATCACCTGGCATAATGTATTCAGCAGCTAATTTTGCAAGCTTTTCTTTTGCGGGAAGATTTGTTTGTTTTCTTTTTTCTAATGATAACTCATACGAGCTTTCATTTATTGGAACTGCACCGCCATGGGTTCTGACCAAAACTTCTTGTTTTTCAAGTTTTTCTAAATCTCTTCTGATGGTTTCCTCTGTTACACCCAACTCATCACTTAATTTACTTACCCAAACGGCACCGTCTAGATTTAATTTTTCTAAAATTATCTTCTGACGCTCCAAAGCAAACATATCTTCACCTCAAATTACTTTCTCTTTAAGATTTTAACTTTGTCACCATTTTTCAATAGGGTTGAGTTTGCATCATCTGTGTCTATATGCATTTCACACCTAAAATCATCTCGTACACGAACCTGAACATCATAAAATCTGGTAGGCTTAATACCTTCAACTACAACGTCAACATATTCATTGTCAGAAATGCCGTTTGCTTCTGCATAATCAGGGTCTAAATGAATATGACGATTAGCAATAATTACACCCTCATTAAGATAAACAGTACCGCAAGGACCTACTAAAACAAGTCTTTCTGAACCCTCAATTTTACCAGACGGACGAACAGGGGGACTAACCTTTAAAATAAACGTGTCCGTTTTAGAAATCTCAACTTGAGTATCCTTTCTTACAGGACCTAAAACTCTAACCTTTTCAATTGATTTTAGAGACGGACCAACTAAGGTTACAAACTGGTCAGATGCAAATTCTCTTCCCATAAGCGTCTTCTTTTTTGTCAATTCGAATCCTTCGCCAAAAAGAATGTTTAAGTCCCTTCTTGATAAGTGAACATGACGTTGAGAAACACCGATTGTAACAGTGTCTTTATTAGCTTCAAAATCAATAACAGCCTTTTTAACAGCCTCAGTTATTTCTTTAATATCGTACATAAAAATACACTCGCTTTATAATATATTATTCTTCTTCAATATCAAAAAATTTGATTATTTCATCGTGTGGGCGTGCAATAACTGCCGAACCGAAAATTTCGCCCAGTGCCTTTGCACTTTCTTTGCCGACTTCAATTGCAGCTTTAACCGCGTCAACCTTACCTCTTATAATAAAGGTAACTAAACGACCTCCAAGACGCTTTTCGCTATGGATAAGGTGTACGTCAGCAGCCTTTAACATAGAATCTGCACCCTCAATAGACGCTACAAGTCCTTGAACTTCTAAAAGACCGATTGCTAAATTATTATTTTTAGGTGTATCATAATTAACATTTAAAAAGCTTTTAGGAAGCTTTTTATTGTATTTATCTTTGTTTATATCCATACGATAAGCCATTTTTTCAACGCCTATGCCAGGATTTGGTATAACGTGAGATACTATATATTTTCCTTCGGCCTTTGCATAAGCCACGCCGGCCTCAACAGCTGCCTTAACAGCGGAAACACTGCCCTCAAATTTTACGACCATAACGAGTGGTGCCGGTACATCCGGACTTATCGGTCTGTTTCTATCGAAAGCAATAATCTTAACATCTGATGTTTTTGCCGCAACATCTGCGACGCAAACAGCTGTTGTAAAACTATATACTTCAACTAATCCTAATGCCTTCATAATATCAATCCTTTATAGTTAATTAAACAATTCTGAGACCATCAACCATAACACATCTTCTTGCTCTTGTGAATGAGTGAGCGGCGGTTAAGCCTTCGCCTGTTGGACCTGCAATTGTAAATGTTGTATATCCTTCACCACCTGCACCAATTCCTGCATAAGATGGAGCGTTTTTAACAAAAATAGTTGTTTCAACCGCTTTGGCAAAAGCAGTTAAGTTATCTATGTTCTTAGAATGAATATGTGCTGAATGACGATTGCCGTGTTCTGCTTTGCAAGCCATTTTGATGGCTTCTCCAATATTGTTTACACGAACAATAGGAAGAATAGGCATCATCATTTCGACCTGAACAAACGGATGAGCCTCGTCTGTTTCACAAATAATTAATCTTGCATCAGAATTGATACCAAGCTCCTTCAGGAAAAGCCCTGCATCTTTGCCAACCCATTTTTTGTTGATAGAATATTTACCATCTTTTTCCACTAAAGCAAAGCTCTTTAACTGTTCAGCTTGGGCTGGTGTTAATAAGTAGGCACCATTTTGCGTCATATTACGAATAAGCTCGTCTGCAATGTTTGCAAAAGCAAAGCATTCTTTTTCTGCAATACAAGGAAGATTATTATCAAAGCTTGAGCCTGCTATAATATCCTTTGCAGCCTTTGCGATATCTGCTGTATCATCGACAATAACAGGGGGATTACCTGCACCTGCACCGATTGCCTTTTTTCCGGAGGAGAGAAGTGTTCTAACAACGCCGGGGCCGCCTGTTGCAACCAACATTTTAACAATAGGCGATGTCATCATTTCCTTTGATGTATCCATTGTAGGCTTATATACAGATACGACTAAATTTTCAGGACCGCCAGCTTCAACGATAGCACGATTAACCAGGTCAACGGCATAGTTTGCAACCCTGCAAGCGTTTGGATGCGGATTAAACACAACACCATTACCCCCGGCAATCATACCAATTGAGTTACAAATAACAGTTTCACTCGGGTTGGTAGAAGGTGTAATGCTACCAATAACACCAAAAGGTGCCATTTCAATGAGTGTAAGACCGTCGTCACCTGTCATGGCCTTTGTTGTTAAATCTTCCGTACCGGGTGTTTTATTAGCTACGAGCTGATGCTTAATTATTTTATCTGCAACTCTGCCCATACCGGTTTCCTCAACGCCCATCTTAGCCATTACTTCGGCTTCGGCAAGAGTTAATTTTCTTATATTTGCAATCATTTTTTCTCTCTGTTCTACAGAGTATGATTTGTAGAAAATATAAGCTTCCTGAACTGCGTTTAAAGCGTCAGACATATTAGTAAAGACGCCCTTTAGTTTTCTGTCGCCTGTGGGTTCGGCATTTTCAAGATTTTTAATTACATTTTTAACAATCTGGTCAATGTATTTTTCGTTTAATTCCATTTTTATAGCCTCCGTTTAATCGTATCTAAATTCCTTAAAGGAAAAATTTACTTAAATTAATGTCTGCCAAAGCTTTTCATCAGGCTTGGCAATGATAGAACTATCAAGGAAGAATCCGTTTTCTTCCATTTGGTTTTTAGCTCTTTCGATAGCTGCTGTAACTGAAGCAACACTACCGGTTATAAACATATATGATTTTCCGCACATACCTTTTGCAATTCTTAATTCAATTAAATCAACACTTGCGGTTTTTGTTGCCGTATCAGCAGCTACAATTATTGAAGCAGCAGAATAAGTTTCTAAAATACCTAAGGCTTCAACATTTCCTAGTGATGTTGCACCGTATATAGCCGAAAAAATAGATTCGTGTGGATTTCCAAGCACAAAGCTGTCAATGAGTTTTTCGTCGTACAACGCTTTTGAGGCATCAACAGCAGCACGTACTGCAGATAATTCCCCCGAAATAATAACTATATATTTACCAGGACAAACCGTCTGTGCTTCTATAATTTCAACTTCAGATGTCTTTACCATTGTATCCGCGGCAACTACACCGGTTGATACAGTCAAATATTCAACCATACCTATTGCTTTACTCACACTTAATCTTCCTTTCGAAATTATTTGCTTTTAATAATTATATAATGTTCATTTGCATCGATTACAACACCGCAAACAGGGGAGTGAATAGGAAGTCCTAAGCTCTTCTTATCAATGTCTGCAACTATTTGACCAACGTTAACAACATCGCCTGCTTTGACAATTGGTTTTGCAGAAACACCTATGTTTTGGTCAAATGTAATGCGAATTTTTCGAGGAATTATTTCTTCTTCAGTTAATGGTGCAGGGTTATCATATCTTGACAAACCCAATCTTGCTGTTAAGCGAGATATTGGAACCATTTTCATATTGCGGTGTTTATCAGCAACTGCTTCTTTTATATCATCAGGGATTGTAACACCATTTGCTTTTAATCCCGCCTTATACTCAGTAATTAACGTTCTTGGAGATAAACCAATGGGGCAAGAGTATAATTCACATATTCCACAGCCGGAGCAGAATAATGTGTTTATAAATGGAGACAGGTCTTTTGTAATTCCACTTGTAGCAGTTCGCATAAAGGCGTGTGGCTCTATTGGGTGTCCCAACAGGTTTCTTGAACATGTATTAGTACAAGATCTGCATTGACAACACGATGCCATAGCACGCTTTAAACTAATTGAAATACGCGTTTTTTTCATCTTAACAACATACTGGTCATTTGGCAAAACCAAGAGAGCAGTAGTTGTTTTCGTTACTGTGTCAAGGTCATTTGCGAGCTTGCCCATCATGGGTCCTCCGTTGATGATTGAATATTCATCAAGATACGAACCGCCCGCTAAAGAAATCAATTCTTTAAAACTCATGCCAATTGGGGCTTTTACTGTGATAGGATTATTTACGGCACCTGTTATTGTAACATATGAATGAGTTACGGGCAGGTCTAATGTAATGGCGTTATAAATATTTAAAGCTGTTTCAACATTAAATACTGTAACACCGACACTAATAGGTAATTTTCCGGGTTGAACAATTCTACCTGTGGTTTCGTAAATAACAACCAATTCATCTCCCGCAGGATATACCTCCGGTAAAATAGAAATGCTAAAATTATTAAATTTATTTAAAACAGAATTTACTGCATTGATTGCATCTTTATATGTTTTTTTGAGTGCTATTATAACTTTTTTAGCACCTGTAGCTTCCTTAATTATGCTCAAAGCAGACAAAATTTCAAAGGCGTAGTTAGCTAGAACTTGTCTGTGAAGCTTTAAAAGAGGCTCGCATTCCGCACAATTTAAAATAATTGTGTCAGCTTTTTCGGTGAGTTTTGCATATGCAGGAAAACCAGCACCGCCTGCACCAGCAACACCGGCATCTCTTAACTTGAGTTTTAACTCATTAAGGGTCATTTTATCACAACTCCAGTTCAGAACCGTTATCAACAATACCTACAATAGCAGCATCAACAGGAGAATTGTCTAAGTTGCAACCTATACGAGCAGCACTGCCCTGAACAACAATAACAACTTCGCCGATGCCTGCACCTACATTGTCGATTGCAATTATCTTTGATTTGCATTTATCTATTGATTCAAAAATTTCTACTACTAAAAGTTTCTGTCCTTGTAATTTTTCATTTTTTCTTGTGGAAACGATATTTCCGGTTACTTTTCCTATAATCATTTTACTTTACCACCATTCCTTTAAAATTTGGAATTTTTTAAAGATTGTCTTACGTCGGGAAGATTAATTCCCGACGTAAAATAAATCTTTTGGGAAAAGACCTAATTATTTAATTGCAGGTAAAATCTTTTCAACGTCATTGTGGGGTCTTGGGATAACGTGTGTAGCAACGAGTTCGCCTAATTTAGCTGCGTTTGAAGAACCAACTTCAACAGCTGATTTAACAGCACCAACATCGCCACGTACCATAACGCTAACAAGGCCTGAACCGATTTTCTCTGTTCCTACTAATACTACGTTAGCAGCCTTTAACATTGAATCTGCAGCTTCAATTGCTGCAACTAAACCTCTTGTTTCTACCATACCTAATGCTTCCTGTGACATTTTAATTTCTCCCTTCATGTTTTCATTTTTGATATTTGAATTTTCTTTAACTGACACTGTGTCTGTTAGTTTTTCGGGTGTAGATTTTACACCTGTTGTTTTAGCACTTGTTGTCTTCTTTTTTGTAGAAGCAGCAGTAGTGCTTTTTTTCTTTTCTGGCATTTAACTCACCTCAATATTAGAGTGTAGGTAAAATGGATTCAACGTCTGTGTGGGGTCTTGGGATAACGTGAACTGCAACAAGCTCACCAAGTTTAGCTGCACATTCTGCACCAACTTCTGTAGCTGCCTTTACAGCACCAACATCGCCACGTACCATAACACTTACTAAACCTGAACCGATTTTCTCTGTTCCGATAAGTGTAACCTCAGCCGCTTTAACCATTGCGTCAGCTGCTTCAACTGCTGCGGTTAAGCCTCTTGTTTCAATCATACCTAATGCTTCTTTAGCCATTTTTTATTCCTCCTAAATTATTCGTTTACAATTACTACCTTTAAACCTTCCATTTTAAGGTTTGTTTGATGTGCTTCATTTATTTGCGAGAGCGGGAAACGGTGTGTGATAAGCTTTTCTATCGGTAAACCTATTCCCTTAGCTCTTTTAAGGAAATCAAATGTGGTAGCATAATCGCGAAGTGTATAAACCCATGAACCAACTGTTGTGATTTCTTTTGAGCAAATGTCAAAGTGCGGGTTAATTGTAGCGTCGCCACCATTAATGAAGAAGCCAAGTTCGCAAAGACCGCCGCCTCTTCTAATAAATTTGTAGATGTTTGCATGGGCGATAGGGGAGCCTGTGCATTGGAATGCAAAGTCTGCTAAATATCCGCCAAATGCATCTTCTACACCTTTTGTTAGAGCTTCAATACCATTAAAGTTCTTGAAGTTAACTGAATTTGTTGCACCCATTTCGGCAGCGAAAGCTAAACGCTTATCCTCGCCGTCAACTGCAACTATGTTTTCAACACCCATTGTACGAAGAATTGCAATACACAATAGACCAATAGGTCCGCAACCCTGAATTACAACGCGGCTGTTAAATCTTAATGTACCAACTGTTTTTGCTCTTTCAACCGCATGGATTAAAACAGCAGCAGGTTCAATTAAAAGTCTCAAATCAAGACTTAAATCACTTACATTAAATACAGTTGAGCCACCACGGATTACCATATAATCGGCAAACCAACCATTTAAATGAATGTCATCATCAGGTAAAAGACCGTAAACTTCTGCACCGTCACCAACATTCTGTTTGTTTAAGTCGTACATTGTGATGTCAGGAGAATCCTTAAAAATCATACATGTAACAACTTTGTCGCCAACAGCCAATGGCTTGCCAGCACTGTCCTTTTTAACATTTTTGCCCATTTTTACAATTTCGCCTGAGCCCTCGTGACCTAAAACAACAGGGATTAAGCCAAATGGGTCTCTCTTGAACTCATGAGCATCTGTACCGCAAACACCGCAACCTTCAACCTTAACCAAGATATCATCGTCGCCAAGCTCAGGAATAGGAAATTCCTTGATTTCATAATGCTCAAGGCTTGTAAGCATTGCAGCTCTGGAGGTTTTTGGAATTTCGCCACCAGATTTACAACTGCATGTACTATCGCCGGAGCATGTACATGTGTGCGGGACTTCTGTTTTCATGTTAGAAAGAACCTGTTTTACGATTGTTTCAATATCGTTTGAATTAATAGTCATAATAACAGAACTCCTATTTTAAAATTTATTTTATAATTTCATTAAATACCTTTTCGCCGTAAGCAGCTAAATATGTATCTTGTTCCTCACTACCTCCGGAAACTCCTAAACCTCCAACAATTTCGCCGTTAATTTTCAGAGGAACGCCTCCGCCGAAAATTACGATTTTGCCATCGTTTGTAAATTGAATCCCGTAAAGTGACTGATTGGGTTGAGCTAAAGCCTTAAGTTCGATTGTTGACATTTTTAACGCAACAACTGTATAGGCTTTGTTAAATGCCACGTCATAGCTTGCAATGTATGAATCATCCATACATTCAACCAATATTGGACGAGCTGCTGCATTTGAAATAGCAACTACGGCATTTACGCCAATGTTTTTTGCTTCTTCTTCAACCTTTGCTGCTAATTTTTTAGCGAGAGACAAGGACATTTTATGTTTATTGTTTATGTTACTTACAACAGTTTCAACAATTTTTGAAATTTCGTGGTCATTCATAATTTGGACCTCCGAAAATTATTTGCTCAGCTGAGCAATAACTTTTTTTGTAATTTCTGCAACTAAATCGCCATCGGAAGATGTGCCACATTTATTGCTGCAACCATGACAACTTGGTAAACCTGCTTTTGCGTTAGGACAAACATCTGCAGGATGCTTACCTGTCATACCGAACTGTCTTCTTATGTCATACAATTTTTCAACCTGTGATTTAGATAATTCCTGAGGTCC
>JAZOCK010000020.1:0-3484 GCA_045596445.1 Congzhengia sp. | reverse complement strand
TTCGGCTAAATCAGGCTTGATATTTATTGGCAGTTCAATTCCTTCAGCAGGATTATAGCTTTGACCGCTGATTGACCTGTAATACTTGTGACAACAGGTGATAACCTCATATGCTTTTTTGACAGTAGAGTAGGAGAGACCTCTTGCCGTTAAATCGTTAACCATGTTCTGAATATCTTTATGTTTAATTTTGGCAATAGATACTTCAGTATTATGAATATATTATTCAGGGGTGATAGTTTGAAAAGGTCATTGAAGCTTTGGCTGATCGGTGGTTTTATTTTTACAGGGATAGCAGGAGTGTTGCTCCATTTTCTCTATGATTGGACTAATCAGAGTATAATTGTTGCACCGTTTTCGGCAGTTAATGAATCGATATGGGAGCACATGAAGCTACTTTTCTTTCCGATGTTTGTATTTGCTTTGATTGAATATAAATTTATAGGAAACGATTACGAGAATTTTTGGTGCGCCAAGCTTATCGCAATAATAACGGGTCTGCTTTTGATTCCGATAATTTATTATACCTATACAGGCGTACTTGGTGTTAATGCTGATTGGTTTAATATAATCATATTTTTTGTTGCGGTGGGCACGTCATATTACCTCGAAAACCTGCTTCTAAAAAACGAAAGTAATTTCTGCAAATCAAATTTAACTGCTTTTATAATCTTGTGTTTAATCGCAGTTTTGTTCAGTGTTATGACTTTCGTGCAGCCCAAAATACCGTTGTTTCAGGATATGGCAACGGGCAATTACGGCATATAAAAAGCGGTGGCAAGGATTTTCTTGTCACCACTTTCGTTCAGTTTAAACTTTACTATAATCGGTCTTGTTTCAAATATAGACGCGATTTACAGAACAATAACGATTGTTAAAACGAAAATAGCGATTGATGATGTAGTTGATGTGGAGATAAAAGCTGATTTGCTTAACGGAGATTCTTTATAAATGTGAATATTATGAATTTAAGCTATGCAGAGATAATTGCTCCGCATAGCTTTTTTATACGCAATATTTATTTAAACCCTCAATGGCTTAACCGTAATTTTAAATCAACTTAATTATTCATATTCATTATCTACAATAGATTTTTGTGCTTTCTTTCTGTAATCCAACGGTGTGGTGTTATAGTGCTTCTTGAACACATTTTGAAAATATGACTGACTGGAAAAGCAAAGGTAATTGCTGATTTCAGAAAGAGATTTATTGGTATAGCGAAGCAGGGATTTTGCTTCACGAAGACGGCACTGGGTAATGTATGCGCCAATGTTTATCCCCATTTCCTGCTGAAATTTTTTGAACAGATAAGCTCGGCTCTTTCCTGCGTGAGCAACTACATCTGCAACACCGATCGGTTCATTAATATGAGTAACTATAAATTGTGTACAGGAAGAAATCTCTTTAGAAATCCCTGAAGGAAGTTTTTGTTGAGCAATTCGTTTTGCGAAATCAATAGGCATATTATATTGCAGATTTTTAACTGCTTCCACTGTTTGAAGTTTCTCACATTCTTGTATATATACATCAATCAGCTGGTAGGTTTGTTCAATGTCAAGCCCGCCCGGAATTGCAGCATCTTTGCCAACTATGGTAATCAATCCGATAAACAGATTTTTTGCCTGACGCAATGGGTTTTCTGCAAGCTTGCCTTCTTTAATTTGCGGCATTTTAGCAGCAGCTAATAAGAATTCGTTCAGAGCGATTGTATCACCGCTTCGGATCAAATCTAACATTTGCCGTTCAAAATGGTAAGTTCCGTGCTGCCTTCCGTCCTCTCTTGAATTGTATGCTTTTTCTGAATACTGTTGACCGATTAACTGTTGATATTGATTATCCGTAATCCCAAAAGCCTGTGTAATATCAAGTTTTTCGCCGGTCAGGCAATAGTGCAAATATAACAGCATATTAATAAATTGGTTATACGTATACTGCGGAATACCGCCCAGAAATGATGCGATTTCTTCGTATTTGCCGGGAGAGATTGTGTTTTTATTTATATAGGCTCGGATTATCTCATTTGTAACAGAAGTGCTGTAGGTAGGTCCTATCACAAAATAATGTGTTTCATCAGCGCATTTGACCAAACCGTAATAACCCGTATCAGATGATACATAAACAGCAGGACTTCTCATATTGAGAAGTTTCGGCAATGCAAAAGGATACGGATCACCTGTTTCATAAAAGCCTGATGAACAAACAAAACCGTTTTTATCATACATTGCAATCGGCAGATAATGTGCCGCATAGAACATTTCGCAATAAGAGCTGTAGTCAAACATAAAATTCACTCCCAATAGACTAATTTACAATATTATAGACGAAAGTGCAATATTTTGCAAGTGCCTATAAGTATAATAAAAATGAAAGAGTATATTATGGAGGTGCAGTAAATGGCTAAATTTCGTTTGTTCGGGCGTAAAACAGATGAAGTGTCCGACAGAGAAACGGCCCACCGTCAGCTTGCCCGCAATGTAGCTGCCGAAGGCATTGTACTGCTGAAAAACAACGGAATTCTTCCGTTACAAAACAGTAAGATTGCTCTGTTTGGCGCAGGAGCCAGAATGACCGTCAAAGGTGGTACAGGCAGCGGTAATATGCAGGAACGATACAGCGTCAACATAGAAGACGGGCTGAAAAATGCTGGTTTCCGGATTGCCTCAACTCGTTGGATGGATCGTTTTGATGCTTCTTATGCCGCCGAGAAAGAAGCGTGGCGTCAAGGTATTGAGGAACAAATCAAAAAATATAAGCCTTGGCAAGTTCAAAAAATGTTTGACGAGGTTATTCATGTTACTCCGTTACGTTTTCCTATTGGCGATGAAATTCAGCCGGAGGATATGCCCGATGATACAGATACGGCTGTATATGTTATCGCCCGGCAGGCAGGCGAAAGCACTGATCGCAGGCTGGAAAAAGGAGATTATTATCTTTCGGATGTGGAAGAAAAGAATATCCGCACTCTTGTAAAACAGTATAAAAAACTGCTTTTGATAATAAACAGCGGCGGTATGTTGGATTTGTCTGTTTTGGATGAGATTTCGGAAATCGGAGCAGTTCTTTATTTTGTACAAGGCGGAGAGGAAGGCGGAAATGCTCTTGGAGATATAGTGAGCGGCAAAACAACTCCTTCCGGAAAACTTACCGATACTTGGGGTAAGAATTATTACGATTATCCATGCGCTGAAGAGTTCGGCATTATGGGCGATGTGCTTCAGCAGGATTATAAAGAAGTCATATATGTAGGTTATCGTTGGTTCGATGCCAACGGCATTACTCCTTGTTATCCGTTCGGATTTGGTTTGAGCTATACTGATTTTGAAACAGAATCACAAAAAACAGAGGTCTGCGGAACAACAGTATCAGTAACTGTGACTGTCAAAAATATCGGAAGCACTTTCTCCGGTAAAGAAGTTGTGCAGCTATACATAGCCAAGCCCAACGGTAAGCTGCATAAAGAAAGAAAATCACTTGTTGAATTCCG
>JAZOCK010000019.1:0-16648 GCA_045596445.1 Congzhengia sp. | reverse complement strand
ACATACAAAATGGGGGGTAGGTTACTATTTTAAAGAAGTTTAGAGATAATTTGTTTAGTATAAAGAACAAAATTGTAGCAACGTATTTAATTATTGCAGTATTGGTTTTAGTAATACTTGCTACTTATAGTATCAGCACATTGAAAACATATTTGCTTGAGCAAAAAAAATTAGAAGTGCTAATGCGGGCAAATATTGTAGCAAGCATTGATATAGATGCTTTTGATGAATACAGAATTGCAGAAAAAATGAAATCCATGCCAATTGAGAGCGGTTTTAGAGTTGTGATTACTGATAGTCAGACAAAGGCATATTATGATTCCTTCGATGAAGAGAACTATACAGGTAAATTACTTGTTTATGAGCCGATAACAGAGGTTTTGGTAAACAAAAATAATTTTTCTACATATTACAAGAAAAACGGTGAGTTGGTTATAGAAGCTGCAGTCCCGATTATTAAAGACCAAAAAACAATTGGTTCTGTGCTTGTTACAGCATCTGGTAGTGATATTGACGAAATAGTTAGCCGAGTTACATTAGCTATATGGATTTTTGGTGTTGTCATTGTGCTTTTAGTATTCATGTTAAGTATATTAATAGCCACTCTCATTACAAAACCGATTTTAAAACTGACGGCATTCATTAAAGATATGCCAAAGGAAAAGCTACAAAAATGTGACCTCACGAGCAAAGATGAGGTTGGTGACCTTGTAATAGCATTTAATGAGCTTATAGACAGGGTGGACGAGCTTGAGGAAAAAAGACGTTCTTTTGTATCAGACGCATCCCATGAGCTTAAAACACCGCTTTCTATAATTAAGCTGTTGTCAGACTCACTTATTCAAACACCAAATCCTGACCCGAAGTTTATGCGTGAATTTTTAGGCGATATGGGTGCAGAGGTTGAAAGGCTTACAAGAATTGTACAAAGACTTTTAGACCTTACAAGGATGGACCAGACAAGCAGACTGCAAATCGATATGGTATCTATAGGGGAAATTACAGCCGAGGTTTTTGAAAAGCTTAAGCCATTAGCAGAGAACAAAGAAATAGATTTTGTTTTTTCAAAACCCGAAGAGGACGTTTTAGTGCCTGTTGACCGTGACAGCATAACAGAAGCAATTTATAATATTGCTGACAATTCCATAAAATATACTGAAAATGGTGGCAGAGTTAAAATTGAGCTTATGCGTGATTTGGGGAATATCTTAGTCAGGATAACTGATACAGGTATAGGTATACCAAAGGAAGAAATACAAAAGATTTTTGACAGATTTTATCGTGTTGATAAGGCTCGTGCAAGAGATACAGGCGGTACAGGTTTGGGATTGTCCATAGCAATGGATGCTGTAAAGCTTCACGGCGGATATATTGAGGTGTCAAGTGAAGAAGAAAAGGGAAGTGTTTTTACTATTGTGCTTCCATATAATTCTGATGCATCACCAATAGCAGAAGAAATTAAAGAATATAGCGAAAAGCTCTTGACAGAAGAGTAAATAAATGTTAAAATTTAGTTGTTAACAGGGGAGTCTGTGAGCAGACTGAGATGAAGTAATCAAACTTCGACCCTTATAACCTGATTTGGGTAATGCCAACGAAGGGAGTTACTTTAGCTTTCGTATTTTAGGTGCAATCCAGATTGGGTTGCACCTTTTTTACGTAGAAAAGAGAAAAATACGAAAGGAAAAGTTTATGAAAATTAAAAAATTAACTCTATCTGCAGTTATGATTGCACTATCTGCAGTTTTATCAATGGTGAAGGTGTATCAGCTGCCGCTTGGTGGCTCGATTACGCTTTTAAGTATGCTGCCAGTAGCGACAGTTTCAATATGCTACGGAACAAAAACAGGATTTTTTGTATCAATTTTATATGCCTTTGTACAAATAGCTTTGGATTTTGGTGCACTTATGGGATATGGAATGACAGCAGCAACGTGGATAGGATGCTTGCTTTTTGATTACATAATCGCATACGGAATTATAGGTATTTCGGGAATTTTCAGGAAAAAAGGTAGAATTGGTATGTGTGCAGGTATTACTATCGCCTGTATAGTGCGGTTTATTTCACACTTTATTTCGGGTGCAATTGTATTTTCTGTATGGTGCCCCGATGGTTGGAATGTATATTGGTATTCAGTGGTGTATAATGGCAGTTATATGCTTCCTGAACTCATTTTGACCGTTGTTGGTGCAACTCTTTTATTCGGAATTCCAAGTGTTAAAAAACTAATTGAAGAAAGACAATAAAAATGAAGCTGTAGCGTTTTTGCTACAGCTTCATTTTTAAAATAATATTTTTAATGCTGAATTTACGTTTTTTGCAAATAACACGTCTAAGCCATCGGGTAACTTCAATGATTTTTTGTTAGCATCAGGAATGATACATTTTTTAAATCCAAGTTTAGAAAGCTCGTTTAAACGCTTTTCTATTTGCACAACTGCACGTAACTCGCCTGTTAAACCAACTTCGCCGATTAAGGCGATATCAGGCTCAATTTCAACGCTCTTAAAAGCAGAAGCAATAGCACAAATAATTCCTAAGTCTGCTGCAGGCTCGGATATTTTAATACCACCGACCACATTTACGTAAATATCCTGATTAGAAAGATTATATCCGACACGTTTTTCTAATACAGCGATTAACATATTAACACGATTAAAATCAGCACCTGTCATCATTCGACGCGGGGCAGGGAAGAAGGTTTGTGAAACCAATGACTGAACCTCTGCGAGCAGTGGTCTTGTGCCCTCCAGTGTGCAAATTACAGTTGAACCTGACGTTTTTTCAGGTCTGCCTTCTAACATTATGGAGGATGCATTTTTAACCTCCTTTAAGCCTTCGCCTGTCATTTCGAATATGCCAATCTCATTTGTTGAACCAAAACGATTTTTAACGGAACGCAAAATCCTATGGCTTTGATGACGTTCGCCCTCAAAGTGAAGAACACAATCAACCATATGCTCTAAGACCTTAGGACCTGCTAAATTACCGTCTTTTGTAACGTGACCTACTATAAATACTGCAATTGAATTTTCTTTGGCAAATTTCATCAATGACAGTGTTACGTCACGCACTTGACTTACAGTTCCGGGAGCGGATGCAATATCGGGATTATACATCGTTTGTACGGAGTCAATAATTAATATATCAGGCTTAATGCTTTCTGCGTTTTTAATTACTGAGTTTATATCAGTTTCGGTTAAAAGATAAAAATCTTGTGTAATATTTAGTCTATCAGCACGCATTTTCAACTGTTTTTCGGATTCTTCTCCCGAAACATAGAAAAAACTAATGCTTTTTTCTAAAGATTTTATAAGTTGTAGGAGAATAGTTGATTTACCAATACCCGGTTCTCCGCCAACCAAAACTAAAGAACCCTGAACAATACCTCCGCCCAGAACTCTGTCAAGCTCTCCTATACCGCAAGGAATACGGATATCTTTTGTTGTGTTTACTGTAGATAACTTTACAGGAGCAGCAAATGACTGTGTCACCTTTTTAGAGGTTTTAGATGTCACTATGACTTCCTCTGCAAAAGTATTCCATCCGTTACAATCGGGGCATTTGCCTATCCATTTAGCGGATTCGTAGCCACATTCCGAGCATATGTAAATAACTTTTGATTTCATATCTTTTTACCACCTTTATATTGTGGGAATTTCTTCTGTTTGCGTTTCTGCAGGCTCTATAGGAGTAGGCTCAACAGGTGTTGTGTCTTCGGGTATATCAGGTGTTGCCGGAATTTCCTCTACAACCTTTTTAGTGCCATGAATTTCAACTCTGTCTTTGCCTGCATATACGCTTTTTGCAAGCTGTGTGCGTGAAACCTGAACGCCGTTTTCATAGACTACTTTATATGAGATATGCGAACTTCCGTTAGTACCATTGCTATCAACTTTTATTTCTCCCTCAAGCATTTCCGGGTCTTTCTCTATAACAACCTTAGGAGCTGATGTGCCTGTTTGAGTTGTTTCGATTTTAATGCTGCGTTCCGGATGTTCATCCGTACCCATAATTATTATACTGTTTAGGCCATTTTCAGCAATTGCTTTTATTTGTATAGGCATATTTGTGTTGTTTTTAAATTTAAAATCAATAGCTCCGTAAGAAACAGTAGCATCTCTTCCTAAGGGAACATATGATACAGGAAGTGTGTGGTTTTTCCTTGAGGTAACTTCAAGGTCTGAAAAAACAACCGCATTGTAAATAGTGGATGAGACCTGACATATACCGCCTCCAATACCTGGCTGCGTTGTGTTTCCTACATACACATTTGCAATACGAAAACCATGTTCAATTGTTCTTGGACCAACAACGTCATTATATGAAAATTCTTCGCCGGGAGCTAATACATAACCGTTAATTTTCTCACAAGCAAGCTTAATGTTATATGCTCTATCTGCACTCGAGGAGGAGTAGTCGGTTGTATACTTTCCAAGCTCGTGGGCTAAAAGTGTGCTTTTGAGCTGTTCTGATGATGTTGTAGGTTTTATGATTTTTGCAGGAACTTTAATAACATCGCTGTTAGAATTTTTTAGTGCCTTTGTTAAATCGTCTTCTAAAAGAATTACACCGGGTTGACTTTCTGTATATTTAATCCTGTGATTTTCAATTTTGTAGTCGGCATTTATCGGTTTATCTAAGGTATATCGCTTTATGTAGTCATAAGTTATTTCTTCGGGTTCAATGTATTTAAAATCAACAGCTGCAACGTCTTTGTCATTTAAAATACAATCCTCAATTGCAGACCTTACTTCAGAAAATTCAATGCCGTTACCGGCTTTTCCGCGTGTTATAATTAACGTGTCGTCGCCGTATTCAATCTTATTAGAAATAGCTGTAACATCTAATGTTGAAATCGTAGAATCAATAATTTTTTGTAATTCAATATCGTCAAATATAAGTAAAAAAGGAAAATCTACCGGACTTTTTTTCAAGGAGTTAATATCTCTTATTCGGTCTATAAAAGAGCCGCTCCTACCGTATCCAAAAGCATTTTTGACCATTTTTTCCACGTCAATTGCAGGAGAAAGCTCAAGCGTATCAAATGTATGTTCAACATCGTCAATTTTTAAAGTGACGGTTTTTGATAAACGTTTGTCAAAAATCTCAGGAATCTTTTCAATCAACTCATCTCGGGTAAGACCGGACACACTAATATTATTAATTGATATGCCGTTATATACCTTGTTATATGTGAGTTTTTTAACCAGTAAACCGGAAAGTATAACTAAAATTATTGTAATACAAATTATAACAGCAAGAAAAATCCTTCTGTTCTTGTATCTTCCTGCGTTTTTACGTGTCATAGAAGCTGACATCTAATCACCTCATGTAATTTACATATTTAAAAACCAAACACCAAAGTTTAAATAACCGGCGTAAACTAAAAATAACAGATAAGGAATTAAAATTATACCGGCGGATTTTTTGGCGTTATAAAAGGCTGATATTGTTATTGCTACAAAAACAAATAAAATAACAAGTAGTATAAAAGCCGATAAATACATTCTGAAGTTAAAAAATAAAATCGGCCAGAAAAAGTTTAACAACAATTGAAATGCAAAAACAGTTATGCCATAGCTTTTGTCGTCAGAGGAAATATCAGACGTTGTATAAAGATATAGAGCAATTCCCATTGTTAAGTAGAGAATTCCCCAAACAACAGAAAACAGGTTATTTGGAAGTGCAAAGGGTGGTTTTAATAAAACGTCATAAATAAAAACGTTATTTCTGATTAAAAATCCCGAAAGTCCTCCAACAATAAGTGGAATCGCAATAATTATAACTGCTTTGATAAATTTGTTCATATAAGTAATCTCCGTTTTATAAAAATATGGTATTATTATATGGTGACAAATTTAAAATATTTCTTAAAACAAAGGTGCGGAAGAAAAAATTCCGCACCTCTTGTATCATTATTATCTGTTGTTGTTTCTGTTAGCACGGATAGCGTCTGCTGTTTTAATAAGCTCTTCTTCCAAAGCACGTAAAACATCATCTGCGTATTGGTTTGCTCCTAATCTTATTTCTCTTGAATTTTGCTGTGCACTGTCAATTATCTGATTAGCTTTAGCATAAGCCTGCTGAGTAATGTCGTGCTCGTTAACCATTGCTGCGATTTTTTCTTCAGTAGCTTTTACCATTGCTGCTGCTTCTTTCTGAGCGTCGCTTATAATTCTTTGACGCTCGTCTTTTACCCATTTAGCCTGACGCATTTCTTCGGGAAATTTATTTTTCATTTCCTGAATCATATCAAGGATTTCTTCCTTATCAATGATTCCACGTCCCCAAAATGGAATAGTTCTGCACTTGTCAATTTTTTCCTCTAATTCGTTCATAATCTGTTCGATATCCATATTCAACACTCCTTCTCGATTTTATACTTAATGTCATTTATGATTTCCGGGGGTATTAAACCATCGGCATTGCCGCCGAAATGGCATATTTCCTTAACCACACTTGAACTGATATATAAGCAATTTAAGTTGGTTACCATGAAAACAGTTTCAACATCAGGGGCAAGCTTCTTGTTAAGAAGTGCCATCTGAAACTCATATTCAAAGTCTGAAATAGCACGAAGTCCGCGAATGACACTGTTTGCACCAACCTTGTGTGCAAAATCAACTAAAAGTCCGCTGAATGATTCAACATCGCAATTCGCTATATCTCTTGTGCATTTTCTAATAAACTCGACGCGTTCATCGACAGAGAATAGAGGAGTTTTTTCGCTATTATTTAAAACTGCGACAATAACTTTATCAAAAAGTTTGCAGCTCCGTTTAATTATGTCTAAATGACCGCAAGTAATTGGGTCAAAACTACCCGGATATACCGCTATTTTCAAAGTTCTCCCTCTTTCATTATAAGAATTTTTACTCTGCCGTATTTTTTTTCCTTAATTATATTAAATCCGCATATATCAAACGCGGGTGTTATTTCGGCATCATACTCAATTACCAAAAACCCATTGTGCTTTAAAAGCTTATTTTCCTTAATTTTAGTCAAAGCCGCTTCGTAGAGACTTGATTCATAAGGAGGGTCTATAAGAATTATATCAAATTTTTTGTCTGTTTCACATAGAAAATCAATGCTGTCACAATTTATAACAGTAGAAAATAAATCCAAATGAGTAGCATAAAGATTTTCTTTTGTTATAGCTATTGCTTGCTTGGATTTATCTATAAAGAAGCAGGACTCTGCACCTCGACTCAAGGCTTCAATGCCTAAAGCACCGCTTCCTGAAAATAAATCTAAAACACAGGCACCGGGCAAATCAAATGCAATCATATTAAAAATTGATTCTTTTACCCTGTCTAGTGTGGGGCGAACATTCTGCCCCTCTTGGCAAAGGAGCTTTTTGCCACGTGCTTTTCCTGAAATAACCCGCAAAAAAATCTCCTCCAAATAGACTTATTATCACTCTATATTTTATAACAAATAAAAAGAATGTCAAGTACATTCTAAAAAAGTCAACTAAATGTAATATCCATGTCAAATATCTTTAATATTTCGTTATATATTGTCACATTTTCGGGAGATTTTAACTCCCTGTCTTTACATAAAAGCTCATCTGCGGCAGCACCTGTTTCTTGTAAAAGTTCGCTGTTGGAATATATGTTCGCAATTTTAAATGTAATAAGACCATGTTGACGTGAACCAAAAAACTCTCCCGGCCCGCGAAGACGCAAATCTTCTTCGGCGATTTTAAAGCCATCGGAATTGTTTTTCATAATATTGAGTCTGGGGATATCTACTGAAAAATTTTCCCCAGGGAAGAGTATACAGTAGGCTTTATCAGCTCCACGACCTACTCTTCCACGTAATTGATGTAACTGAGATAGTCCGAAGCGGGATGCGTTTTCTATTATCATAACAGATGCGTTGGGAACGTTTACGCCCACCTCTATAACGCTCGTTGCAACAAGTATTTTAATTTTGCCGTCTTTAAATCGACGCATTATATCATCTTTTTCATTAGATTTCATTTTACCGTGCATAAAAGCCACATTGTTTGAACCAAAAAAATCAGCCAACTCATTTGAATGAGTGATGACATCACGAATCCCTTCAATTTCCGATGGTTCAACTGCAGGACAAACTATATAGGCTTGTCTGCCTTCGTCTATTTCTTTTTTTAAAAAAGTATAGATTCTTTTACGCATATTCTCTTCGACAACAAAGGTGTCAATTTTTTTTCTTCCGGGCGGAAGCTCATCAATAACTGAAATATTTAAATCGCCGTATAGAATCAGAGCTAAAGTCCTTGGAATTGGAGTAGCTGTCATAATCAGTGTGTGTGGGTTGTTTCCTTTGCTCTCTAAAAGTTTTCTCTGTGCTACACCAAATCTATGCTGCTCGTCAGTTATAATTAATCCTAAATTTCCCAAAGTGGTTTTTTCACTTATAAGGGCGTGCGTACCAACTACAACTTTGGTTTTTCCTGAAGTTATTTCGTCATTTATAACGCGCCTTTCCTTTTCAGTCATTGAGCCTGTTAAGAGTGCAACATTTATACCAAAGGGTTTAAACATCTCTGACAGTGTTTCATAATGTTGACTTGCCAAAATTTCAGTAGGTGCCATCATTGCAGAGGTGTATCCTGAATTGGCACATACAAACATAGTAGCCGCCGCAATCATAGTTTTTCCGCAACCGACATCACCCTGCACAAGTCTGCTCATTGGCGTTGATTTTTTTATATCTGCACAAATTTCCTTAATTACTCTTAATTGTGCATTTGTTAAAGGATAGGGAAGTGATGATATAAAATCATTTACACATTCTGTATTTTTTAACGGAAAAGCAACTGTTTTGGTTCTGCCCTCGTGGAGAAATCTTAGTGCGGTTTGGAAAATAAACAACTCATCAAATGCAAGACGTCTTTTTGCAACACTTAAGGCCTCGCTATCTTTTGGAAAATGAATGTTTCTTATAGCATAGCTAAGGGAGCATAGCTTGTGCTTTTGTCTGATTGAATGGGGAAGTGTTTCTTCTATTTCCCCCATACGAAGTGCAGCAACGACCGACGCTGCGATATTTTTTTGTGTGAGACCTGAAGATAAGCTATAAACAGGAAAAATCCTTCCGATCAAAAGGTTTTTATCCGCTTCCTCAAAAAGTGGGGAAATCATCTGCATTCGTTTTGAATATGTAGCTTTGCCATAAAAAACGTACTCTTTTTTTATATCAAATATATTTTTTATGTAAGTATTGTTAAACCAAACTATTTCTAAAAAGCCTGTGCCGTCGGAAACCTTAACAGAGCATAAATACATATTTTTTCTAATAAAATTCTCTCTAATAGGGGAAACAGCACTGGCACGCACGCATACCGTGTCGCCGTCTTTTAACTCTGCAATTTTTTTGGTGATTGTCCTATCCTCATATGTTCTGGGATAAAAATTCAGCAAATCTTCCACAGTATAAACACCAAGCGTGCGGAAAGATTCCGCACGCTTTTGTCCAATGCCGTTAAGCACAGTTATATTTTGTTTTAAAAGACCATTTGACATAAAATCACGCCTTATTCAACAGAGTAAATAAAGTCATACAAGGGTTGCCCACCCATATAAACTAACACATCTAAATCGGGATATAACTCTTCTAGCTGGCTCGAAATTTCTTCTTGTTGTTCTTCTTTGATTTCTCCGCCTAAGTAAATGCTTACAATAGAAGAATCGTCATCAATAACATTATTTAAAAGCTCCTTTAACACATCAAAAGAATTCTCGCCTACAACTGAAATCTTACCTTCATCCAATCCCATAATTGTATCTTGAGGATATTCCTTGTCGTTAAAAGAGAAGGTTCTTACGGCATATGTTACAGAACCCGTCTTTGTATTTTCGATTGCTTCGTTCATAGCTGCAATATTTTCTTCCAGGGATACTTCGGGGTCAAATGCTAAACGTGCTGAAATACCTGCAGGAACGGAGCGGGTTTCTAAAACCACAACGTTTATATCTGTCAAATCAACTACCTGCTTAGCTGCCATGATAATATTTTTATTATTTGGCAGAATAAACACAGTTTTTGCATTAACAGCTTCAACGGCAGATAAAATATCATCTGTTGATGGATTCATGGTTTGACCGCCTTTGATTACCTGTTCAACGCCCAAATCTAAAAATATATTTTCCAAGCCATCGCCTGCAGCAACAGCAGCAAAACCAAACTCCTTAGGAGGTACTTTTTCTGTTTCTTCTTCGGGAGCTTTTTCATCGTGCTGATATTTCATATTATCAATTTTAATATTTATAAGTTCACCGATTTTTAATGCCTCTTCAATAACAAATCCAGGGTTGTTTGTATGAATATGCACTTTAACAACATCGTCATCATCAATGACAACCATACAATCGCCTTTTTTCTCAATTCTATCACGGAAAAGAGCAACAGAAGAGGGGGTGTTACTTTTATTAATTAAAAATTCTGTGCAATATAAAAATTTGATATTGGCATCTATTACTTTTTTGTCAATAGCGGTGTTAACGCTTGCCTGGCTTTCGTTTAGCTCAATAACTTTACCGGTTTCTAAGTATTCTAAGGCACCCTCTAAAATATATACCAGACCCTGACCACCTGAATCAACAACGCCTGCAGCTTTTAATTGTGGTAAAAGCTCGGGTGTGCGAGCCAGACTTTCCTGTCCGGCGATTGTTGCAGCACGCACAATTTCAACTATGTCGCCAGTTGTATCAACCGCGGCGATAGCGGCGTCAGCTGCATCTCTTGCAACTGATAAAATTGTACCCTCCATAGGTTTCATAACTGCTTTGTAAGCAGATTCTACGCCACCGCGAAAAGATTCTGCAATATCCTTAGCATCTGCAGTTGAAAGACCTGCCAATCGACGACTCATACCGCGGAAAACCTGTGATAAGATAACGCCGGAATTTCCTCGCGCACCGCGAAGAGAAGCGGATGCAATCGCAGCCATCATCTTGTCAACTGTTGTATAGTTGTTTGATAATATATCCTTGGCAGCGGCAGAAATAGTCATAGACATATTTGAACCGGTATCTCCGTCAGGGACAGGGAAAACGTTTAAATCATTTAATATAATTTTATTGTTACAAAGCTTGTTTGCACCTGATAAAAAGGCACGACACAATCCTTCGTAATTTGCAGTGTATAACAAATTAGTGCACCTCCGAATTAGCTAACTCTGACGCCGTCTACATTAACATTTACGGCACCAACTTTAAAACCGGTGGCGTCCTCAACGGCATACTTAACCTGTTCAACAATGCTTTCACAGGTAGCGTTGATATTTACGCCATATTCAACAATGATGTGTAAATCTACAATAATTTTTTCTTCGTCTGTAGAAACCTTTATGCCCTTAGTGATTGAATCCCATTTTAAAAGTGAAGCAATACTGTCAGTAGCATTTTTATAAGCCATACCTACAACACCGTAGCAGTTAGAAGCAGCTACGCCTGCAACTCTGGCGATAACATTGTCAGACAAAACAATAATACCATTTTCGTTTTCAGTTTTAATAGCCATAAATAAACCAAAACCTTTCTGCCTGTGGTCTATGCAATACTGTTGCGTACAGGCACACAACAACATATTATGTATAAGAACATAAATACACAACACTAGTATATCACAATATTTTATAAAATGGAAGTATTATTTTAAAAAAATAACAAAAATATTACAGCACAGCTATGAGCTGTGCTGTAACGAAAAAAATTAACGTTCTGAAGGTAAAACTTTGTCTTTAAAAAGTAGAGTAATAGTCCAAAGTCCGGCAAGACCAACCAAAGCAAAAATAATTCTGCTAAGCAAGGACATTTGACCGCCGAAAAGAAAACCGACAAAATCAAACCCAAAAAGACCGATAGACCCCCAGTTTAGTGCACCTATTATTACTAAAACAAGGCTTAAATTATCTAAAAACTTCATAGTACCAACCTTTCTCCCGTATAGTTTTAAAAGAAAGCTACGGGCAGACTTTCTTTTTTATAGGATTAGTTTTAACCCTTGTTTTTCATATTATTCAAATACTTTCATAAATATAATAAAGAGGTGAAAATAATGCAAAGAGCAGGAGAATTAAGACAAAAAGAAGTGATAAATATAAACGATGGAAATCGTTTAGGTTACGTCTGTGATGTTGAAGTAAGCTTATGTAAGGGAGAAATAGAGGCAATTGTAGTACCCGGAAAAATGAGATTAATAAATTTTAACAAAAAAGATGATATTGTAATACCTTGGTGTAAGGTTTGCGTAATTGGAGATGTAATTTTGGTAGACGTGCCGTGTCCGTGCAAGGATTAAAAGTATAAACACATACTTTTAATCCTTGCGGAAAAAGGGCTTAGGATACTTTTTAGTCGATGACCGTGTAGCCTGCATCTTCGACTGCTTTTTTGAGAATAGAAAAATCAATTTGTTTTGAAAGCTTAATTATAGCATTTTTTTCTTTGTGCGAGGGAATAACCCCTAAAACACCGTCAATATTTTCTAAAACGCCTTTAACTCGACCTTCGCAGTGCGGGCACATCATACCTTCAATTTTAAGTGTAATTTCCAAGTATTTACTCTCCTTTTTTGTTTTTCTTTTATGTTTTGACAAACGAATATCTTTAAAATTAAGCCTTAGTGCGTTAGTAACAACGCAAAAACTTGATAAACTCATTGCTGCTGCGGCTAACATTGGATTTAATTGAAAACCAAATGTTGGAATTAAAACCCCGGCAGCTATGGGTATTCCTATGCAGTTGTATATAAATGCCCAAAACAGATTTTCATAAATATTTCTAAGTGCATATCGACTCAGTTTTATTGCGGCAGGAACATCCAGAATTGAATTTTTCATCAAAACAATATCTGCAGCATCTATAGCGATGTCTGTTCCTGTGCCAACTGCAATGCCAATATCTGCAGATGTTAAAGCAGGTGCATCATTTATACCATCTCCGACCATTGCAACCTTGCCTGTTTTTTTAAGGTTTCTTATAACTTCTTCTTTTTCAGCGGGAGTAACATTCGCAATTACTTTATCAATTCCGACCTGTTGTTTTACTTCGTTTGCGGTTGTTTCGTTGTCACCCGTTAACATAACTACCTGAATTCCCATTGATTTTAACTCTTTTACAGCCTCTGCACTGTCGTCTTTTATTGTGTCGGCAACTGCAATTATTCCTAAAAAATTATTGTCCTTAGTGAAGAACAGCGGAGTTTTGCCCTCCTTTGCTAATTTTTCATAAGAATTGACTAAATTCTCAGGAACTGTTGCATTTTTTGAAATAAATCTTAAATTTCCTCCCGCAATATGCGAACCATCAATATCAGCTTCTAAACCATTGCCCGAAGAAATCGAAAAATTTTCACTTTCAAAAAGTTTAAGATTATCATTTTCTGCCTTTTTTACAATAGCACGTGCTAATGGATGCTCGCTTTTAAATTCCAGAGAGTAGGCGAGTGTGAGCAAATCAGAAGAATCATTATATTCTATTATGTCTGTGACTGTTGGCTCTCCTTTTGTTATTGTACCTGTTTTGTCAAATGCTGCAACCGTTATTTTGCCCGCTTCTTCAATTGAAGTTGCATTTTTAAACAAAATACCATTTTTAGCACCAACGCCACTTGAAACCATAATGGCAACCGGTGTTGCCAATCCTAAAGCACACGGACAACTTATTACAAGCACGGAAATTCCGCGTGCCAGTGCAAAACCGATTGAACTGCCGGAGAATAGCCAAATCATAGAAGTAATTACTGCTATTATGATTACAAGCGGAACAAAAAATCCTGATACTTTATCAGCCGCTTTTGCAATTGGAGCTTTTGTTGCGGAAGCATCACTGACCAGCTTTATAATTTGTGATAACGCAGTATCTTCACCGATTTTTTCAGCACGACAACGAACGTATCCTGATTTGTTCATTGTAGCTGAAGAAATTCTGTCGCCCATTTCCTTGTCAATCGGGATGCTCTCGCCCGTTAAAGCAGATTCATCAACTGCACAGTGACCGGAAACTATAATGCCGTCTGCAGGAAAACTCATTCCTGATTTTACGATAAATATGTCACCTATTTTAATGTTGCTTGCAGCAACCTCTTTTTCCACACCGCCGATTTCTATTATTGCATTTTTGGGTGCCAGCTTTATCAGGTTATTTAATGCGTTTGTTGTTTTGCCTTTAGAACGGGCCTCTAACATTTTGCCGACGGTAATGAGTGCTAAAATCATAGCGGCAGACTCAAAATAAAACTCGTGCAAATACATATGTGTCGGATTTTTGGTCATAGCAAAAAGTGTACATGTGCTGTAAATGAAAGCTGCACCTGAACCCAGAGAAACTAAAGAATCCATATTCGGAGAAAATTTAAAAAGAGCAGAGAAACCGTTTATAAAAAAACTCCTATTTATAATCATAACACATATTGTAAGAAGTAATTGTAAAATTCCGATTGCTATATAATTTTCGTGAAAAAAAGAGGGTAATGGAAGTCCCCACATTGTATATCCCATTGATATATACATTAAAAGTACAAGATAAATCAAAGAATAAATCAATCGTTTTTTGAGCGATGGAGTTTCTTTGTTTACAAAAACACTGTCTTCGACGGTGGCTTTTTTTTGTCCTTTTTTGAACGCTTTATAACCGGCACTTTCAACAGCCTTTATAATTTCTTCGTATGAAGCTTCGCCTGACACATTCATTGAATTTGTCAAAAGATTTACCGAGCATTCTGTAACGTTTGAAAGCTTTAATACCGCCTTTTCTATTCTTGAAGAGCAAGCAGCACAGCTCATGCCTAATATATCAAATTGTTTCAATGAAATCACCTGCTTAACTGATTATTTTTATATTTTAAGTATAACACAAAAAGGCAAAAAGTCAATAAAATGAGGCTGCAGCGGTACTTACTGCAACCTCGAAAATCATCTCATTCTTTCTTTTATAGCTCTGTCCATATTTCGTTTTGCATCTTTTTCAGCTATACTTTGACGTTTATCATAAGCTTTTTTGCCACGGGCAAGGCCTAACTCTATTTTAACCTTATTTCCTAAAAAATACACTGACAAGGGAATTAAGGAAACGCCGGTCTCGTTTGTTTTTCCGATTAATTTCATAATTTCTTTTTTATGAAGCAATAATCTTCTTGGACGAAGAGGGTCCTTGTTAAAAATATTACCTTTTTCATAAGGGCTGATATGCATACCCAGCAAAATAGCTTCGCCTGTTTTAACAGATACATAACTGTCTTTTAAATTTACCTGTCCGGCACGTACTGACTTTACTTCGGTTCCAAAAAGCTCAATACCTGCCTCTATTTTTTCATCTATAAAATAATCGTGATATGCCTTTTTGTTGTTACTTATAATTTTCTTGGTACGAACTTCCATATACACTCCTTGAAATTCAAAAAATGTGCCGTCGAAAAACGACGGCACTTATAAATTAGTCGATTTCTATTAAACCGTAACCGCCTTTCTTTCTGCGGTAAACTAAGTTTTTGTCGCCTGTCTTGTCGTTTGTAAATATAAAGAATTCGTGACCGATAAGGTCTAACTGTAAAACTGCTTCTTCAGGTGACATAGGCTTTGTTTCAACAACCTTGGTTCTGACGATTTTAGTATCTTCAATATCTGTGGGCAACTCAGGAATTTTGTCAAAAATGACTGTTTCGGTGAATTCCCTTTTCATTTTTTTCTCTAATCTTGTTTTATTTTTGCGTAATTGACGCTCTAAAACATCAACAGATGTATCAATAGATACATACATATCCGGAGTAGATTCTTCTACACGAATTATCAGATTACCTGAACGGATTGTAGCTTCGACTATCTGGTCGTCACGTTGAACACTTAATGTGACTATTGCTTCTGTCTCTTTGGAAAAGTACTTGTCGAGCTTGGCATAAGCTTCTTCAACTCTTGCTTTTAGACCATCTGTTAAATCAATCTGCTTACCTGTAATTGTGATTTTCATAACCGTCACTCCTTTTCTTTGTGGAGGAAAACATGAAAATGCTTCCTCTTTGACTATATTATAGCATAGTAATTGTAAATTGCCAATAGTTTTTTTGAAATGTAACAAATAATTAATGATTTCACCACATATAATTTAGTAAATATACACGGAGGTAATCGCTTTGAAACGTGTTTTTTCTTTGATTTTAATTGGGTTAATTTTGTTTTCTTCGCCAAAAAATGCCAGGGCTTTATCTGTTTCCGCTGAATGTGCCTGTGTAATGGATATGGTCACAGGTCGTGTCATTTATGAAAAAAACATGCACAAAACTCATACTATGGCAAGCACGACAAAGATAATGACTGCAATTGTAGCATTAGAAAACTCAAACTTAGATGATGTTGTAACGGTATCCAAAAGAGCAGCCGGAGAAGAAGGCACAAGCCTGTATCTTTCGGCGGGACAGAAGGTAACAATGCACGATTTGCTTTACGGGCTTATGCTTCAATCGGGAAATGATGCAGCAATTGCTATTGCCGAGGGCGTGAGTGGTTCAGTAGATAAGTTTGCCGAGCTTATGAATGAAAAATCAAAGAAAATTGGAGCTGTAAACACGTCGTTTAAAAATCCTAATGGATTAGATGAGGAAGGACATTTTACCACAGCCTATGACCTTGCTTTAATTACACGCGAGGCAATGAAAAAT
>JAZOCK010000018.1:0-10160 GCA_045596445.1 Congzhengia sp. | reverse complement strand
CATTGCAACAGGCCACTATGCCAGAGTCGTAAAAACAGACGATGTGTACTCACTTTATATGGCAAAAAGTCGCGAAAAAGACCAAACGTATTTTTTATATACTTTAACTCAGGACAAGCTTTCTAAAATTTTAATGCCGTTGGGCGATTATGATAAGAATTCTGTTCGCACGTTGGCTCAGGAGTTTGGGCTTCCCGTCTGGGAGAAAAAAGACAGTCAGGATATCTGCTTTATCCCCGATGGCGATAAAAACGCATATCTTAAAAAGTTTTTGCCCGATAAGGCGGGTAACTTTTTAGACACTGCAGGTAATATTATTGGTAAGCATTCAGGTATTTTTAACTATACCTATGGTCAAAGAAAGGGACTTGGGGCTTTTGGCAAGCCTATGTTTGTATTATCAATAAACCCCAATGACAACAGTATTACGCTAGGCGAATCAGGAATGGAATTTTCTGAAAGCTTCTTGATTTCTGATGTGAATCTTTTGATTGATTTTGACGATAAACTTGTTTGTACCTGTAAGGTCAGATACTCAACAAACTGTCTGCCGTGTATAGTCACACGTGAGGGTGAAAATTTAAAAGTTACATTAGATGCACCTGCACGTTCTATCACACCCGGACAAGCCTGTGTTTTTTATGACGGCGAACGTTTGCTCGGTGGCGGAACTATAGTGACATACTAACGTCCGTGGCTATATCAAGCTTGTTTAAAAGTTCATCTCGTGTGGTCAAAATTATATGCTCATAAACATCAGTTAAACGCCAAATTGTCCTATATTCGTCTTGACTTAGGCCAGTGCACACAATTACAAGTCCACAATGCTGTGATAAGCTTTTAGAAATGGCACTCCTTATGTCACATTCAAAGGACTCACTTTCGTGCTTTAATTCAAGCACCAAAAACGTCCTTAACGGATATTTACAATATCTCCTTAATAAAAAATCAGATACATTGTAAAAAATGCTTACTAAAGCATAACATATTAAAAATAACAACAAAAAATCAACAAAAATATTTCCCGTCATAACAACACCTCCATAATTTTATTACATCTTATGACTGACAAATATTTTTGTGACTCTGGGAGGAAAATAATGAATAAAAGACAAACAAATGTAAAAGATATTTCTATAGCGGCTCTGCTTACGGCACTTGCACTTGCAATTCCGTTATTTATGCCGATAAAGCTTGTATTAGAACCTATCTTTTCTGCAACCTTTGCGGCACATGTACCTGGAATTTTGTCAATGTTTGTAGGACCATTCGCAGTTATTGGTACTGCCGTAGGCAGTGCGCTCGGATTTTTGCAGTTAGGCCCTTGGGTATCCTTGCGTGCATTTTCACATATTATATTTGGTCTTTTGGGCTATAAGATGCTTAATAAAAACTGGAACATTTTGTTGACAACTGTTTTAACGGGGTTAATACACGCAGCATGCGAAATGGTTGTGGGACTTATTTCTATCCCATTTATTGTAATGCCTGAAGGCGGGATTTTAAAATACATAATCATCACAGTAGGATGCGGTACATTTATCCACCACTGTATTGATTTTGCAATTTCAGTTATTATTTTATACGCTTTAAAATCAGCACGTCTTTTAAGAACAGATATCAATTTCAAACACTTAAAGGGTTAATTTTTGGCCCTTTAAATTATTGGAGGTAATTTATGAGGGCAGAGAAACAAAAGGTGGTTTTAGTAGGAACAGGCTTTGTTGGCATGAGCTTTGCATATGCACTGTTAAACCAAAATGTTTGTAATGAATTAGCTTTAATCGACATAAATAAGAAAAAGGCACAAGGGGAAGCTATGGACTTAAATCATGGGCTTCCCTTTTCTAATTCTCATATGAAAATATATGCTGCAGACTACTCGACCTGTAGTGACGCCGACATAGTTGTAATTTGTGCAGGTGTTGCACAAAAACCGGGAGAAACCCGTCCCGAGCTTTTATCCCGCAATACAAAGGTGTTTAAATCAATTGTAGAACCGGTTGTAGCATCAGGATTTTCAGGGATTTTTTTAGTTGCCACAAATCCGGTCGACACTATGACACACGTTGTAAAAACACTATCGGGCTTTCCTGAAAATAAGGTAATAGGTTCAGGTACAACGCTGGATACAGCAAGACTTCGATTTCTTTTAGGAGAGTATTTTGATATAGACCCAAAAAACGTACACGCTTATGTTATAGGTGAGCACGGAGATACTGAATTTGTCCCCTGGTCACAAGCAATGATTGGTACAAAGTCTGTCGAAATCATAGTTTCAGAGTGGGGAGATAGATTTAAACAAGAAGAAATGGACGCAATTTCCGAGAAAGTAAAAAATGCAGCCTATGAAATTATAGAGGCAAAGCAATCGACCTATTACGGCATCGGTATGTCTTTAGTCAGAATTGTAAAAGCCATATTAAAAAACGAAAACAGCATACTGACTATTTCAGCCTATTTAAACGGTGAATATAATCAGTATAACGTTTATGCAGGCGTTCCTGCGGTAGTTGGAAGAGAAGGCATTGTAGGTCATTTAAATTTACGGCTTACACCCGAAGAAGAAAAACGTTTTGCAAAATCTTGTGAGACTCTAAGAGAATATTATAAAGATACAGACCTATAAAAAGGGGTGTAGCAAAATGTGCAGTTCCCGTAAAACGAAAGGGAACTGCACATTTTTTACAACCGTATTTTTATATAAATTAGAATAATTCGCTAAGTGATGTATCGTTATAAATACGTCTTATAGCTTCAGCAAAAAGCGAATCAACAGAAATTGTTTTTATCTTAGAACATCTTCTCTCCTCAGGAATAGCTATTGTATCTAATGTCAAAAGCTCTTCTATTGGGCTATTCTCAATTCTTTCAATAGCAGGACCTGACAACACACCGTGTGTACAGCAAGCAAAAACTGCTTTTGCACCACGCTCAGCCAAAGCTTGAGCACCATTTGTAATTGTGCCTGCCGTATCTATCATATCATCTAATAAGATACATGTCTTGTCTTTGATATCGCCTATAATATTCATAACCTCTGAAACGTTAGGCTTTGGACGGCGTTTATCAATAATAGCTATCGGAACGTCGAGTTTTGCCGCAAAATCACGAGCACGTGTAACGCTACCTAAGTCGGGAGATACTACAACTACATCATCACGTACGGGAAATTTTTCAAGATAATATTCAGAAAGCAGTCTGCCGCCTTTTAGATGGTCAACAGGAATGTTGAAAAATCCCTGAATTTGAGCTGCGTGCAAATCCATTGTTAAAACTCTGTCAGCACCTGCAGTAGTCAATAAATCTGCAACTAATTTTGCAGAAATCGGGTCACGAGCCTTAGATTTTCTGTCTTGTCTTGCATAACCGAAATATGGCATTACAGCCGTAATTCTTGAAGCTGATGCACGCTTTAGTGCATCAATCATAATTAAAAGCTCCATAAGATTGTTGTTTACAGGCTCAGAAGTCGACTGAATAACAAATACATCAGAACCTCTTACCATTTCATTGATATTGATGGCAATTTCTCCATCAGAAAACATACCAACATTACAATCGCCTAATTTTATGCCTAAGCAATTAGCGATTTTTTCTGCCAACTCGTGATTTGAGTTACAAGCAAAAATTTTGACGTCTTTACCGTGATTTACCATGTCAAATTCTCCCTTTTATCTTTTGTTATTTTATTTTAATTGTTCACAGATTTATCTATTCTTATATCATTTCCTATAAATTGTATTACCTTGTAGTGACCATATAATCTTGAAATTACACGTTCTCCGTATTTCTTTTTTAATTCTTCAATTGACAAATTCGTATTTATAACAGTGCTTTTACCTGAAATAAGTCTCGAATTGATTATGTCAAAAAGAGATGCTGTTGTGTATTGCGTAGAAAATTCACTTCCTAAATCATCTAATATTAACAGGTCGCAGGAATAAAGCTTATCCACCTTAAACCGAAGCTTATTTTCATTATCATTTCTTTTGAACTTAAGCTCCTCTAACATTGAAAACGTCTTATAAGCTGTTTCATATATAACCGAGTGATTTGTAGCAAGCAATTCTTTTGCAATGCACGTTGAAAGGAATGTTTTACCAAGCCCAGGCTCTCCCCAAAATAAAAGATTTTGTTGTTCTTTATCAAAATCCCTTACAAAATCTTTGCAGATGGACACAATCCTCTGCATATGAGCCTTAGGAGAAACCCCAAAACGTGTATCTTCTTCATCGGTGTAAAGCGACATATCAAACGTATCAAAAGATTGATGCTTAAGCTGTGCCGACAAATTTGACTGTTCATATGCTTTTTCAGTCAGTTTCTTTCGGTAGCACTGACATAGTTTCGTATCAACCGAGCCTGTATCATGACATATAGGACACATATACCTTTCTGAAAGTTCGTCCTCTTTATAGCCATTTTCAACTAAAAGTGCTTTTTTTATTGTTAAGAGCTTTTTTTGTTTTTCTCTGAGCTCATCTATCTGTGACTTAACGTCATCGCCCGACAAGGCTATTTTATAGAGCTTTAAGCCCAATAATTTTATCTCATAATCTATTTCTTCCAGGCGTGGAACTTTTAAAAAAACTGCTTTTTTGCGGTTTTCTAAATCTATGGCATTGTTCTGTCGTATCGTTTCATATTCCATTTCGATTTCATTTAATAATTCTGCATCAAACGCCATTTTTTACACCGCCCTTTGAAATATTTAAAAACGCTTTTCGCTCGAGTTTAGAATAGTCATATCGTGATTCTTTAGCGACATCTTTTTTAGATTTAGCTGTCCTTTCACCTGATACTATACCTTCTAAAACCTTATTCATATAGCTAAAAGAAAGCTTTCCTGTCTTATCTATTGTTATTTCGTAGGCCTCTTTTATCTGCTCGTGCGTAGCTGACAAATCTGCCTGCCACTTAGCCACAAACTCCAGCTCCTTAGTTGTGAGCTTTCGCTCATTAGCACCTACAATACGCTTTACCACTCCTGCAAAAGATAAAAACTCTTCGCGTTTTTTTATGTACTTTTTAGCTTTATAAACTGTGTCAACTCCATTTTCCGACCACTTTTGAGCTTCTTTTTCGAATTTTCTCATGGTAGTGACACCGCGTGAAACAAAATACTCAATCATTACAACTATTACCTCAGCAGAGAGCCTGTAGTAGTCGTGCATTGAATAAAGCGTTTCAATGTCGGCAGAGCTTAAAGTTTTTCCTAAAATACCGCTTACAATCTTATACATCTGCGAAAGCTTACCGTCTTCAGCAATTTTTTTACTGATTTCGCTTGTACGATAGCTTGGCTTAAAATCTGACAGCCTTGTATTTGAAGAAACATCGAAGCAAATTTCAACATCAAACTCTGCATCTGCCACACTTACGAAATTATGTATCTTAACAAGCCCTTCCGACGAGCAGTACAAAAACGCATTTACCACATCTATAATGTTAATATGTAAGCTGTCTGCAATAAAACCATTTGTTATGTCCGTCTTTCCCTTATAAAACTGAGAAACTGCAAACATATACACAGCGAGATAAACAGAGTTGCCCGAACGTATTAACTTGTCACATGCAACCTCAGGCACACGGATATAGTCGTTATCCGGACCATGAGATATATCGTTTACAATCATTTATCTCACCTGTTCTTAAAAATACATTACAATTATAACATAAATAATTTTATTTGTAAACCATGTTGCGACAATTTTCTTAAGCTAAAAGGCAAAAAAAGTACCACATCAGCGGTTATGCAGTAATGTAGTACTTAAAATTTTTGATTAAATTATTTACGAAGACCGAGCTTTTCGATAATAGCACGATATCTTTCGATGTCAACCTTCATAAGGTACTTCAAAAGACCGCGACGCTGACCAACCATCTTTAAAAGACCGCGTCTTGAGTGATGGTCCTGTTTAAACATTTTTAAATGCTCGTTTAAGTGGTTGATTCTCTCAGTTAAAACTGCAATCTGAACCTCAGGTGAACCTGTGTCGCCTTCGTGAATAGCGTATTTTGCAATAATTTCCCGCTTTAATTCTTTACGCATTTTTTGTTTCCTCCTCTAAAAATATTATTTGCCGTATGCCGAGAGCAAGGTCAAAATCGAGGTGACGCCAAACCCCCAGTATCGGTAACAGAAAACATTTTACCACAAGTTTTTTTATTTGTAAAGCCTTTTTTTAAGTTTTTTACAAAAAAATTAATGTTATTTAAAGCCCGAACTTTAGCTTAATTCTTTCAATTTTTCTTATCATAGGCTCTGCTATAAAAAACAAGAAAAACCCTGTAGATGCACCATGCACAGCATCTAATGGAAATCCCAGAGTACACGAGGTAAGTACACTTTCTAAGGTAAACGGCAGCTGCATCATCAAAACTGAAGCAACATTCATAATAACTCCGTAAATTAAAATGGTCGAAGCTACCCCGAAAATACATATCGCAACTCTTGTTTTTGGCAATATCCCTTTGTCAAAAACAACACCTGCAACAAAACCTACTATTCCCATTATGAACATTTGCCACGGAGTCCACGGACCTTGTCCAAAGAAAAAATTAGAAACAAACGCACTAACTGCACCTACAAAAAAGCCTGTTTCTCCGCCAAAACACAAACCGGATATAATAATTAACGCAAGCATCGGCTTAAATTGAGGTACAGCAGAAAAAACAACTCTTCCGCAAACAGTCAACGCACACAAAACACTTATTATAACAAGCTCACGTGCATCAGGCTTTTTACCCTCAAGCATTGCAAAAAACGGGATAATTGTTTCTAGGATTATAAGAAGGCTTATAAGATAATATTTTTTGTCACCCAAATAAAGTGCTCCTACTAACACAGTAATCGGCACTGCAACTAAGATAAACGCCATAGACAATAGAGTCCGTTTAGTCAACCCTTTACTGTTATTCTTTGCCTTAAGCTTGCTACTAAAACGAGGAAGAAGGCACCATATCCCCATTCCTAAGACAATTACAGAAATTATTTGAAATGTAATCGTATCAGCAAAGCTATACTCCATCATTTGAAACGCAAAAAGCACTAAAAACAAAACAATAAACAAACTTCCTGCTACAAGATTAAACGGCGAAAATCTTTTGGTTTTTTCTTCTGTATCAATTTTTTTTGTTGTTTTTTTTACAAAATCCATTTTCTTTCTCCTTTTATTCTTCATTACTGTCAAAAGCCAAAATAATATCCTCTATCAAAAAGGCATTATCACACACATTACGTGACATTCTGTTTGTTGCCGTGGTATAGAAGGTATTTCCGCAGAAAAATTTGCGTGACGGCAAAGTTGCAACAGCCACACCGTCAAAAATCATACTGCACCTATCTGACACATATGCACAAAACTCAATGTCGTGCGACACCATAACAATTGTCTTGCCCTGTGATTTCAGAGTTTTCAAAATTTTGCCAAAAATTTCTTTAAAATATGCATCAAGCCCTTTTGTCGGCTCGTCTAAGAGCAAAATTTGAGGGTCTTTTAAGAGCACTTTGCAAAGTGCAACTCTTTGTTGCTCTCCGCCTGATAAATCATAAGGATGCCTTTCATACAAATCCTGTACTTTGCAAAGCCCCGCAAAATATTCTATGGTTTCCTGACTTTTTTCAATATCTTTAAAATCTTCAAGCACTGTATTTTTAACAAAAATACTCTTTGGGTTCTGAGGTAACACACCTAAAATCTCAGTGTATAAGTTTTTTACCTTATTAATCCTTTCCCCATTGATGCATACCTCTCCGCGATAATGCTTTTTTATGGCAGAAATCACAGCAAGTAATGTGGTTTTTCCGCTTCCGTTTCCACCGAGTATTGACAAAATTTCTCCACGGTTTACTGTTAAATTTATTCCCCTTAAAACATCAGGTAACTTTTTTTCATACCTGAACCAAACGTCTTTTAGCCTAATACAAGGTGCACCGACATCATTATCGCATTGATTTTGTATAATTTTTATCTCTTTATTTTCAGCAATTTTTTCTAACCAAAGCCTTCCTTCTTTTACTGTTATCGGGTAATCTCCGCTGTCTGTTAAACTCCCGTAAATTCTTGCGGGCGTAGGCAAGGCCTTAAA
The DNA here is from genome assembly GCA_045596445.1 of Congzhengia sp. GTDB lineage: Bacteria > Bacillota > Clostridia > UBA1381 > UBA9506 > Congzhengia. The sequence continues at coordinate 2,066 of JAZOCK010000018.1, read as the reverse complement.
CATCGGATGATTTATATCCTTTAAAAATTTCCCTATATTGCGGGGTGTTCCGTCAGCAATAATCTTACCGCTATCCATAACAAGCACACGCTCGCTTATTGAAAACATTTCTTCTAAGCGATGCTCTGACAAGATTATTGTTGTACCTAACTCATCATTTATTTTTTTTAAGTTATTCAAAAACTCACTTGAAGCAATCGGGTCAAGCTGTGCAGTAGGCTCATCTAAAATCAACACCTCGGGCTTCATTACCATAACCGACGCTAAGTTGAGCAGTTGTTTTTGCCCGCCCGACAATTCATCAACGTTTTTATTAAACCATTCCTCTATGTTGAAGAAAGATGCTGTCTCTGCTATTCTTTTTCGTATTTCGTAAGCTTCATAGCCCAAACTTTCAAGACCGAAGGCAAGCTCATGCCAAACCTTATCCGTAACAATCTGACTTTCAACATCCTGCATTACAAAGCCTATTTTCGCCACCTGCTCCTGTGGTGTAACGGCTTCTAAAGGCTGACCTGAAAAGTAAATCTCTCCTGAAAGCACCCCGCTAGGTGCTATCATTTTTTTGAGCAATTTTAAAAGTGTAGTCTTACCACAACCCGATTGACCGCAAAGACATACGAATTCGCCTTTTTTTATTGTAATATTCACGTTGTCTACCGCTTTATTTTTTCCCTCAGGATATGTAAAGTTTAAATTTTTCGTCTTAAAAATTTCCATCTTGTTGCCTCCCAAATCTCAATTAAAACAGGCATCATATACAGTAGCACGCAAGCAAGGTATACGCTTATTGTGTAAGGTGTAATGCACGCCCCCTCAATATTCGGATAATAGATAAAATCTATTTTTCCTGAAATAAATGCCGCTAAAATATATATACTAAGGAGTAAAATGCCAATTAATACAATTACATCTCTTATGGTAAATGTATATATCGCAAAGCTTGTCCTTTTAAAAAGTCCGTAACCTCGTGATTTCATACTGTCTGATGTATCAACCGCCCTCTCCAGCGACCATGTAACCATAACAGAAATTATAGAAATCCCGCTTTTTATCCTTTTTTTGATACTGCCGTTTGAAGTATCACGACCAAGTGTTTTTTGAGCATCTGCAACTATTTTAATTTGTCTGATAAATTGCGGTACAAGCTTTAATGTCATAGAAAAAATCAAAGACATAGACGGTATAAGCCTGCCGAACAGATATATAAATTTATCACTTGTCATAACGAAATTATAGCACGAAAACCAACATATTATCCCCGATACCATCACAGCAGATGCCACACCATAAATAACAGCCTCAAGCGTCAGTGGACTGCCATTGGGAAAATATGCTATGATTGTCACACCCTGATGATTAAATATAGGGTTTGAAACTGCCAGAAAAAATACAATAGGAAGCATATATGAAAGATTTTTTTTAATTGTCCCGCCTCCACTCAGCATTACGGAATAAACAAAAGCCGAAAAAATTGATATTGACAAAATCACAGGATTCATACTTGCCATAGTGAAACCAAAAACAATCAAAAAATATATAAAATTCACAATCGGATGATAATGTCTAAATTCACCTGACAACTATATTCCTCCTTTTTTCTCGCTTCTTTTATGTTATATCACAAAAACATCTAATAGTCAATTTTTTAACCTTTTTTGACAAAAAATAAAAAAAACATAGCCACTGATATGCACCCCAAAAGTTAGACACTTTTGGAGGTGCATATCAATCAAGCGGTTTTTTGTGGAGCAGATGCTTTTATATCCGAACTTTCTCTGATAGGACTTCCGGGTTCCCCGAAAAGCCGTTGGCTTTTTGGGGAGAAGGAAGAGCAAGAAAGTGGACGGATGTTTTCGCCACACGGCGGAAACGGAGTCAAACGCACTTTGCTCTGACGTGTAAGAACGATACAATTTTACTGTCTTGCATTTTCTCGAAAAAAGTTGGTAGCGACAGCGAGCCGTTGAGAGGGCGTTTACAACCGAACAGGCAAGCCGAGCGAGGCTTTTTTCGAAAGAGGAGCGGCAGCCGATAAAGTGAAACCGTATTTTAAAAATAAAATA
>JAZOCK010000017.1:0-7138 GCA_045596445.1 Congzhengia sp. | reverse complement strand
TCGTGCCTTTTTGGTATTTTACGCCCGGGCGACATATTGGTTTCAGCAACAGGAGCACCATATGACACCTTAGAAGAAATTATAGGCAAACGCGGTCAAAGTGGCGGAAGCTTAAAGGATTGGGGTATAAACTACTTAGAAGTAGCTCTTACGCCTGATGGTAAAATAGATAAACAGGCATTAGGCGAAGTGCTAAAAAATAAAAGTGTAAAAATGGTAGAATTACAGCGTTCAAAGGGCTACGCCTGGAGAGAATCGTACACGGTAGAGGAGCTTGCTGACGCGATAGCTTTTATTAAAAACACTCGTGCCGATGTGGTTGTGATGGTTGATAACTGCTACGGCGAATTTGTAGAAATAAAAGAGCCTACCGAGGTCGGTGCAGATATTATTGCCGGTTCTTTAATTAAAAACCCCGGAGGCGGTCTGGCTCTAACCGGTGGATATTTAGCAGGGAGAAAAGACCTGGTCGAGCAGGTTTCATACAGACTTACCTCGCCCGGAATAGGCGCCGAGGTCGGTGCATCTTTGGGAATGAACCGCCATATGTATCAAGGCTTTTTTATGGCACCGCACACTGTCGCACAGAGCTTAAAGACCGCAGTTTTTGCAGCCGAAGTATTTTCGTTGTTAGGCTTTGAGGTAGCACCTACATCTAAAGAAGTAAGGGGAGATATTATTCAGGCGGTAAAGCTTAACTCTGCAGAAAACCTATGTGCTTTCTGTCAAGGAATTCAAAGAGGTGCACCAATTGATTCATTTGTTGTGCCTGAGCCTTGGGATATGCCGGGGTATTCTGACAAGGTTATAATGGCAGCAGGTGCTTTTGTATCAGGTGCAAGCATCGAAATTTCTGCAGATGGTCCGTTGCGTGAGCCGTTTGCTGCGTATATGCAGGGCGGTCTTACATATGAGAGCGGAAAAATCGCTGTACTGTGTGCGGCTAATAATATTGTTAAAATAAAAAGATGATGCAAAATGATATGCACCCCAAAAGTTAGACACTTTTGGGGTGCATATTTTTTTATTATGAATTTTTCATAAATTCCTTTTCCATTTCCAATATGTCTTCTAACCAGTAAATTCCGATATCCAACGCTGCCCACATACTTGTTCGTTCTGCTTTTTTGGTAAGCTTGGCTGACGATATGTCGTCACCATTCTTTTCTAACAGCTCAATTACGACTTTCTTTGCCATATCTAAATCGTTTACCGTTTCTTTTTCTAAGATTGTAAATCTCACAATAAAATTTTCCTTAAAATCGCCGTAGTAAAGCGTATTTCCATCACGCAGCAATGGCTTTTCACGATATACTAAAATGTCTCTTTCTGTAATGCCTGCCATACTCTTCCTCCTATAAATCCTTTTCTAATTCTGCCAATGCCTTCGCATCAACCTCTTCTTTATCCTGAGTTGTGCGATGTGCATTTTTAATAATTACAATGTCGTCAACCTTAAAATCATTAACTAATGTGTCCTCGGAATTCATCTTAACTGAAACAACACCTGTTAAAAGGTGTGAATATATAACTGTGCCCCGCCCCATAGGTGTATCTACCAACGCTCCTACGTTTGGTGCTTTTTTGAGCAATTCCTCATAGGTGTCCTGCTCATACTTTAAGCAACACATAAGTCTGCCGCACGTTCCTGAAATCTTCGTGGGGTTTAAAGAAAGCGACTGCTCCTTCGCCATTTTGATTGAAACAGGTTCAAAATCGCCTAAAAACTGCGAACAGCACAAAGGCCTGCCGCAAATACCAAAACCGCCTAAAAGCTTTGATTCATCACGAACACCGATTTGCCTTAGTTCAATACGAGTTCTGAATACTGCAGCTAAATCCTTTACCAATTGCCTGAAGTCCACTCGTCCGTCGGCAGTAAAGTAAAACAATACCTTACTTCTGTCAAAGGTGTACTCCACATCTACCAAATTCATTTCCAATTTGTTTTCAGCAATTTTTTCTAAGCAAATAGAAAAAGCCTCTTTTGCTTTTTTCTTGTTGTCTTCAGCGGTAGCAAAATCAGAATCCGTCGCCTTTCTTAAAATGCTTTTAATTGGCATATTAAATTCTTTTTCATCTATTTCCTTTGCCGAAAGAACAACTGTGCCATACTCTATACCACGTGTTGTTTCAACAATAACACCGTCACCATTTGAAAGCTCGATGTCTTCGGGGTTAAAATAGTAAATCTTTCCTACGGGCTTAAATCTTATGCCCACTACTTTAGTCATGGAAATCCTCCCATACACGCATTACGGCTTCTGAAACCGTTGCTTTAAAATTTAAATTTTGCTTAAGCGAGATACTTAATCTGCTTAATTTATCGTGAGCTGAAATCAGCTTCTTTTTCGTTAAATTCTGTGTAAATGCTCTTATATCTGACAAATGATTTGAAAATACAACCTTGTCCGACAAGCCTGTTTCAACAAGCACGGAGTCACGAAGAAAGGTTAAAAGGTATTCAATTATTTCCTGTACGTTATCCTTTTCTTGTGTCAGATACTCTGTCATTTGTTTAATTGAAAGCGAGTTGTTCTTTAAATCTAAAAGACACGCAACACTTTTTTCAATTCGCTCCCTTTTTGCGTCATCTAAAAGCAGCTCCCGTGCCACACCTATACTTCCCTTAGAAATTTTAGAGATTATTTTCGCCTCATCGGGAGAGGATATTGCTTTATCGTTAATATACTTTTCTACTGTTTCGCACGGCAAAGGGAAAAACGAAACTGTCTGGCTGCGGGACAAAACCGTCGGTAACAGCTTTTCTTTTGATGTGACACAAATTATAAATGTTACATACGAGGGCGGCTCTTCTAAAATCTTTAAAAGAGCGTTTTGTGCCTCATCCGACAGAATATCGCCCTGCTCTATTATAAAAATCTTTCTCCTTGCACATCTTGGCTTTAAGTAAGCCTCGGAAATAACCTGCTCACGCACATTATCTACGCCTATTTGCGTTTTGTCGGCAGACTTTATCACTGTCACTATATCGGGCAGAGTGTTGGCGTTTGCCTTTATGCACATAGAGCAACTATCGCACGGCGGGTTTTTGCTTTCACAAACAAGAGCCTTAGAAAATATACGTGCACATAGCTTTTTGCCCACGCCCTCAATTCCTTCAAAAACGTAGGCATTTGATATTCTGTCCTGAGCTATTGCTAACTCAAGGCTTTTTTTGATAGTTTCGTGTCCATATAAATCAGAAAAATTCATCAAACCTTCTCAAATCTTTCTACATCAATTACAAATATAGTAGCACCGCCCACTTCTACTTCCACCGGATGCGAAAAATATCCTGCAGATACGCCAAGATAAGGCTCGCCGGAAAATACAGTCTGTTTTCTTTTGGCACTGAACTTTGTTATAATATCAATAACTGTTTGGACGTTTTCTTCCTCTGTGCCAACTAAAAGTGTTATATTTCCCACTCTTAAAAAGCCGCCTGTTGACGCCATCTTCGTTACTGAAAAGCCTTCTTTTGTAAGCTCCCTCATAACTATACTTGCGTCATCATTGCTGATAATAGAAAAAACCAGTTTCATATAATCACAGCCTTTCTGCCTTAGGGCACTTTTTTAATGATTTTATTTATAAGACCTGCCAAATCCTGTGTAGAGTGAGGCTTTGATAATCTGCTGACATTTCCTGTTAAGGTTTCTTTAATGTTTGGGTTATGGATAAGCTGATAAACCGCCTTATCCACAGTAAACTCATCATCTACGCTTATTGCTGCACCGTTGTTTTCCATAAATTCCTGGTTTCTCTCCTCCTGGCCGGGAATAGGGTTCGCCAGAATAATAGGAAGCCCTTTTGCCATAGCCTCAGAGGTAGACAGCCCTCCCGGCTTGGTTACAATACAATCGCAAGCGTCCATAAGCAAGGATATATTGTTGCAAAAGCCGTAAACAACTAAATCCTTTTTTGTTTTGGCGGCTGTAATCTTTTCTTTTAAGCTCTTGTTATTACCGCAAACAGCAACAATTTGAAAATCATCTTCTGATGTGTTTAGCTGATTAATTAAATCCATTGCTGCATTTGCATAACCCATTGAACCCATCATTATCAGGATTGTAAACTTGTCTTTTATGCCAAGAGTTGCACGGGCTTCGCCTTTGGGCGTTTTTTGAGAAAAGCCTTCTTTTATAGGGATTCCAAGCGGAAGTACATTTTCCGCCGTACCCAGCTTTTTCAACGCGACAGACATTAAGTTCTCTGCCGCTATAATATAGTAGTCAGACGTTGTCTGCTCCCACATCGGATGAATTGTAAAATCTGTAACAACAGATATTATTTTTGACTTCAATTTGTGTTTTTTGGCGTAAATGTTTAATACAATTGTTGCAAAAACGTGTGTGGAAACAATTACATCGGGATTAAACCTTTTTACATAGTCTAAAAGCTTTTTCCCACATATTTTATATATGACCTGAGCACCTGCGGTAAAGCTCTTTTTGGTGCGTTTGTCCATCTTGTTGTATACCATTCTGTAGCCTGTGGGCATATAGGTACTGGCTAAAATATAGCCCTCGGATACAAAATGTGCCGCCAGCTCGTGCACATTTTCGGCAATGTCTAATATTTCACATTCGGTATTTTCCTGTTTGCTAAGGTATTCGCACAATGCCTTAGATGTTTGTAAATGTCCGCCGCCCGCCGGAACAGAAAGTATTAAAACCTTCATTGCCGCTACCTCTAAAACAGACCCGGAATATTGAGGCCTCCTGTGATGGCACTCATTCCTTCTTCTGTTTCTGCCTCAATCTGCTTAATTGCGTCGTTTACCGCAACCATTACCAAATCCTCAAGCATTTCTGTATCGTCAGGGTCAACAATTTCAGGTGCAATCGTGATTTTGGTTATTTCCTTTGTTCCACGCATCTTTACCTTAACCTTGCCGCCGCCTGCGGAGGTTTCTATTTCTTTTTCTTCTATTTCCTGCTGAACTCTCGCCATTTCCTCCTGCATAGCCTGTACCTGACGCAATGCGGTGTTCATCTTGTGATTTCCGCCGCCTGTAAACTTATTTCCTTTTGCCATTTCGGTATTCCTCCGTCATATAAACTGTATTTCAGAATGTGTTTTGCTCAATTCCTCTAATCTTTTGAAAGGGTCTTCGGGTTCTTCGCCGATTTCCCTGGGTGTTACACAGGCAACCTCTATGTCCTCGCCTGTAATTTCTTTAACCGCCGCCTTTATAAGCGATATATTTGATGATTTTGCTACTATGCTCTTAGACATCGCAACATTTTCTTTAAATACAATACACAATTTCCCGTTTACCATTTTTGCATCGACATTCAAAAGATGCGGATACAGCGGCATTCCGCCGTGGGATTTTATATAATTTATTATTTCAGGCCATCTGTCTGCCGTGTCTTGAGCGGGATTTTCTTTTTTTTCTGCCGTTTCTTTATTTATTCTTGATTTTTGTTCTTTTTGAGGCTCCTCTTTGGGTGCTTCGCCCTTTTTTTCGGGTGGTTTTTTCTCCTCGTTTTCCCATGGTAAATCTGTCTTTTCTTCAACGACAGTAACTTTTCCCCGCAAAAGTCTTTCTTCCAGAACGTTTATTCTGTCAATAAGCGAAAGTCTTGACTCCTCTGTTTCAGGCTCGCACATTTTTACAATTGCCATTTCGTATGTGGTGCGAACAAATGTAGCTGCTCTTGTCTGTGCATACGCCTCGTTTAAAAGGTCAATCGACCTTATTAAACGCTCCTTGGAAAATTTTACAGACAGCTCTTCTATTTTTGTTGCATCTTCCTCTGATGTGTTTAAAAAAAGCTCGGGCTTGTTTGTTACCTTTACCATCAAAACATCACGCATATACTTTATAAATCTTTCTGCAAAAAGCCCTAATTCCTTACCCTTTTCTATAATTTCATCAAGCTTTGTCAAAGCCTTTGCAGTATCTCCTTCGGCAATAGAATAAGCCAAATCGTACAGTGCATCGGTTTCGGCTATACCTGTGACATTTGTCACGATATCGAAGCTTAAATGATGGTCACAAGCACCGACGCACTTGTCTAAAACCGACAGTGAATCACGCATTGAGCCATCTCCCAGCTCCGCTATTAAGGACAATGCACGTTCCTCATAGGTAAAGCCATCAGCAGTTAAAATTTCTCCCATTCTGCCTGCTATGTCGGAATTTGTAATTCGTCTGAAGTCAAACTGCTGACAACGTGAAAGCACCGTTATCGGCACTTTGTTAAGCTCCGTTGTAGCAAGAATAAACATCACGTGCTCAGGGGGTTCCTCCAGCGTCTTTAAAAGAGCATTAAATGCCTGCTGAGTTACCATGTGAACCTCATCTATTATATATACCTTTTTCTTTAAAACGCTCGGCAAATACACTATATCATCAATAATTTCACGAATATTTTCTACTTTGTTCTTTGATGCACCGTCTAATTCTATAACGTCTAAGATTGACTCGTCTAAAAGTCCCCTGCATACATCACACTCATTACAGGGGTTTCCGTTTTGGGGATTGAGGCAATTAACTGCACGCGACAATATTTTGGCGGTTGAGGTTTTGCCCGTTCCGCGTGTACCGCAAAAAAGATAAGCATGGGCACACGAGTCGTTCATTATTTGGTTTTTTAAGGTGGTGGTTATATGCTTCTGCCCTACCACATCATCAAAAACTAACGGACGCCATCGTCTGTATATTGCTTGATATGCCACTGCTTTTACCTCCTGCTTTTTATCAAAAAAGCCGCCTTAGGCGGCCGAAATACCGCGAAGCCGCAGTATTTTTAAAAGGGCGTTCACACCGGGAGGAGCCGTATCACACTTATACATTCGCTTATCGCTGCTTGGTTCCCCACCTGACGAGGTTCACGAGCACAAGCTGTACGGTTCCCGGCCGACAACGCTTTCGCGTAGAACGCTAATTTAAAAAAGGGAATTTCCCCTTAATATAGTATACCATATTAAGTACAGTTTTTCAACTGTTTTTTTAGGTTATTTTTTTACAATTTTTTTCGGCTTTTTCTTTTATTATGCTTATTAATTTTTCCCTGGTGTTGTCCTCGGGATTTTCAATTATATGCTCCAGTAAAAGTGCCAATATTTCTCCTACACTTTTTCCAAAAAAGCCCTCATTCATTATGTCACGCCCTGTGACAGACAG
>JAZOCK010000016.1:0-54313 GCA_045596445.1 Congzhengia sp. | reverse complement strand
TATTTTATTTTTAAAATACGGTTTCACTTTATCGGCTGCCGCTCCTCTTTCGAAAAAAGCCTCGCTCGGCTTGCCTGTTCGGTTGTAAACGCCCTCTCAACGGCTCGCTGTCGCTACCAACTTTTTTCGAGAAAATGCAAGGCAGTAAAATCATATCGTTCCTACAAATATTAAAAAAACCGCTTAATGAGGGTGCGGTTTTTATTTTTTATCCCTGAATTATCCCCGAATTTTATCACAAATAAAAAAGCAAGCACTCAGCTATATTTGAGTGCTTGTAAATACGAACTATAACTTAGATATAAAATCTCCTATTTCTCTTACTGCTTTTCTTAGTATATCCACCTCAGGCAACATAACAATACGAAAATGGTCAGGTGTTGTCCAGTTAAAGCCGCTGCCGGGAACTATTAAAACATGCTTTTCCATAAGTAAATCATATGCGAATTTTTTATCGTCTTCTATTCTTGCTCTATCTATTTTGGGGAAGATATAAAGAGCTGCATCATTTTTAATATATGATACACCTTCAATTTTGTCAAGCTCCTCACAGGTTGCCTTGCGTTGCTCATATAATCTCCCGCCGGGTCTTATCATACTGTTTGGATATTCTGTATCCTTTAATGCCGCAGGGATAATTGTCTGCATAATTGAATTTGCTCCAAGCCTTATTGAAGCAATTTTTAACAAAGCAGCATTAATTTCTGCCCTTGCTTCTTTTGTTCCGCTGACTACCATCCAACCACAACGGTATCCGCATAAGCAATGTGACTTGGACAGACCATTTATGGTCAAAATTGTCAAATCAGGAGCAAGTTTTGCCATAGTTGTAAATTTTTTGCCATCAAAAACAAGTCTGTCATATATCTCGTCGGATAAAATCATAATGTTGTTTTTGCGGGCAATATCAGCAATTTCCAACAAAATTTCATTTGAATAAATTACACCTGTGGGGTTATTTGGATTTATCAATAAAATAGCTTTTGTTTTTGGGGTAATAAGCTTCTTAATATGGTCTATGTCAGGATTCCATCCGTTTGACTCATCACAAGTATAGTATACCGGAACTGCATCGCTAAGCACAATTTCGTTACTCCAGAGTGAATAACAAGGTGTAGGAACTAAAATTTCATCTCCCTTATCAAAAAGAGCATCTGCAATCATGGACGCAATCTCGCTTACTCCGTTACCGATAAAAATATCATCAATGTCAAAATTTTGTACACCTTGACTTGTATGGTATTCCATAATTGCTTTTCTTGCATCAAGCATTCCTCTTACGTCACTGTAGCCTAATGCTCTGTCGAGATTTTCAGCGATTGCTTCTTTAACAGAATCCGGTGTTTTAAAGCCAAATGCTGCAGGATTACCTGTATTTAATTTTAAGATACTTTTCCCTTGTTTTTCAAGTTCTAAAGCTGCCCAAAAGTTCTTTCCTCTTATATCCGATGCAACGTTTTCCAATCTTTTTGCTGTATAGGACATGGTAACACACTCCCTCATTATCAACTGATATATATAATATCAAAAAAACCAACATATGTCAAATTAAATTGCGTGATTTGTGCTGTAAAACCTTGACGACATATTTATTTAGTGATAAAATGTTCTTCATACGAGGAGGATTTGCTTATGTCAAAAACAATCAAAATATCAAACGAGGCATTAACTGTTGAAATTTCGACACTTGGTGCAGAAATATTGAGTATAAAGAAAGGTGCCTTTGAAAACATTTGGGACGGAAATCCTGAGTTTTGGACGGGACACGCACCAATATTATTTCCTGTTTGCGGCAGATTAAAGGACAACAAATATACCTTTGACGGCAAAGAGTATCAGATGTCAGGACATGGTTTTGCAAAAGACTCTGTGTTTGATGTTGAGAAAATTAACGAAAGTTCTGCAACATTTTTGCTTAAATCAAGCGAGGAAACACTTAAAATCTATCCTTTTTCATTTGAATTCAGAGCAAAATATACTCTAGACGGCAACAACCTTAATATTGAATACATAACAACAAATACTGATAATAAAAAAATGTACTTTTCAGTTGGCTCACACGAGGCATATTCGTGTCCTGAGGGAATTGAGGAATACAGTTTAATTTTTGACGGGAACGAGGATTTAGAAAATTCTCTTCTTACAGGTCCGCTTTTAAATTATGAGCACGACACTTTCGGCACAACAGATGAGCTTCCGCTAAAATACTCTCAGTTTGAGATTGATACATTAATTTTTGAAAAATTAAAAACAAAAAAAGTCACGTTAAAAAACAGAAATACAAAAAGGGAAGTGACAGTCCTCTTTGACGATTTTGACATTCTTTGTGTGTGGACAAAGAACAAAGCGGGCTATTTATGTATTGAGCCTTGGAGCGGTGCTCCCGATTATACAGATACAAATCACGACATAAGAACAAAGGCATATATTATAGAGCTTAACCCAAATGAAACGGTTTCAAAATCACACACTATAATTTTTTAAGGATAAAGGGGGTTTTGTAAAACAAAAATTTTACAAAACGCCCTTTTTTTATATAACCTTTAAGTTATATGATTATTTCATATTGTTTTCGTATGATTCAATCATCTTTTTAACCATCATACCGCCAACTGAACCAGCTTCTCTTGATGTTAAATCGCCATTATAGCCCTGCTTTAAGTTTACACCAACCTCCTGTGCAACTTCCATCTTGAACTTGTCAAGAGCGGCTTTAGCTTCAGGAACAACGTTTTTCTTGCTGCTTGTCATCTGTATTCACTCCTTTTTTTATAGATTGTAGCTTGTGCTACAAAAATATTTTGTGTTGTATTTTTTAAATAATACAAGGAAATGAATTCATATTATGACAATTTTTTAAAAAACAAAAAAGGCTGAAGCAAGATGCTTCAGCCTTGTTAAATATTTAATTATTGACCAGCATATAATTTAGCTACGCCTAATGGAGCAAATGTTGCTTTGTCTAATATTATGCACTTAGCGGTATAGGTATAGCCTACTTCGCTTTCTACTGTAACCTCACCTGTGAATCCGTTTGTTCCATCGTCAAGATATTCCCTAACAGCAATATCTGAAAGCTCAGAAACTCCGTCTGTACCTGTCTTATAAACAGCAAATGCTACAACAACATTTTCGCCATTGCCGATACCATTTGTATTTGCTGTTACTGTGTATGTGCCTGCAGCAAGCTCTGTTGTGCCGATTTCAGTGCCACTCGCATTTGTAACTATGATTTCAGGATTTATCTTTTGAACCTTTAACTGCCAAATTACAGCATTGTTACTACCAGTAGCTACATAAACCTTGACTGTGTTAAGTCCCTTGTGCAGATAAACGTATTTGTCAGCTGCCACAGCTGTGGCATTTAAAAATTCGTTCGCATTGGAATGAACTGTTACGGTAGATGTAGCAACTGCATCTGCTGCACCGTTTGTATAATACTCTAACGTAGCATTTGCTACAGTGTCAGCACCTTTGACACCTGCAAGTGTGCTTAGCTTATACATTCCTTCTTCTTCAACATCAAGTGAATAGGTAAGGAATTTAGTTGCACCTACATAAATAGCAGTGGTAATTTGAGTAGATGTGTTGTCACCCGGTGTTGAATAGCAATATTCTGTTCGTCCGTCAAGATGTGTACCGCCGTATGAATCATAATCAGCAAAATCGTAAGCTGATATTACCTTTTCTGTACCGTCAGCTGCTACCTCGTGGTCTACATTTGATACTGAGAAATTGTAAATATTTAATGCGTTAGTCGTTTCGCTGCTACTCGTACTATAGTCAATAGCTCCATCATTGTCTTTCAGTGTGATTTTAATAGTATGGATACCTTCATCAAGCTCTTTTACTACAAGTGTTCTTTTTCCGCTTGCTACAGCCCATGCCGGATAACGCAAGGTGACTGTTTGAGCATCGTCGTTATCAATCTGCACTTCAAACATCGCATCATTATTTGTAGTAGTGCCGTTTTTCTTTGAAGAACCAGCATACCAAAGGTCAAATTTATATGTGTGCTTTTCTGCAATTCTGAACTCTGCACTCAAAGAGCCGTCTACGGAAATAGCAGTAGGGGTTGCTACATAAGTCGGTGCATCTGCATACGATGGTGTAGCATCAATAGGCAAAGTTGTTGAGCCTGTTACACCAACTGCCGGCATATTGCCTTTTTTTACAAAAACCTTTTGAAGGTATATATCATTTTTTGTATCATTACCCAGAAGCTTTATAGTTACTTCATTTTTGCCCGCCTTTAAGAGCACACTGCTACCGCTGAAGTAAAGCTTTTGCTCTGAATTATCGACAACTGTGGCTGTTCCGTATCCAACACCATTTACATAAAGCTGCATAATCTGGTTTGCATAAGCAGCAGCAGCGTTAGCTCCCTTGACATATATTCCGAAATCGTAATAGCCGGATTCCTCCAATTCAATGTCATATAATATTTGATAGTTCTTTGCAGCATATCGAACCCATTCCCAGTCGATTGTGGTGTTTTCGTAAGCTTTATAAATGCTTGCTACTGCTGTATTTGCGTAATAATGGGCAGGGTTTCTAACCTGTAAAACCTTATCAGTTTGAACTTCATAGTCAATATTGTGCATAGCAGGAATTTCAAGCTCTGTACCATCATCAGACGGTGTGTAGGTTACATACCTTGCCTGGAACTCATGAAAATAAACGTTAGTCATGTTAGTGTTACTAGCACCTGTAATACTAAGCTCTAAGGTATATCTTCCCGGTTCAAGGTCTGTAACAGATAAGAAGAATCGGTCACGTATGGTTGTTGGACCGCCACTATATTTCATTCCCCTGTCAGTAGCAGTACCACTAAAGGTTTTCAGTGCTGTAGTTTCTCCATATCTGTAAATGTTAGAAGTGAAAGTTGCATAATAGTTTGCTGATGCTACAGATGAAAATCTAGCGAAGAAGTCATAGCTTCCTTTAGTAGTCACTTGTAAATCAAATTTAAATGTTCCGCCTGTAGCAGTAACTACAGTATATTTTCCGTCTGCTTCGGCCACAGAAGACTCTGCAGGTGTCAGGACTGTAACTCCCTTGCCAACGTTTATAGGCTTCACTGCCGTAATAGTTAATGCTGACAGGTTTACTGTTCCTGTTGTGTTATTTGTTAATAAGACAGTATGTGTAGCATCTTCAGCAAACTCTGCAGTGTACAGACCATCAGTAGTTGTAACCTCAGTTCCGTCTACTGACATTGTAAGGTCAGCCACATCACTCTTTATTTTATATTTGCCCGCTTCTGCATTAAATGTTACAGATGCGGTGTCACCTGCTGCTAATGCTATATAACCTGCGTTCTCTGTGTTTTTAACACTGGTTTCAATATTACCCGGTGCAAATGTAATACCATCTCCCACCTCTACAGCACTTGTGATTGGTGTCAATGAGATATTAAAAAGGTTACAAACACCAGACATTGTAAGCTTAATGTAGTTTTCGCCCTGTTGTAAATAAACAGGTTTGTCACCGGTTGCTTTGCCTAATGACTTTACATCTGCTGCGTCAGCCGCTACTATACTCGCTGCTGTTGAGGTTGATTTATTGACAGTAACATTTATGGTTCCTCCAGCAGTACTCGCTACAGCTGTTTGCGTAAATGTTGAAATGTCATAATATCCTGCTTCAGCTACATCGAGCTTATATTCAAAAGATGCATTATTCTGAAATGATACCAGTTCAAGTTTATTATCATTCCATGTTATATCTGTAGCTGCCGGACCGCTATAACCTAAATAGTTTCGGTCCAGATGAACGTACGCTGCACTAGATGAAAAATAGTCAGTTGCAACAAATGTCGCACCTGTAGAAGGCACTCCGATATCAAGACTTCTTACCATAATCTGGTTGCCGGTAAAGTTGATTGAATTTTTCGCAGCCTTGAGTTTAAAATCATGCTCTCCTGCAGTTAAATAAAATGCCTGATTTAAGTTGGTAGCACTTGTTGAAAATGTGCCGTTAGGACTCTTTCTTATTACACGCCAACTATCACGAATGTAATATGGAATATAGTTAAATGTATCTGTTCCTATTGTAACCTCCATAAGACGCGTGCCGTCTGTGTGTTCGCTCACGGTAAAAGACTTATGTTCAAATAAGAACATATAGTATCCGTCTTTGGCTACGTTCAATTTATAGGCAACTTCACTGCCCTCGTTTAAGGTTATCGTTTTACCATCCGCCGCAACGGTGTAGCCATTTTCTGTAATTGATACGGCATCATCTACTACATGAAAGTATGTAGCACCACCAGTACCATTAGCAGTTGTTGCTCCAGGATTTACTGTAACTATACTATCGCTTGCTGCAAACGTTATTGTAGATAGCATTCCCATTAACATAATAACTGAAAGCAAAACTGATAGAAACTTATTAAGCTTTCTCATTTTTATATTCCTTCTCTCTTATTAAATATTAAGATTTGGTTACAGTATATCACATGTTTTATAAAAAGTAAAGACTTTTTTTAAAAAAATAACATTATATTGCCAATGCGTGTAATTCATGGGATATTTGCTGTGATAAATTGTGATTTATCTGCAGAGATTGGGATTTTGTTGTCGGGTATTTTCACATTACGAAAACGAGGTCGCAGTATTACTGCGACCTCGTTAATAAAATTTTAATTATGCTTCAGGTTCTGCAACGTAAGTATACGTATCTACTGTATGAAGTACTTTAAATGTTGCCTTATCTAAAATTATCATTTTAGCTGTGTAGGTATAGCCTTCTTCGTTTCCTACTGTAACCGTACCTGTGAAGGTGTTTGTTCCATTATCGGTATACACCTTTGTTACACTGTCAGACATTGTTGTTACTCCGTCCTTAGTTTTATAAACAACAAACGATACTAAAATATCCTGATTGTTTCCTATACCATTTGTATTTGCTGTTACTGTGTATGTGCCTGCAGCAAGCTCTGTTGTGCCGATTGCTGTGCTGTTCTCATTTGTAACTGTAATTACAGGGTTGATTTTTTCGATAGAAGCTTTATATATACGAATACCTCCCGCTGTAACTGTAACGCGTAATGTTACTGTATTCAGACCTTTGTTTAAGTATACGTATTTGTCTGCTGTTTCGTAGTCTGCGTATTTATAGCCGTACTGGTCTGCTCCCTCGCCATTTACCGCTGCAGCAGAGTTATTAACAGTAGCAACAGCAGATGCCGTTTCTAAACCATTTACAAAGTAAGATATTGTTGCAGGTGTGCCAGGGTTATATACATATGGGTCTTCCTCGCTTCCTGTTCCTGTTCTCTTATTATCAATTGAAGCAAACGCCGTTAGCTTATACATACCATCTTCTTCTGCATTGAAGGTGTATGTAAGGTCTTTGCCTGCAGATACATATATTGCTCCACCAAGCATATTATCTGATGATGGGTTCTCGGGGTCAGCATAAGCACTATAGCCAAACTGTCCGTTAATATGTACGGGGGCAAATTGTGTTGCACAATCTGTAAACTCATAAGAGCCAAACTGTGTTGCTGTTCCATCTGCCTTTACTTCGATTTCTGTATTTCTTAATACAAAATTATAGAAGTTAACCAAAACTGTATAATCTGCATTTTCCTTTAATGTAAGTGTTATTGTGTGTATGCCTTTGTCAAGCTCGCATCTTGTAAGCGTTCTTATCTCTTTAACAGCACCACGGAATGTTTCTACTGTTACAGGTTCAGCATCGTCTATTACTACATCAAAAACAGGGTTAACGTTCTTTGAAGCTCCGGAGCTATCTGTTGCACTGTTATTAAATGTTGCATCTATTGCATAGATGTGTTTTTCGGCAACGTTTACCTTAACTGTTACAGAGTCGCCCTCTTCAAGTTCTTTTACGTTTGTTGAAATGTTGCCAGGGTTGTAGCTGTTATCTACATAGCTGATAGGTGCATCAACTGCCACTAGTGTTGATTGTGTTGTGCTGACAGATGGCATTGTACCATTTGAAACGTAAAGCTTCTGAACTGCAGGATATCCGCCACTTGCAGCATATAAAAGGCTTATCGTGTTGTTTCCTTCATTTAAGAATACGCTTTCACTAAAGTCATATCTTGTATCTACGTTTGTAGCTACTGTCACTACACCCGCCTTTACACCATTTACGTAAAGCTCTACATCAGCAGAAGTATTGGTAAGTGGCAATCCGCTAAAGCCAACGTTGTAATAGCCTGATTTATTTGAAACAATATCATATGATAATGTGCAGTTTGTACCTATTATAATATTGTGAAAATCAATGTATTCACCATCGTAAAGCTCATTTGTTACATTTGAAGCTGCTGATGTATACATATGTGCACAGTTTGAAGCCGGTTTGTCTGTTTTTACTGTCGGAATTGCATCAGCATAAACAAGGTTTATTGCAGGAATCATAAGCTCTGTGTTATCTTCCGGTGCTGTGTAGGTTACATATCTTGACTGGAAGCCGTGAACTGTTGCACCCAAAGCATCCGCAGATTCATAAATTTCAAATGTCAAGGTGTATGTTCCTGCTGCAATGTCAGGAGCTGAAAGAATTATTCTGTCTTTTACTTTTCCGCCTGTCTTTGCCAGTGCATACACACCTGAAGTAGACGGAAGGTTATCTAGCTCTGCTACTACAGAATCTTCACTATTTGTAAGTGTTGCTTTATAGTATCCTATAGCATTCGTTGTGTTTTTCCACTGCACAAAGAAGTCATAGCTGCCTGCCTTTGTTGCCTCAAAATCAAGGGTAAAGGTTGCACCTGTGTCAGGAATTGTGTACACACCATCAACTGCCTCTACACTTGATTCTTTAGGTGTAATCGCTCTGATGTTTCCTGTTGGCAGGATTTCTACACTCTCAAAATTAACAGCACTATCTGTGTTATTAATAAGCTTGATTGTGTGAGTAGTTGCAGTAAGAGGTACAAGTGTGTTTTCCTTTACTTCATCATCAACTACAAGCGTTAAACCGCTATTGCTAGTTATTTTATAATCCTTTGCGTCTGTAACTATTCTTGCAGTTACATATTCGCCGGATTCTAATGTGATATAGTTCTGTGCATTGGCGTTCTTTACTGTTGTTTCTATCTGTCCGGGCAACAGCTTTATGCCATGGCCTACATTATAGCTTGCATTATTTATCTTCACAAGTTCAATCTTAGAAATCCATGCACTTGTGTGTGTGGTGTTGTTTGGAACCTCACATGCAAACTTTACGGTGTTTAGACCAGCTTGCAAATAAATGTAGCTGCTTGCATCGTAATGGTCATAGGAAATTGCTTCTTTTGCAGGAACTGTCATGCTTGCCGCTGCTACAGCTGAACCGTTTACATAAACTTTCTGCAAGCTTGCTTTGTTCACAGCACCAGCCTTTAGAGCTGCTTTAACACTATAGTATCCGCCCTCGCCTGCATCTATGTTATATGTAAGATATTTGCCAGCAGCTATGTGCATTCCCTGAACGGTTTTGTCATTCCATGTTACGCTCTCGTTTATACCATCGCTATACTGATTATCTCTGTGTGCGTGCATAACATTAGAGTCAACATAGTCGGGAGCATAGAAAGAAACTCCATCACCTGCTACTATATCCAGACCTCTTATCATAATGTGACTGTTTGCATTAAATTTGAGGTCGCATATTGTCGCCGTTATTGTAAGTATGTTTTCACCCTCTATAAACGGGAACATAACATTGTTTGTCGCATCGGTACTTACCGCTTCTGACATATTATACTTTACACCCTGCCAATTACGGTTAGCCATAGGATAGTAATTATCATAAACCTCATCATTTAACGTAATGGTTACTTTGTTTGCGGTGGAATTTTTATCAATATTCAAATAAATTGCATAATTCCCAGCTTTTTCAGCATCAAGCTTATACGTAATAGATTTACCCTCTAAAATAGTCGGTATGCTATCTGTGTTTGTATAGCTACCCTCAGCTGCTTCATAACAATCGTTAATTGCATGGAACTTTGTTACCTGAGGTCCTACTGAAATAACATTGCCTCCGACAGTTGTTTCTGTTTCGCTACTTCCGCTCTCTACTATGTTACTTCCGCTGTCTGTTGCGTCGCTTCCACTCTCTGTTGCGAATGCCACTGCAGATAGCATAGATACTATCATAGCAACCGAAAGCACTACTGATAAAAACTTGTTAAACCTTTTCATTTTACCTTCCCTCTCTTTTAATTCTTTATTACCTCAATATTAAAATTCGGTTACATTATAACATCTTTTACAGCAAAAGTAAAGAGCTTTTTTATATTTTTAGCACATTTTTATAAATAATGTATAAATTACTTTTTAAAAGTGTAGTGCATAATGGTAATGCCTCCATCTGCAACTATAATAGAGCCGTTTAAGTATGCCGCATCTTCAGTTGCTAAGAACAGAGCTGTACCCGCAATTTCTTCAGGCTTGCCGCAACGCTTTATGTGTAAATAAAATTATATATGAAAAGGGCTGTAGCAAAAATTTGCTACAGCCCTCTTTTTAACGTTTTTGTCTATTTGCTCATTATATCTCTTAAAAAGTCAGCAGCTAATACAATATCTGCCTCAGGGTTTTCGCCAGCTTCACGTTCTATTGTCAAAAAGCCCCTGTAGCCTATATCTTCAAGTGCGGCTAAATATTTTGGGAATGGCACATCACCCTCACCTAAAGGAACCTCTATAAAACCTCTGCCCGTTGGAACAACATCCGGCCGAATTACACCATATATAATTTCAGGATTGTTCTCGCGAAGCTTTCTTCCGTCCTTTGCATGAGTATGTACTATGTAATCACGAAGATTATATACTGCTGCAACAGGGTCATCTCCTGTTACCATTGCAAGGTTTGCAGGGTCTAAATTTACTGCAACACCCGTTGAATTTAATGAGTCCAAAAATCCTTTAAGAACAAGCGATGTTTCAGGACCTGTTTCTATTGCAAAGTGCGAGCCTATTGAGTCTGCATATCGCGAAAGCTCAAAGCAAGCTTCTTGCATTATTTTATATCTTTCGTGGTTTTTATCTTCCGGAACAACGCCAATATGTGTTGTTACAATGTCTGTTCCCAATTCCTTGGCTAAGTCTAGAATTCTCTTTGATTTTTCAATTCTTCCGGGGATGATTTCAGGGTCGTCAAAACGTCCGATATCACCACAGATTGCAGAAAATACTAATCCGTTTGAATTCATCATATCAAGGAGTTCTTTTTTCTTTTCTGTTGTCATATTTTCAGGAGCATGCTCCCCGTTTGATGCATACATCTGTATGCCCTTAGCACCAATAGCTGCTGCCTTTTCAATTGCTTGCTTGGTATCAACCTTAAAGCAATCCATAATTACACCAATTGGAAATTGATACATAATAAATCTCCCTTTCTATTTTATATATTTTAATAATTTTTTAAAAGTCGTCGCTATGCAAATGTTCTCCATTTGTGTCTATAACCTTTTTATACCAATACCCGCTATCCTTAATTGTTCTTTTCTGTGTTTCGTAATCAATATATACCAATCCGAATCTTGATTTATATCCGTGTGTCCACTCGAAATTATCAGTCAGCGACCATTGGAAATATCCACGAACATCTGCACCCTCATCAATTGCCTCTTCAAGGCTTAACAAATAGCGATTTAAAAAGTCAATTCGGTTGGGGTCATGCACCTTACCATCAAGTGATACTCTATCGTGGCAACACATTCCGTTTTCAGTAATGTAAATAGGAAGCTTATATCTTTCATATAAATATTTTGCTCCCCATTTTAAACCCTTAGGTTCAACAGGCCAATTAAGATCACTATGTGGGTTTCCTGCTTCTCTTTTCATCAGCTCATAGCCATTCTCAGTTTTTATAAGAGCAGCTCCGCCATATATATTTTGCCCCAAAAAGTCAAGCGGTTGACAAATTGTTTTCATATCCTCTTTCCAGGTATCTGGTAAATATTCTACTATAGCCTCTAACCAATCTGCAGGATAATTGCCAAGTATTGCAGGGTCCATCCAAATTGATGGTCCGGTTAATACCATATCTTCACGAGCGGCAAAATTTTGTCTTCTTGCCTCCTCAACAAGCTCACTATCGTCTTCATCATAAGGGTAAATCCAGAAAGCAGTCGGAGCGTAGCCCACTTTTATGTCCTGCTTTGCATACTTGCGAAGACTTTGTACGCCCATTCCATGAGCCAATAATACGTTATGAACAATTTGAACCTGATGATATTTTGAATAATTAAGCCCCGGAGCCTGAACTCCTCCACAATGTCCGCTTACAACAAAGCATTGTGGTTCATTTAATGTTATAAAGTATTTTACCCTGTCAGAAAAGTTTTCTGCAACAACCTTTGCATAATATGCAAACCACTCAGCACTTTCACGGTTTAGCCAACCGCCCTTTTTAAAAAGCTCATCCGGATAGTCCCAATGAAAAAGTGTAACATAAGGTTCAATGCCGTTTTTTAACAGTTCGTCAATCAGATTGTTATAAAATTCTATACCTTTTTGATTTACCTCACCAATTCCATTTGGGATTATTCTGGTCCAGGAAATAGAAAATCTATATCCCTTAAGCCCAAGTTCTTTCATAATAGCGATATCTTCTTTATAACGATGGTAATGGTCACAGGCTACATCGCCTGTATGCCCCTCATAAATTTTGCCAGGCTGTTTACAATATATATCCCAAACTGATAATCCTCTTCCATCTTCATAGGCTGCACCTTCGACCTGATACGCAGCACTTGCAGCACCCCATACAAAATCTTTTCCAAACATTTTTGTACTTCCTTATTTTTTTTAAAATTGCTTTTATTCCTGCTAAGACCTTCCTTACTTTAAAGTAAGTATATAACAAAAGGTTTTCAAAGTCAAGGTATAATTCGCATTATTTTGGCAGCCTCATATAATAACAAAAAAAACAAGATAATATTACGAAAATTAAATCGCTTGACTTTTTTAAAGGCGTGTGATATAACAAGCATATAGCTAAACTAAATATATAACTTTTATAAGGAGAATAAGATGAACGACAGAAAAATTTACAACTTTTACTTTTCTGGAGCAGAGAAATTAGAAAATGGAATAAAGCTTGTTGAAGACGACTTGTTTTTCAAAGCAACAGAAAAATGTTGTGCTGATATTGTAATCAATGTAAAAAATGACGATAAAATCGGTTTATCCGTATCATTAAAGGGAGATACCGCAACGATTACATACGGCAAGCGTAAATCCTGTTTTTTCAGAGCATTAATGTTGCTTTGTCAGGCACTTTACGAGGGCAAAACAGAATTCGAGAAGAGTGAGCTTCCACACTTTGATATGAATGGTTGCCATGTAGATTTGTCGAGAAACAATCCGCTGAGCATAAAAGGATTAGAGTATTTCATCAGACATAATGCACTTATGGGACACAATTCCATGCATCTTTATATGGAAGATATGTACGAAGTTCCTGAATATCCGCATTTCGGTCATCAGCGTGGCAGATATACAATGAAGCAGTTAAAGTTGCTTGATGATTATGCATACGAATTGGGTATAGAGCTTATCCCATATATTCAAACCTTAGGACATTTTGAAAAATACTTAAAATATCACAGCACGAGAGATATCAGATCAACAAACAATGAGCTTTTGGCAGACGACCCGAAAACATATGAGTTTATTGAAAATATAATAAAGGCTGTAAGTTCGTGCTTCCGCACCAAGCTTATAAATGTCGGTCTTGATGAGCCAAGAACGTTTGTTAAGGGAAGATACGAAGCCATTCACGGCAAGGTTGACGTTGCTGATGTGTATTACAGACATCTTAACATAGTTGCAGATATGGCTAAAAAATATGGTTTAAAACCTTATGTTTCTGTTGATATGTACTTCCAGTACTGCTGGAAGGGGGCACCTCCGGCAGATGGTTTCTATGTAAAGCCTATGGTGGAATTTGACCAAAAGGCCCGCGAAAACTTCCCCCAGGGTGCAATTTTAAATTATTGGGATTATTCTACCGAGGACGAAGAAAGAATGGTAACCATGTTTAATAAGATTCGCGAATTAAGCGATGATATCTTCTATCTCGGCGGCGTTAAAATGTACCAGAGTTTAATTGTAAAATATCAGAAATCTCTTGCTACAATTACTGCAGGCGTTCCTGCTGCCATTCGTGCAAACGTAAAGCAAATGGCACTTTCTATGTGGGAAGACTCGGGCGAAACACCGCATTTTCTTGCACTTCCCGCACTTTTGCTTGTAGCAGAATATGATTATGGCGTTGGATATAATGAAGAAGAATTAAGCAAAAAAGTTAAATTCCTTTATGGCGTTGACTTTCAGGCGTTTGTCGATATGGAAAGAGCTGACAACGTTCACGACAACGATAACCTGGAGCTTGCATCTAAATTCTTGCTTTACAATGATCCGCTCTTTGGTCTTTTAGATAAAAATGCAGAAGGCTTAGACCTAAAAGCTCATTACAGCAAGCTTGTTTGTGATTACGATAAAGTTAATCCGTTACCAGGTCCGATGGACATAAGCTTTAAACAGTTTAAGGCTATGATTTCTGTCCTTGAGCTTAAAGCAGACTTTGGTCTAAGGCTTAAAAAGGCATACGACGATAATAACAGGGCAATGCTTCAGGCAATGGCTGACGAGGCACTTGTTATTGCTGACCGCATAAAGCATTATATGGATGTTGATAAAGAACTTTATACTTCATATTATCGTGGTTTCGGACTTGATGTTGTTGAGCAACGCAGAGCAACAATACGTTCAAGATTTGAAACAACACGTTATATGATTTTAAAGTATTTATCAGGGGAAATTGACGCTATTGAAGAGCTTGTCAACGAAAGAAGATTGTTTGACTACAACCCTTGGGAATGCACTTGCGAAAACATTTTCTTTGGCGAGAGCTTTAATAGAATTTATTCTCCTAATTTATAAGCTTTATTTTTACATATTTACATCATATATTCCTGAATAGGTAGGAAAGAAGGAAATATAAGGAAATATAATGAATAAAAAGGCGTTTTTTTATGTTGACGATGTCATATGGACTTTCCGAGATATTGCCGAAAATATGCCGAAATCTATTTTTAACCAGCACTTTTTAAAAATATTAAAAAAAGCACACGATATGTATGGTTTAAAGGTTGTGCTCAACTGTTTCTATCGTACAGACTACTCGTATGGAGACAGAGAATTTGCCCTCTCAGATATGCCCGATGTATATAAAAATGAATGGAGCGAAAACTCTGATTGGCTAAAAATAGGATATCACTCAAAACAGGAATTCCCTGACTATCCTCTCGTGAATGCAAATTATGATGATGTAAAAAATGAGTATATGCGGTTTTTGCATGAGGTAACACGGTTTGCAGGAGAGAACGTTTCTGTAAATTCTATTAACCCACACTGGATAGCTATAAGCAAGGAAGCTTGCCAGGCATTAAGAGATTGCGGAATAAAGATTTTTAGTTGCACTCATTGCGGTACGAAAGAATATGAGCCTAATCTGAATATTTTAGGTTCTAACGCCTTTAGACTTATGCAAAATCACAAGCCTGAATCTATAGTTATAAATAAAGGCGGCTTTTATTCTCTTGCCTCATATAACCATATGAAAGAAGACGAGATTGAAGAAACTAAAGGAACGTTTAAAACAATTTATAAAAAGGAGCTCGGAATTCACTTCAAAAGGTTTGATGACGGTGTTTTTCTTAACAGTATTCCTCTTGATAAGATTGAAAGTAAAATAAAACCTGCATTAAACGATGAATATGTAGGAAATGCAACTCACGAACAGTATGCATTTCCTGAATACTGTGGGTATCAACCTGATACAGAGAAAAAAATATTAAAAATGTGCCAAATTTTAAAAGAGCATAATTATGATTTTTTCTTTATTGATGAATGCATTTAAAAAGGCTTTCTTAAAAATGGGCGGTGGCTTTTGCCACCCCCCATTTCACATTTTCCCTTTTTGTTAATAAAACCTATACGATGTAAAACTTATTTAAGTACAGCAAGATTTAAGTCCTCGGTTTTTTATAAATATTCCATAATAAGCCTTCCACATTCGCTGCAGCTTACGAGCCTGCATTGCTTTGCTTCTTCTTTATCTGTCGGCATAATGTCTGCAGTTCTATATCCTCTATCAAGAAATGATGACACCGCTTTTTCTATTTCATCTGCTTCTTTTGACATATCAAAGCTAAAGCGAAGCATCATTGCCGCCGATAGAATTGTACCGATTGGGTTAGCTATATCTTTTCCTGCAATATCAGGTGCTGAGCCGTGAATCGGTTCATAAAGACCACGGGAGGTATCCCCAAGGCTTGATGACGGAATCATACCGATAGAGCCTGTAATCTGCGAAGCTTCGTCCGACAAGATATCACCAAACATATTTTCTGTAACAATAACATCGAATTGAGCAGGATTTTTGACAATTTGCATCGCACAATTATCAACCAGCATATCGGAAAGCTCCACCTCGGGATATTCTTCTTTTAAGCGGTGCATAACCTTTTTCCAAAGTCGGCTCGAGTCAAGCACATTGCTTTTTTCAACAGAGCAGAGCTTCTTTCTTCTCTTCATTGCAGTTTCAAAACCAATTCTGCCGATACGTTCAATCTCAGACTCACTATATCTGAGTATATCCGTTGATAAGCTTTCTCCGTCTTTGATTTCTGTTTTATGCTCTCCAAAATATATGCCGCCCGTAAGCTCTCGGACAATAATGAAATCTATACCTTTTTCTACAATGGATTTCTTAAGAGGCGACGCCGAGGCTAACTGCGGCCATATCCTTGCAGGCCGATTATTACTATAAACACCCATGCCCGCCCGAAGTCTTAACAAGCCATTTTCAGGTCGCATATTACCTGATAAATCATTCCACTTTTCCCCTCCGACAGCACCAAGCAGTACGCTGTCTGAATTCAGGCATTTTATAAGCTCTGCTTCGGGCAATGGATTTCCATACTTGTCAATCGCACAACCACCCATATCCACATCAGTGTAGCTAAAGCTGTGCCCATAAATTTCTCCGATTTTATTTAATATTAAAATTGCCTGATTAATAATCTCAGGTCCAATGCCATCGCCTTTTATTATTGCAATATTCTTATTCATCAGACTTTGCCTCCTTTAAAGAAGCAAGCAGTCCGCCACATTTAATAATATTTTGAATGAAATCAGGAAATGGCTGTGCCTTATACTTTTTACCTGTCGTTATATTTGTAATTTCTCCTGTATTAAAATCTATCCGAACTTCATCATTTGCAGAAATTTCCTCCGCTGCCTGCTCACATTCCAAAATCGGAAGACCTATATTTATTGCGTTTCTATAAAAAATTCTTGCGAAGCTTTTTGCAATAACGCATCCAATACCACAGGTTTTAATAACGAGCGGTGCGTGTTCTCTCGATGAACCGCAACCAAAATTCCAGCCTGCAACAATCACATCGCCTTTCTCTACATTTTTCACAAATTCAGTGTCAATATCCTCCATACAATGATGTGCAAGCTCTTTTTCATCAGGTGTATTTAAATACCTTGCAGGAATAATAACATCTGTATCAACATTATCATGATATTTAAATGCTTTTCCACAAGTATTCATTTACTTTTCCTCCTTGTACTCTGTAATACGACCCGTTAATGCACTTGCGGCTGCAGTATAAGGAGAAGCAAGGTAAACCTCGCTATCTATATGCCCCATTCTGCCGACGAAGTTTCTGTTTGTTGTTGCAACACATCGTTCTCCCGACGCAAGTATGCCCATATATCCTCCAAGGCAAGGTCCGCAGGTTGGTGTTGATACGACCGCACCGGCATCAATAAACGCCGTTACATAGCCCTTCTCAACACATTCTCTATAAATATTCATAGTAGCAGGAATGATAATACATCTTACGCCGTCTATAACCTTTTTCCCTTTTAACACTTTGTATGCCGCTTCCATATCCTCCATGCGACCATTGGTGCAGCTTCCAATTACAACCTGGTCAATCTTAACATCGGAAAGCTCACTTGCATTTTTTGTATTTTCAGGAAGATGCGGACAGCTTACTGTAGGAACAATCTTTGACAAATCAATATCATATACCTTTTCATATTCTGCATCGTCATCTGCTTCAAAAATAATTGGTTCTCTTTCGCACCTGTTATTTAAATATTCCATTGTTTTTTCATCTACGGGGAATATTCCGTTCTTGGCTCCTGCCTCAACTGCCATATTGCATATGCAAAAGCGGTCATCCATTGACAGATTTTTTACTCCATCGCCTGCAAATTCCATACTTTTATAAAGAGCACCATCTACACCAATCATACCAATAATATATAAAATAACATCCTTGCCGCTACAATTGTACGGCAGTTTACCCATAAGGTTAAAGCGAATTGCAGAAGGAACCTTAAACCATGCCATACCCGTTGCCATACCTGCCGCCATATCTGTACTGCCCACTCCTGTTGAAAACGCACCAAGAGCCCCATAGGTACACGTATGGCTATCAGCACCGATTATGCAATCTCCTGAGGTTACAACACCCTGTTCAGGCAACAGTGCGTGTTCAATTCCCATTTTGCCAACATCATAAAAGTGGCTCACGCAGTGAGCACAAGCAAATTCTCTGCAGGTTTTTGACTGCTCTGCCGCTTTTATATCCTTATTCGGCACAAAATGGTCAAGCACAATTGCAACTTTATCCTTATCAAAAATGTCGTCAAAGCCTGCCTTTTTAAATTCATTTATTGCCACGGGGGTTGTGATATCATTTCCAAGCACAATATCAAGACTTGCATTAATAAGCTGTCCTGCATTTACACTTTTATGCCCCGAATGGAATGCAAGTATTTTCTGCGTCATTGTCATTCCCATTACTCATTTCCTCCCATAGTCATATTATGGAACGCACTCAAAAGTGCATTTGTACTTGCTTTAATAATATCGGTGTCTGTACCAACACCCCAGAACATTTCTCCATTTTCTCTTTCAAGTCCTATGTATGAGGCAGCCACACTCTGAGAACCTTTTCCCTGCATACTATGCTGTGTAAACACCTGTAAAACATATTCTTCGCCAGAATATGCTTTAAGTGCATTATTAACAGCATTCAACGAACCATTTCCTTCAGCCTTAAGCTGTGTTTCAACACCATTTTCCTTAAAGGTTATGTTGATTTTAACTATATCGCTTTCACGCACAAAATCAAAATCCGTTACCTCAATACTGCCGGATTTATTCAAGTACCTGTCTGTAAAAATTTCAAGTACTTCTTCGGCTTTTAATTCTTTATGCTTATGGTCTGAAATGCTCTTACACACATAGCTTAAATGCTCACGCATTTTAGGAGGCAAAACATATCCGTAGGTTTCTTCCAACAAATATCCGATTCCGCCCTTGCCTGATTGTGAATTTACGCGGATTACATCGGCATCGTAGGTTCTTCCTATATCCTTTGGGTCAATCGGTATGTAGGGAACTGTCCACTCGTGGAGATTATTTTTAGTTCTGTATTTCATTCCCTTGGCAATAGCATCCTGATGACTTCCTGAAAATGCCGCAAAAACAAGACCGCCTGCATACGGACTACGCTCATATACACGCATTCCCGTACATTCCTCGTACTTTTCAACAAGATATGGCATATCTGAAAAGTTAAGGTTTGGATTTACCCCGTGAGAATACATATTCATAGCAATCGTAACTATGTCTACATTGCCAGTTCTTTCTCCGTTACCGAACAGGGTTCCCTCTACACGCTCAGCACCTGCTAAAAGTGCAAGCTCGGTATCTGCAACACCTGTACCACGGTCATTATGCGGATGAATTGATAGAGTTACGAACTCCCTGTATTTTAAATTTTTGCTCATATATTCTACCTGACTTGCATAAACGTGCGGAAGACTCATTTCAACCGTAACAGGCAGATTTATAATAACATTGTTGTCTTTTGAAGGCTCAAGAACATCTAAGACCGCATTACACACCTCTAAAGCATATTCCGGTTCTGTTCCCGTAAAGCTTTCGGGGGAATATTCAAATCTGTAATTTCCCTCATATTCGCCGGCAAGCCTTTTAACAAGCTTTGCCCCGTCAACAGCAATTTTCTTTATTTCTTCTTTTGATTTTTCGAATACCTGTTCCCGTTGTGCAACACTCACGGAATTATAAAAGTGAATAATTGCTTTCGGTGCACCCTTGCAGGCCTCAAAGGTTTTTCTTATTATATGCTCTCTGCACTGTGTAAGAACCTGAATGGTCACATCTTCGGGTATCATATTTTTGTCAATAAGAGTTCTTAAAAACTGATATTCAGTTTCGCTTGCAGCAGGAAATCCTACCTCTATTTCTTTAAAGCCAACCTCTAAAAGAACTCTGTAATATTCCAGCTTTTGCACAAGACTCATAGGAATTACAAGACTTTGATTCCCGTCACGCATATCAACACTGCACCAAATTGGTGCCTTTTCAATATGGTCCTTGCTTGTCCACGCTTTATTTTCGCCGGGTGCCAGATAATACCCGACATTATACTTGCTAAAATCCATTATTTTCCCATAGCCTTTCTGCCCAAAAAATATATTTACAAGCTCATCTGCACTTATCCGTGGGCACGTGAAAGCGTACAACGGGCTTATAACTATCCTATAAAATTACTCTTCAGGAAATAAAGCCGACGCAAACTCCTCAGGATTAAACTTCTGCAAGTCGTCAATTCCCTCTCCTACACCGATAAATTTCACTCCTATATTTTGTTCCCTTGAAAGTGCAATTACAACTCCGCCTTTTGCCGTACCGTCCAGCTTTGTTAATATTACGCCGGTAATCTGAGCGGCATTTTTAAACTCGCGGGCTTGAATTAAGGCGTTTTGTCCCGTCGACGCATCCAAAACAAGTAATACCTCGTTTGCCGGTTTGCCTGTCTCCCGCTCTATTACTCTTGCAGTTTTGGCAAGCTCATCCATAAGATTTTTTTTGTTGTGAAGTCTGCCTGCAGTATCGCATATAACAATATCCGTACCTCTTGCTTTTGCTGCTGCAATCGCATCAAAAACTACTGCCGACGGGTCTGAGCCTTCCTGGTGCTTAACAATATCAACTCCTGCTCTTTTTGCCCAGATTTCTAATTGGTCAATAGCTGCCGCACGAAAGGTATCTGCCGCAGCCAGCAAAACCTTTCTCCCTTGTGATTTATAGTAATTTGCCATTTTGCCGATTGAAGTCGTTTTACCGACACCGTTTACACCAATTACCATAATGACAGACGGTGTATCGCTAATATTGCATTCTATATCCTGCTCGCATAAAATCCTGCTAATAATACTTTTTAATTCTGTTTTTAATTCTTCAGGTTCTTTAATGCCTTTTTCACGAGCCGTTTTTCTCAATGTGTCTATAATATAAACAGATGTATCAACACCAATATCTGCTGTAATCAAAACCTCTTCCAGCTCTTCAAAAAGCTCATCATTTACCGAGGAAAAGGCATAAAAAACATCATCTATTCTTCCAAAAACCGCACTTCTGGTCTTTTCTAAGCCCTCTTTCAGCTTGTCAAAAAAGCTTTTTTTCGGTTTTTGAATGTTTTCTGAGGATTCTTCTTTTACCTCTGCATTATTTATCTCCTCAAGCACTTCATTTTTTCTAAACCACTTCATTGCCCTTCCTCCAATATTTACACTGCAATTTCTTGCCATAAATTTTTTCATTTATTTACTAACATGAAAACAATCAAAACTGCACACTTTTAAAAAAATCTTTGCGTTGCATTTTAAT
Organism: Congzhengia sp.; assembly: GCA_045596445.1. GTDB lineage: Bacteria > Bacillota > Clostridia > UBA1381 > UBA9506 > Congzhengia. Next base: position 32,549 of record JAZOCK010000016.1, on the reverse strand, counting down.
TATAAAAGATTGGTTTTGACAGTTTCTCCCGCTTTAACAAGAATTTCCTTATCAAAATAATTTAAGTAAATATCCGTAGCAGTCGGATTATAAATTATATTTCCGTTCGCACTAAAGCAAAGTGCATCATAGGCTTTGACATATTTACATACTTCAATATTGGTGGCGTACCAAATATCACTGCGATTTCCTATGTATTCTGCGAATTCTTCTATAACATTCCAGTTGTTATTACGATTAAATTCAAAGCTGTGTCCCCACAAATAAAACAGCTTTGGTCTCTTTGCTACCAGCTCATCCTCAACAAACGAACGTGCAAGCTCCATAAGTCTTGGATTTTCGTGGTGACACGTAGCAGGTAATCTTAGCCAATCATTTGGAATGTCAAATCTTTCAGTAGAAACTACAGTTCTTGCATATTCTATTCCGCAATCCTTTAAAATACCTACTATTCTGTCATTATATGAGCCATAAGCATAAGCCATACCACTAACAATAGTGCCAAACATTTCTTCTAGGGCAATTCTATCGTTTAATATTTCATCAACTGCCATCGCAGACGGCAATTCTGTTAAATAAAGGTGCTTTTTACCATGTACGGCAACCTCGTTTCCAGATTCCAGATATAGCCTTACTGTCTGCTCATTTGTCAGCTCTCGCTCTGCATTATCAATTAAAAATCCTGAATTGATATTAAAGGTGCCCTTTAATCCGTTTTTGTTCATTATATCGATAAGCCTCTTGTCGTATATAGCACCATCGTCATAGCTTAAAGTAAGTGCTCTGCTTTTAAATCCGGGGAATCTCATAAACATGTAATTCATATGATTTCGTCCTTTCTGTTTTCTGATGAGTAGTATGCTATACCACTAGTCATCTATTTCATTTTTTCTATTTCTTGTCATCAAATCATAAACAGCATCACGTGCTGCTTTGCCTTCAAAAAGCACATTGTAAACCTCTTGTGTAATAGGCATCTCAACTCCTAATTTACAGGAAAGTCTGTGTGCTTCTTTTGTAGCATATACGCCCTCTACGACCATATTTACTTCTTTCATCGCCTCGTCTGTGGTTTTGCCCTGACCAATTAAAATTCCTGCACGTCTGTTTCTTGAGTGCATACTAGTACAGGTTACTATTAAATCTCCAATCCCCGACAAGCCCCCAAAGGTTGTGGATTTAGCACCCATTGCTGTTCCGAGTCTGCTGATTTCAGATATTCCGCGTGTCATCAAAGCCGCCTTGGCATTGTCGCCTAAACCTAATCCATCAGAAATCCCCGCACATAATGCTATAACATTTTTTAAAGCTCCGCCTATTTCCACTCCCAAAACATCTTCGTTTGTATATACTCTTAAGTAATCTGTCATAAAGAGTCCCTGTATCATTTCTCTTATCTCACGCAAATCAGCTGCCGCCACTAATGTTGTGGGCATTTTTTGTGCAACCTCTTCTGCGTGTGACGGACCCGACAGAGCCGCAACATTAGCCTGCGGGATTTTATCCTTAATTGTTTCTGTCAATGTCTTTTGTGTATCTGAATCAAACCCCTTAGATGCACAAACAATAACAGCACCGTTTTTTACATAAGGTGACATATTTTCAGCAGTAGCCGAAACAGCACTCGATGGTGTTACTAAGACAATAACATCTTTTTCGATTGTTGCTGTCTTTATATCACTTGTATATTCTATACCATCAGGCATTACAAAATTTTCGAGGTTTTTTGCCTTTCCGTTTTTCTTAAGCTCTTCACTTTCCTCTAAAAAATACGACCAAAGAGTTACATCATTTCCCTTATCACGCAGGATTGAAGCCAAAGCACAACCCCATGTTCCCGAGCCGATAACTGATATGTTCAAGATAGTCACCACCTGTTTATTTTGAAGATTTCTCACCTATTCTACGCTCTGTTCCTGACATAAGCTTTTTTATATTGTCCTTATGACGAATAATTCCTAAAATTCCTAAAAATGCAGCAGGAATTATTACCAGTTTCTCATATGACATAGGCATATCCATATATCTTATATAGCACACAAGCGGAAAAAGTATGCAGCCTATTAAAGAACCTAATGAAACGTATCTTGTTAAAATTATAGCAATAACGCCAATACCTAGCACTATAATCCCCAAACGCCAATCAATAGCAAAAATAACAGCGACAGATGTGACTATGCCTTTACCTCCGCGAAAGCCAAAATACAAAGGAAAATTGTGTCCTATTACTACAAATACTAATGCCAGATATTTAAGTATGAGATTGTCAGGATATGAAATGCCGTACCAATTTGCAACAAGCGATGCCAAAATCGCCGCTATAAACGCTTTTAGTGCATCTCCCACCACTACGCCTACTGCTGCAGCTTTACCCATAACCCGAAGTGTATTAGTAGCACCTGCATTACCGCTGCCGTGTGATCTTATATCGTTTTTCTTTATTTTTGAAATTATGATAGAGGTATTTACGCTCCCTACCAGATATGATAAAACTATCGTAATAATTACAGCTAATAACATAATTACCTCCTGCTATTCCTTTGTGCCCTTGTCGTCATCCCGTTCTCTTACTATAAACCTTACAGGCGTTCCCAAAAGGCCAAAAACCGACCTTATCTGATTTTCTAAATATCTTAAGTACGAAAAGTGCATCAATTCTTTATTGTTAACAAACACAACAAACGTCGGCGGACAGGTGCTTGCCTGTGTCATATAGAAAATCTTGAGTCTTTTGCCCTTGTCTGACGGCGGTTGTACTTTCATTGTAGCCTCTGACAACACATCATTTAACATACCTGTTTTAATTCTCATCGTATGTTGGGCATGAACATAGTCAATAAGCTCAAAGAGTTTTCCCACTCTCTGTCCAGTTAGTGCAGAAATGTAGATTTGCGGTGCATAAAGCATAAATCCCAGTTCCTGATTTACCTTTTCGGTAAAATTTTTCATCGTGTGAGTATCTTTTTCAATCAAATCCCACTTGTTTATTGCAATAATCGATGCTTTGCCTTTTTCGTGGGCATAGCCTGCAATTTTAGAATCCTGCTCGGATATTCCCTCTTTAGCATCAACAACAACAACGCAAACATCACAATTGTCAATCGCAGCAAGCGAACGTACAACGCTGTAACGTTCAATTCCCTCGTCTACCTTGCCGCGTTTTCGCATACCCGCAGTATCTACCAAAATGTATTCCTTGCCATCTTTTACAAAGCTCGTGTCGATTGCATCTCTCGTTGTGCCTGCAATATTACTTACGATAACTCGGTTTTCTCCTAAAATTTTATTTATCAATGAAGATTTTCCTGCATTTGGTTTTCCTACGATAGCCACACGAAGTGCTGTCGACTCTTCATCCTTTGTTTCTAAAAGCTCAGACGGAATTTTTGAAAATATTTCATCAAGCAAATCTCCCACTCCCAAGCCGTGAGTTGAAGATATAGCAACAGGGTCGCCTAACCCTAAATTATAAAACTCGTAAAAATCCATAGGTGGCTCGCCGCCGTGGTCAACCTTATTAACTGCTAAAACAATTGGCTTGCCCGACTTTAAAAGCATCGCCGCTACGTCTTTATCAGCAGCAGTCAGCCCGTCGTGGATACACGTCATTAAAACTATACAATCTGCCCGTTCAATAGCCAGTTCTGCCTGAAATCTCATATTTTTTAAAATTTCATCGTCAGACTTAGGTTCTATACCGCCGGTATCTATCAGCGTAAAGGTTCTGTTTAACCATTCCGCCTCGGCGTAAATTCTGTCCCTTGTTACACCGGGTGTATCGTCAACAATAGAAATACGACTGCCCGCTATTTTATTAAAAAGTGTAGATTTACCAACATTAGGTCTTCCTACTATTGCTACAGTTGCCTTTCTCATACATTTTCCTCTTTCTTTTTAATATCCTAAAAGTGCCATTAAGAAACTGCCTCCGTCATTTTTAACAGGTACAATTTCCATTCCTAATCTTTGTTCTGCTTCTTTTAATGTTACATCATCTAAGAATATGTCCTCATCAGCCTTTAACATTGATTCTGTGATTAAAAGCTTATCTGCTGATTTTCCTTCTAATGCACGAAACAAATCAGATGCCCCAAGCAAGCCTGAAACTGACACATATCCTCCAAAAAGCTCGTTTTTTATTCCTATTACTTCTATATCTTTAATATTATAACACATTTTGGTATGATTTACTAGCTTTTTTATGAAATTATAGGAAATTTCTCCCGTTGCAATTATAATTTTTTTCTCTGCCTTTAATTCGATACCGCAGGATATTGCTTTCATAAATTCTGCCTCCATAGAAGAAAGCATACCAACTCCATTTTCAATCTGCGGAAAATCCTCATATTCCTCTTCTTTTGGAATAGCAATATCACCATTTATGTAAAACTCATCTGCCGCATAAACAAACCTTGTGCCACGTTCCTCTAAGAGCTTTTTCTGCCAAGTCGTAATCTGGCCTATAACCTTTTGGCTAGATTCTTTATTAAAGGCTTTCATAGGGTACAAGCCCTCCCGACAACGTGTTAAACCTACAGGTACAACGGACATACTGCGGGCAACAGGTATAAATTTTGATAAATCACCAATTGTTCTGTCTAATTCCTCTCCGTCATTAACACCGGGACATAAAACCACCTGCATATTCATTTCAATATTATTTTCGTATAATTTATTGATATGGTCTAAGATTTTACCGGCGTTTTTATTATTTAGCATAGTTTTCCTTAATTCAGGATTTGTAGTATGAACAGAAATATTTATTGGCGAGATTTTATACTCAATGAGTCTGTTTATATCTGCATCGCTCATATTGGTAAGCGTTACATAGTTCCCGTACAAAAACGAAAGGCGTGCATCATCATCTTTAAAATAAAGTGTGTCACGCATACCCTTAGGCATCTGGTCAATAAAACAAAATATGCACTTATTATGACAGTTGTGAGGCTTGTCAAAAAGCATATTTTTAAAGTTTATTCCCAAATCCTCTAAATATGGATTTTCTATTTCATACTCGTAAAGCTCGCCGTTTTTCTTCTTTACTGTCATCAATATTTCTTCGCCGGTTGCCAAAAACTTGTAATCTAAATAATCTATAATTTGTTTATTATTTATAGAGAGTATTAAATCGCCCTCTTCTATTTGAAGCTCCTCAGCTATACTGCCCTCATCTACCGACAAAACGTATGCACCGCTCATACTTTTCCTCCTGATTTTACATACTTATGTATATAAAAATAGAGAAGGAATATTCCTTCTCCATCCTTATTTACGCATAATTACGCTTCTTTTTTTACAACTTCTTTTCCGTTGTAGTAGCCGCAAGCCTTACAAACTCTATGTCCCATAATAGGCTCTCCGCATTTAGGGCAGCTTACAAAACCGGGAATGCTTAATTTCCAGTTTGCACGTCTTTTGTCACGTCTTGCCTGTGAGGTTTTTCTCTTAGGTACTGCCATGGTCTACACCTCCTGAATTTTATCACTTAAAATTTTTTAATTTTTCCCAACGCTCATCAATCTCAAAAAAATCACAATCGCAATCGCCGTCATTTAAGTTTTTGCCGCATTTTGAGCAAAGCCCCCGACAGTCCTCACTGCATAAATATTTTGATGAGATATTTAATAATAAATTGTTTATAGCGATTTCTGCGACATCAATCTCTTTACCTTCAAAAAAGATAACAGAGTCTTTGTCCGCCTCTGTTTCTTGTCCTGATAGAACAAGTGTTTCGCTAAAATCAAACTTAAGCGGCAGATTTATTTCTGTCAGGCATCGGGCACAGGCGGTTTTTACTTCCGCTTCAACACTTGCCTCCAGTACCAACACTCCGCCCGTACAAGTTATTTTACCATCAAGTTGTGATTTAACAATCTCAATATCAGGTGCAACATCTGCAACATCAAAAGTATCGGAAAACAAGAGCTGTGCACCCTCCATATTTATAATGGTGCTAACATCACAAATCATATTGGTGCCACCTTCCTGCATTATAAACACATAATGCATTTATATATTATACCTATTTTTAAAATGATTGTCAAGTAATTTTTTAGAAATTTTTAGCTTTAGTATTACTTATGATTTTTTATGGCTCACTAAAAATATATTGTTGTTTTTTTTCATAAACTGTGATAAAATACATCAATAAAAGAAAGGGTGTTTGTATGTTTATCGAAGTTTTAAAGTCAATTGTGCTGGGCGTTGTAGAAGGTATCACCGAATGGCTGCCTATTTCTTCTACAGGGCATATGATTCTTGTCAACAAGTTTATGGGAACAGGTACGGGATTTTTCAACTCACAGCTTTTTTTATATGTAATTCAGTTGGGGGCAATTTTAGCAATTGCTACAATCTATTTTAACAAGTTAAACCCTTTATCACCTAAAAAAAGCAAACAAGAAAAAAACAACACATGGCAAATGTGGTTTAAAGTGGTTGCAGCCTGTATTCCTGCCGGTGTTTTCGGCCTTTTGCTGAATGATTTTATGGATTCAATTTCAACACCATTAATGGTGGCGGTAATGCTTATTATATATGGTGTCGCATTTATTCTCGTAGAAAAGAAAAACAAACAGCCGAAAATCAACTCGATGGATGATTTAAGCTACAAAACAGCTATATTTATAGGACTTTTTCAGGTGCTTTCAATAATTCCTGGCACATCTCGTTCAGGGGCAACAATTTTAGGAGGCATACTTTTGGGAACATCAAGGGACTTAGCCGCTGAATTTTCGTTTTTTTTGGCAATCCCCATTATGTTAGGTGTCAGCCTTTTAAAAATCGTTACCAATACATATCCTATGACGACAAATGAATGGATTTTGTTGATAATTGCTATGGCGGTTTCATATATAGTGTCTATGATTTCTGTAAAATTCTTAGTAAAATACGTAAAGGAACACGATTTCAAAGTTTTTGGCGTATACAGAATAGTCTTAGGATTTATAGTTGTGTTAGCAGTTCTGTTTAAAATTTTACCCATGTAAAAGAGATTTTCTCCCCCGTTTTTTAACGGGGGTTATTTTTTTATACAAAATTAAAGGAAAAACAAAGTTTTTGTCGAATATAATATTAGAGATATCGGGAGGTGAAAAAGGTGCCTAAATTTATGCAAAGCTCAATAGACGAAATTTTAAATCGGTCCGACATTATTGACATTGCCTCAAATTATGTAACACTAAAACGCAACGGCTCGGACTATGTAGGTCTTTGTCCTTTTCATAGAGAAAAAACACCCTCCTTTCATATAAGCTCGGACAAACAGTTATTTTATTGTTTTGGTTGCGGTTCAGGCGGAAATATTATAGATTTCATAATGAAAATTGAAAATCTGGATTTCGTCGATACAATAAAATACTTGGCCGAGCGTACAGGCATAACCTTGGAAGAAGAAGTATACAGCCCTGAAATTCAAAAACGCCACGACAGGCGTGAGGCTATTTTAAAAATGAACAAGCTCGCTGCCAAGCGTTATGTGGGCAATCTTTCGGGAGATGACGCCCGGCACGCAAGAGAATACGCATTTTCCCGTGGTTTAAATCGTGAGATTATAAGCACCTACGGAATAGGGTACGCTCGTGAATCGTGGTCCGACGTGGTAGATTATCTAAAAGAAAACGGCTACAAAAACGAAGAAATCATTGATGCAGGCTTAGCAGTTAAAAATGAAAAGGGTCATATATATGACAAGTTTAGGAACAGACTTATGTTTCCCATTATTGATGTAAGGGGAAATGTGATTGCTTTTTCAGGAAGAGCTTTAGACGATAGCCCGGCAAAATATATGAATTCCCCTGAAACACCTGTTTTTCATAAGGGAAGCAACATTTTTTCTTTAAATATCGCAAAGCAATACAGTGCTAAAGACGGACTAATCCTTGTTGAAGGAAATATGGATGCAGTCTCACTATACACCTACGGCTTTAAAAATGCTGTAGCAGGGTTGGGCACGGCGTTAACCGACCAACAGGCACAGTTGCTGAAAAGATACACCCCACTGATTTATATTTGCTATGACAATGACGAAGCAGGGGAGAAGGCTGCCGAAAAAGCTATTCAAACATTATCTGCAGCAGGGATTAAGCTTAAGGTTCTTTCCTATAAAGATGCAAAAGACCCCGACGAGTATTTGAGAAAAAAAGGTGCAGAAAGCTTTAAAAAAGTAATTTCTTCGGCATTATCCGTAACAGAGTATAAAATTTTAAATATCAGAAAAAAATACAATCTTGTCGAGTCCTCTGAGAAGGTGGAATTTATTAATGCTGCAGCAGAAATCCTGGCAACAAACGAAAATGCTGTGGAACGGGAAATTTTCATAAAACGAATTGCTCACGAAACAGATATTTCAATAGATTCCATAGCTGCTCAGGTAAATAAAATAATATACGATAAAAACAGGAAAACTTATAAAAAAGCAGTAAGAAACATACAATCGACAACAAATATAGGCTATCAAAAGCGTGGCGAACCCATAACCGCTGCTTCTTATAAGTCCGAAAGAATGCTTTTAAATGTCATTTTCTTTAACCTGTCTGCGTATAAATCAGCAAAATCTCAAATAGACGCTTCAGAATTTTCCGATGATACACACAAAAAGCTTTTTTCGGAAATAATAAGGTTTAGAGAGTCTAATGAAACGAGTGATGCGAGCACATTTTTATCCTCGCTTTCTGAAGAATTAAAGCCCACAGCCGCCGAAATTCTTTATAAAGAATATACAGGAGACGCATTAGCGACTGTTAAGGACATAATAGATAAAATCAAAAAACAAAATTTTAATCAGATAATTAACCAACTTGCCAAAGAGGGCAGAGTAGATGAAATAAACGAGCTTATTACAAAGGCTCGAAAGGAGAATACAAATGACTGAAATTGAGCAGAAAACATTAGATGCAATATCCTCGTTAACAGCAAAGGGTAAATCAAATGGTGTTTTGACCTACAAAGAAATTGCTGACGCATTAGGTGATATAGAATTAGAAACTGAACAAGTTGAAAAAATCTACGAGACTTTGGAGCACGAAGGTGTGGAAGTCGTTGCCGATATGGAAAAGGAACTGGAAAAAATCGAAGAAGAATTAGAAGACATAAAGCCGACAGAAGAAATGGATGTCGCCGCTGAGGTTATGGAGATTTCTTCGGCGGAGGGCGTGTCCATTGACGACCACGTTAAAATGTATTTAAAAGAAATCGGCAAGGTTCCGCTTTTAGACGCAGAGCACGAGATGGAATTGGCAAAGAAAATGTCCGAGGGCGATGTTGAAGCAAGAAAACGCCTTGCTGAAGCAAATCTTCGTTTGGTTGTATCTATTGCCAAAAGATATGTTGGTCGCGGAATGCTTTTTCTGGACTTAATCCAGGAGGGCAACTTAGGTCTTATTAAAGCAGTAGAAAAATTCGACTACTCTAAGGGTTATAAATTCAGTACCTACGCTACGTGGTGGATTCGTCAGTCGATTACCCGTGCCATTGCAGACCAGGCAAGAACAATTCGTATTCCCGTTCATATGGTTGAAACAATTAATAAATTAATCCGTGTTTCCCGCCAATTGGTACAAGAACTGGGACGTGACCCACACCCTAACGAAATTGCAAAAGAACTTAATATGTCGATTGACAAGGTTCGTGAAATTATGAAAATTGCTCAAGAGCCTGTATCGTTAGAAACTCCTATAGGTGAAGAAGAGGACAGTCATTTAGGCGACTTTATTCCTGATGATGATGCACCCGCTCCATCAGAAGCCGCATCGTTTATGCTTTTAAAGGAACAGCTCGGCACAGTTTTAGATACTCTTTCTCCAAGAGAATCAATGGTCTTAAAGCTCCGTTTCGGTTTAGAGGACGGAAGAGCAAGAACCTTAGAAGAAGTAGGCAAAGAATTCGATGTTACGCGTGAGCGTATCCGACAGATTGAGGCTAAAGCACTCCGTAAGCTTCGTCACCCGTCAAGAAGCAAAAAATTAAAGGACTATCTGGAATAATTTTATTTAACACTCCCGAGTTATTCGGGAGTGTTTCATTTTGTTCACTTTTGTCACGTCGAATTTTGTCAAATGCACTATCTGCAAGCTTCCAGCTGAAACACTTTCCAGTATTTTCCATATAGCTGACATTTTTTGGAAAAAACCCCTTGAATTTTACAAATTGTACGTGCTATAATTAGAGTATAGAAAATGTAAATTATTTCCATTTACTAACTATTAGGAGGATAAATATGATAAGAGTAGTTTCTATTGATGACAACATCGAAGTGAGAGAGGGGCTTAAGGAATATTTTAGAAGTTGCCCCGATTTAGAATTTGTTGGTGAAGCCGAAAACGGACTTGAAGGCTTCGAGCTTATAAAATCCACAAAGCCCGATGCAGTTGTATTAGACATTGTTATGCCTAAAATGGATGGGTTGGGACTTTTAGAAAAGCTTGCCTCTGAAAACATTTCTACAAACATTCTGGTGTATTCTGCTATCGGAAATGACGCTGTTGTTAAAAAGACATTTTCTTTAGGAGCAAAATACTACATTATGAAGCCCTGTAATGAAAGTGATATTGCATCTCGTATTCGCGAGTCAATTGAGGTTTTGCCTGCTTCATCTTCAGTAATTACAGCACGCCCCACAACCACTATTACAGAAAACAATTTAGAAAGCGTAATAACCGATATAATTCATGACATTGGTGTCCCTGCACATATTAAGGGATATAGCTATTTGCGTGAAGCGATAGGTCTTTGTATCAAAGATGACGAGTTTATAAATTCTATTACAAAGCTTTTGTACCCAACAGTTGCAAAAAATTTCTCAACAACCTCTTCTCGTGTTGAGCGTGCCATTCGCCATGCAATAGAGGTTGCATGGAACCGAGGTCGTGAAGAAGTACTAACCGACATCTTTGGTTACACTATTGACACAAACAAGGGAAAGCCCACTAACGGCGAGTTTATTGCTATGATTTCTGACTCTATTAAGCTTAAAATGAAAAATGCAGTCTGATAATTCTCCCATTATATCCTTTTAAAAGGGGCAGTAGCATTTTGCTACGGCCCCTTTTAAAACTCTTATTTGGTTATTTTTTATTTCATATTTATAACTTCTTTGCAATTTTTAACAATGTTTTTAGCTGTAAGCCCATAAATTTCAAAAAGCTCTTGTGGCGTTCCTGACTGTCCAAAAACATCCTGTGTTCCTACTCTTAACATCGGAACAGGAATTGTTTCACATAACACCTCTGCTACTGCACTGCCTAATCCGCCGATTACGTTATGCTCCTCGGCTGTTACAATAGCACCTGTTTCTTTTGCAGCTTTTTTAATAATTTCTCTGTCTATTGGCTTGATTGTTGCCATATTGATAACACGGGCTGAAATTCCCTCTTTTTTAAGCTCATTTGCCGCTGCAATCGCCTCAGGAACTAAAAGACCTGTTGCAATAATTGTAACGTCTGTGCCGCTTTCAAGCTCTACACCCTTGCCGATTTCAAATTTATATGTATCACGTTCAAAAATTTCGGGAACTGCCAATCTTCCAAATCTTAAGTATACGGGGCCGTCGTACTTTATTGCAGCCTCAACGGCCAGGATTGCTTCTGCTTTGTCGGCAGGATTAATGATGACCATATTAGGAATTGTACGCATTATACCAATATCCTCTAAGCATTGGTGCGTTGCACCGTCCTCACCCACTGAGATGCCTGCATGAGTTGCACCGATTTTAACATTCAACTTTGGATAGCAGATGCTGTTTCTTATCTGTTCAAATGCTCTGCCCGCCGCAAACATTGCAAATGAGCTTGCAAATACGGTTTTACCGCAAGCAGCTAAGCCTGCCGCTGTTGACATCATATTGCCCTCTGCAATACCTGTATTGAAAAATCTATCGGGAAATTTCTTTAAAAATGTGTCTGTCTTTGTAGATTTAGAAAGGTCTGCGTCTAAAACTACTATATCATATTTTTCTCCAAACTCCGCTAAAGCCTGGCCATATGCTTCTCTTGTTGCAGTTTTTTTGATTTCCATTTTACGCACCCTCCTTAATTCTTTCAATTTCCTGTTCGATTTCTTCCATCGCCTGAGCATACTGGTCGTCATTGGGTGCATTGCCATGCCAAGCAGCATTGTTTTCCATAAACGAAACACCTTTTCCCTTGACACTCTTTAAAATAATTACCGTGGGCTTTCCTATGTATGACTTTGCTTTGTTTATTGCATCTGCTAATGCGTTAAAATCGTGTGCATCGCAAAGCAAAACATTCCAGCCAAATGCCTCAAATTTTTTATCTATTGGAAGAGGCGACATAACCTTAGAAACATCCCCGTCAATCTGTAAGCCGTTAAAATCAACAAACGCAGTCAAGTTATCAAGCTTATAATGAGCGGCATACATCGCAGCCTCCCAAACCTGACCCTCTTCTAACTCGCCATCACCTAAAATCGTATACACACGGTAATCCTTTTTATCTATCTTACCTGCTAAAGCCATGCCATTAGCAGCACTTATACCTTGTCCCAAAGAACCGCTCGACATATCTATGCCGGGAATTCCTTTCATATCGGGATGGCCCTGAAGATACGAGCCTGTTCTTCTCAGGGTTTTAATATCTTCCTTCGGGAAAAATCCACGTTCTGCCAATATTCCATACAGAGCGGGGGCACAGTGTCCTTTTGACAAAACAAACCTGTCGCGGTCCGGACTGTTTTTCGTGTCGGGTGATACATTTAACACCTCACAATATAAAAATGTCAATACATCTGCAATCGATAGCGAACCTCCCGGATGCCCAGATTTTGCTGCATGTACACCTGTTAAAACATGTTTTCTTACATTTGCCGCTGTTAATTTCAGCTCTGTGATTTTTTTGTTGTCCAACAAGGTTCAAATCCCCTTTCGTATATCTTTTTTCTTTTTATTTATAGGATATTTTACAAAGCCCTCGCCTGTTATTTTTCTGGCTTGTGTAAAAATTATAAACGCCTTTTTATCTGTTTTTTCTACAATTCTTTCTAACCTTTGCAGTTCAAATCGCTTAACCACGCACATTAGCATCGTGCGGTTTTCACCTGTATACATTCCGCTGACTGTAATGCCTGTAACGCCGCGGTTTAGCAATTTCATAATTTCACTCGCAATTTCAGGGCTTTTATCCGAAACTATATATACAAGCTTGGCAACATTCGCTCCCGAAATTATATAGTCTAAAACACATGAATTTAATGATAATGCAATAATTCCCGAAAGCACAAGCTCAGTATTGCGAAAAAATACTGCACCTATCAAAATTATTACTATATCAATTATAAAAAACCACTTTCCGATGTCAATTGCCGGAATTGCCTTATTTCCCAGAGCTGCCAGAATATCGGCACCTCCACTTGTAGCGCCCGATAAAAATACAAGACCAAAGCCTATTCCCAAAAAAGCTCCGCCAAAAATCGATGACATTAAAAGGTTTTGAGTCAAAATGACATTTGTAGCCGTAGCATCTAAAAAAAGCGAAAACACAACTGAACCATATAGTGTTTTTATGCCGAAGCTATTTCCCAAAAATATAACTCCCGCTATAAAAAGCGGTATGTTCATAAGCAAAACACTTATGCCAATCGGAAAGCCCGTAAGCTTATTTATTACAATAGCAATGCCTGATACTCCCCCCGAAACAATTGAATGAGGAGATAAAAATAAGCTTATACCAAGTGCTGAAATCAGCACCCCTGCAGTAATTAACAGATATTCCTTTATTACACGCAAAACACTTGACTTCAACCAAAACCCTCCACAAAGCCTTAGCTAAGCGTGTCAAAAGCAAGATTTAAGATTTCTTTGAGCCTTTCTTTATCTCCCTTTAAATAAAGGTATCCGATTAATGCCTCCAGAGCTGTTGCATGGCGGTAATCTGCCATATCCGCATTTTTTGGCACTGTATGGATATTGGTGTTTCTTCCCCGCTTGTATATTAAAAGCTCAGTATCTGACAATATATCTAAAATCTTATGTGCAGCTTTCGCCTGTGCTTTTGCCTTTACATAGCCTACGGCAATTTTATGTAGCTCTGAAGCGGGACGGTTTCCCATTGCTAAGATTTTGGTTCTTATAAACATTTCATACACGCTGTCGCCTAAAAAGGCTAACGTCAAAGGCGACAACGTATTAATTTCAGGAATGTTTTCTTTAGATAAAATTGAATTTATATCCATTACTTTATCACTCTAATCTTTACACCTTGACGTGTATCAGCAACTTCTATTCCCAAGGCCTTTAACTCGTCACGGATTTTATCTGCCGCTGCCCAGTCTTTATCAGCACGTGCAACAGCTCTTTTTTCAATTAAAGCCTTTGCTTCGTCAGATATAGTATCCTCCATTCGACGTGTAAATATACCCAGAACATCCCCTAATTCGTGCATCATTTTATTTGCGGCTTCGAATACCTCTAACGCCCAATTGTCTTTATTCTCGGAATTTATATATTTTGCTAAATCAAAGATTGCGGCAATTGCATCTGCTGTGTTTAAGTCATCATCCATTGCCGTCTTAAACTGTTCACGGAATGAAGCAATTTTTTCTATAACTGCCTTTTCTTCATCTGTTAAATCACGTTTTTTTGCTTTTGTTTCTAAAAATTCCAGGTTGCTTATGCAGTTATACAGTCTGTTTAAGCCTGCCTCAGACTGAGCTAAAAGCTCATCTGCAAAATTTATTACACTTCTGTAGTGAGCAGAAAGCATAAAGAAACGAATTACCTCGTAGTCATACTTTTTAGCTACATCACGAACTGTAAAGAAATTGCCCTTTGATTTTGACATTTTCTCATTGTCAACGTTAATATATCCGTTGTGCATCCAATATTTTGCAAAGGGCTTACCCGTACAGCATTCACTCTGTGCAATTTCATTTTCGTGGTGAGGGAATATCAAATCCTGACCGCCCGAGTGAATGTCAATTGTTTCGCCCAAATATTTATTAACCATAGCTGAACACTCAATATGCCAACCCGGGCGACCTTCTCCCCACGGGCTGCTCCACGATGGTTCGCCGTCTTTTTTTGCTTTCCATAACGCAAAGTCAGTGGGATTTTTCTTAACGTCTGTTACGTCGATTCTCGCACCTGCCTCTAAGTCTTCCAAAGGCATTTTAGAGAGCTTTCCATACTCAGAAAACTTCTTCGTTTCAAAGTACACATCGCCCTGTGACTCATAAGCAAAGCCTTTATCAATCAAGGTCTTTACGGTATCAATTATTGCATCAATATTTTCAGTTGCCTTGGGATGAATTGTAGCTTCTTTAATGTTAAGTCCACGGGCATCTATAAAATATTCTTCGATAAATTTTTCTGCCAGTTCACGAACAGTAATACCCTGCTCGTTGGAGTTTTTTATCATTTTGTCGTCAATGTCTGTAAAATTTTGAACAAATGTAACCTTATAACCGACATACTCTAAATAGCGTCTTA
The DNA here is from genome assembly GCA_045596445.1 of Congzhengia sp. Taxonomy (GTDB): domain Bacteria; phylum Bacillota; class Clostridia; order UBA1381; family UBA9506; genus Congzhengia. The sequence continues at coordinate 17,107 of JAZOCK010000016.1, read as the reverse complement.
AAGTATCAAAAATTATAAAAGGACGTGCATTTCCTATATGAAAAAAGTTATACACCGTAGGTCCGCAGGAATACATCTTTACCTCGCCGGGTTTTATCGGAATAAACTCCTCTTTTTTCCTTGTTAGTGTGTTATAAACTCGCATATTTTATTTCCTTTCTTCATTTTCTGCCAATCTTTTTTCAAGCTTTTCAAGCTTTGCGGATAATCTGCATAATTCTTGAGAAACAGGGTCCGGAATATGTATCTGGTCTAAATCCGCACAAGTTACCTTTTGGTTGTTTATCCTTACGATTCTTGCAGGAACGCCGACGCACGTGCTGTTTGCAGGAACCTCGTTTAATACTACAGCGTTAGCAGCAATCTTAGAATTATCGCCAACCTTAAACGGACCTAAAACCTTTGCCCCCGAGCCAATCATAACATTATTTCCGATTGTGGGATGACGCTTTCCTACATCTTTTCCCGTACCGCCCAAGGTTACTCCCTGATATATTGTAACATTATCTCCGATTTCTGTAGTTTCGCCGATAACCACTCCCATACCGTGGTCTATAAACAAGCCGTGCCCTATAGTTGCACCAGGATGAATTTCAATACCGGTCCAGAATCTGCCGCATTGTGACACCCATCTTGCTATACCTCTTAAATTGTGCTTGTAAAAAAAATGCGATATCCTGTGCCACCAAATAGCGTGAAGTCCTGAGTATAAAAAGAAAATCTCCAAAGAGTTCCTTGCCGCAGGGTCACGCTCCTTTATAGCTTTTATATCCTCTTTCATTGTTTTAAACATAGCTTACTCCTATATACGTTTAGCCAGAATCGGTGAATATTTCTCACGGAATTTAGAAAAACTGCCATTTTCTAAAGCCTCACGTATCCTTTCGGTTAAAGTATTATAAAAATACAAATTATGCATAACACAAAGTCTCATTCCAAGCATTTCTCCCGCTTTCATCAAGTGCCTTATATAAGCCCTTGAGAAATTCTTACATACAGGGCAATCGCACTCAGGGTCTATAGGAAGAACATCGGTCATATATTTTTGATTTATAATATTTATTATGCCTCCCCATGTAAATAAATGCCCATGGCGAGCATTTCTTGAAGGCATTACGCAATCAAAGAAATCTATACCCCGTGCCACCGCTTCAATAATGTTTGTAGGTGTTCCTACGCCCATTAAATACCTCGGCTTATTTTCAGGTGCGTGGGGAAGTGTAACGTCTAAAATGTGGTACATCTCCTCAGCTGTTTCGCCTACCGCAAGACCGCCTATGGCATAACCGGGGAGGTCAAGCTTTGCGATTTTTTTCATATTTTCAATTCTTATATCGTCATAAATTGCACCCTGATTTATTCCAAAGAGCATCTGCTCGCGGTTAATCGATGTTTTGTTAAGCTTTGACAGCTCTTCTTTGCATCTTTGCAGCCATCTTTCTGTTCTTGCTACGCTTTCTATCATATATTTTTTATCCGACTTAGAATCGGCACATTCATCAAACGCCATAGCAATGGTTGATGCCAAATTCGACTGAATTTGCATACTTTCCTCAGGCCCCATAAAAATTTTTCTTCCGTCAATGTGAGAAGAGAAATACACTCCCTCTTCCTTTATTTTGCGTATAGATGAAAGAGAAAACACCTGAAAACCGCCGCTGTCAGTTAAAATTGGCTTATCCCAGTTCATAAATTTATGAAGTCCGCCCATTTTAGCCACAACTTCATCACCAGGACGAAGATGTAAATGATATGTATTGCAAAGCTCCACCTGACACTTAAGGTCACGCAAATCAAGTGACGACACACCGCCCTTAATTGCAGCAGAAGTTCCCACGTTCATAAAAACGGGGGTTTGTATTGTGCCGTGTGGAGTGACAAATTCGCCCCGCCGTGCATTTCCTTCTGTTTTTAAAAGCTTAAACATCTATTTTCTCCTATTTTTTCACAGAATTATACTTATTTATATTACATAATATACAGTATAGCATATATATCTTTCTATTTCAAGGTATCTAAAATAAAAAATTACCCAAAAAGTGTTTTCAACTGTCAATATTTTAAGAAATATTGTTTCAGTTTTAATATTTTAAGAATTGACATTTTCTCCCTGCTGTACTATAATGGACATAAGGAGGAATGAATTATGAAAACTTTTAATATTTTACTCAATTCCATAAACGACATCAAAGCATTTGTTAATATCGTTAACAAATATGAATTTGACGTAGATTTAACATCAGGCAGATACATAGTTGACGCAAAGTCAATTATGGGTATTTTCAGTCTTGATTTAAGTAAGCCTATCAAAGTAGATGTTCACGCAGATGACGAAGCAGCAGCTTTCATTGATGAAATTAAAGCATATATCCAATAAAATATAGAAAAAAGGGGCTCATTGAAGCCCCTTTTTTCTATTTTATATAATCCATGGGATTTACGTAAATCCCATCTTTTTTTAATTCAAAATGTATATGTGTATCCTCTGCTGCCTCAAGCGGAGCGTTGTTTCCAACAGTACCCAATATTTCTCCTTGCTTTAGCTCTGTTCCCACTCCGGCACTTATATTATCCACACTGTATATTGTTGAAACATATCCGTTGCCGTGGTCAATTGATACAGTATTTCCCGTTAGCTTGTTGTTCGTCAAAGAAATTACTTTTCCTGAATATGGCACCTTTATATCCGTCGCTGTGCTACATTTTATATCTATTCCGCTATGCACTCGCCAATCGCCCATAGTCTTTGACTTTACAGGCTTAGAACCTGAATATTCATTTATTATTTCCCCTGATACAGGCATCATTACTTTTATATCTGTGCCACCAAAAACTCCCGTTTCTTGTGATTCTTCTTCTGTTTTATCGACCTCTGTTTCGGGTGCCTCAACTATCTCGGGTGGAGAGGGCACTTCTAACTCAATAGACTCTGATACTTGTGAAATTTCCTCAGGGGTTATCTCTGTAACATCAATTTTTACCTCCTGTGGCAGCTCATTTCCAGGTCTTAATATAAAAGAAAATACCATTGCACACATAGCAGCACTCACAGCCGCCGCGACTATGTATGCCTTGCCTGACGACCTCTTTATGCTTTTCGGTTTTATTCTTGCATTTACTTTTTTCATAATAAATCAGTCCTTTCAAATAGTATTGTGCGTATTTTTTCTGATTTATATACATAAATTAAAACGAGGTGAAAATATGAAAAATACATATATCACAACCGATAAACCCTATAATTTTGAAACATATATCAGTGATTTAGCAAATATTTTAAACAATTTTTCATTTTTAACTAAAGAAACTATCGGATTTTCCGTTTTAGGAAAGCCATTATATGCAATAAGATTAGGCAACGGCACAAAAAAAATCATAATAACCGCCGCACATCACGGCTCTGAATGGATAACCTCAATGCTTGTTATGGCACTTGTCGAGTATTTATGCAAAAAATATATTAAGGACAGTACCTTTTGCAAAGATAAAAGCTTCTACTTTGTACCTATGGTAAATCCTGATGGTGTAAACCTTTCTATAGAAGGTATTACCCCTGATTTGCCATTACATATACGAAATCGCCTTTATGACATTTTAAGTAGTGGGAATTTCAAAAATATTTGGCAGGCAAACATTCGCGGCATTGACTTAAATCACAACTACGATGCGTCATTTGAAAAAGGCAAGGCAATACAAATAAAAGATGGAATTATTGCCCCTGCCCCTACAAAATATTCGGGTGAATACCCGGAAAGCGAGCCTGAAACCAGGGCAATAGTAGCATTTACAAATAAAATCTTGCCCGACTTAGTTTTGGCATACCACTCACAAGGAGAAGAAATTTTCTACAAATATCAAGGAATATGTGCCCCTAAAGCTTATGATTTGGCAAAAAAGCTGTCAGATGCTTCCGGATACGAATTAGTCACAGCAAGCGGACTTACGGATTGTACAGGATATAAAGACTGGGTTATTGAAAGGTTCAATATTCCCGCTTTTACCATAGAAGTAGGTAAAGGCAAAAATCCCTTGCCGCTGGAACAGTTTGAAAAAATTTTTGATGACAACAAAAGACTAATAGATGTGATTTAAAAAAGGCACAAAACAAAGAGGTCATCGTTTGATGACCTCTTCGTTTATTCAATATTATTTTTTATCTCTTAAAAACCAAGGAATTTCTACCTCAGAAGGAGCCGCTACCTTCGGCTCTGTACGATTTATAGAAGGTGATGGTCTTTGTGTAACTGAACCACCCTTATATGCAGGTGTTGATGAGAAAAGTGTTGCAGGAGAATTTACTGCTGTTCCGTAAACACCCTCAAAACCTGTAGCAATAACTGTGATAGAAACTTCATCCTTCATTTCAGGGTCAATCATAACACCGAAGATGATGTTAGCATTCGGGTCAACAGCATCTGAAACAAGACTTGCTGCACTGTTAGCTTCGAACAAGCTCAGGTCTGGACCACCTGTGATATTTATTAAGATGCCGCGGGCACCGTCGATTGTTGTTTCAAGTAATGGGCTTGAAATTGCCATTTTAACTGCGTCCTCTGCACGTTTTTCGCCTGATGCACGACCAACGCCCATATGAGCCACGCCTGTGTTTTTCATTATTGTAACTACGTCAGCAAAGTCAAGGTTAATGAGTGCATTGCCTGTGATTAAGTCTGAAATACCCTTAACACCCTGAAGTAAAACTTCGTCAGCCATCTTAAATGCATCCATAACTGTTGTGTGCTGATTTGAAATCTGCATAAGTCTGTCATTAGGGATTGTAACAATAGCATCAACACAATCTTTTAAAGCTGCGATACCTTCGTCAGCACGATTGCTTCTCTGCTTACCTTCAAACATAAAGGGCTTTGTAACGATACCTAATGTTAAAATGCCCATATCCTTAGCAATCTGAGCAACAATAGGTGCAGCACCTGTACCTGTTCCGCCGCCCATACCTGCTGTAACAAATACCATATCGCTACCGCTGATTGCCTGAGCTATTTCGTCATAACTTTCCTCAGCTGCCTTTGCACCAACTTCAGGGTTAGCACCAGCACCTAAGCCTTTTGTAAGTTTCTCGCCAATTTGGATTTTTTGATTTGCCTGTGATGATAAAAGTGCCTGTTTATCTGTGTTGATTGTTACGAATTCAACGCCGCCTAAACCTGCGTCAATCATTCTGTTTACAGCATTGTTGCCGCCGCCACCAACACCAACAACCTTAATCTGAGCAACACTTGCTCCGCCATTATCAAAATCAAACACTTACTTTTCCTCCTCTTTTGTATGTAATAAACCGTCTGTTTAATTTTTAAATTTTATATCTACGCAACTATAATATTACGCATATATTCTAATTATAATTTATTATACCACAACATATAGACAATTACAAGTATAAAATAAAGTTTTTTTACAAAATTATTAAATTTTCACTTTTTTGTCTTAGTTTGTGTTTTTTATTCGGTTTTTTCGCCGTTTTTTGCTTCTTCGGCAGGCTCTTCCTCAGTGAGCTTCTTTATAAGCTCTCCTTCCTCGCGAAGCTTTTTTATATTTTCATATTCGTCCTCGGTATATGTACCAAAATATCCTTTGTCCGTGGTCAAGTCTAAATAACTTCTTTCGGTGGGTTTAACCTGCGGAATGATTGCATCTAACATTTTGATTTTACGCTCTAGTGACTCTATGGTGTCGATAGGACCAAATGTTACTCTCATTCCGGACCTTAGAATTATCATAAAATTTGACGAATCAGAAACATCAATTACGTCGATTTCGGACCAATAATCACTTCCGAAAAAGCACATTATGTAGCTTACATTTCTTTTCGTTCCATCATTATTTATTGACTCTATACTTTGTCCGGGTTCTAAGGCGTCTGCCTCAATCCCCTTGACAATCGGTATAGGAAGCTCGGTTACATCGTCTGTTTTAAAAAGTATCTTACCTTCAATTGTCGTAACTAAAAATTCCGTTGGCGAATCTATAATAATATCCTCTGTTGATTCATCAATAACAATTTTGATTTTCGCAGGAAACTTGCGTATAAGTTCTGCATTGTCTACATAAGGCAATTCTTTCAGCTTAGCCACAGTTTTTTTAGTATTTACTCTGAAAATATTCTGCCCGTTTTTTATTCCGCTAACGCCAACAATTTCCTCTGCCGCAAGCTTGCTGTTTCCTTCAACCGCAATCTCAGAAATTCCAAAAATCGGCGTAAACAAGCATATGCATAAGGCAATTACAAGCACCAAAATGCCTGCCGCTGTAATCCTTCTTGCTTTCATTTTTCTTTTGTACTTTAAAGAATTTGTCGTCTTTTTCTTCTGCATATGTTCATCTACCTCTCGTATGCAATATCTGCCCCTAAGGCCTTTAGGTTTTCTTCCAGATTTTCGTATCCGCGATAAATAAATTCAGGAGAATTAATCTTGGTACAACCATCTGCAGATAACGCAGCAATAACAAGTGCCGCACCACCACGCAAATCCTGTGCACTTACACACGCACCTGAAAGTTTATTCATTCCCTTTACAACTGCGACACGACTTTCTACGCTTATCTTAGCACCCATTCTCAGAAGCTCTCCTACCGCTTTAAACCGGCTTTCAAATATTGTTTCTTTAATGAGTGTTGTGCCATCACTTTTTGCAAGCATTGCCAAAAAAAGCGATTGAGCATCAGTGGGAAATCCCGGATATGGCATTGTCTTAATATCGCCCGGACTTTTTATAACATCGGGTGCTTCAAGTGTAACTGTGCCTTTTCTTTTTGTTATTTTGCAGCCACAATCAGAAAGCACCGCCAAAACCGCCGATAAATGTTCGGTGCATACGTCTGTTACAGTGATTTTGCCCGACGTTGCCGCGGCCGCACAAAGATATGTTGCCGCTACAATTCTGTCCGGCATAACCTTGTGTTTTGCAGGCTTAAGCTCTGACCCTCCAACTATTGTTACGGTCGACGTGCCTGCACCCAAAACCGTTGCACCCATAGAATTTAAAAAGCACGCCAGGTCTTCAATTTCAGGCTCTCTTGCTGCATTGGAAATCACAGTTGTCCCTTCTGCTGCACAAGCAGCGAGCATAATGTTTTCCGTAGCACCTACGCTAGGGATATCTAAATGTATGTCTTTACCCTTTAAGTTTTCGGCACGGCATATTAGGTAACCATGCTCTTCTTTGATGTCTGCTCCTAATTCTTTCAGTGCCTTAATATGTAAATCAATAGGTCTTGGTCCTAATTCACACCCTCCGGGTGCTGAAATTTTTGCCTCTTTTTTCCTTGCTAAAACTGCTCCTAAGAAAATCACAGATGAGCGAAGCTTACGCATAAGACTTTCGGGAATAAAGCTCCCCATTGAACCGCTTGTGTCAACAATTAGGGTATCCTTATCACGCGTCACTGTCGCTCCCAGTTCTTTTAGTATTTCGCAGGTTACCGAAACGTCCGAAAGGCAGGGGCAGTTGCTTATAGTATGCACGCCCTCCGCCATGACAGTCGCGGCTAAGATAGGGAGAACAGCGTTTTTTGCTCCGTGTATTTTGACGCTCCCTGTTAGACGCTTTCCGCCATTTACTATTATTCTTGACAAGGCACGCACCTCCTGATAATAAATAAAATTCATTACCATAGTATGCGGTTCCTTGTTTTTGGTTACTTAGAGGAAAGTTCCGCTACCAAGTCGCAAATTCTTTTTGTTCCGTCAACTATCGCAGCTTCACTTGCACATCTTGACATTTCATTTAGTTTTTCACGATTCGCTATTAGCTTGTTTACTGTATCAGAAATGATATTTCCACTTATATCACGCTCAGGAATCATAATCGCCGCACCTCTGTCTGCAATAGATTTAGCGTTGTACTCCTGATGATTGTGCGTAACATTTGGTGACGGTATTAATACCGACGGCCGTCCCAGAGCACAGAGCTCACTCACGGTCACAGCACCGGAACGGGCTACAACTAAATCCGCCGCCGGCAAAACCTCGTTCATATTATATATATAGGGCACAATTTTTATATTTTCGCCCAATTTTTCCTTGCTTATTTTATCAATTACTTCGTCATAAAAACGCTCGCCTGTTCCGCCTAAAATTTTTACATTTGTATGGTCAATATTATTAACAATATCGCATAGTGCATCATTTATAGTGCGAGCTCCTAATGAGCCACCCACAGTAATGATAAACACTTCCTTGCCGATTCCCAAACGTTTTCTCGCTTCTTCATACGTTAAATCAAAGAGGTTTTCACGCAAAGGATTTCCCGTTAAAACACATTTTTTGGCGGTTTTTTCAGATACGTACTTTTTCATATCCTCAAAGCTTGTAGCAACATAATTTGCAAATGATGCTGCCATTTTAACTGTCATTCCGGGAAACACATTCTGCTCGTGCACAAGCGTCGGAATTTTTAAGGAGTTAGCCGCACTCATTACAGGTGCACAGACATATCCGCCCGTTCCAACTACAACATCAGGAGCAAAATCCTTTATAATCCTCTTAGCCTTTTTGATAGCTGTTAAATATTTCAGCAGAACCTTTACGTTTTTAAGCGTAAGCTTTCTTATAAGTCCCTCGACCTCGATATACTTTATATCAAAGCCCTCTTTTTGCACAAGAGCCTTTTCCATACCTTGCTCACGGCCTACAAAAAGAATTTGGGCATCATATTCTCTTTTCATTCTTTTGGCAATGGCAATAGCAGGGTTAATATGTCCCGCTGTACCTCCACCCGAAACCAAGATTTTCAAGCTCGTCAATCCTCTCTATTTCACACTTATTACGTGTCTTTTGTGTTTTGAAACATTTAGTACTATGCCCATTGCACCCAACAAAAATATAAGCGACGAACCTCCCGCCGAGAAAAACGGCAAGCTGATACCCGTAGTCGGTATAAGCTTTGTAACAACGGCAATATTTAAAAACGTCTGCCACCCGACAAGCGACATAATTCCTACGACAAGCATTGTGCCGAAGCTGTCAGGGGCGTTTACTGCAATTTTAATTCCTCTCCATATCAGAAGTCCGAAAAGTACTATTATAACAAATGCACCAATAACACCCAGTTCTTCGCAAATTATAGCAAAAATAAAATCGTTTTGCGGTTCTGAAACATACATAAACTTCTGTCTTGAGTTTCCAAAGCCAAGACCAAAAAAACCGCCCGAGCCTATGGCATAAAGCGATTGAACAATTTGCCAACCGTCGCCCTGCTTATCAGAAAACGGGTCTAAGTATGAATTCATTCTGTCTGCACGATAATCTGCTCCAAATGCCAAAGCTATAACTATTGGTACAGCTATGACAAATAATGTCAAAAAGATTTTTATCGGAAAACCCCCAACAACGAGCATCGTGGCAATAACAATGCAAATAATTATACATACACTCATATGTGGCTCTGCCAATAAAAGACCCAACATTGCCAAAAGAACAAGAGCATATTTAAAAAGATACGGAATATCCTTGATTTTTTCCTTTGCCTCACTTATAACCTTGGCAAAAAATATAATTATTGTTATTTTTGCAATTTCTGACGGCTGGATTGTAAGAGAACCGATGCCCAGCCAACGTCTTGCACCCTTTAGGGGCGTAGTAAACAAAACCACTACCAAAAGTGCAAATGTAATTCCCATAATCAATTTTTGTACTTTGTCAGCTTTATATATTCTGTAATCAATTCTTGATGTGACAAGCATCAGACCAATACCAGCAACAGCATAGACAAACTGGCGTGAAATAAAATACATTCCGTTGCCGTATCTGTAATTTGCCGACGGATAGCTTGCACTAAATACCATCAAAAGTCCCAAAACCACAAGCAACAACACTATTGTTACAAAACCAAAGTCCATACCCGACTTTTTTATAACTGCACGCTCGTGATGACCATATTCAGTTTTTTTAACTCTGCGAGCCTTTGCAGCCACAACAAGTCCCCCTTTTTATAAAAACATATAATACCCAATTAAACACAAAACCGCCGCCGTCAGCGAGAATAGTAATACAATCTGTCGTTCGTTCATACCACATATTTCGAAGTGATGATGAATAGGGCTCATTTTAAATATTCTTTTGCCGGTGAGCTTAAACGATGCAACCTGTAATATAACTGAAAGCGTTTCACAAAGGTAAACACCGCCTGCAATTATCAGTATCAACGGAAGCTTTAGCATTATAGCACCTAATGATATACAACCGCCTAAAAAAAGCGAGCCTGTATCTCCCATAAAAATTTTTGCAGGGTTTGCATTAAAGAACAAAAATCCCAGGCACGCCATCGAGGTTGCCCCCATAAAGCACGTGACCTCTGTATTTTGAAGCTTGATTGCACAAATCATCAAAAATACTGAAACCACCAGTGTCACAGATGATGCAAGACCATCTAAACCATCTGTCAGGTTTACGCTGTTTACCGTTGCGAGTTGCACAAAAACTATTAGTATTGCTGTAAATATTCCCATATTTACAGGTGTCTTTATAAACGGAATTATAATTGAATTGTCAATCACTCCCGTATACATTGCATAAACGGTAATAATAACAGAAGCTATCAATTGTGCCAAAAACTTTTGTTTTGAGGTCAGCCCCAGATTTCTTTTTTTAACTACCTTAATATAATCATCAACATATCCTATAATGCCAAAAAGAGTTGCACCTAAAGTCATACATACCAAAACGTGCAGCTTTAGTGAAAATAAAATGCCCGTAACCACCATAGCAGCAACAACAGCAATTAAAATAGCTATGCCGCCCATTGTAGGTGTACCGCTTTTTTTAGCATGCCACGACGGACCCTCTTCTCTTATTTCCTGACCAAACTTTAATTTTCTCAAAACAGGGATTAGCAAAGGCGTGAGTATCACGCATACCAATAAGGATATGCCCATCGCCATCAAAATTTCTCCTGCATTCAAAAAATCAGCTCCCTTTTCTTAAGATAAATTAAAAATTATTCTTCAAAAATTCGCTTACTCTCTCAAGCTCCATAGCTCTTGACGCTTTAACCAGAACAACGCTTTTTTCCTTTATTGTATCCGATAAAACGGAATATGCGTCATTAACAGTTCCGACAGAAACAATTCCTGAGCTGTCCATCCCTTGTTCATATGCTCCCTGGGCGATATGCCTTGCCTGCTCACCGATTGTAATCAAAATATCGATATTGTTCTTAACTACCTCAGCACCCAAATCATAATGAGCCTTGTTGCTGTAAGGACCTAATGCCTTGATATCACCTAAAATCGCAACTTTTTTATCCTCATATTTTCCTAACACAGCTAAAGCAGCAGAAACCGACGCAGGTGCTGCATTATAACAATCATTTATGATTGTTATTGTTTTAGCATTTATTATATCCATTCTCATTTTAGTCATGGAAAATTGCGATAGTGCTGATGCTATTTCCTTTGCAGGAATCTCAAGTACCATACCGCAGGCAACTGCAAGCAACGCATTTAACACATTATGCTCGCCCGCTACGGGAAGTGCTATTTCTATCTCTTTACCCATTCCGCAGGCTGTAAATGAAACGTGCTCCTTATCGGCTTTTATGTTTTTTGCAACAATGTCTGCCGCATTGTTTTTAATGCCCACTGTTATTACCCTCTGAGAGATTTCTCCCTTGTGTGCCATTAAAATTCTATCATCGCCGTTTAAAATAACTGTGCCTGATTTCTTTGTGTTTTTAAATATTTCAGCTTTTGCTTTATATATGTTTTCCTGAGAACCAAGTCTTTCTATATGTGACATTCCTATGTTTGTTATAATAGAAATTGTTGGATTTACGATGTGTGAGAGCCTGTCAATCTCGCCGAAATTGTCCATTCCCATCTCTATAACTGCCGCTTCTATATTTTCATCTGCTGAAAATATTGTTAACGGAACGCCCAGCTCATTGTTGAAGTTTCCCTGGTTTTTTAGGGTGTTAAACATTTTCGATACAACGGAATATGTCATATCTCTGGTTGTAGTTTTTCCCACACTTCCTGTAATTCCAACAACAGGAACGCAAATTTTTCTCATAATAAATCGTGCAATTTTACCAAGTGCCAAAATTGTATTTTCTACCTTAATGACTGTGCCATCTGCTTTAACCTCTTTTTCGCAAATAGCACACGATGAGCCTTTCGAAAAAGCACTTGAAACGTAATCGTGACCATCAGCATTCTCACCTGAAATTGCAACAAAAAGCGTGTTTCTTTCTGCCTTTCGGCTGTCGGTTACAATGTCGTTAACAACACCATTTGCTTCTCCGCTGATAAGTGTACCGCCTGTTATATCTAAAATTTCTGATATTTTTAAGGGTATCATCTCTGCACCTCTACTTGTTTTTAAGATATTCGGCTACTATTTCTCTTTCGTCAAAATGATTTTTTGTCTTTCCTACTATTTGATAGGTTTCGTGTCCCTTGCCCGCTAAGATTATACAGTCACCACGGCGTGCAAAATTTAAGGCATAGCCTATTGCTTCACGTCTGTTTTCTATGACGATATATTCACAAGCTGTTTGATTTATGCCTGCCATTATATCTGAAATTATTGCACTTGGGTCTTCCGTTCTTGGATTGTCCGAGGTAATAACACAATAATCGGAAAATTCAGCCGCCACACGCCCCATAATAGGACGTTTCGTTTTATCTCTGTCGCCGCCACAACCAAACAGTGTAATTACTCTTCCCTCGCAAAATTCTTTAACTGTGCTTATAATATTTTCCAATCCGTCGGGCGTATGTGCATAGTCTATAATTACTGTGTAGTCTGTATCTGTATAAACTGTTTCACATCTTCCCATAACACCTTTAGCAAATGTAAGTGCCTCAATTGCACTCTCAAGCGTTATGCCTGAAGACACCACACAGCCTAAAGCCGTCAAGGCGTTATAAACCGAAAATTTTCCTGGGATACCTAAGCGTACCTTGTGGATTTTACCATTATAGCTTAAATCAAAAATTACTCCCCGTGCAGAGATTTTAATATCCTTTGCAAAAAAGTCTGCTTCACTCTTTAAAGAACAAGTAAGCAAAGGGCCGTTTATTTTCTCGCTATATTCCCTGCCCGCTTCATCATCTATATTTACAACTGCATTTTCGGATATATCAAACAGCTTTTTCTTAGCGTTTTTATAATTTTCCATCGTCTTATGAAAATCAAGATGGTCTTGTGTCAGGTTTGTAAATGCACCCACCAAAAAATCAATCCCATACACTCTGTCCAAATCTAAAGAGTGTGATGAAACCTCCATAACAACATACTCTACATCTTCTTTTACCATTTGAGCCAACAACTCGTAAAGCTCATAAGATTCAGGTGTTGTATGTTCTGCGGGTAATTCTCTCCCGTTTATATAATTTGCGTTAGTGCCTATTAAGCCTACTTTTTTCTTTTCAAACTCTAAAATTGATTTTACAAGTGTAGTAACCGTAGTCTTTCCGTTTGTTCCCGTAACACCAATTATTTTGAGTTTTTTTTCGGGGTTTAAAAAATAGTTTGACGACATCTTAGCCAACATTTTTCTTGTATCACAAGAACAGACAACTGTTATACCTGCAGGGATTTTTGGAATTTCACTGCCGTTTTGCACAACGATTGCCGTTGCTCCCTGCTCAATTGCCTTATTAATATATTTATGACCATCGGTTTCAAATCCGACTATACAAACAAACACACAATTTTTTTGTGCTTTTCGCGAATCATAGCATATGCTCTCTATTTCAATTTCTGTATTACCCGAAATGCTCGTTACCAGCTTTTCTTCTAAAAGCTCAGATAATCTCATATTTTCCACCTCTTGACTAATCTACCGTGCCCTCTACATCTTTAAATCTGAATTCAACCTTCACAACGCTTCCCTGCGGCACCTGTGTGCCCGCAGCAGGCGTTTGTGTTGAGGCAACTGTTCTTTCTGATGATGAGCCGGTTGCTCCCGCCCCAACTATACTTAAATTCAGCCCGTTTGACGAAAGCTTCGCCTTAACCTGTGCCAAGTATTTTCCTGTAACATCAGGAACTGTCACCATATTGTTCTCCATGTTTTCTGTATAGAGCACAACCACGGAGCCGCTGTTTACAATGGCAGATGATGTCGGCATCTGGCGGACAACCTTATCCCCACCGCCAATAATTGTATATTTTAGTCCCATATCCGAAAGCTTTTTCTTTGCTGCCGCAATGTCCAAACCTGACACCTCCGGCACTCCTACGTCTATGGTCGTTTTTTCTTCCTCTGTATACTGAGGCTCAACGCCTAAATAATTTAATGTGTCCTCTAAAATTTTACCTACTGCAGGAGCTGCAACCTGACCGCCGTAGTACGAGCCGCCGGCAGGTTCATCAACAACAACCAGGCACGCAACTTTAGGGTCGTTCGCAGGTGCAAAGCCCACAAACGATGCGGTATATTTACCGCTTCCACGCGGAAGCTTTTCCGATGTACCTGTTTTTCCCGCAACGCGATATCCTTTTATATATGCATTCTGTCCTGAACCGTTTGTTACTGCATTTTCCAACAATTCGCATACAGTCTTAGATGTTTCCTCCGAAACTACTTGACGAACTGCAGAAGGCTCTACTGTTTTTATAATAGTTCCGTTTTCGTCAGTAAATTGTCTTACCAAATGCGGTTTCATCAGAGTTCCGCCATTAGCTACCGCACTTACGGCAGATATAAGCTGCAGGGGTGTGATTTTAGGCCCCTGACCGAAAGATGCCGTGGCAAGCTCTACAATGTTAAATTGATCGTCTGCATAAAATACACCGCTTGCCTCACCAGGCAAATCAAAGCCTGTTTTGTCACGGAAACCGAATGCCTTATAATACCTTTTAAATACATCTATACCAACTCTTTGACCAACCTCAATAAATACAGGGTTGCAAGAGTTCTTAACTCCATCACGAAATGTTTGTGCACCATGTCCTGAACGCTCTGCACAATGAATGGTTCTGTCCTCTATTTTTTTAGAGCCTGAACAGAAGAAAGAATCCTCAGGCGTAACTACGCCCTCTTCTAATGCCATAGACATAGTTATAATTTTAAAACACGAACCCGGCTCGTAAGAATCAACAACAGCCTTATTACGCCACATCTTGTTTCTTGCAGCAGCCACCGCCTTGTTGTAATCATCATCTGTATATTCATCACTTACTCTGAGCTTTTCCAGATAAGCCACTGTATCAACATCTGTAATTTCATTAGGGGAATTTAAATCAAACTTGGGCATTGTTGCCATTGCCAGAATTTCTCCTGTTTTAACATCCATAACGATACAAGCTGCACCCTCTTTTGCATCAGCATCGTTATATACACCCTCCAGATGTTTTTCGGCAAAATGCTGGATTGTCTCATCGATAGTCAAAACAACATTTAAACCATTTTCTGAATCTATGTGTCGTTCCTCCTGAAACGGCATATCTGTTCCGTGTGCATTTTTAAGTGTAACAACACGTCCGGGAACACCTGAGAGCTCATCGTCATATACCATTTCGATACCGCCAAGACCTTGATTGTCTTTTCCTACATAACCTAATACGTGCGACGCAAATGAACCAAAAGGATAGTATCTTTTTGTATCCTCTTTAAAGTATATTCCCGTTAAATCCAAGGCCCTTACTTGGTCAGCAAGTTCTGGCTCTACCTTTGCTTTTATCTCTACATCTAAAGCGTCTTTCGTGAGTTTTTTCTTAACTGATTCAACATCAAGTGTTAAAATGTCTGCAAGCTTTTGGGCAAGCTCGTCAATTGCATAGCCTGCCGATGCAATTTCCTTAGGATTTACGGAAATTGTTTCAGCAGAGGAGCTAACTGCCAACGCCTTTCCGTTTCTGTCGTAAATTGTGCCTCGTGCGGACGAAACCTGATAGTCCCTTGTCTGCTGTTCAATAGCTCCGGTCCTTAGCTTTTCGCCATCTACAATATTAATTTTAAGAATATAAACTGCAAGTATACAAAAAAGAACAAAAAAGGCAATAAAAACATATGACGCCCTTTTTCTCAAACTTGTTTTGGGTGCATTTATTCCCATTTTGCTCTCTCCCCTCAATTCTTCTAATTTACAAAAGCAAGTGTGAAAGTAACACTCTCACACTTCCTTATTTTTCTTTATAATGTTATTTATGCTTTATGAGAAATATTCCACAATTCCACTGAAAAAGCTCACAATTCCCTCAAACAACGAGCCTTTGCCGGAAACTTTTTTCACTTGCTCTGTCTGCTCAAGATTTATATACACAGTTTGTGCCTTGGTAGGCTCTCCCATATTATATGTATTCTTGGCAATGTTTTCTATGTTTTCCAAATCCAGAGTTCTGTCAATTTTAACCTGGATTTTTTCATTTTCTGCAATAATTGCGTTAAGCTCTTTGTTCTTTTCCTCGAGCTTATCGTATCCGGATTGAATCATAAGCCCGCGAAAAAGCACCAAAAATGCCATCGCTGACAACAAAATGACAGAAAAAACCGTACTGCGGGAGGCACGGCGTTTCGCCTCTTTAACAGAGTCATTGGAGGTATTAAGTTTTAGTCTTTTATTCTTTCCTATCTTAATCATAACTCCACCTTTAGTACGTTGATTTGCCGTATTTTTTAAAAGAGGACTATCCGGTATATCTTGGTATCTGTTTTCATTATTATACGCCAAATTATTTTCTTGCATTGTCTGTCCTCCTAGTTCTTGCTAACTTTTTTCAAATATTCGAAGATGGGCACTTCTTGCCCTTGGATTTAGTTCCAATTCTTCGTCACTTGCTGAAATTGCTTTTTTAGTTATTATTTTTCCCACAGGTTTTTTACCACAAACACAAACAGGCAACTCAGCCGGACAAATGCATCCCTTAGCCATCTCTTGATAAACTGTTTTTACTATTCTGTCCTCTAAGGAATGAAACGTTATAACAGAAAGTCTGCCCCCCGGTGCCAATACGTCAATAAAATCACATATCGCCTGTTTTAGTCCGGCAAGCTCGCCGTTTACCTCAATTCTTATGGCTTGAAATGTTCTTTTGGCGGGGTGCGGACCATCTTGCCTTGCACCTTTTGGGACTGCTTTTTTTATAATTTCGACAAGTCTGCCCGTTGTGATTATTTCTTCTTTTTCTCGCTCTTTAACG
>JAZOCK010000015.1:0-18239 GCA_045596445.1 Congzhengia sp. | reverse complement strand
GTTTGTCCAATCTGTGCTATTTTCCGTCCAGCCCAAAAGAGGCGAAAGCAAAATGATTTCATTTTGCTTTCGCCTCTTTTTATATTTAATCTGTGGTTGCCACGGACACGACATATTCTTTGTGTGTGTAAGTTTTAATATTTTCATTTCCAATAACAGAAAACCTCGAAAAATGCGAAACACCCTTGCCTATCATTTTGGCATAGGCTTCCTTTCGTGTCCAAAGTTCAAAAAATCTCTCATTCAGAAAATCGTTGTTGCAAAAAATGTATTTTTGCTCTTCAACGGTAAACAGCCTTTTTGCTATATTTATATTGATATCACGTCTCTTTTCTATATCAATCCCCACAGGCTTATCAGATATGGCACATAATACAACATTTCCCGAATGACTTATACTGAATTCTATATCAATATTTTCTATATAAGGCTTTCCATTATTTCTTAAACTAAGATGAATCTCGCTCTTTTTTTTGTTAATCTTTTGAGAAATTGCGTTTTTTACCAAATCTTCTGCCAAAATAGAAAGCTTCCTTTTAGTAGCATCTTTGATTTTATCTGCTTTTAATCTTCTGCTTTCGTCCGAGAGCAAATATATATTGTTAAACTCTTCGTCTGAAATTTCTGAAATATCGCAGTGATAAATTTCAAGCACTTCTCTCACCTCTTAAACAAGATTCTATCATAATTATTTTTTTTGTCAACTGCATTTAATCTTGTAAAAATCTCATTTTCGTGTTATTATTAATATATATCTTACAAAAAGGGGAAAGCAATATGTCAAAGTTCAACCTTACTATTCCAACACTTTTAGGCACAGAACAGGTTGTTGCATTTGAGGTAAAGGAATTAGGCTATGAAATTTCCAAGGTCGATAACGGCAGTGTTTCGTTTGTCGGCGACGAAGAAGCAATAGCAGTTTTAAATATAAATCTTCGGGCAGCAGAGCGTGTTATGATAAAGCTCGCGTCCTTTCGTGCAAGCAGCTTTGATATGCTGTTTGAAGGTGTACGAGCTATTAATTGGGAGGATTATCTTCCTCTTGATGCACAATTTCCCGTTACAGGATATGCTTTAAAAAGTGCGCTCCACAGCGTCCCCGATTGTCAGGCAATTGTGAAAAAAGCAATCGTCGAAAGGCTTTCTAAAAAATATGGTGTTACTACTCGCTTAGAAGAAACAGGCGGAATGTATCCTATAAGATTTGCTATTATGAAGGATATCGCAACGATTTATATTGACACCTCAGGCACAAGCCTTTATAAACGTGGCTACAGAGCAGAAAGTGTCATAGCTCCTATGCGTGAAACCTTGGCTTTTTCCATGGTTTCTTTAAGCTTTTGGAAAGGCGACAGATATTTTATAGACCCGTTTTGCGGAAGTGGTACTATACCAATTGAAGCAGCACTCTTTGCCACAAACAAAGCACCGGGAATAAAACGCAGATTTGTCGCTGAAACCTGGAAAAATTTATTGTCCAGGGAATTATGGCACGACATCAGACTAGAGGCAAAAGAAGCAGAAAATCACGACAGAGAAACTAAAATCTTTGCGTCTGATATTGACCCTGTGGCAATAAAAATCGCAAAACAAAATGCGATAAATGCCGGTGTCGCTGATAAAATTCATTTCGAGGTAAAAGACGTAAAGGATATTGAACCGGTTACGGAAAAGGGCGTGATATGCTGTAACCCACCATACGGCGAGCGACTTATGGACGCTCACAGCTGTCAATCGCTATACAGAACAATGGGCAGGAAATTTTCACAATTTACAGAAGCAAAAAAGCTCATTTTAACCTCACACGAGCAATTTGAAAGATATTACGGCTCAACTGCCGACAAAAGACGTAAGCTCTACAATGGTATGCTTAAATGCTATGTATACCACTATTTTTAAAATATAAGGAGAAAAATCTATGAAGGTAATACTTGTAAACGGAAGCCCCCATAAAAACGAAACAACAAATGCCGCACTCAAAGAAGTGCAAGGAGCATTAAACAAAAACGGAATTGAAACAGAAATCTTTTGGCTTGGCACTAATCCAATTTCAGGTTGTTTAGGCTGTGCAGGTTGCAAGGAAACAAAAAAATGTGTAATCGACGATATCGTAAATGAGTTTTTAGAAAAAGCAAAGAACGCCGACGGCTTTGTGTTTGGAACACCTGTTCACTATGCAGCTGCTTCAGGTTCAATCACGTCATTTATGGACAGAGCATTCTATTTAAAAAATATATATTTTTCAGGAAAGCCCGCATCTGCAGTAGTGTGTTGCCGCCGTGGTGGTGCATCTGCAGCATTCGACCAAATCAATAAGTATTTTACCATTTCAGGTATGCCAATCGTTCCATCACAATATTGGAACAGCGTTCACGGAATCAGTCAAGAACAAGCACAAAAAGACGAAGAGGGTATGCAAACCATGAGGACGCTCGGCAACAATATGGCATGGTTGCTTAAGTGTATTGATTTAGGAAAGCAAAACGGAATTTCACTCCCTGAGCGTGAGGCCTCAAAAAGAACAAACTTCATAAGATAATGTAAACCGAGTCTTTTACATTTAGTTTTTGATACTGCCACTTATTTTACGATATGTGTGTATAAAATTGCATAAAGAATAGTTTATTTTGCATATTATTCATGCCGATTTGCATAAAAATGCATTTTTATGCAAAAAACTTTACAAAAAGACTTGACAAAAAGTCTTATTAATGTATAATTATAACTATGTAATTTAACACTTGAAAGGAAGAATAAAATGAAAACATACAAAAAAGTACTTCTGGCCTACTCTGGCGGCCTTGACACATCAATAATCATTCCCTGGCTTAAGGAAAACTATGGCTGTGAGGTTATCGCAGTAGCAGCTGACGTCGGTCA
Source organism: Congzhengia sp. (assembly GCA_045596445.1). Lineage (GTDB taxonomy): Bacteria > Bacillota > Clostridia > UBA1381 > UBA9506 > Congzhengia. The sequence goes on along the minus strand of JAZOCK010000015.1, from coordinate 15,359 downwards.
GGATGCTGAACTCGACGGCTTAGAGGAAAAAGCCTTAAAAACAGGTGCAAGCAAATTATACATCGAAAACCTACAGAAAGAATTTGTTGAAGAATACATATGGCCTACTCTAAAGGCAGGAGCTAAATACGAAGGATATTTACTCGGTACATCTTTTGCACGTCCTCTAATCGCTAAGCGACTGGTTGAAATTGCACTCGCTGAAGGTGCTGATGCAATTTGTCACGGCTGTACAGGTAAGGGTAACGACCAGGTTCGTTTTGAATTAGGTATCAAAGCATTTGCTCCTGATTTGGATATTATCGCTCCCTGGCGTATCTGGGATATTAAATCACGTGATGATGAAATTGACTATGCAGAAGCTCACAACATTCCATTAAAAATAACAAGAGAAACAAACTACTCTAAGGATAAAAACCTTTGGCACTTATCACACGAGGGCTTAGATTTAGAGGACCCCGCAAACGAACCTGACTTAGACAAAATTTTGGAAATGGGTGTATCTCCTGAGAAAGCACCTGACAAAGCAGAGTACGTAACAATCTCATTTGAAAAAGGCATTCCCACCAAATTAAATGGCGAAGCACTTGACGGCGTATCGCTAATCAGAAAGTTAAACGAAATCGGTGGCAAAAACGGCATCGGTATCTTTGACGTTGTTGAAAATCGTCTTGTAGGAATGAAGAGTCGTGGCGTTTACGAAACACCAGGCGGCACAATTCTTTACCACGCTCACGATGTTTTAGAAACAATTTGCCTTGATAAAGAAACTGCACACTTTAAAGCGACAGTTGCTCAAAAAATGGCAGACTTAGTTTACAATGGTCAGTGGTTTACACCACTTCGCAAAGCAATTGATGCTTTTGTTGACTCTACACAGGAAACCGTTACGGGCGACGTTAAGCTAAAGCTTTATAAGGGTAACATTATGAATGCAGGTGTTGTAAGTCCATACACACTTTATGATGAATTAACAGCTTCATTCGGTGAGGACGATGATTACAACCAGATGGATTCACAAGGATTTATCAATCTCTTCGGTCTTCCTATTGCCGTTAAGGCTAAGCTTGACAAAAAAGCAGGCAGAAAATGCGAATATTAAGAATAATTTAAAATTAGACTAATAGAATAATAATAAATTGCGTTATGATTAAATCATAACGCAATTTATTTTTCTATAAGTGAGGTTATATATATGAGAATTTTTGTTCTTAATAAATATCGTGCCGTTACATATTTATCATTAGTGCTTTGTGCGGTTTTAATGGTTATTGCAGGTTTTTCTACGTCAAGCACAGTAATGAATGACACAACTGACAAGCTACTGCCCATCTACTCAGTTGAAAAGGGAAATGAAAAGCTATGTGCTTTAACCTTTGATGCGGCGTGGGATGATACTGACACTGATATTTTAATTGAAATCTTAAAAAAATACAACGCACCTGCAACATTTTTTATGGTAGGCAGTTGGGTAGAAAAATATCCTGACTCTGTTAAAAAATTTCACAATGCAGGTCACGAAATAATGAATCACTCTGACACCCATCCGCATATTGACAAGCTCTCAGATGTGAAAATTGCTGAAGAATTAAAAAACTGCTCCGATAAAATTGAGGCTGTAACAGGCATACGCCCAATACTCTTTCGTGGTCCTTACGGCGAATACAACAATGCAGTTATTAATGAAGCAACAAAGCAAAATATGTTTACAGTACAGTGGAATATAGATAGCCTAGATTGGAAAAATCTTTCTGCAGACGAAATCACAACTCGTGTAACAAACAGAATAGCCCCCGGTTCTATAATACTTTTTCACAATGGTGCAAAAAATACACCTCAGGCATTACCAATGATTTTAGAAAAGCTGTCTAACGCAGGCTATAAATTTGTTAAAGCGTCTGATTTAATCTACAAGGAAAACTACACAATCGACCACACAGGAAAGCAAATTGCAGGATAAAAAAGTGGCTTACGGCCTCCCGTAAGCTGCTTTTTTATAATATTGCATTAATAGAAACACACATTAAAAAACCGATAATTGTTGGTAGAATAAAAGAAACAAATGTCCATTTTAGACTTTTTGTTTCCCTGTATACTGTCAAAAGTGTAGTTGCACACGGCCAATGAAACAGGAAAAATATTATGGTATTTACTGCGGTCACCATATCCCACCCATTTAATATAAGCACATCTTTTATCTGCGTTAAGCTTACACTGTCCGTTAAGACATTTCCTGACAAATATCCCATTATCATTATTGGTACCACTGTTTCGTTAGCAGGAAACCCCAATATGAATGCTGTCAGAATTATACCATCTAAACCCATAATATTGCCGATAGGCTCCATAATTTTTGTAATGTGCGAAAATATTGATATATCGCCTATGTACACGTTTGCCAAAAACCACAAAAGCAGACCTGCAGGAATTGCAGACACTACTGCCCTGCCCAAAACAAATAACGTTCTGTCAAAAATCGAACGAACAATTACCCTTCCTATTTGCGGCCTTCTGTACGGCGGAAGCTCAAGCACAAAAGATGATGTTTCACCGGATAAAAGCGTCTTTGAGAGAAATTTCGAAGCCAAAAATGACATCCCTATGCCTAAAGCTATAACTCCAACCAATGCCAACGATGAAAAAACTGTTTTATATAATACTCCTACACCACCCACTATAAAAAGAGTAATTATACTGATTAACGCAGGAAATCTACCATTACAAGGTACGAAGCTGTTAGTCATAATAGCAATCAGCCGTTCACGTTCAGAGTCAATAATCCTCGCTCCGACTACCCCCGCTGCATTGCACCCAAAACCCATGCACATGGTTAGTGCTTGTTTTCCGCAGGCACCACATTTTTTAAAGCATTTGTCCAGGTTAAACGCAACTCTCGGCAAATATCCTAAATCCTCCAAAATCGTGAATAGAGGGAAAAATATAGCCATAGGCGGTAACATTACTGACACGACCCAGATTAGCATTCTATATCCGCCAAATACAATCATTTCACGCACAAATTCAGGAATACCAATATATTGAAGAGCCATATTCAGCCAAGCTTCTGTTTTAAAGAGCATATTAGACAAAATTTCAGATACGCTGTTGGCACCTGTGATTGTTAGCCAGAACACAAAAAGCAAAAGCATAAGCATAGATGGAAAAGCAAATTTCCCCGTTAAAATCCTGTCTATTTTTCTATCTCTTTCCATATAGTTTTTATCTTTTAGCGTTACCACTCTTTTTGATATTTCTGCCGCCATTTCTACGATTTTTGTGGTATCATTCTCAATTGTTTTTTGGCTGACAAACTCTCCTTCTACTATCTTTATCAATAGATTTTCTACGCCATCCCCGCTACGTGCCGATGTCGTAACCACTGGCACTCCCAGTTCTTCTTCAAGCAGATTTTTGTTGACTTCTATTCCCTTTTTTTCCGCCTCATCAATCAGGTTTATACATACAATCAATCTGTTTGTCACACATAATGTTTGTAAAACTAAAATCAAATTTCTCTCTAAGCACGTGGCATCACATACAACCACGGTTACATCAGGTTCACCCGTTGTAATAAAATCACGTGCAACCTCCTCCTCAGGCGAATGCGAAAGCAACGAATAACACCCCGGCAAATCTACAAAGGTTATTTTATTTTCCATATATGTACAAGTTCCAACTGCACCGCTAACTGTTTTGCCGGGCCAGTTCCCCGTATGTTGATGCATACCTGTTATATAGTTAAAGAGCGTTGACTTCCCGACATTCGGATTTCCCGCTAAAGCTATGGTCATATCAGTTTTTGTGAGCTCTTTTGCAAAGTTATCCAAAGCATTTACTCCAGTAGAAGTTTTAGTTAAGCCCATACCCGCACCTCCTCTTACAAAGTATGCAAAAACCCGCCAACAAGTGACGGGTTAGATGATTTAAATTTATTTTATCGCAATATTATATTCTGAGAGTCTTCGCATCTTAAAGCTATTAGTGCACCACGCACAAAATAAGCCGTAGGGTCGCCCAAGGGACTTTTTATAATACACAAAATCTCAGTTCCCGGAATAAGACCTAAGTCTAGAAGTCTTTTTTTGATTTTGCTCTCTTGTGCAATACCCTCCACAACGCCGTACTCCCCCGGTTTAAGTAATGATAGAGTACGCATGATTTTCGCTCCTTTTTGTTCTTACTACCATTATATGTCCGTGGAAAAATTATGTTAAAAAAATAGAGTGAGGCTAAATGCTGCATCCCCACTCCATATAAGTTTTTTAAAATAGTCCTAATCCTACAACTGTCATTTCCATTACACTACCTGATGAAAAGGCAATCCTTAAGCCTTTGTTCAGGCTTTCTATTGCTCCGTTAGCCATTCGTGAATTCGCATATGTTGCGATTTTCATACCAATAAATCCGGAAAGTCCTGAAAAAATGTCTCCTGGCAAAAATGCAAATGGCACATTCTCCAATATTGTCCCCACCTATATAATATAGAATTTTGACTGTTATCTGATACTTTCTATCGCTTCATCAAGTTTCTGCAAATCTTGTCCCATTTTGGACCAATCGTTATTTTTACTTGACTCACGGAACGAATCATAAGCATCAATTACCTTCTGGAGTTCTTGTGAAATGTCGCCCACCTCATCTATTATGGGTTCTTTATATTCAGTTGAATTTTCAGGCTCTTTTATTGTAACGTCCGCAGAAAAACCTTGGGAATTCTTGATGACCTGTGATAACGCCTCTTCCAATGTTGGTGCCATAGATATTTCATCTTTATATGCCACTATAATTCTCTTCACCTCTGGAAGTGACGCATCATTTTGAGATGTTATATATACAGGCTCTACATAAAATATAGAATTTTTAAATGGAATAACCAGCAGATTTCCTCTGATAACTGTAGAACCACCCTGCCCCCAAAGCGTCATCTCTCTTGAGATATCAGGGTCGTTGTCAATCTTATTTTCTATTTGCATAGGTCCATAAACAGTATCGGATTTAGGTATCCTATAAAGCACCAGTTCACCATAGTGATTTTTGTCTGTACGCTTCATTAAGATGCCGACCATATTATGCTTATCACCTAAAACATATGGCATATTTAAGACAAGTTCAGGTTTTTCCTCGCCTTCGATTGTAAAAATATTAAAATACGGCGATACCCTAACCTCATCATCATTATACTTTTCGCTTGCTACACGCCATACGTCTGCCTGGTCAAAAAACTGACCAGCATCATTTAAATGATATCTTTGGTAAACCTCGCTTTGTATTTTAAACAGTCCCTCAGGCGTTGTTATATGATTTATCAGGTCCTCGGGTATTTCGTCGTTTGAAAACAGAGAGGGATAAATCTTTTTATATGTTTGTGTTATCGGGTCCTTATCGTCTATAATATAAAACGTCACATCACCGGTATATGCATCAACAACTGCCTTTATTGAATTTCTGATATAGTTAACACCAGAAAATGACTGTGCATATGGATACTGTGTCGAGGTGGTGTAGGCATCTATTATCCACTTTATTTCTCCGTTGTCACTTACAACAACCTGCGGGTCCTCTTCATAAGTTAAAAACGGCGCGACAAGCTTTACTCTTTCCATAACATTTCTGTTAATTAAAATTTTGCTTTCGCTATCGATATTTCCTGAGAAAAACATTTTATAGTCCCTGTAATAAAGCGAAAATGCAAGTTTTCTTACAAAATCCAGATTTATTCCCGCATCACCATCATAGGTGTTTTCTATATCATTATAGCCTTCGGAATAGTCAAGCTCTTTATTTTGAGAGCCTACTATTACATAATCGTTTGTACTTTCGCCATAGTATATTCTCGGTTGCAAAAGCTCGGGCATCCCATTTCTAGAAACTGTCGGAATATCATACATTGCAAAATAAGGCTGACCATCATGAGTTATTCTGTTAAATGGACTTGCAATAACTCCATAGCCATGAGTATACCTGAATTTTTCGTTTGTATAGGAACGGGCAGTTTCCTCAAGGTTGTCCTTTTTAAGCTCTCTCGCTGACAAAAATACACCGGTTAAATTACCATCTATCTCATATGGAGCAACATCAATATCATTAAACGTGTAATACTTTCTTAAATACTGTAATTGATTGTATGCTGTAAGAGATGCTGAAAAATCAATAATTCGTGTATTTGTAAGCTCGGCACTATTTTGTGATACATCGCTTGCTGTAAGCTCTTCGGAAAAATCAAACTGCACTTCTTTTATATTATCAACCCCAAAGGCTTGTTTTGTTGCATTTATATTGTTAGAAATATATTCGGATTGATAATTTCTCTCATCCGGTGCAACAACGAGCTGCTGAGTAACAACAGAAAAAATAAGCACCAGAATATATATTGCAGGAATTGATAAAACGCAAATTAATGATATCTTAAACTTTTTTCTCCAAAGAAAAATAACAGTCAAAACTACCGCAGCAAGTAAAATATACGGAGCAAATTTATAGTAATTTAACCAAATATTAGCTTCTATAAAGCCTGCCCCTGCCATTGAATCTCTTCCAAACGAACCGTAGAGCAAGTTCTCTGCACTCAAACGATAAGAAACAATCATTATCAGATAGTATATTAATACGTTTGCTAATACTTGTGTAACCGCACCTTTTTTATTTGTTATCATGTTCCTTAAACTCTTTGTTCCAGTTATGGAATAAATAAAATAATAGAAAGCTGCGACCAAAATTGTTTGCAGTAGAAATACACCCTTAAGCCCTGAAACTACTGTAGTTAAAAAAGGTCTTACAAAAACATAATAGCTTATATCCTTGCCAAATATAGGGTCTTTTATTCCAAAATCCGTAGCATTAAGCGAAGAAAGAAGCTCCATATATGAGTTTTCTCCCATTACTCCGCCAAAGAAAAAAGCAATCACAAAAGCTACCAGGATATACGGCCATCTGCTTTTAACTATTTTTGTGTCGAAGTGTTTGAGCAGTGCTATTTTTCTTATTAAAAATATATTTACTAAAGATATTATAAGCACCACTATAAATCCGGAGGTTGACACAGCAAGCTTGCAGAAAAAGTTTTTCCAGAAAACATCACTAAAGCTGCTTCCTATTTCATTTATCTGCCAGATATCAATTATAAAATTTAAAGATGCAACAGACATAATAATCAAGATTATTATAGCAGCTATTACTGTATAGGCGATTTTCTTTCCGCGTGTAAGATTCTTGTTTTGTTCTTTGAATTTTTGGGCAAAGTCTTCTTTATTAAACCCGCCATATCCTGAGTGGCTTTTATTTTCATTAAATCCACCAAAACCGCCAAAATTATTTGTTTCAAAACTCATTCGTCTACCCCCTTTTAGATTTATCAAATTCATTTTTTAGCTTAATATTCGAGCATAACCCCTGCCAGAGTTTTTGTATATGCTACAAGCTTGTCGCACTCCATATACTCATTTGCCTGATGTGAGCCGCCCTCTCTTGAGAATGCCGCACCCATACCAAATGATATAGAACGTGGACTGCCATAGAGCTTAAACATAGGTAAATCAGATAAGCAAGCTCCAACTACGTTAAGATTTAACCCATTCTCTTCTCCGCATTTTTTAACAAGTGCTGTAATAGGATTATTTTGTTCAGCCTTTACATAATGGAAAAATCTTGTTCTCTTTGTAATTTCAAGCGGCAATAAATCTAATTCTTCAAATTTTTCCTTAACATTTTCCTTTATCATGTCAAGCTCTTCATTTATCTCTTTTTCAGCTTTATTAGTATAATACGTTATAAAAATTATTCCACGACCCATATCTGTGCCGCCGCTGCTTCCCACCGACACATTCATTATTCTAACAGCATCTTTTACAATGACGCTTCCCTCAAATGATGGTGTTGCATCTATCTCTTCCATACGTCGTTCCCTAAACTTTTCTAATTCGCTGACAACCAAATTTATACCTTTATAGGCATTACTACAATTATTTACCGGATTCTTTGTATTTATGCCGAAATTTAACTCTCCGCCACCTATACCGCTTTCCCAAATTTCGTATTCTCTGCCGTCTAGGTTTAAATAATCATCACAGGGATATTTAAGAGCTGCTGCTAAAGAGCCGTTTCCGCCGCCGTATTCTTCATCACAGTATCCTGTTAAGAACAAATCGTAGTCAAGCTGTATCCTAAGTTCCTTCATTTTTTTAACTATAAATATCATTGCAGCTAAACCATATTTGTCATCGCACGAACCACGTCCAAAAATTTTTCCGTCTTTTACTTCTCCGCTGAGCGGCGGAAAACTCCAGTTACTCTCATTTCCTATTTGAACTGTATCAATATGAGCAGCGAGCATAAGCTTTTTTCCGTGGCTTTTACCCGGGATGACGCCGGTGCAGTTTAGACGATTTTTAAGCTCTCTACCAAAAAGATAGTCAGGATGTTCTTCAAAATTTGGAATTGAAAGCGGTGAATACAAGTCTGTTTCACATCCAATATCCTTAAAAATTCCCTCCAAAAATTTTGCACATTCTTCCTCATTTCCATAAGAAGCAAAACTTTCGGAATTGATTTTAATAAGACTGCTTAAAATTTCAAAAAGTTCGTTCTTATCCCTTTCAATTACTTCGTAAAGCTGTTGTTTTGTTTTTTCCATTCAAGAGTTACCCCTGTGTAATAATCTAAATTTTTAAAATTACTCCTCATATAGCGACAAGTCAAAGTCAAGCATAACCTTGACCTGTCTTATCTTCATCTCTATGTGAGCTCTGTCAGCGATATATTCCATAGAAGGCTCCCAACCAAGATTTGAATCTCTGTCAACAAGCGGAAGTGTGTCCTCTGAATTCTTTATTTCAGCTTCAGCTATAGCACGCATTTCTCTTGCAACACGATTTATCTCCTCTTTGTCTGCCTCAACTGACAACAGTTTATTTTTTAGCACATACCATTTTTTAGCACTGAGTGTAGTCTTAAGCGTATTGGCTATAAAATGTGCAATATCTGTCATACGTCTTGCGTTGTCAGTAACTGCGATTTCTTCTAAAATCGCTACTCCCTCATCAAAGAGTTTTATTCCCTTTTCAAGCAGTTTTATCTCATCATAAACACGAATAGGAAATACAGTTCTACCTTTATTTTTACGTTCTCTGTCATCCCAGGCTTGATATTTAGGGCGAACAATAGCCTCTCCGCCATTTTGTGCATAAGGTGCAGATGACGCAATACTATGAGGCGTAGTCAAGGTAAGAGGATATGTAGGGCCACACCTGAGTGGACCATATTGGTCTTCAGTTGCTGTTGGTGTACAGCGTATGCCTTCACTGAATTTCTCCCATGCAGCAATTACCTTATCTACATTTTCTTCGCCAAAATCACGAGCCGCAAGCTTTCTGCTAATATCGTCAAATTCCATACCATTTACAGTAAAGGCTTCTTTGGCAAGCTCGCTTATTATTGACGGATGAAAACCAAAATGATGACTCTCCATCAAGCCTGTAAGACCATATTTTTCCATACAATCTAATATATTATCATTTCTTCTTTTCCACTGCATTGGGCAAGGTAAATAAGGAGCAGCTCCTATATCCCATGTGCGACCTGCGGTATTTACCATGGAATACAGTCTTACGCCGCATTCCTTAGCTACTTTTGCTTCTTCTAAGAAGTTAATGCCAGGTCCTTCAAATGAAATCGTATAATCTCGGCAAACCGTCATAGAATTACCCGACTTTACTAATTGAGGCATTTCAAATGTTACGAGCAATGACACTCCCTTTGGCAGATTTCTAATCATATCGAGTCTGCCCGGTTCACAGTTGAAATTGTATGACCAAAGAACAATATCTGCATCAGGATTACGCTTATATATAATGTCTTGAAGCATAGAAACCCACGCAGGATATTCTCTTCCCAAATAATCTCTGGAATAATGTCCTTCGCTTTCTCTTTCCCCATAAATAAAATTACCGCCTCTTTCAGCCTTATTACTTGTCGGGAAACTAACTGATTCTCCAACAAGAACAACACCTTTTAGCTTTGGACAATTTCCGAATAAGGCACCATATGTTCCTTCATAATATGCATACGCACCATCATCCTCAGAATTATATGGGCTTTTCATATAGCTATACGCATAAACATCTATTCCATAACCTTCTGCACGATAGATTATCTCATTTAAATCCATATATGTGTTTGCACTGTGCTGATAATCCCTTACATAAACTAAAATAGCATCACGGCCCGAATGTGCAATCTCTGCCAAATGAGCATCAGGAAAATTATCAAGTCCGTATCCCGAGTGTACCATTCTGGGTGAAAACATTGGTTTTCTATAAGTTTTTCCTTTTTTAAGATATGGGGCTTTTCTGATATTCATTAAATCCTCTAAATGATATACACCCTGAGCTGTGCCTCTTTCGTCATAACCGCAAATGGTTATGATGTTATCTACATCTGCTGCAAAGCCCATATATCCTTCTGCCTCATTAAGTGGCATATCGCAAAATTCTTTTGTTGTGAGAATAACAACATTCTCTTTTTTATCAGGTAACTGGTCAATATAAGTTATACCTGCACCTATTTGCATAGATACCAAAAGATAGTCACAAAAATCACGTGCTGCATTTTTTAAAACTCTTCCGCACTCTTTGGGAATTGCTATCTGTATTCCGCTCTTTAATTCTATTTCATCTTCTTGACAATTATTAATGCTAAAATCACGCACATCCTCTTTGTGAATTTGAAGCAGTCTTTCTCTAAAGCCATATTTCCTTTCCATAATTTTCTCCTTGTTTTTCATAATTTTCCCTCATATTTATAAAAAATTCTTCTTACGCACTTAAGTCTAAGTGCAAAAACACTTAGACTCTTTTTTTATAAGTATATCTTTTTACCTGTTTTTGCAGACTCGTAGATCGCACAAATTATATCTACGGCCTTTTTGCCTTCAGCTGCGTTTAGCCAAGGCTCTTTATTTTCTTGAACAGCTTTTACAAAATCCCTTAACTGTCGTACGTGCAACGACGGGTCAATACCATCTGGTCTGCCTGCAGAATTAAATTGGGCTTTCTTTTCAACTACTACGTCTTCATAACCCTTTACATCACAGGTTTCAATATCTGACTCGTTTAATACAACTGAACCCTCAGAACCACATATCTCAATTTTTCTGTTGTATCCAGGGAATACAGATGTTGTTGCCTGAATTGTACCTATTGCACCATTTTCATATTCTAAAACTGCTGTTAATGTATCCTCAGTTTGAATGTTGTGAACAAGTGTCTTTGCAACTGCTGTAACAGCTGTCACCTTACCCATTAAACCCTGAAGAACATCAACGCCATGTATGCCCTGATTCATCAAAGCACCGCCGCCATCCATCTCCCAGGTGCCACGCCAATCTGCAGAAGCATAATATTCAGGGGTTCTGTAATATTTCATCAATGCATTACCAATGGTGATTTTGCCCAGCTTTCCGCTATCAACAATTTCTTTCACCTTTTGAAAAGCATCGCTATATCTAAACTGGGATATAACTGAAACAAATACATTGTTTTCCTTTGCAGCTTTAACAATATCTGCTGCATCTTGAGTTTTTATTGTCATTGGCTTTTCAATCACAACGTGCTTTTTGTTTTTTATGCATTGCATTGCCGTTTCATAATGAAGCCCGCTCGGCAAGCAAATACATATTGCATCAATATTGTCAGAAGAAACGAATTCCTCTATGCTATTAAATCCTTCTACTGAAAACTGTTCACAAAATTTTTCCATAGAGGCCTTATTGATATCAAACGCACCTGTTAGCACAGCACCCTCAATACTATTTATGGCATTGGCGTGGTATCTTGATATCATACCGCAGCCCCAGATTCCAAATCTCAATTTCTTTTCCATAATTATTCTCCTGATACTGCTAATTTTTCATAATATTCAGATGTGTTAAATACCGCTCCGCTATGCTTGTAGAAGCTCTCACCAAGATTAAATACACCGTTTTTGCATTCTGCAAAATCAAAGCCAGCACCAGGGCTACACTCCATTAACTTATCCCAATTAGCATAGTTTTGTTTGCCGTTTGATTCTAAAACGCCTATTTTCATTTTTGAAATACAGTTAAGTCTTGAGGCAACACACATATTCCAAAGCACCACGGCAGGAACTACTGTCAAATCTGCACAGAAGCACATCATACCTTTTTTGTGTGCAAACTCTGCCATACGAATAGTTACGCTTAAGGTTTTTGCAATAGGCTTAAGTGCTACTGCTTTATAACCTAACTCATATCTTTCTTTTACATCTTCAAGGCTATGAGCACTTTCATCTGCTGCAACACAAACAGGCAGGTCGCCCACGAAAATTTTGTTATCCTCGTCAAAAGGCTCCTCTAATAATACGATGTTTTCTAAAATGCCCTCCTTGTCTGCAAAGTCAAGCAATTTTTTAAGTCTTTCTTTTGAATCGTATCTTCCGTTTGCATCAAGGTAGTATATTACTCTGCCTGTTTCGGTATACGGAGTTTTTATATCCTTAACCGCCTGATGAATCTGGAGTATTCTGTTCTTGTCCCATTCAAGCATCTTATCAAGATTGTTATCTCCGTCAGGGTCGGAACCTATTTTAATCTTGAGCAAGCAAGTGCCGTTGTTTACCATATCCATAACCTCGGACATCGGGGTGTGATATGAAATCAAAGGAATGTTCGCAAGAACCTCCTGATGTTTTCCTTCGAACTTACTTATTTCATCGAAATCTTCTTTTCCGTTTTCTCTTGCCCAAAGCTGCCATGCCGCAAAATCAAACGGCACTAAAGCATTTAAAATGAATGTGGTCTTTATCTCTTTGTAGCCTGTAATTTCCTTTGCATATTCATATACCTTCGGGAAAATAACGTCAATCAACTCAAACGGAGTTTCAAATTCCACTCCAATACTTTGAGAAGCAGCGTACTGAGTCAACATAAACATAAACTTGTTGCCCTGTTCTTCTCCGACTCTTTTAAACAACTCAGCATCAGACCATAAAGCACTTTCAACGCTCACACCAATACTGTGGTGGTTTTCTGTTTCAAGCTTTACAGCTACTTGCCATATAGAAGTAAGAAAATTCCCCTTAAATCCAAACTTGCCTTTAAGCGGCTGAGCATCATATCCGCAGCTTGCATTCTTTATTTTGATTTTCAATCGTTACACACCTTTCATTTATGGAGTATTACTTTTCGTCTTTTATCTTTTGTATAATTCCCTTTAACGCGTCTATACATTCTTTACTTGCTATATCTCCATTTAAAGATATTGCACTACCGCGTGGATTAAATAAAAGTTCCTCAGGCATCTCCATATTTGGCTTATAATGTGGCTCTAAAATAACACAGCCGTTATAGTCTGAGTTCATCAGCTCTCTTACTACTCCTATGTAATCCACATCTCCGCTACCTATTGCAGTACCGGTTGTTTTGCCATTTCTGCGAATAGCATCCTTAAAATGAATATGACAAAAAACATCCTTTACTGCCATATATCCATCGGGATAAGGAATTTCATCACTATCGGTATAGAAGGTGTTTCCAGGCTCATATAAAGCACGAACAGTAGGGGTATCTAAAAATTTAACAAATTCCGCTGTCCTTGCATTATCATAAGAATTTGCAGACGGCTCTGACTCTAAAGCAATGGTAATTCCAGCTTCTTCACATAGTCTTATAGGCTCTTGATAAGCCTCCTTGATTTGCTCTTTTGTGATGCTGTCATCTTTTACAAAGTCAAAGCAACGAATCATTTTAAATCCCAGCTTGTCAGAATAAGAGATTACTCTTTTTAATCCTTCTATATGCTCGTTACGTGTTTTTAAATCATTAAAATCACACTTGAAAAACGGCGAGGAAATACATACTAAAGGCAAATTATATTTGTCAAGCAAATCTTTTATCTTGTCTATATCCTCATCGGTAAATTCAAAAGGATTTCTTTCCCAGGCAGAACGAAGTTCTACGCAGTCCATTCCGTTTTCTTTTACAAACTTTAAAGCCTCTTCAAAATCCTGAGAAACCTCGTCTGTTATAATTCCAATTTTAAACATAGTGTTCTCCTTATAACAATTACAAAATTAATCTAAAATCGGTACGCCATATTCGTCCATATAGATTGTTTTTCCTAATTGGCCGCTAAGCTCAATTGCCTCAGCAAGACCCTGAACTCTGGTTGATTGTTCAAGACTCGCCTTTGGCGGAACACCGTCACGAACCATCTTTACAAAGTCATACATAATGTTTTCGTTTGCAATATCGCCCCAAGATCTTGTGAAAGACATTTTTTCAGAACCTGAAGCCGCATAAAAAGCCTTTCTGTAGCCCGAACTGTCATTTTTATCAGGACCTATTTCAGATGTTCTGAAAGGAGGTCTGCGGTAAAAAACTACATACTGACCGCCAACCTCAACAGTGTAATTTTCCATAATGAAGAGATAATTTATTTCACCCTTGTATGACACACTCGAAAAATGGAATCTGCCTGTAGCTCCGCTTTCGAATTCTATAATAGCCTCCAAATCATCGGGACTTGGATAAGGACGTTCCGTTACCTTTATAAGTTTTGACGTAACACTCTTTACATTTCCGCCAAATATACACATATTATCTAACATATGACAGCAATGGAACGGAATTTGTGAAACGTGAAGTCTGAAATTATCCGGTGAAAATGCCTGACAATAATTTACCTCTACGTCGCCATGTGCAAGCCAGTTCGCATCTATATTAAACACTTTACCAGGGTCATTATTGCGGACAAAGTCCTGAAGATAAACAAATGCAGGCATATATCTACGCATAAATCCAACCTGAACCATAACATTGTGCTTTGCAGCTAAATCCGCAAGCTCTTTTGATTCTTTTCCTGTAAATGCCACAGGCTTTTCAATGAAAATTGGCTTTCCTATAGGGATTAAAGTTCTTAATACCTCAGCATGTGCTCTGGGTGCAAGACTTACAAAGAAAGCGTCAACATCCTTATTTGACATAATTTCTTCGGGTGTTTTACAAACTACACCGCCGTACTGAGCTGTAAATGCTTCTGTAGCCTCAGCTACTAAATCATAAGCTGCTGCAACCTCATAGAAATTGTCATTAATTAATGAATTAAGTAATTGCTTTGTGCGGTTTCCGCAACCATAAACTCCTAGTTTAATCATTGTTTTTGCTCCTTCTTATTTTTATATTTATTTATTATATTTATTTTTTAATCTAAAATCGGCACGCCGTATTCGTCCATATAGATTGTTTTTCCTAATTGGCCGCTAAGCTCAATTGCCTCAGCAAGACCCTGAACTCTGGTTGATTGTTCAAGACTCGCCTTTGGCGGAACACCGTCACGAACCATCTTTAC
>JAZOCK010000014.1:0-9644 GCA_045596445.1 Congzhengia sp. | reverse complement strand
ATGAGTAAGAGTAGGAGATATTATCATAAAACAGTTGTTGTTAAAGATGTTTTTTCGGGAATGTTTGTATATATGTTAACGATTGTTTTTGCAATTGTGTTGCTTGTGACGTTTTTGGGAAAGCTAAATATTAGACCGAGTAATATATATGTCATAAATTCTTTTAAAGCAATTTTTGCACAAGAAACTTCGCCTTTGCTAAGGCAACGAAATATATATGACATTTTTTCTGAGATTGTACCTTTGGTTAAATCAAGCGATGAAATGATGAAAAAGTATGAAGCCTTTTACGGTGGGGTAAAAAAAGAAATGACCAACAAGGTTCAAGAAGGTTTTTTAGATGGTAAAAGTATAGAAATTACGGATATGTCAAAGCAAGGAATAGTATTTAATAACGCAACATCTTATCCTATGAATTTAGAAGAATTAAAAAACACTAAGCTAAGCTTTTCTAGTCCGACTGTTCTGATTGTTCATACTCACACCTCCGAAGCCTATGCCGAAAGCCCGGGTGCACGAAGCACGGACAACCAAAAAAACGTGGTGCGTATAGGTGAAATAATAAAAGAAAAATTATCAGAACAAGGAATAACGGTAATTCACGATACTACGCAAAACGACTATCCTGCATATAACGGTTCATACAATAAGGCTTTGGGAGTTATCACAAGAAACATAGCGGAAAACCCTGATATTCAGGTTGTCTTAGATATTCATCGTGACTATACTGCGAGAACTGAAAACGGTGTAGAAACACAACTTATACCAAGAGCAAATGTTGATGGAAAGGAAGTTTCACAGGTTATGCTTGTAGTCGGAACTGATTTTAGTGGCTTGTTGCATCCGAATTGGAAACAAAATCTGGCATTTGCAGTAAAAATAAACGAAGAGCTTGATAACATTTCAGAAAAAATTGCAAGACCAATAAACATCAGAAAAGAAAGGTTTAATCAACATCTCACAAATGGCTCTTTAATTATAGAGGTTGGCTCAGCTTCAAACAGCTTGCAAGAAAGCGAAGCTGCTGCAGAATATATAGGTGAGGCAATTGTACGGGTTTTAAAAAAATATTAGGATAAAAGCCTTGTTTTTGTTAAATAATAAAAATAAAAAACAGGAGCAGGGAAATGCAAATATCAAAAAATCTTGAAGAAACACGGAAAATTATACATGAAATTCTCCCGATAGGAAAAAGCTTTGACCTTATCGAAAAAGAGGTTATAATCGGTGGTATTAAATCATATATGTACTTTATTGATGGCTTCGTAAAAGATGGTGTCATATCTAAAATGATAACTTTTTTATTTAGCGTGACACCCGAAAAAATGAAAAACATCAACACTGCAAAAGAATTTGCCTCGCATTTTGTTCCATACGTAGAGGTAGATACAGAAAGCGACGTAGAAAAAATTATGCAGATGTACTTATCAGGTGCAACCATTTTAGTACTTGATGGTTTTTCTGAAGCAATAGTAATTGATGCTCGGACATACCCTGTACGAAGTGTTGAAGAGCCTGAAAAAGAAAAGGTGCTCCGCGGTTCCCGTGATGGATTTGTTGAAACTGTGGTATTTAATACTGCACTTATGAGAAGAAGAATTAAAGACCCTAAATTTACTGCTGAAATTATAACAGTAGGAAATCGCTCTAAAACAGATATTGTTTTGACTTATATAAAAGATATTGTAGACGAGAAAATGCTAAAAAATTTAAAAGAAAGACTTAAAAATATTGACGTGCGTTCTCTTACTATGAATCAGGAAAGCCTGGCAGAATGTCTTATCAGAAGGAAATGGTACAACCCCTTTCCAAAGGTTAGATACACAGAACGCCCCGATATAGCAGCGGCTTGCGTTCTGGAAGGAAGCATAGCTGTTTTGGTCGACAATGACCCGTCTGCACTTTTGTTGCCAAGCTCGATTTTTGATTTCATTCAAGAGGCAGATGATTTTTATTATCCACCTGTTGTGGGAGGATATATGAGGCTGGTGAGAAACCTTGTGTTTTTCTCGACGCTTATTTTAACGCCTTTGTGGTTGTTGCTGATACAAAATTTAGACGCTCTACCATCGTGGCTTCAATTTATAGGGATTGCCCAGCCGAATAGCGTAGCTCCGATAATTCAGCTTTTAATTTTAGAAGTCGCCGTAGATGTGTTAAGATTTGCCTCTGTAAATACGCCTAATATGATGGGAAATTCCCTGAGTATAATAGGGGCTTTGATATTAGGAGATTTTGCTATTCAATCGGGGTGGTTTGTGCCTGATACAATTCTTTATATGTCAACAGTAGCAATAGCGAGCTTTTCACAGCCTAATATCGAACTTAACTACGCGTTTAAGTTTATGAGAATTGTCATATTACTTCTGACGTATTTTTTGGATATATGGGGATTTATTGCAGGAATTATTATTTCCCTGCTGTTGCTTGCTACAAACAAGACAGTTACAGGCAAGGGGTATCTGTATCCTGTTATCCCATTTAATTATCACGATTTTAAATATAAATTTTTAAGACTTAAAATAAGAGCAAAGCAAAAAAATAGCTAAAACTGTAATATAAAAGTAAAATTATTACAATTGACTATTTATACCCTTGTATGATATAATTTATAATACTATAAAATAGTTTTTTTATTTTATAAAATATTAGAAAATCATACGGAGGGTAAAGCATTATGAAAATAAGAAAAATTTTATCTTTGCTTTTAACAATGGCATTGATAATAACAATGGTTGTTCCTATGACAGTTTCAGCATCGTTTAGTGATGTGGCTTTAGACCATAATTATTATGATGCTATATACAACTTGTCAGCTGAGGGAATTCTAAATGGCTTTGAAGACGGAACGTTTAAACCAGGCGAACCAGTTACAAGAGCACAGTTTACAAAAATTATTTGCTACGCACTTTCAATGGGTGACATCACATATTCTGACGAAGAAAAGACAATATTTACTGATGTGGCACCAGAGCATTGGGCAGCAAATAACATCGTAACAGGATATAAGCAAGGCATCATCAACGGTATGGGAGATGGTACATTTGCTCCTGAATCAGGTGTTAACTATGAGCAGGCTGTTAAAATGGTAGTTTGTGCTTTGGGACATTCAACAGTTAAAGCCGATAGACTCGGTGGTTACCCAAATGGTTATATGGCAATTGCAAATCAGGAAAAAATACTAAAGGGTATTAATGATTCTAAGGTTGGTCAGGTTATGAACCGTGGAGCAGTGGCACAGCTTATCGACAATATGTTAAATTCTAATCGTATTGTCGATGGAGAAGAGCAAGAGTCCATTCGTGATGAAATGGGTGCTAACAACAAGGTTGACGGTCAGGTTGTTGCAGCCTATGGCATTGCTTTACACGGCGGTACAAACCCATGTTGGAAAAATCAGATTGAACTGGATTTAGGCGGAAGTCCTGAACAAAATCTTTTTGATGTAAGTAACATTAATTTCGATGTTGATAAGTTCTTGGGCAGAAGCGTAACAGTATATTATGAATACGAAGATGGCGGCACAAATCGTGTTGTTACGAGTATAATTTTACAGCCGAAAAAGAACGAAGAAATCACAATAGATTTAGCTTCAATTGTTTCTTATGATTCAAATTCTATTGAATATTATCCGAATGAAGGAAGTTATGACACAGAAGAGGTTGCAATCGGTTCTTGCGATATTATATTTAATGGAGCATACACAACAGAAACATCAGTTAAGGCACTTTTAGACAGGGATAGCAACTATACAAAATCAGGCTCTATTACTCTAGTATCAGCTGATACTGATTCAACAGCAGATGTTGCTTTTGTTAAGGTATATAAAACATTTATAGTTGAAGGAAAGGACACAAGCAACAAAAAAGTATACTTTAAAAATGCTATAGACTATTCTTCTGACTATTCTTCAGGTCTTAAGTTGGATACTGAAAGCAGAAACCAGAATGTTACTATTTTGAAAAACGGAAGCAAAGTAAATTTTGCTTCAATAAATGTAGACAACATCATTTCAGTAGCTGAAAGTGAAGACAAAAAGACCATAGAGGTTTTAATTTCACACTACAGCGATGTACGCGGTACTATTACAGATATACAAAATAATAACGAATTTAAGTTAAGCACAGGAGATAAAATATACAAGATGATGCCAAACATATATGTTCCCAATGGAAGCATTTCAAATGTAACGGCAGGTAAATTTGTTTCAATTTCTCAGGATGCTTTCGGTATTGTTGCAAAAGTAACATTTACTTCGGAATCATCTTATAGCTATGGATACCTTGCAGCATTAGATAACAGTGACAGTGATGTTATAAACGCAATGCTTTATAAGGTAACAGCATCTAATAAAACATTCTCAACATCTACTGAAAAGCCACTTAAATTTGCAAATAGAATAAAGATTGACAATCATTCCTACTCAGTAGATAAAGATGCATCTGTAATTCTTCAAAAATTAAAAGAGAGTGCAGCAAATGCAAATATAAATGTTACAATAAATGATGTTGCTCCTACAAATGATGACTATTCACAGCCTGTCAGATATACACTTAATTCAGCAGGCGAAATCAATGCTATTTCAACAAACAATGTAACCTCAGGTGACAATGGATTAAGGCTTGATAAGTTTGTCACATCACCAATTGAATGTACTGAGGACGGAAGCAGATTCTTAAATAACGGCAATGAATATAGAATCACAAGCTCAACACCGATTATCTACATTCCTGAAAATAGATTGGATACATATCAAGGTAAGACAAACTCCTATTTTAAGGCGGGCACAACTGAAGCTCCGAAAAAGTACTATGTACAGTTTGCAAATGTATCTGAAGCCAGTGCTGTTGCGTGTGTATACCTATATGGTGTAAGCGATGGTTCAGTTACAGCAGAAACCATTACTGAAGAAACAGTTCCAATGATTGTAGTAAGCTCTATTGGTGTTGCAGAGGAAAACTCCACCAAGAAGTTACAATTAAAGGATGTTCTGACAGGCACAACAGTAGAGTGTTATGATAATGGTGTTACAGGTGCAAACACTCTTAATATAGGTGATGTTGTACGTGTTGCTTTGAGTGAAAAGTATGCCGAAAGCAGAAATGAAAACTGCAATTTCATTGATGCTTTAGAGATTTTAGCAGTTGCTACAGAAGCAGCAGCAGGTACAATAGGTAGCGGCGACTGGATTAAAGAACAGGG
Organism: Congzhengia sp.; assembly: GCA_045596445.1. GTDB lineage: Bacteria > Bacillota > Clostridia > UBA1381 > UBA9506 > Congzhengia. The sequence continues at coordinate 4,442 of JAZOCK010000014.1, read as the reverse complement.
TTCAGACAAAGAATTCCGTTCTGTAATTGCTAAGGTTAACGTTAAGGGTAGCACAGGTATTAAGCTTGTTCCTGGATTTGATTGTACAGGTTCTACTTACGAAACATATCCGACATTGTCATCATCTGTAACAGTTTATATGGTTGATACCACAGCGGTTACTGATACATTAAAGGTACAGACAGTAACATCAGGAGAAATTATTGGTCACAGTACAAATAATGATTTATCTTCAACAGTTTTAGTTTATATGTCAGAAGGTAATATTAAATCAGTAATTATTTTTAAATGATTTTTAAATAGGCAGTAGCAACTTGCTACTGCCTATTTTTTTGTTGACAAAGAATATGTTTGGTATTATACTATTATCAGTAAAGGAGAGGGTTGATATGAATAGAGAACAAGCAATGAGTTTTATTGAAAAATCACAAAAATTTGGCTCAAAGCTGGGGCTTGAAAGAATTACAAAACTCTGTGAACTTTTAGGTAACCCTCAGGATAAACTTAAATATATTCATATAGCAGGTACCAACGGCAAAGGCTCAACATCGGTATTTATAAATAATATATTATGTGATGCGGGCTATAAAGTCGGTCTTTATACATCCCCATTTATATACAAATTCAATGAACGAATACAGATAAATAATATCGCAATTTCAGATTTTAATTTAACTGAAATTATGACGGAGATAGCTGAAAAGATTGATGAAATGCTAAAGACAGGATATGAACATCCGACTGAATTTGAAATTATCACTGCAGCGGCGTTTTTGTATTTCGAAAAAGAAAAATGTGATTATGTAGTCTTAGAGGTAGGTCTTGGAGGCACGTATGATGCAACAAATATCATTAAAAATGCTATTCTTTCGGTTATAACATCAATAAGCTTAGACCATACGGATTATCTGGGAGATACATTGCCTGAGATAGCAAAAAATAAATGCGGAATAATTAAAGAAAGCTGTCCCGTTTTGTGCTATATGAATCAGGCCAGAGAAGTGATTGATGTAGTAGAGGATAGAGCGAAAGAAATGCAAGCCGAGTTAGTAATTGCAGATATTGCTTCGCTGAGGATAAAAGAATGTAGCATTTCAGGAAATAAATTTTTCTATAATGGTTGTGATTATGAAACCACACTTTTAGGGAAATATCAGATTTATAACGCAATTATTGCAATAAATGCTGCAGAAATACTGAAAAAATCAGGAATTGATATTTCTTTGGATAATGTTAAAAATGGTGTAAAAAAAGCAAAATGGCCCGCAAGATTTGAAATTTTATCACATACACCTACAATAATTGCGGACGGCTCTCACAACGCAGACGGAATGAATGCTTTTGTTACAACCGCAAAGGAAATTTTACGTGGCAGACCTATTTGTATTTTTGGAATGTTAAAGGATAAGAACTATGGCTTTTGCTTGAAAAAGCTTTCAGAAATAACAGACACAATAATTATTACAGAGGTTGATAATCCAAGACGCGAAACGGTTGAAAATTTGAGTGTTGTTGCTAAAAAATACATTAAAAATGTATATTTAAAAAAGAACAATCAAGAAGCAATGAGCTTAGCTCTGGCTCTTGCAAATAACGACGACACAATAATAGCACTCGGCTCATTATATATGATGAACAATATAAAAAACAGTATAAAAGCGAAAAACTGATAAAGTTTTTCGCTTTTATACTATAGTAAATAATCTGAAATTGTGTTTCGGCTTCTTGCTTTAGGTGCAGGTGTAATTTCTTTACCAAGCAACCACGCCTCAAATGCTTTTGTATCTAGTTTGCCGAGCTTGAAATCTGAGTATTTCTCAGACGCCTCGTTCATCCAATTTCTATATTCATAGGACGATAAAGCACCTTTTGACTTCAAATATCTGTTGTGCTTTGTAACCTTGTCGTAGAGCTTTTTAATATCACTTGCTCTGCTGTTTTTTCTATATTGTCTGTGTGCACCGATTTTTTTGCAAGAATATCCATTTTCAGTAATCCTATCGCAGTACACCGAGTCGGTGCGACCTGACGGGAAGAAAAATTCACCGCAATTTTCACAAATTTTAAGCGGTTTAGATAAAGCGGCAGCAGTTAGAATTTCTAAAGAAAACAATTCCTTTGCCGAGCTTAGATTAAAACAGGGAAGCACACCCTCGTTTGTTTCTAAAGACATATTAAATACCTTTGAAATATAGAGTTTTCCTTTTCTTGCTGTATCAAATTCCGCTAAAGCATCAAGGCTAAAATCGCTTATTGTGATTAGTTTATTTAACTCTGTATTTGCAAACTTTTTCATTTCAATCTCCGAATAATCATCAAACAAAGCATATGGATTTTCAAAATCCCATTTTCCGCCTAAAGATGTAGCAGCCGCACCTGCCGGAAAAGTGATTTTATTTTTCCCTGAAAAAACAGTGATTTTTCCGCTGTTTATATAAGCTTTTACCAAAACAATACCTTCCTTCTGTAGTACTTACAGAATAAGATTACCATATTGTGTAGTTTTTTGTCAATAGTTTTTAGCACTAAAACTAAATTCCTTAGCTTTCGCACGCAAGAAAAACACGTAGCTTTTCAAGAACTTTTTTTTCAATTCTTGACACTTGAACCTGTGAAATACCTAGTTTTTCTGCAACATCCTTTTGGGATTTATCCAAAAAATATCTCATTGATATAAGTGTTTTTTCACGTTGCGGCAGTGATGATACAGCATTTCTTATATCTAATTTTGTCAAAAGTACATCGCTGCACGTGTTGTCACTCAAAAAATCCTCTAATTTTCCATCGTTATTATCGATTTCGGCGGAAATTGACGTGGGAGAACGTGTCGCTTCCTGTGCTGCTATTATTTCATCTACAGTTAAACCCAACGCCTTTGAAATGTCCTCAATACGAGGCGAATGACCGCGTATTTTTTCTTCGGTTTCTACAAAATGTGCAATTTGCGTTGCAGTTTGCTTTATGCTTCTGCTGACCTTTATTGGACCATCATCACGTAAAAAACGTTTAATTTCACCCATTATTACGGGTACTGCGTATGTTGAAAAGCGTACATTTTGAGATAAATCAAATTTCATAATTGCCTTAAGTAAGCCGATTGTACCAAGCTGGTTAATGTCTTCTATATCATACCCGCGATTATAAAACCTTTTTGCAACAGATAGCACCAAACCAATATTTTCTTCTATAAGAGATGTTTTTGAAAGCTCGTCGCCTGATTGTGCAAGGCTGATTTTAGTAAAAGTTGCATCTTTTTGAAAATTCTCCACAAAGCACCTCGCTATTCATTCGACGTGACATCGTTATGAATTTGCTTTATCAACGTGATTGTTGTGCCGATATTACTTTCAGAAACAACATCAATTTCATCCATAAATGTTTCCATAACAGTAAAGCCCAGGCCGCTTCTTTCAGAATCTTGAGAACTCGTATAAAGGGGAGTGCGTGCAAGCTCTAAATTTTCGATGCCGCAACCATCATCTTTTATAATTATTGTTGCGGTATTGTCACATAATTTGCAGGATATGTATATTATGCCGAGTGTGTTTTTGTATCCATGCACTATTGCATTTGTTACGGCTTCTGAAACGGAAGCTTTTATATCTTCAAGCTCATCTAAAGTAGGATTTAACTGTGATACAAATGCAGAAACAACGCTTCTTGCAAATTTTTCGTTTTGCGATATGCTTAAAAACTCTATTTTCATATTGTTATTCATTAGCAAACACCCTCCTGAAAATTATTGATGGCATCGTCAAGTGAGTCAAATGTTTCTATGATTTTATTTATCCCTGACATATAAAGAAGCTTGCTTACATTTCTGCCTGCACCTGAAATAACAATATGGCCTCCTAATGAATTAATAAGCTTGTATCTTCCTACTATAACTCCTATTCCTGAGCTGTCCATAAATGTGAGCTTGGAAAAATCAAGTATCAGATTTTTTACATTACGGTTTTTAATAACCTCCTCAATTAAATTTTTTACTTCTTTGGCTGTGTGGTGGTCAAGTTCTCCTGAAAGTGATACCACTAAAATCTTTTTTCTTATAGTGACAGTAATTTCCAACACTATTTCCTCCTTAGTATTTTTTCCAATAAATATTTATACGAGAAATAGTATTGCCAATCCTTTGATGAAATATACAAGTTTATGTCGAATATTAACAACATTTCGACATAAAAAAAGGACTCGTAAAATTCGAGTCCTGATATGTCAATTATAATGGTTTTTTCTGTATTTTACCTTGAAGTCTTGGGAATTTTTCGGGAGTGTTTTTAATTTTCGTAATTGTAACTATGGAATGTGTAATGTCGGTTTCGGGAATTGTATAGCGAAATACATCGGTTAGTTTGCCACCAAGACTTTCTATTGCATTTGAGGCATCAGTCAGTTCTTCGTCAACCTCGCTGCCCTTATATGCCAAAAATACACCTCCGACC
>JAZOCK010000013.1:0-12341 GCA_045596445.1 Congzhengia sp. | reverse complement strand
ATTGAAAAGGTTATAGAAGTAAAAAAACGCGGCGGTAAGGTTGCAGCTGTTATAGGAAGCGGTCCGAATCTTCACGAAGGTGTTACAACACTTATTGCTGCTCTTATTCACGCAGGTCTTATTGACGGCGTAACAACAAGTTCTGCAGTAATTTCCCACGAAATGGGCGGCACCCTTGACAGAGTAAAGCGCTTTGATGCGGATATTCTCGGCGACAAATGCCCTGAAAACATCCGTTGCCGCGGTAACATTTATGAGCTTACACAGCTCAGCGACGAGGAATGGGCACGTATCCGTTCCGAGTTGCCCCTTGACGAAGAGCTTATATCTGTCTGCGAAAAGGCAGACGGCAAGGTGATTATCAAGGCTGCAGGTAATATGGCTTATCCTGTAGGTTATTTTAATGAGACTGTCTCAACAGAAGTTATGGTTGCGGCACAGACGCTCGGGGAAAGCTTTGAGTACGTTGCAGGTCTCGGAGCAGACCCGAACACCATGATCGGCGCAGGCGCAATTAAGGGTGTACCTGTTCTTGTCAGTGTTCCTCAGCTTATCGGTGGCGGTCAGGTTGGTATTTGCATTTCTGACAGTATTCCCGTAAGTCAACGTTGCAAGCGTATTGCAAAAATGCTTTCCGAGGCAGATGTTATCATTGAATCTGCTGTTGCTCTGACTCAGGAAATTCACGACGGTCCTTTCGAAACATACACAGGTCACGGTATCTGGGCAGCAATGAACGGTCTTCCTACGTACAGTCTTAAGGACAAAACTCTCATCCGCTTTGACCTTGACGAAAATCTCAAGCGTTCGTGGGATCTCAACAAGCAGAGCGAGCTTATCCAGAAGGCAATCAACGAGGGTCTTCCCAAGACCAAGCTCACTAAAATTCCTTTCCGTATGGAAATGTCTGCATTTACACGTCTTGAAAACAGTATCCCGGTTATCGGCGATATCGGTGAACTCTGGCCGATTTTTGTCGATCGTATCTGTAACGAGCTCGGAGTGACTCTTGACTTCACCTCAGCTCCTCAGAATACGGATGAGGGCAAAGCAATGCGTGAGAAAATCTGCGATGAAATCAAGCCGTTCTCACTCAACAAGATGCGTAATGCTCTTCGTGAAAAATACAGTTTTTGATTATAAGTAGAAGGAGAATATTAATATGAGTGCTAAAGTTTTAGGTGTTATTCCTGCGCGTTACGGTTCATCCCGCCTTCCCGGCAAGCCTCTTAAGGATATATGCGGTAAGCCGATGATTCAGCACGTTTATGAAAACGCAAGCAAATCAAAGGTTCTGAGCAAAGTTGTTGTTGCAACTGATGATCAGCGTGTTTATGATGCTGTTATCGCTTTCGGTGGCGAAGCTGTTATGACAAGTGTCAATCATCCCACAGGATCGGACAGAGTTGCAGAGGCTGCAAGCAATTACGACTGTGATTATGTTATCAATATTCAGGGTGATGAGCCTCTCGTTCCTCCCGAAATAATTGATGATATCGGTTCTGCACTGATTAACAGTCCGGACTGCGTTATGGCAACAGGTAGCCTGGAAATTACGGGGGATGAAAACTATATTCTCAACAACACCGTAGTCAAGGTTGTCAGCGATGTAAACGGAAATGCAATTTATTTCTCACGTTCACCTATTCCGTATCCCCGTCACGAGGAAGAAGCAAGATATTTTGAGCATATCGGCATTTATGCATATACACACGATTTTCTTAATGCATATACCAAGCTTGCTCCCACTCCTCTTTCAGAAGCAGAGTCCCTCGAACAGCTTAAGGTTCTTGAACACGGATATAAAATCAAAATCGTTCCCGCACCGGCTCATTACAAAGCTGTCAGCGTAGACACAGAGGAGGACCTACAGGAGGTTATCCGTATTTATAAAGAGCTTCACGGCTGTTGATAACAAGTTAAAGCCCAAAATAAGGATACTTCGTTTTTGGGCTTTATACTATTTATTACTTTCTGACGAGGAGATGATTCAAATGATTAAGGCAGAACTTTTATATCAGGAATACCTTGCAACCGAAGGTATCAACGAAGAAACTGGAGAATGTCATGCAGCCACAGTTGCTATCTGCGACGGTAAACCCACAGCCGCCTGGTTCGGCGGTATCAAAGAAAAGAATCCGAATGTGCGTATATGGTTTGCTGAGCGTAACGGAGAATGGAGCACGCCGGTACCCGTAACTCCGGATGATGGCGAGGCGGACTGGAATCCGACTCTTTTTGCTGAGAACGGTGTTCTTACGCTGATTTACAAAAGCGGTATTGATGAAGGTCATTGGTACTCAATGAAAACGGTATCTTTTGACGGTGGCAAAACATGGACAGAACCGAAGGAACTTGTCCCGGGTGATATCGGCGGAAGAGGACCCGTTAAAAATCAGATGATAAGGCTTTCAAACGGTACACTTCTTGCTCCCGGCTCAACTGAGGATTTGTGCGACCGTTGGGAATCCTGGACAGACTGCAGCGAAGATAACGGAGAAACCTGGAAACTGTCTGCTCCAGTTGCATTTGAACTTCCCGACGGCACGATATGCAACCGTAAGGAAGAGCTTCCCAAGGACGGTGAGGGCCTGATTCAGCCTGCGATATGGGAAGACCAGTCACACGACGGCAGAGTTTATATGCTTGCGCGTACAAACCTTAATTGGATTTATCGCAGCGAGTCAACAGACTTCGGACGCACCTGGTCTGTAGCGCGCCCCACCGATATGCCCAATAATAACAGCGGTATCGGTGCGGCAATGACCGATTGCGGTGTTTTGGGATTGATTTGCAATCCCGTAAGTGAAAACTGGGGCGACCGCACACCTCTGTGCCTTTTCCTTTCCGAGGATAACGGTGCTACATACCCCGTCCGCATTGACCTTGAGACTCAACCCGGTGTTGAATTTTCATATCCCTCAATTGTTGCGGAGGGTAATCTTCTCCATATGGTTTATACCTGCGGACGCAAGAAAATCGGCTATGCGATTGTTCGTGTAGAAAGGAACTAAAACTAAGAAAGGGTATTGCATATGGAAACTCAAAATATATTTGCTTTTCTGGCAATCAGTATGATTACTATGTGCTTCGGATGGGGCATGCGCGGCTCGGCAATCGGTGGCGAAAAAGGTGCTATGTTACCCGGTGCATTTATGGGCATACTTTGTGTCTGGTACACGGGTTCGGAGCTGTTGATGGACAACGTATATCTGTTCGCAGCTGCCTGTGCACTCGGCTATTTTTACGGAGGTATGGAGCCCTACGGTTCAACAATGAGTCTCGTTCTTCACCACGACATACCCAGATATAATCCTCCGCTGGGTTATCTGGCTCTTGCTTTCAAGGGTTCAATCTGGAGTGGTCTCGGAGCAGGTTTTCTCGGTGTAAGCTTTTCTGCTATGAGTGGTGTTGTTTATAAATGGTATGATTTTGTTATCTTCTTCGCACTCGTTCCTTTGGTGCAGGAAATCGGATACCGGATTTTAAACACACCCTACGACCCTGAACACGGCAGAATGCCTAAAGTCTGTTTCTCTAAAGACAGCCGAGAGGAATGGGGAAGAAACCTTGTTATAGTAGCCGGCCTGCTTCTTATGATGGCAATCCGCCGTGATATTTTCGGTATCATTATGTGGATTGGCGGCGCACTTGCAGGCTCTGTCGGTTGGGTTGTCGCCATCACTTTCTATGACAAGCAGATTCATCCTCTCAAGAACGGCAAACGCCTTTTCGGTAAATTGGATGCACTTAATGTTATTGATGGTTGGAAAATAATGGAATTTACACAGGGTTGCTTCAACGGTCTTGGTATCGCAGGAGCTTTTGTTCTCGGTTGGCCTCTTGCTGCCAAGAATCTTGAACAGGCTGAAGCGGCAGGAAAGCTTTGGTATATGCTTCCCGAAAAGGTTGATACTATTCTTTCGTGGGTATTCTGTGCTTTGATAATTCTCACAATTTTCCTCTTTATCATTCCTTACCGCAGAAACGGCAACAAAATCACTCGTGCCTTCGGCGAGGTTGATATGAACATTGTTGAGGTTCTTGAGCGTCCCTGCTATATGGTCGGACCTCTGGCTCTTGTTATGCTCGGTTCAACAACGATGGCTTCAATTATCTGTTGCTTTACAATGTACTATGTTATTGCACAGCACGACGGCCTTGAACGCTATTGGGATTACAAGAATATAAAGATTATACGCATTTTCCTGATTTTGTTGGGAGCAGTTATACTTGTCGGTCAGATTCTCAGAGGCTATACTCTTTGGGAAACCTGGATTTTCTACTGTGTAGGCTATATTCTCTTCGACCTTGCTTACTTTGCACGCCCGAAGAGACTCAAGGAAAACAGAGAAAAATCAAAATCTTTAAAGGAATTCATTATTTCGTTCGGCGGAGATGCAACGGTTCTTCCTTTCTTCTATATTTTGATGGTAGTTCTGTTAGTTTTCGGTTATATGAATTTCCGTTAAGTTGCTATATTCGACTAAGTCTGAAATTAGATTAAGCTCTTCAACCGTAGCTTACGATATTAAACTGACATCAACACAGAATATGGTGGCTGACACTTTCAAAGAAAGTTTAAAATAATGTTTAGTACGCTCGACCTCACCTCGTGTGAGGTCATTTTTTATATTTTTTATGTAATAAAATTGGACTTTTTAACGATTCTGTGTGCTTTTTTCAAGATTGAAGCAAAGCAAAAAAATAAGAATCGTCAAAACCTTTGAGATTTCAACGATTCTTAATGGTACGAGAGACGGGACACGGCTTTGCTACGCAAATCCTGCATCCTCAGCGACCGTTGCTTCACAACAGTACCCGCTTCGGACTTCGGAACTAAAAACAGTCCACCGGACTGTTTTATTAACGTTCCTCACCCTCTTAGGCTTCAAGTCCCTGACAAACAAAAAAGACACCGTATGGTGTCTTTTTCGTTGGTGCGAGTGTTCATAAGGGATTTACTCAAAATACAAGTAAAACCGGCTTCAAACATAGTATTCTACACTCCCTACCTTGCTTAAACAGAGTAAAAAAGAAAGGACAAATACTATGAAAACTAATAATATCACTTACAGAAGAGTTGGCGACTATAATATCCCTAACCTCATCTTACCACCCGAAGAAGCAAATATCACTCTCGGAAAATGGGGAATGATGTATAAGGATTATCTTGAAAAACATAAGAAGGTATTTTTTAATACGCTACTTATGCAAGGTAAACTTTATCAGCATTGTGCTGATATAGAAAATCAAGCTCATCAGATGTTTGACACGATCGTAGTTCAGATGAAATAACTTGAGGGCGTAACAGAGCAACTGAAAGAAGATAATCAGTTGGAATGGATACGCCGTATGCAAAACATTGAATTAAGAGTACGTGAAATCATAAATAAAAATCTGATATATAAATAATAAATACAGGTGTAGCAATATAAAAATTGCTACACCTGTATTTCAATATTATTAGCTTTATCTTAATGGATTCTAAATTCATCCAAAAGAATTGCGGCCAATTCGTAGTTGTTTTCAATAAGGATTTGTAATATGTTCTCATATGCATCAATTAGTTCTTTATCTTGTTTAATTTTATTACTAAACAAAACATAAGCTTTCATAATTATAGTTCTGATTGCAAAATTTTGTTTTGATATTAAATTTTTGAAATCATATCCTTGAGCTTTAGAATATGTGAAACAATTGTTAATGGATATTAATACTTCTGGTAATAGTTTGTCAATATGGAAACTATAAATCGTTTGGATTAATTCATCCGGGTAATATTTTCCATAATCACTAAATAGCCTATTTAAAAATTGTTTATCTTTATAAGAATAAGACGTTTTACATTCATGCCATTTTGTATAAACTTTAACAGTTGAAAGCATTAATGATTTGTACAACTGCAGTCGGACTTTTTCATTTTCGATATTAACTATTCTGCTTTCCAAGCATAATATTTTTTTTGGCAAATTTCTCGTCTGTTTTTATCAACATATGAATCAAAATGTTCATATGTGAAAACTTGAAATATCTCTAGATAAAATTCAATAAGATTTTGAGAAAATTTGTTAAAATCAATATCGTTAAACAAGATATCATAAGCAGTAATTGCTTCCGTCGAGCATATTTTAATCTCCTTTTGAAATAACTCTATCAAGTTATATTGATGGTCAAAACCAATTATTTTATGTATGTCATAATTTGGTTTATTGTGATTTATTCTAAAAAGGAGGTGCAATATTTCACGAATTACAGAACTAAATTTTTCTGTATTAAAAGTCAAACCACAATTACAAATGCAACAAAGAGTTTGTACATCATAATCATCAATTTTACTTAAATCTAAGCTTAACGTGCTTTCTTTGTATAAATATTTGTCGATAATAGCTTCTTTCTTACTGCAATAGGGATTGTCGTTTGAATTTTTGATATGCGTATCCACCCATAATAATCTTGGTTGCATATTCGGCAAAAAATTAAACTTTTTGTCTATTTTTTTAGTTTTTATATAATGAGCATTGTATTTTTGATGATGCATTTCATCCTCAGCCAACATAAGTATGGTGTTAAAAATGCATTCTGCTAAATTCAAATGAGTGGATAAATAAGTAGAAACAACTTTCTGTGCATCTGTTACAATACCGCTGCCTTCATCATAAAGAATAAAATCCAAAATAAGATTTTTAATCTCATTTACAATCGCAACATCTATGTTTTTGTCTATTTGGTCAAACAAAATTGGGAGATATCTGTTATCACCTAAATAAGTTTCGTTAGAAAACAGCTTCCTTACACTGTTTATCCAAATCTTACAATAGGTGTTTCTTTTATCTAACAACAAATCATCACTTTTAAGCGAATATGAAATTAGTGTAATTAAAAAAGGTTCATATTGAAAACCCAATGAACTTTGTTCAATAACATAAAGTACTTCTTCGATCGTTTTTGTTGCAGAGTCAAGGTCTAATAGCTTATCGGATGATGCCAATTTATCTACAATCCTTTTTAACCTTTCTTCTGGTTCGTTGATTTTTTGTTGTCTTTCAGTTATTTTCTTTGCCTCTCCTGTAATATTAGGATATAATGCTAAATAACCATCAGCGAGGTCTACTGCAGTGGCGTTTCTCATATCCATTTTTTGAATAAGCAAATAATTGTGAGCATCATTTCCTTCGTTTTTTGTAATTGAATATAGGTAGTCAAGAATATTAATACTCTTTTCTTTTGCTTTGACATCGATAGAAAATTGTGCTCTTGCAACATATTGATCGATATTATAATTACACTTCTCATCCAACTGGTATCTTTTTGGGATATTAGGTATACCAACAGCTAAATAAATTTGTTTTTCGAGTAAATCCTTTATTGGATTATGATGATATAAAATATATCTAGAGTTATCATAATGCAACAACTCAATACTCGAAGCTAAATCTAAGGCATAACCCGGCAACTCCTGTTCAAAATGAAGACCAATAGCTTCAATTATTGTTAACAGAATTATATTGTTTGAATTAGAATAAATTTCACTTTTAATATAATTTGCAAACTTTTCAAAAAACATATTGTTTGTTTTATAATTGTCTAAAGTATTAATTATAACAGATTTTAAACAATACACAATATCGCCAATTAGCATTGGAACGGAGTTTTCTGTATTTCCGGATAACCACATATTGGGTGCAGCCCAATATTCCGTAGTTTTATTTTCATCTATAAATTTTATTTTTATTTTTTGAAGCGTTTCTGGACTGTCATTATGATATGATAAAATGGCTTTGTTAATAAAGTTTATTGCCCACGAAAAGCCTACATTAAAATTATGAAGGAACAAATTAATTATTAGATTGTTACTAAATATTGTTCTATGTGAGTGTTCATAATCTTCTGCATTTTCACTTAATCCGTATTTTGGTTTATTGATATCGTAATCAAAGAAATAATTATTATTTTCTTTTGGTTGTTTTTCTTGCAGATATAATAAATCTGCCAAAGAACACATTTTATCACCCAAAGTCTTTATCAATTCAGGAAAAGCGTTATCTAATGTCCACGCAATAGTTTCTTCTGCAAATCTTTTTTTGCTTCTATTGCCATTAATATAATCCTGTTCTAATTCTTCAAAAAAAGCCTCAACCCAAGACGCGCTGCAGTATGCTATTTGATATATAACCTTAAGATAAGGTGCTATATTTTCTAAAACATTGTATAAATAGTCTTCTTTTGTATTGTTAAGTAAATCGGTTATATAATATTGCAAAATTTGACAAATTTCGGATGCAATAGTGTTATCAGTATTATTTTGTTTTACATAATCTGAACAGAGTTTTGTTACGCTTTTTCTGTCAATGCAATAATCTTTATAATATGCATTATTAGATATCAGTTTAATAAGACTCGGTCTTCCATTGCCTACCGGATTTAGCAATACCGCATCATCATTTGCAAGTTTTGCTTCAAAAGCGTAAACATTAGTAATGTTTATAATTTCAGGTAATAAACCATTTTCGAAAATATTGCTGCCGTTTTCTTCGAAAAACTCATCACAATATTTTGATTTCACAATGCCTATTATTGTTTGCGTTTTCCAAGCATCAGGTATATCATTTGAAAAAATCAATGTGAAAACAAAACGTTCTCTATTCGTTTTGATAAAAAGTTTATTAGATATCCAAATTTGATATCTTCTATAGACACAACGACCAAGACCTTCTATATCTTTATAGAAAGTCTGATAATCACCTTTACAATAATCAAAAGTTAAATCAAAATGATGCTCAAAACAAATGTCTTCAAAAACATCATATTTAAGTCTCACATATTGCCCCTGTTGAGAAATTACATCTTCTGATATCAATGCATGAAGTACATTACTATCAATTTCATCTTCATGGACACCTAACCAAAAATTCTGAGCACGTTCAAAAACAATTTTTTCTACGGTCTTTACTATACTATCTACACTTATTTGATAATATTTTGATTTTTCTTTTAAACAAATGACATTTTTCCATATATAATCTCTTAATACATTCTCATCACCAATGTCATCTATGTCAATTTTTTTGCTAACAATGAGATTTATATAAAATGGAGATTTTAGCAAATCAACATATGAATTCATTGAATACATTTTATTTATAACGGGATATTTCTTTGCAATTTGCAAAAGTTCCTCAGCAGTTATGTCGTTTACTTCATATACTTTTATCGAAAAATTGGATTCGATTTTTATAAAAGCATTTTTATCAGCAGTACGACACGAGGTTATTATATATACATTTTCATGTTTTTGAGCGACTTCATATAGGTACTGCAACAAGTCTATTTTTGTAGATAAACAATCAGCAATAAATTCCAATGCATCAATAAAGAAAACTATTTTTTTGCCGTTCAAACACTCCAAAACATCGTTAACCGGAAATCCCCAAATATTATCGATGTTACTTTCTTCTGCGAACCTTTCAGCACGAGCATATAAAACCAAATCTTCGCTTTCAACACATTTTTTACATATAACTGATTTTCCACTACCAGCTCTACCTTGAATAGAAACGAACCTCTGGTTATCATTTTTTATTTTTTCAACTAGCGGATTTCTGTCAATCTCATATTCTTCGTTAATTAAATCTGTGATATTTTTTAATCCTATGTTTTTACTACTATTCAAAGCCTCACTAAATTTATTAATACTATTTTGAAATTTTTCATACTCACTTTTAAGCGTTTCATATAAGTTTTGCTGAAATTCAAGCTCATTTTCGGCCTTTGTTAATATATCCTTAGTGGTAATGAGATTATCCTTTACAGTAAATGGTATGTTGCCAATTTGTTCTTCACCGGTATAATCAGTTAAATTATCTACACTTTCATTGTTAAGAACAAAGAAAATCACCTTGTTTATTTTTTTGAAATTTTCATTTTTTGAATCTCTGATTTTTTCTAATGTTTTCTTAACTTTTGTAGGTATATCAATAACTGTGCTGACTTGAACATAAAGTTTTTCATCATGTGATATTAAATCTACATAAGGATAATTAGCCGTTGCTACATTCAAGTTTCTAAACTTTTGACCAAACCACAAATTACATATTTCTATTGCAAACAATTCAAACATTTTAGCTGCATCAAATAAGCCTTGTTTATTGGCTAATTTAATTTTTTGTTCATAAGCTGATATGTATTCTGTTATAAAGCTCATACGGTCATTAGAAAACAACATATTGAAAAAACTCCTTCTCTTTTCATCTGCAATAAAAAATCTACTTAAATTATACACTTATACAAAAATAAAAACAATATATCGGCAACACACTTTTTTATCGATTACAAATTGCTTTTATTGATATCTAAAATATTGACTTTCTTGGTATAGGAGAGTATAATTATAGAAAATTACTGAAAGGCAGGTGGACAAAATGACAATGACTATTATTTTACGAAATCGAAGTGCCGTTTTGTCCGTTTGTGATTGATGTAATACAATCTTTCTGAATTAGCAAGGCATCTTCGATTTTCGGAGGTGCCTTAATTTTTTTTAGAAAGAGGTTATTTTATGTACTATGCAAAGCCTTTAATGATAGAAGATGTTCATTATGTAGCATCAATAATGTCTGAAACAAGTAACATTGCAGCTCTCCATTCAACATATCATTCGTTGTCAGAATGGAAATGTATTTTTGATAAAAATGCTTGTGATGCGGATGAAGAAAACTTTTTGATTTGTGCCGATAACGATGTATGCGCTTGGTTGAAACTGAACGGTTTACAAAATACTGATACAGCTTGGATTTCAATGCTTGTTGTTGCAGATAAATATAAATATCAAGGTGGGGGGAAATTTGCTGTTGAATTTACTTTTGAATATCTGCATTCTAAAGGCTTTAATCAAATCGGAGTTCAGACAACAAAAGATAATGTTGCAGCAATAAATCTGTATAAGAAATGTGGTTTCAATATTGTGGAACTTAAAAAGTTCAAAACAGAAGACGGCACAAAAATAAACTCTTATGTTATGCTAAAAACTCTGGAATCAAAGAAATATTCACTTGTGATTCCTGATGAAACTTATAAAGAAGCATATATTCAAATGATGGACAAATGGGAATCGATAGAGGAAAACATCCAACCCGAATTGTTAAGACGATACAGTAAAAGTTTAGGTGCAAATGTATCCTATTGGAAGTGGCTCCAATGGTGTGAGGATGACAGAACCACAGGTTCAATGTTATCAACAAGTGTTCCTTGTACATTATACTTTTTTGTTGATGATGCAGGTGAAATATTAGGTGCAATTGAAATAAATCAGAAGAATACACACAGAGGTCATCTGCATGCAGGAATAGTACCTTGGCACAGAGGCAAGGGGCTTGGTACAAAAATGCTTGAATCGGCTTTAGAAATTTGCGGGAATATGGGTATGACAAGTGTTGATATTGTCCCGTATAAAACCAACCAATCAGCTATTAAAACTATTCTCAAAAACGGCGGAACTTTAATGGATGAGTTCTATGAAGACGAAAAATGGTCACAAAGATATACAATATTGTTATGAAGAGGTGTAAAAATGGCAAAACGAGTTATAGTTGTTCCATATGACGAACAATGGAAAGCGGATTTTGAGGCAATCAAACAACATCTTTTGCCTGCAGTAAAAGATATAATAATCGGAATTGAGCATATCGGCAGCACATCTGTTGAGGGACTTTCTGCAAAACCGATTATTGACATTGATATCGTTATCAAGGACTATTCTGTATTCGATGCTGTAATTGATAATTTAGCATCTCTCGGCTACATACACGAAGGAAATCTCGGCATAAAAGACAGAGAAGCATTTGACTATAAAGGCAATGCAGATTTGCCAAAGCATCATTTATATGTTTGCCCTGAATTTTCAGCAGAACTTCACAGGCATATTGCTTTCAGAGATTATTTGAGGAATAATCCCGAAGCCGTGATACAATACAGCAAGGTCAAAGAAGAAGGGGCAAGATTATTCCCTGACAGCATAGATGATTATATTGCATATAAATCACCGTGTATTGACGAGATTTACAGAAATTGCAGACTTAACAAATATAAAGCCATATTCTTTGACCGTGACGGAACGCTGACATATTTTACTGCTGAAAAAGAAGCGTGGCGTGATAAGACAATTAGCGAGTGGAGTGGCAAGCCGTTTGAACTTGATTACGATAAAATGATGTCGCTGTTTCAACTCGCAAGTGAAGGCAGAAAGCCATGGTATAAGACACTCCAAGATGAGCGTGAGTTTTTTAAGAGATATTATTATCACTTGCTCATAGGCGAAGGTGTTACAGAAGATGTTGAAAATA
>JAZOCK010000012.1:0-2699 GCA_045596445.1 Congzhengia sp. | reverse complement strand
ATTGATGCAGGCCATGGTGCACCCGATGGCGGTGCAGTTGGTGATACAGGTGTATTAGAAAAGGATTTAAACTTATCGGTTGCAAAAATATTGCAGAAGTTTTTTGAATCAAACGGCACAAATGTTTTATTGACGCGTTCTGATGACAATGGAATTTACGATGTTTCGGGCAGTATAAAAAACAAGAAAGTTTCAGACATTAAAAACCGCGAGGAATTTATAAATTCATCGGATGCAGATTTGTTTGTGAGCATCCATATGAACAAATTTCCTCAAAAACAATATAGTGGGCCGCAGGTCTTTTATTCAAAAAACAATGAAAATAGTGAGCTTCTGGCAAAGTGCATACAGAAAAGTATGATTTCGGCACTAAAGCCTGAAAATAAACGAGAAATAAAAAAAGCAGATGAAAGCATATACCTTTTAAACAAGGCAAAGCTTCCTGCGGTTTTGGTTGAGTGTGGCTTTTTGTCGAATTCTGCAGAGGAAAAAATGCTTGTAGATAAAAAATATCAAAGACAACTCGCGTGGTCAATGTACTGCGGAATTATAGAATACTTTAACGAAAAATAAGGAGTGGTAAGGGTGAAAAAATTCAAACTAAAGCATATGGACCTGATACCGATTTTATTAGTTGCGTTTTTGTTGTTTAAATTAGTATTTTCAGCAAATATGTCTGTAAAATCGACGCTTAATGCAGTTTATTCTTGTGTTTCATATTTTATATACGGATTGGTTATTGCTTATTTTTTAAACCCGTTTGTTTCTAAACTTGAAAAAAGAATAGTCAAAGGCAGTGACAACGAAAAAAGACGCAGTACAAAAAGAGGCTTAATTATTGCAGCAGTGTTTTTGCTTGTTATAGGAATTATTTCTGTGTTTTTTGTAAGCATTATTCCTGCCATAATTGATGCAGTAGCAGATTTTGCTGATAATTTCCCTGAATATCTGGCGAAATTTCAGAATTGGGTTAATAATACTTTTGCGTTTTTAAGTCCCGATTTAACAGAACGATTAAATATGGTATCATCACAAATTGCAGAAAGCGTTACCAATTGGGCAACTGCAAATCTAGACGTTGAAAAGGTTGGCGGAGTAGTTACAAATGCGGTAAGCGGCTCGGCTAAATTTATATTAAACCTTACATTTGGTATAGTTGTTTCTATTTACTTTTTGCATGGAAAAGAGCATATCATACGTCACTTGAAGCGATTGACCTGTGCACTCTTTAGCGAAGAAAAAGCAAATAATATTTTTGAATGTGGAAGAAAAATAAATAAGATTTTTTATGATTTTATACTAAGTAAAATAGTACAGGCATTTGTAATATTCATATTAGGTCTTGTTGTTTTAGCACCTCTTGGTATTCATTTTGCACCTGTTATCAGCTTGGTGCTTGCTGTATCTAATATGATACCATACATTGGCCCATGGATTGGAAGCGTACCTTGTGTGGCTTTACTTCTTTTGTACAATCCTATCCAGTCCTTTATACTTTTGTTGTTCATTTTGGCAATGCAGATTATTGATAATGTGTTAATAGGTCCTAAAATAACATCTGACAGAGTCGGCATCAGTCCGCTTTTGGTAATAGCGGGCGTTGCAATCGGCGGAACCTTTGGCGGTGTGATAGGTATGTTTATCGGAGTGCCTGTTGTTGCTGTTATTAAGCTTGTATTTTATGATGGCTTTGTTGAGAAACGTTTAAAAGAAAAAAACCTCGACATCTAAAAAAGTTAAAAAAATTAAAAAAAACTGTTGCAAATACAAATAAAGTGTGTTATAATTTCAATGTTGCATTCTAAAAATGTATGTTTTTACCATGGATGCAGTGTTTTAAAGAGTATTTATTAGTTCGAAAGAGGTGAAATATATGAAACAGGGTATCCATCCAGATTACAAGCAAACAACAATTAAGTGTGCTTGTGGCGAAATTATTGAAACAGGTTCAACAAAGGAAAATATCACAGTCGAAATTTGTTCAAAGTGTCATCCTTTCTTTACAGGTAAGCAGAAGCTCGTTGATACAGGCGGCCGTGTTGAAAAATTCAGAAAGAAATTTGGTCTTAAAGGCGAATAATTTTTTGTTAGTTCAGCTTGTTTGGAGGTGTAGTAGGCTATGTGGCTTACAGTAGTTCGTGTAATACATTTGATATTATCTTTAATATTGATTGCTGTTGTTTTATTGCAGTCAGGTAAGGCTCAGGGTCTTTCAGGTGCTATAGCAGGCGGTTCTGAAACCTTCTTCGGAAAGAACAAGGGCAGAACAATTGATGCCATTTTATCTAAGTGGACATCTGTAGTTGCTATTGCATTTTTAGTAACCTCTATAGCATTGTTCTTATTGTCTTAAGACATATTGGCAATTTATACGAATTTTAAAAAGGGTTGCAGCATTTTAAATGCTGCAACCCTTTTATACATATAAATTAAAATATCCCCGGAATGCCGTGTAGTAACGATTATTTTTTACCTGCATAAGCAGGTGGGCATCGCTCAACCGCTTTACAAGTCCACTGGCCGTAATGGGTGGCATTTGTGCCACGGCTGAAGTAGGATTCCCTTATAAAAAGTGTTGGTAAAATAAAAATCGAATATCACGCACATACCAGGGATTAAGTTCTATAAATAGTATAACACCTTATGTTCAAATTATCAATACTTTTAAAAATATTTTATTACTCTTCCCAGTTGTGCCA
>JAZOCK010000011.1:0-2119 GCA_045596445.1 Congzhengia sp. | reverse complement strand
AAATATATCAAAATGAATTTATGTCCTGATGGACATAAATGAAAAAAGCAAGTCAAATGACTTACTTTTTTGGCGCGCTGGAAGGGACTCGAACCCCTGACCTACTGGTTCGTAGGAGCTATGGATAGTATGCGACTATTCCAAACCACAACATATAGTGGTGTTTATTCCAGTTGCAAATACTATTCCACAACAAAATTTCCAATAATTCCAAATGTTCCAAGTCTCTGTGTGGGATGATTTGTGGGTCAAAACTTCGTCGGTATTTAAAAGCTTTTTGAAAGGCGTTTAAACCCACTTTTTGAAGATGCTTTTCACACCCTTATCTGACCTTGATTTTAACATGAATTCACCCATAAGTCAACTAAAAAACTAACCACCCAATTCGCAGCTTTAGGTGTAAAAAATTTATACGCAAACAAAGAAAAGGAGCAGAAATCTGCTCCTAAAATTTTGTATTATTGTTTCATAAAGAACTCGACAACCTGGAATTTGTTAATCACAATTCGTATTTTCGTATGAAATATGACGGGGTGCAGCTCCAAGCATGACAAAGGCTATTTATCATTCTGTCGTTATATGGTGAAAAATCAAGGTCATCGGGTACGTAAACTTCCCAAAAAGTGTCTGCACCAAGCTCAACCATTTCGCCCCAAAGTTTTTTCAGATATCTTATTGCTTCGTCTTTCATCCCAAGTTTCAGCATTGCTTCAACAACGTAATGGTGCATATATGGAGTGCATGGTTGCATCGCTTTTTTGTTTTCAAGGCAATTGAGAAGAAGTTTTTTTGCTTCTTCGCCGTCGATTACACCACCTAATATCATCCACACCTGCGAATGAACGCTGAATTGGTTGTTATCCCTACTGTTGATAAATACATTTCGGCTTTCATTGTATAAATGTTTTTTTGAAGCTAAACGCACTTTCGGAAGAAGTGATGTATAGTTCTCACAATCATCATCGCCGATTGCTTTAAGTAATTCCGCGAAGCGTTCAAGCGCATAAAGATAAACACCCTGTAACGAAGTCATAACCTCAAGACCCGGACACCAATCTATAAAAGCAAACCATCCGTTTTGTTTCGTTACAATGTTATCATCGTCAAGCGTTGATTTGAAACAATCAAGCTGTGACATACAAATATCAAGAAGGTCATTCACAACACTGATATCGTTCGTATGCTCATAATAATCGCATACACTCACAACAAACAAAAGAGCATAGTCCTCAATATGCGCTTCACCCGAATGATAATAAGGTGTTTCATAAACAAAGGACGGTAGAAAACCGAGTTCATTGCATTCACCAGCAGCAAAAAGATATAGACATCTTCTTATAATTTCAAGATTATTGAATGTATAGTAATTTGTCAGAGCTTCAAGCCTTAAATCACCAATCCATAAACGTCGGTCACGTTTGGGTCCGTCTTCAAATACAGTCTGCATACATTCTTTGAGTGTAGTTGTAGCAACAATGTCAATTTTATTCAGCAAAGCATCATTTGAATTAATTGGTTTGAGTGCTGAAACATCTGCACTTGTTGAAGCACAGAAACTGAAATCAAAAAGTCTTATCGGTCTTGTGGTTCTGTCTACAGTGATTTTTATGTATCTGCAAGCATATCTTCTCGGTAGGGTTATTTTCTGTGGATAGTCAAGATTAATGAGTTCTTCTTGTAACCATGTTTTCGAAAGCACACCCTTGTATTCAGAAAAATCATCGTTGATTTCTCTTATATCTTCACCGAATTTTACTATCAGCCTTACAGGAGCATCAACGAAAACATCAACTCTGTCAAAAGCAAATGAAAAATGACCCACAGCGTGTTGTCCAAGGTCAAGCAGAATACTGTCACCGTTTGATGCAACAAATTCGGTTGCGTCGGGGATGATATTTCTGCAATGAAGTTCAGGCATATTCTCCTGTGCTTTAAATAAAAAGTAATTTTTATTTTTCATATATCAATCACTCGCATCGTCAAATTCAAGTTTGTTGAGATGATTATAATGATTGTAATTTATCGAAACGCAGTTGCGTTTCGATAAAGCCGATATTATCGGCTTTTAGCAAAATTGAATTAAAAAATACAATTTTGCATTACAGTCATTGAAAGGATT
>JAZOCK010000010.1:0-9675 GCA_045596445.1 Congzhengia sp. | reverse complement strand
GTATCTAGGCTAAATACAGACAAAAAAAGAGGATACCGAAGTATCCTCTTAATTTCAGACTAAAGTCTTAATTATTTAATAATCATTACGCAGTCTTCAAATCTGTTGTTTTCGTTAACGATAGCAACAACGTAGAAGTCTTTTGTACCGTAAGAAGCCTTGAGGTTAGCAGCACCAGCTAAAGCTTTAACGCCTGAAGCTGTGTTAACTGTACCCTGAACTCTTGCTTCGTCGATAGAAGCGTATGTGAAGCCTTCGCCATCAGCAATTCTAAGTGCTGTAGTAGGAACATCTGCACCTGTGATAGCTGAACCAGCAATGTTTGTAGCTGATAATGTCATCTTACCGCTCTTGATTTCTTTGATACCACCGTAAACGATAGCCATGTCGTTTGAAGCAAGGCTACCAAATGTGTAGGTTGTGCTGAATGTTTCTGCACTTGCATCATAGATGAGCTGGATAGAATCGATGTTACCTTCTGCGTTTACTGTGTAACGGAAGATATCACCAGCAGCCATTGTAGGAGCACTGTAATCAGCGTCAACTGCTAATGAAAGAACTTCGCCACCCTGAACGAATGTGTACTTATCAACTGTTACGTCTTCAGCATCTAATGTTGATGACTTAGACTGAACAACTGCAAGATGTGTTCCCTTTATAGCAGATGTGATTTCCTCTGTTACAACTGCAGCACCAAGATAATCGTCGTTGTCGAAGTTGAATACTTTTGCATAGTATCCACCTGCTTTATCTTCATCCATTGATTCGAATGTAGCAATCTCTAAGTTGTCTTCGTCGATTGTGTATTTGCTTGTTGCTGCGTTAAGTGTAACAGGTGCTACGAAAAGAACTGATGAATCAGCTACTTCGTTTCCTGCAAATTCAACGATGTCTTTGTTCCAGTTAGCTGAACTAGCTGTTGCAACTACGAAATCTTCTGCTGTATTTGTTGAAGCAAATCTCATTTCTTTGATTTCGCCGTTAGCATTTAATGAGTATGTCATGATTCTAGCTTCGATAGCATTCTTAACCCAGTCTGCACTTACATTTTCAGCAAAGAATCCTTCTAAGTATGTAGCAACTGTATCCTGCTCTGTACCTCTCTTAGCTGTGAACTTCTCGTATGTGTAGCTGTTTGCAGGGTTAGGAGCTGTAAGTGTAACTGTAGAAGCAACTGTTAAGTTTTCAATTGTTCCATCAGCCTTGAATACTCTTAAGATATGTGTCTTTGTGCCGAATACAGTTTCTGCCTGATGAGCAATGATGAAAGCAAAATCCTTGCTTAATGTTGATTCAGCTTCGCAAGCGAATACTTTGCCATCAATTGTTAAGTAGAATGTACCCTGGTCACCAAGTGAAACTGAAGGAAGTATTGTATATACTTCGCCATCAACGATGTATTTTGCACCTGCTACATGACCGTCAACACGACCTGTTACTGATGCGTCTGTTACATAGATATCTAAGTAATCGATATCTGTTGCTGTGTAGTCATAAGCTGACTTTACAGGAGCAACGATATTTAAGATGTCGTTTTCTTCGATGTCAGCAATATCCATTGCATTGCCTTCTGCATCATAGATGTTGTAAACGAAAGCATCGTTTCTGTTTTCGAAATCTAAGTCAATAGCTGTTGATAAGCCTGAAACGTTTTCAGCGCTGATGAATAACTCTTCAGCCATTACTTCTGTAACTTTTACGTACTGATAATCTGTTACAAAGATTGCATTGTAGTCGCCTGTCTTTGGTCCCATGAATGTTACTTCATCAGCAACGTTTAATAATAAGTCTTCTAAATCAGCAACTGTTTCGCCTGTTGTAGATGCAATGTAACCAAGCTTTGTAGCAAAGCCTGAGCCAGAAATCTTCTGACCATTGAAGTATACATCATATGTAGAATCTACATCGATGATCTGCTCTTTGTCAGCTGCGTCAATGTATTTGAATTCGTTAGGTGTGCCTGCTGTGAATGATACGAAATCAACGTCTGCTGCAACAACTGTTTCTTCAACAACTGATTTAGCGTCTGCAACAACTGCTAAAAGAACAAGACCGTTTGTTTCTGCATCCTGTGCAATGTAAGCTTCAACTGTTGACTGGAATAAGTCAATAGCATCTGTTGCGCCAACATATACATCAAAATCAGCAAAGTATGCTGTATCAATTTCAAGAGCATCTGCTAAATCTGAAGCAGAGTCACCATAGTAGCCATTAGCTACAACTGATAATGAAACCTGATAAGCACCATCTTTGTCGATAAGTGCTGATTCCTGTCTAGGTGTAGATGTGATTTTAGCCTTAACCTTAGCGATACCGTTGATATCTGTTAAGAGTGTCTTTAAATCACGTCCGCCGATACCATGATAGATAACGTACTTGTCATCTTCGATTGAATCGCCGTATTCTGTAACATCAACCATAGGAGCTGTGATGCCGTTGTAGATTAACTGAGCAACAATTTCTCTTGTAGCTGCTGCTGTGTTGTCATAACCAGCATCCTTTAAAACGCCGTACTGAGAAGCTAACTTTAAGTAGCCAACAGGATAACCGCCGTTTTCTGCTCTCTTAGCAATTCTGTCAAAGCCTAATGAACGCAAAATCATAACAACTGCGTCCTGATATGAAACTGATGCATCAGGTGCGAATGTGCCGTCGCCCATACCATTGATGATACCACGGTTAACACCCCATGCAATGTAGCCTGCTGCCCAGTGGTTAGCTGCTACGTCTGTGAAAAGATTAGTAACTGAACCTGTAGCGATATCTTCCTCGCCCATAGCTCTGCATACTAATGCAACCATTTCTGAACGCTTGATGTCGCTCTTGGGATTGAAGTTACCTTCATCATCACCATTAACGATACCGAGGCCAGAAAGAACCTTGATAGCTTTGTAATAGCTATTTGTGGATTCAACATCCGCGTAATCAGCAGCTGATACTGTAGCAAAAGAGCCAACGAGCATGATAACTGCGATGATTACAGAGATTAATTTTTTGAGATTTTTCATAATTTCTCAAATCCTCCCTTATAATAAATTTAAAAATTTAAAAATCGAAAGAGATGGGGTTTTCGCCAAGGTTGTTCCTCTTTCAAAAACAACAATGACGACCGACAGATATAAATCTATCTTTATATACATTGATTATAACACTAAATTTTGGCATAGTCAATGTATAATTTGCAATTGTAATAAAATCGTAAAAAATTGATACATTTGTTACGTTTTTATTGCAAAAATCTATGCAAACGTGTAAGAATACACGATGTTGCTGAAGAATTGCCGAGTTTCTTCCTTATATAATATATAGCAAAACCTCGCCTGATATGTAAGTAATATCTGGGGACACAACCCCTCAATACTATATTTACTTTAACTATTTTACTCTTTTGTGGGCAAAATGTCAAGATTTTTTTTATTTTTTTAAAAAAAATCTTGACATTTTACAACGTCTCTGTTTAATTTACAGCATTTCTTTTCGTAATTCTTCGCCCGATTTCATTGATAAATAGCTCGGAGCAATGTCAAACATTGTTTTTGCACCATTTATGCCTTCTTTATTCATTCTATATGCCGCTCTGGCACATGCAACGAGCACAGACGATGTAAATTCGGGATTAGAGTCCAGCTTTAAGCTATATTCTATAATATGCTTATTGCCGCTCGCGGTTTTTCCGCTTCTTATAACAAAGCCGCCGTGCGGAATTCCGCTATGCTCACGCTTTAACTCTTCCTCTGTTATAAAATGAACAGTTGTGTTATAGTCTGCAAAATAGTTGGGCATTGTTTTTATTTCATTTTCGATTTTTTTAAGGTCCGCGTCACTCTCTGCCACAACAAAGCACTCTCTGGTGTGTTTTTCTCTTGTTGTAAGATTGGGATTTTCCCCTGAGCGAACGGCATCCAGTGCCTCGGGCACAGGGATTGTGTACTGTCTTGCGTCTTTAACTCCCTCAATACGTCTTATTGCATCCGAATGTCCTTGGCTTACGCCCTTGCCCCAAAAGGTGTAGTCCTCACCCTCAGGTAATATGCACGATGCATAAAGTCTGTTTAATGAAAACATCCCAGGGTCCCATCCGCACGAGATTACTGCGACTTTTCCCGCGGTTTTTGCAGATTTATCAACCGCTTCAAAATGTTCGGGGATTTTTGCGTGGGTATCAAAGCTGTCTACCACGTTAAAATGTTCTGCAAGCTCAGGTGTTTGCTTCGGCAAATCGGTAGCCGAACCTCCGCATATTATAACTACGTCAATATCGTCTTTATAATTTGTAATATCATCAATATGATAAACGTTGGCTCCTGTAACGGTTTTGACTGTTTCGGGTGCTCGTCTTGTAAATACACCGAAAAGCTCGCAATCGCCATTCTGTGTAATAGCAAGCTCAACGCCACGTCCTAAATTTCCATATCCTGCAATCGCAATTTTCAAATAAATCAGCTCCTTTTGTTTTTTCACATTAAAAGAATATCACTTTTTCTTTAATTGTGCAATATTTTTTGCAAATTTTACTGTGTTGGTGCGTCAATTTCCTCATCAGCAGTTTTTGAAAAAACAATTTTTTGACTTTTATACAAGCTGTAATCTCCTGACATCATAAAGCTTACTGCACAGGCTATGGTATAGATTAAAATTCCATCACCGCCAAAAACCTCAAGTGCCAGTGCCACAGACGCAAGCGGGCAGTTTACAACACCGCAGAAAAGCGTCACAAAACCTAAAGATGCCGCAAAGCCAGGGTCAAGTCCGAGCAGGTTTCCCGCAACGCAACCGAAAGTTGCACCTACAAACAGCGTCGGAACAATCTCGCCGCCCTTAAAGCCCGCCGCTATGGTTATAGACGTAAAAATAATTTTAAGTAAAAACGCAGGGTATGCTGCCTCTTTGTTCATTGCTCTTTCGATAACGTCGATACCCGCTCCGTTGTAATCTGTTGTCCTCAGGACAAGCGTCAGTGCGACAATCACCAAAGCTCCAGTAACCGCTCTTAAATAAATGTTTTTTATGCGTTTATGTAAAAAGCTTGTGGTTTTTTTTATTGAAACGCAAAACAAAATGCTTACCCATGCACAAAGAACCGCTAAAATGACAGTTTTAATCAGAATTTCTGCGGATATTTGCGGAACTGCTACTGAAAATCTTGTGCCATAAAAACTAAAGTATTTTGAAATTTCGTATGCAATTGTTGAAGAAATTATACTCGGCATAAATCCGCAATGACGGACATATCCCACTCTTATAACCTCAATCGCAAAAATCGCAGCGGTAATAGGTGCACCGAACATAGCTGAAAAAAAGCTGCTCATTCCCGCCATAACTATAATGTGGCGGTCGGATTTGTTAAACTTTAAAAGCTTACCAATATTATAACCGATACTTCCGCCAAGCTGCAGTGCCGCACCCTCACGTCCGGCAGAGCCGCCAAACAGGTGTGTGATTATTGTTCCTACAAAAATAAGAGGTCCCATTACTATCGGGACTTTTTCGTCTTCTGCCACTGCGTCAATAATTCTGTTTGTATTAAGCCTGCCAAGAGAACTAAAGGCATGATACATAGCCGTGATGCACACACCAGCTACGGGCAGGAGAAGTATCAGCCACGGATTGTGAGTTCTTAGCTCTGTTACCATTTCTAACAGCTTATGAAACGCCGTGCCGACAACTCCGCCTATGCCACCCATAAGTCCTGAAATTAAAAGCCATTTAAAAAATGGCTTTAGGTTTTTTGATATAATTAAACGTGTATTTTTTAGTTTGTCCAATGTCTTTTCTCCTGTGCCTTTTTGTGCCTAGTTCATTCTACACCAAAAGTATGCGTTTTGCAAGAGCTTTTATAAATATTTGCGGATATCTATAACTAATTTTTCTTCCATATTTATTAATCTTTTTGCAATATCCTTTGACACCTCATCTGCCGCCTTGTATTTATTAAGGTATTTATTAAGTGATTTAACACCCATATTACATCCGTCGGTCATAAGGTCCGCTATTGTTTCATCCGTGTCACGTACCGCAAGCATCATATTTGTTTTTGCCCACGCCATACTTTTTGCCATGGCATTTGGGTCTTTTCCGTCGTCCTGGTATTCATTGAGCAGTGCTTCTATCTCGGTTTCTAATGTTTCGTGTTCTGCTTTACATACGGATAAAAGCTTTTTAAACTCCGAATTCTTTACACTGTTTAAAACATCGCCAATTGAGGTTGTTCCCATTTTAACTCCCGCATCGCACTCTCTTAAAAGTTTTATTGTATCTTGTTCTATCATTTTTCTCACATTCCTTTTTTATTTGATACAATAATTATTCCCAAAACAAAGAAAAAGATACAAGTATGTATCTTTTTCTTTGTTTTATATTACCTGTGTTCCGCCAACTGAACGAATTTTTAATATGTAGCACGAATTTGTGCCGAAGATTTTTTCTATTTTTTGTTTATATTCAGCTACATAATCGTTTTTTACAAAAGCCTGAATGGTTCCTGCAAAACCACCGCCGTGCACTCTGGCAACACCATTGTTTCCGAGGATTGTCTGCGACACAGCCAACGCTAACGATACATTTTGTGATTTCACGTTTTTGTTTGAGTAGACATTTTGCAAATATTTATACGATGAATCTCCCGACTCTAGAATAATGCTTTTAAATTCTTCAAAATTGCCGTTTTCCAACGCTTTTACCTGTTTGTCAACTCTTTCGTTTTCGTTATAGAAGTGAATAGCACGAAGAACTGCCCTGTCGCCTGCTAACTCTCTTATTTTTGGAATTGCCTCGAAAAATTCCTCCTTTGATATTTGTGAGAGGATATCCTTTGAAAAAAATTTTGAAACCGCCGCCATTTCCTGCGTTATTGCAGCGTATTCATCTGTTAAGTCCGCATGAGAGCCTTTTGTGTCCACTATACACAAGGTATGATTGAAATCGTTAAAGTCCACATCGAGCTTTTTAATTTTAGGCGTTTTAAAATTGAAAAAGTCAATATTTATAAGTCCGCCTACTGACGATGCCATCTGGTCTAAGAGTCCGCTCGGTTTACCGAAATAGACATTTTCGGCTTCTTTGCCGATTTTTGCAATTTCGACCGAATCGATAGACAAGTCATTATATAGTCCCGACAAAATGTTTGCAACCAAAACCTCAAAAGCGGCAGACGACGAGAGCCCCGAGCCTGATAAAACATCGCTTGTAACAAAAGCCTCAAATCCGCCGATTATAAATCCACGCGATTTTATGCCGTTTAAAACACCGCGGACAATCGCCTTAGTTGTACCTTCCTCTGATTTTACAACATCTAACTCTGTGCAGTCTACCACTACCTCGCCATAGCCTGAAGAGGTTATGCGAATTTCGTTTTTATCGGTCTTTTTAGCTACTGCAATTGCATCTAAATTCACAGACGCCGTTAAAACCTTACCGTTTTGGTGGTCGGTATGATTTCCGCACACCTCTGTTCTTCCAGGGGCACTGAAAATCTTTAAGTCGCCATCTCCGTAAAGCTTTATAAAGGTATCTATTGCAGAAATATATCTTTCCTTTTGTCTGTCTATGCCGCTTCCGCAGTATAGTTTTTCTAGAATGTCATCGCAACTGCCGTTTAAAATTTTTTCCTTTATGCTCATAACAGCACTCCTCTTTATCTCTGAATTTTTAATTTTAATAATAACATATTAAAATACAATACAAAAACAAAATCCCCACATTTTTTTGCAGGGATTTTTAGGTTTTTATTAGTTACACTCAGCAACAAGAGGTCCTTCAAGTTCTTTAATATAGAAAAGCTTACCTGGAAGTGTAGGAATAAAGCTTGATGTAATCCACATTGTCGGGCCATAGCGAAGTGTCATCCAGAAACTCATACCCTGCCACTGCATGCCACGGTTAAATGCTCCGTCGCAACCGCCAATAGCGTAGTCTGCCTGTAAAAACAGGCCGGGTCCTATTGTGTTTGCTCTGCAAGGAACAAGTGTTGTGCGTGACTTAAAGCTCGTTATTGCATTCTGCTCTATTGTCAAAGGATGTAGCTTTGCAGCAATGCGATATGGTTGTTTCTTCCATTCTTCCACAGAATCAAATTCCTCTGCAAACTGTGGTTCCCAGAAAGCGATGTGACACATTCTGCCAATACCATACACTAAGATAAGCTTTACGCCCTCAGCCTTGAGCTTTGCGATTTTTTCAGGATATGTAACAATATTTTCCTTTGATGCGAAGTTCCTCTGATTTTCGGGAACGGTAAGCTCGCCTAAAGGATTAAATAAAGCATCACACATTGCATTCTGGAATGCAGCTGGATCGTCTGCTGCTAATGTGTTGCCGTCTGCATCTGACCACTCGTCCATATTGAATGTGTAAACGTGGTCACAGCATACATTCCATGCTTTTAAGAAAAATACTGCCCACTTATACATTCCCATAGGACCAACAGGAAGGATAAATGCGATTTTTTCGTTTGCGTCCTTAGCATTTTTAATAGCTAAAGCGATTTCGTGTCCCATATATGTGTCGAATTCTTCTAAGCTTTCACATCTTACAGGATTAAAATCCTTGTGCCAGAAATCTTGTCTGTCAGAAACCTTGTTTCCAACGGCACAGCACTTATCAATTTTTTCCATATCCCAACCCTTAGGATAGAAACCTTCGAGCAATGAACCTGCTACTGTACTTTTAAAATCCATTTTTTCATACCTCTTTCTTTATTTTTATGGCAATAGTCTTTTTGGTAAAATTTTAGGGTAAACAAGGCATTGACGGAAGCCCTCTGCATACATACTGTTGCACTGTAACCCTCTGTATCTTGCACAGGTTTTAACAAACTCTGCAAAATCAATATTGTCGTGGTCACGCATCCATTTAAGTTGACTTTCGTGACACTCAAGCATTTCAAGCTTTAAATCAATTTCATCTGAAACATCTACATAATCAGTCGGTATAAAATCCAGCCCTGCTAAGTTATCCATATAATATATGGGAGTAACCTTAGATGCCTTTTTTTCTCCGCTTTCATAGTGCGGAACGCTCGCCGTAAAGCTTGCATCAAAAACCAACTTGCTGACTGCTACGTGGTCGGGCATATAGTCATTAGGGGCGTGAGTTATAATAAAATCGGGGTCTGCCTTTCTTATAACATCTATGATTTTATCAAGATGCTCTTTATTGCACCCGTTAACAAGGCAATCTCCGATATCGCAGGTCACAACATTAATTCCCGCCATACTGCCTGCTTTTTTTGCCTCGTCTCTGCGTATTTTACGAAGCTCGTCAGGCTCGATAATCTCGTGCCCTAAATTGCCGTTGCAAACGTGGCATACTGTTACGTTGTCCCCTCGCTTAACGCATTTTATTAAGGTTCCCACACAATTGATTTCGATATCATCAGGGTGACAACCTATTGCGAGTACGTTCATATGCACTCCTCCTTATAAACAACATATTTTGTACTTATAATTATATACTGTTTTAAGCCAAAAGTATTTGTCATTTTACGCTTTAATTTTAACATTTCTTCCAGTGCATATACCCTTGTTAACTTAAGGTTCAAGCCTTGAGCCTATGCCTTTGGCATATGCTCTTAGCTTTGGGAAATCAGAATGGTTTAGATGCCGTTTTATGAAATAAGTTCAAATGTCACATTCGGTGTATCTTTATGCACATCACCAAAAATTTTAAGCATTGTTT
>JAZOCK010000009.1:0-3527 GCA_045596445.1 Congzhengia sp. | reverse complement strand
GATTAAGTTATCGGTAAAAATTTTATCATTTCATATATTTGTACATAGATGTATATTCGTAAGAATTGCCGCCTATTTTGGTTGCACTTCCCACTCCGTCCATCATACGGTCGGAAACTCCGTCGTTGACGAACATAATGCCCCATTCATCATCAACGGCTCCACCTGTGATAAAATAAACGATATTATTGTTTTTATGTGCGCTTATGAACTTTATACTTTTGTCGAAGTCTTCAAACGGTATTTCGGATATTGGCTCATAATTGTTGTTATAGAGTATGATTTTTTCGTCTTTTGCCTTGGCTGAATGAAACTCCAAATCTTTGATAATTTCATTTATTTTTCTGAAATATTGCTCTTGTTCATAGACGGGATTTTCATAGTTTCTCACAATGTCAATTAAAAAATTTGAACATTGGAAAAGCACTACTGCGATTAAAGCACATAAAGGAAGATAAAAGATTAGTTTTTTCATAATGTTTGCTCCATTAATTCAATATTTTATTTTATTGCCATATAAATAGTAATAAAGTGCCAATTTATTGTTCTTTTCATAATAGTATCTTACTCCTGCCCAGCGTGCTCTTCGATCCCATTCTTCGTCTAATCGTGCACTACCGTTCATCTTAGATAACGAAGGCAGAAGTGTTCCAGCTTGTGCAAGAGCACCACTAAAAAGACCGGAGTACTTTTGTGACTCCAAAAAATACGCCCAGACAAAATTTCCGGCTTCGTTTTTGTTATATAAAACCCCGTTTATAAGGTATAGCGTTTTTTCATCGAGTTGATTTTTAAAATCCAAGTCTCCGCCAATAGATTCAGTAAGTATTCGCATGATATCAGTAGGATTTTTATTAGCTTCCTCTATAAGCTTTTCAAATTTTTCATTCAAAAAATTCTCGTCGATAGAATTCCAATCATAATAGTCTACTGTTTCCTTACTATTTGCAGGATAACGCTTACCGTCTTTTTCGGCGTAATAGAAGTCTGAACGAAAAATCCCACCGATACCTTTGCTCTTTTCTGTATAGGCGGTATTTTTTGATGTATAAATGTTATTATTAAACTCTTTTTGGAAAACTTTATCAATAAAACTTTCTTTAGTATTAGCGGAATACTGTGTCGCACTATATTTCTTATTGGGATCTGCAATAGCGTGTTCAAATTCGTTTTTGGCATTCGGATTTCGATTGATGGCATTTGTTATCGTAGGAGAAGAGTTGAATCTTTGCACAGTCGGTTTCAATTCGCTCTCAAATTGCGAATTGCGAAAAGCACTTTGGAATTCATCTAATGCACGATTTGAGTTTGATATCTGTTTCTTATAATTATATGCGTCCTCTTGTGTACCGAGCAATCCAAAAGCACGGTTGGTATCATAGGGAAGATGTGGATTTAATATGCTGGTTGTCTTTTCCTTAAACAAATCAAGAATACGATTGCTTTCTTCAGTTGAATCCTGATTAAACCCCTCAAGAAATGGGGTTGTTTGTGAAGAGGGCGTACTCTGAGAATAGAGGTTTCTCTTATCTGCGTTTGCACGTATATTGGCAAACTTTTCTTTTCGCTCTTGTTCTTTTTTTCTCCGTACGGGTCATTAAACCCTTCGAAGAAATCATTATAGTCTTTTTCTGTTATGTCATCTCCAACTAATTTTACGTTAGATGCAAAAGGGTCATAAGCTTTTTGCTTTTTGTTAAATAAATTTTGTGTTATCATTGTTTTTTACCTTTTTATTATAATTTATTTGTATTGATTTTTCAATACAAACCGGGCACTCTGCGCACACAGGAGCGTCCCCTTATGAATCGCGCACAAATTCATAGGAGTTCACTCCAAAAGTGTCACTGTCATAAATTATAGCACAACCTTAATTTTGTGTTTGCCAAAAAAGTGCCAACTTTTTTGGGAGAGGAAACAAAGAAGAAAAAGTAAAAGTCCGCACACTTTCATGTACGGACTTTTGGCGGAGAAGGGGAGATGCCGCTCATATGCACAATATATTCTAAAGTCGCATAAATAGTAGTTTTAAAAAATCCACCCACTGCTAAATTAACCGTGGGTGGATAAAAGCACAAGCGAAAAAATTATTTTTTTCGCGCACGCAATCTGATAAGTACAAGGACAGTAGCAACGAGTAGTTGAAGTATAAC
The DNA here is from genome assembly GCA_045596445.1 of Congzhengia sp. Lineage (GTDB taxonomy): Bacteria > Bacillota > Clostridia > UBA1381 > UBA9506 > Congzhengia. The sequence goes on along the minus strand of JAZOCK010000009.1, from coordinate 1,374 downwards.
GCAAATTACTACCATCTGATATAAACCGCTATTCGAATATTCAATAGTTCCGTCAGGATATATTTTGTCATTTGAACCGTATCTGCGATATTCCTTGTCAGACCAGTATTCTTCCATCTCCGTAAAAATACTTTTTGCTTTATCTGAAAAATCGTCAAATGATTTTAGATATGTTACGGCAGGATCATCCGTACCCGATAACGCATACTGATCCTCTACGATAACCAAAACTTCCGCGGTGTTGGTGGTTTCATCAATAACACAATAACCTTCGTCTGCATACACATAAACTTTATCATCGCTTCGCATATGGTCAGTTACTGAAGAAAGAAGGATGTCATGCCTTTCGTCATCGGTGTTTACAGCGAGAGCTTGATTTTTAGAATATTGCCCGATACTGAATTTTCCATTTGGTCGGGAGACAAAAATAGTATCTTTACCTGCCCATCCGTGAGGATACCATTCGGGATTTAATTCCACACTTCTACTACAGGATGTTAAAAGTAAAAGCGTCAAAACGAGCAAAAAGAATTTTTTCATAAAACTCTACCTTTCAATATTAAAATCGACATAAATATTGTATGGAGTTATCGCACCAATCTTTTCAGAAAAATACGCTACATCATTAGCCACTGTTCCCAATGTAGCATCTTCACCATCCATCCATGAAGTAAGTTCCGAGAAATTATATTCATCAGACAACCTTGCGGAAATTTTCCATTTTCCATTTTCATCTTTATATCCGGTTAGTTTTATATCGTTTTTATGTATGGAATAATATAAATCTCCCTGCTTAAATGAAACAGAAATTGTTTTATCCAATGTTTTTCCATCACTATTGGCAATTGCTATGTCAAGTTCTTTCAAAAAAGCCGGATCATTTTTAATAAGCTGTGCAATTCTTGAATTGTCATCTCTGTATACATCTTCTGGCTTTGACTGCAAAGAGTGTTTTAGTAACCAAGCGGAAGTATCATAACCTTTATGCTTTAAATAGGTTTCAGCACCGACAAACCATAGTGCAGTATGGGTGGACGGTTTTAAATAAACCGGAGCTAAAGCTTCAAAAAATGATCTTTTTAATGTATTGTGTAATACTTTATTAGAATCCGAAGTTTCTTTATCATTTGACAACTGTGTTATAACAGGTTTTTCGTTCGGGTCGTGGGTGCCGAGAGGCTTGTATTCGTTTTTGGCATTTGGATTTCGATCGATGGCAGGTATTATCGTATGGGAAGTATTGGGACTTTGCACCGTCGGCATCAATTCACTCTCAAATTGCGAGCCGTGGAAAGCACTTTGCAATTCATTCAATGCACGGTTTGAGTTTGATATTTGGTTCTTATAATTATATGCGTCCTCTTCTGTACCGAG
>JAZOCK010000008.1:0-37382 GCA_045596445.1 Congzhengia sp. | reverse complement strand
TCCGAGAAAATCTAATTCTCTCATTTCTTCGCTAACGAAGTTGTTATCCTTTAAAGCGATAATCTCTCTTTTATCCAAAATTACTTAGGAATTTCTTAAAAGACCTGCACTGTTCATTTTTCAAGGTTCTGTCCGCTTTTTAGAGCGGAATTTCATTATACCATCGTTTGAGTAAATTGTCAAGCACTTTTGTGAATTTTTTTAAATTCTTTTTTCGTGCTTTTTCGCTCTCTCAAGCGACAGCTTATTTAGAATAACACAAACCAAATACAATGTCAAGACTTTTTTTAAAAATTTTTTAAATTTTTTATTCGTTGCTTTTTTTCACTATTTGGAGAATTGTGTAACATAAAGACGAAATGCCGAATATTATGGAATTAGGCGGGCTTTTGGCCCAGCAAATTTAAAGACAGGAGAATAAAAATGGATATATGTGATAAGCCTTTAGGCTATGCGTACGTACCACCGCAAACAACCTTTAATACTTTTACTCCCGATGTAGCACTGCAGTGTGGCACATTATTTCCTGAGTTGAATCTTACGATGTGCGAATATCTATACGGTGTTAAGGAGGATAAATGCAATGGCAGATAGAATATCGAAAAAACGGTTTTTACGTGAGATTATGGAAACAGATTTTGTTTTAAAGGAATTAAATTTGTTTTTAAACACACACCCTTGTCACAAGGCTGCTTTAGCTAAATTTCAAAAATACGAGCAAAAGGCCGAAACTTTAAAACGTGAGTATGAGAAGCTTTTTGGTCCGCTTACTCCATCTGCAAATAACAACTTAGACACATGGGAATGGATTGAAGGTCCATGGCCATGGGAAAATTGTTGAAAGAAAGGGGAATGTAAATTATGTGGGAATATCAAAAAAAGCTTCAGATACCAGTAAATATCAAAACACCTGACCCAAAGCTTGCATCATTTATAATCAGCCAATACGGTGGACCTGACGGCGAGTTGGGTGCATCGATGAGGTATCTTTCTCAGAGATTTTCTATGCAGGACGATATGGCTAAGGCATTGCTTACGGATATAGGAACAGAAGAATTAGCACACTTAGAAATTGTAGGCTCAATAGTTCATCAGCTTACAAAAAATCTGACAACCGGCGAAATCGAGAGAAGTCCTATGGCTGCATATTATGTTGACCACTCAAAGGGTGTATATCCTACTGCTGCTGCAGGCAATCCCTGGAAAGCAGAATATATTGGTGTAAAAGGCGACCCGATTGCTGACCTTGTGGAAGATTTGGCAGCGGAACAAAAAGCTCGTGTAACCTACGATAACATCTTAAAATTCTGCGATAATCCTGATGTAACACAGGTTATTAAATTCTTACGTCAACGCGAAGTTGTTCATTTCCAACGCTTCGGTGAATGTCTTAACAAAATTCAGGAAAATGTGAAGGCTAAAAAGGTCTGCGGCTGCGGAATTAAAGATATGTAAAAACAAAGGCTATGCAATGCATAGCCTTTGTTTGTTTTAACATTATGCTATTATAATATTAATGATGTTATACCATACAACACAGACGGGCATAACAAACAACCCAGACCTGTATAAAATGTTGCAGTCATTGCTCCATAAGGAACCAATTTCGGGTCAGTCGCAGCCAATCCTGCACTTGTTCCGCTCGTTGTTCCCATAAGGCCGCCATAAATCATTGCCGCCTGAGGTGTAACAAGACCTACTTTTTTGGCAATGAGTGGTGTAAGAAGCATTACAGTAATAGACTTTATAAGTCCTGCTGCAATAGAAATAGCGATTACAGTTGATTCAGCCCCAAGTGCCGCACCCGTAACAGGTCCTACAACGAATGTAACTGTTCCTGCCGCAATAGTTGATACGCTCACTGCATCTGTGTATCCAAATGCGTAAGCTACCACTGCACCCGCAATAAAAGCAGACAAAACGCCTAAAAATACAGAAAGCACACCTACTACTCCGCATTTTTTGATTTCTGACATTTTTGCACCATAGGCAGTAGATATAATAGCGAAATCTCGCATAGAGGAGCTGCCTAAAAGCCCAATTCCTGCAAACATCCCAATATCAGAAAGTCCTTTTTCTCCACCGGTAACCTTTCCTCCTATATACGCAAGTATTAAGCCTATAAAAATCGCAAATGCTGACGAATGTATTCTTCCGCGTGTTACCTTAGCAGAAATGAAGTTGGAAAAAAGCGACATAATACCAACAATTAAAAATGACATTACAAGACCGTTTTTAACAAAAAGTTCAACAATAATTTCTCCTATTTGTCGCATAACTCTTCCTCCTTTTTATCGTTCTTTTCTGCTTTTTTTATTTGCTATACTGTTCAGTAATATGAGCAGGACAAACGCAAAAACAACTGAGACTATACCCGCAACAACTGCTAACGCACCACCAGATATTGCGTGATATACGTTTTGCGACGCGGACATAGCAATAATAATAGGAAGAAACATTTCTTTCCAGTATTCAATTCCCTCTAAGCTGCCTTTAGGTAATCTCGATGTTATTTTTTTTAGAGTTGGTTACTAAAATGAGCAAAAGCATTGCAAATCCGACACCACCAACATCTGAATTAAGTCCAATCAGGGCTCCTAGCACATTACCAATAAAAGAGCCTACAAGCATACAGCCTGCCAATAAGGCTACACCATAAATCATAATTAACAACCTCTCTTCATTTTTTCTTTCACAATTGTACCATAATTGTTTTTTTTGTCAATATTTATCCGTGTGTATCATACATAAAAGATGGGTTGCGTTATGCAGCCCATCTTTCTTTATTTAGATATATTTAATTAAGATTTATATTTTCCTCAAACTCCACACGTAAAGGAGCTAATTTGTCATTAATGTCACTCCATGCCATAATCTTTACAATGCTTGGTGTTTCGGTATATGATACAGAATATGCTCCGCCATATAGGTTTTCTGCTTCTCTGATATCAAGACCTACAAGCTTATGGCTGCTGTTATAAAGGGCTACTATTACCTGTCCTGATGCACCCTCTGCAAAACCGTATGACAAATCGACCTCCTCAGCCTCGCTGTCTAAGGTTACATTTACCTCATCTTGCGGTGTGAATGCAAGACTAACAAGGTATCCGGCTTGCGTGCTATTCAATACTACTGTATGAGTTCCTTCTGCAAGATACATAACAGATGTTTCTACCAGCTGTGATGTTGTTCCTGCATCTCCCACATATTCAGAAGGACTATACTCGTTTCCGTCTACTGTAACACTGCCTATCGGATACTTTGTTCCAACAGTAGTGCCGGTAACTATTATTCCTACACCTATTTTATACATACCCGCCTTTTTAACATTGAGCGTATAGGTATAACTATAATTTTTCTGGAAATATGGTGAAACGTAGTTTGTCGTAGTAAAGCCTGTTTGTGCAGCAAACACATCGCTTGTGTAATCGCCTGCAATTGTATAGCCTTCGGGCATATTTTCTTTCTTTGCATAGTCTTGGTTGTTTATTCCGCTACCCTGAACTGTTGTTGATGTATAGTAGTAAGCAGGTACTACGGTTTTTCCGCTGACTGCTATATCAGTATTTATAACATCAATAAATGTCAAGTGCGTAACAGGAGTCTCTGGTGTAAAGCAAAGCTTATAGTCTGTTCCTGCCTTTAAGCTGATTGGTGCAGTGTTTCCTACACCCAGTTTCTTATAGGCATCTTTTTTATTATGGTATGGTATAATACCATCGTAATATATATAATCATTGCTTGCATCTTTAATTACTATTTTAGCATCCAGTGCTACCTGGTCTGTCAAAGCTCCAAAGAACGAATAGTTACCATCCTGCTTAACCTGAAAATCAAACTCTTGTGTATCTCCTTCGAAAAATGCTTCATTTTCTCTTATGTCGATTCTTGTGAGGTTGTCAACCATAGCGTAAGTGCTTACAGTTTCTTCTTTAACCTTTTCAAGTGTTATTCCGTAAAGGATACCCTCTGTTCCTGTCTGTCTTAGCTTTAAGCGTCTTATACCACCTTGTATTGCAACTGTAATGGTGTCTTTTTGTCTCTGTTCTTCGCCGCTTTGTGTTATTGTTTGTTCAAAGCTTCCTGCTGAAACACCCTCAAGCCAAAGCTCTAGTTTACCGGTTGAGCCCACTGTGTCAGAATAATATGAATGGTCAATTGTTATGCGATATTTCTGCGTTCCTGAGGTATTTGCATAAAGTGCATAATCAATATAGTTGCTGGTAAGAACATTTGCGGTGTTATGCTTCATTACGATTGGTCGTGCATAGCTGCAGGATTCATCAAGCAACTCATCCTCATAGCTTTGAACGTAATCATATCCTTCCAGCTTTTGTACTGCTTCACCCATTTTCCCGTTTACGGCAGCAACTGATGGAACAACGTGATATTTCTCGTAGTCAGACGGATAAATAGCCTGTTTTGTTCCGTCTATGTGCAACCATACTGAACGCAAATCGATATATTCTAATGTTGTATCATTAACAGGGGTTACAGAAAGTGTCCATTTACCTGTATAAAGACGTAAACCCTGAGAAAGACTGCTCGCTGCACCTACCCTTACATAATCATAAGCATAAGCATCGCTTGCGGTTGTTTCATTAGAAAACGTAACCGCAGTACCACCAGTAGTTGTTTGTATCTGGTTATTTGCTGTGCCCACTATGTACTGTGGTGTCATTACAACCTTAAACCCGTTGGCTTCCACAGATTTTCCTAAATAGAAAGCATATGTGTATCCGCTGTTAGCTGTTGTTTTTATATTTACATCAAAGTTGTAGGTCGTACCACCTGTTAATTCTTTTCCGCCATCAGGCATAACAATTCTTTGGAATCTTTCACCTAAATCAAATGCCTCGTATGCATCTTCTGCTACAACAGTAAACTTTAATTTTTTACCGTCAGCAAAGTTTATTGCACCATCGCCTGTTTCCTCAAAATTAACTGTAAGTATATCACCTGCTAAGGAATGCTCTACGACTGCTCCATTTAATGTAACTGAAGTGATTCCCTGTCCGTTATAGTTTTTAAGTGTGATTGTGTTGCTGCCTACTCTTAGGTCTGCTATGCTTTTAAATACAACCTTGTTTCCTGCAAGAATTGACTGAATATTTGAAACCTCTGCACGTTTTAGTCCAAGGAAGCTGATTGCATAGTTTTCTGCCTTTTCCTGTAGGGTTTCGCCTTCATATTCTTTTAAAAGGTTCATTGTAGATTCAAACTTATTTGAAGTCATTGATGTAGTTGTACCATCATAACGATAACGTGCACTGTATTGTGACGCTGTTGTCATCTCGTAGTCTATGTTTAAATCTATTTCATTAGCACCTGCAATCGCCTCTACAAGCATTGCAACAGTACCTGTTCTGTCTGCACCGCCTGCACAGTGGAAATATACAGGATAATTATCAATGTCTGCAAAGGTTCTCAGTGCCTCGCTATATTCATATGGTGCGTAGAATGCAGCCATATATGCAGCAAGTCCGTTAGTAACATGATTAACGTCTTCTCCTAACACACTGCCCAAGTGTGCAACATGATATCCTCTCATATCGAGTTCTGTCTTTATCTTAAGCTCGTTTTTGAAAACATCAAGTCCGGCTTTTGTAAGGCTTCGGTAGCTGCCATCAGTAGTAGCAAGTCCATCGATTTGAGCACCACGATACGCCATACCTTCGTTTAATCCGTTCCATCCGCCGATGTCACGAATGTTTTGTCCGCCTTCTGCATAAATCTGACGTATTGTGTCTTCTGTAGTAAAGGACTTTGTGTCAGTTGACGTTTGGTTGTCGCCCTCTACTTTCCAATAATATGTCTTGTTGGGATATAGGTTATACACTTCTTTTTTCGGTATAGTAATACCTGTATATGTAAATGTTTCCCCTGATGGAAATTCGTTATCCTCGGAAATCTTTAATGTATATGAGGTAGCACCGGCAAGCTTGGGCCAAACAAGCTCCACGGGTTCCGGGTCATCGTAATTCTTTGTGGCATCATTTAAATAATTACCTACAACAGAGGTGTCGTAGTTGTCTTCTGTATATGTTGCCTTTGCATCTGTAACATAGTTTTTAACCTCTGGCTTAACCAGGCAGAAGGATACATTGTCTTCTGTCGGAACACCATACTCTAAGTCAAGGTTTGTCAATGTAATTTTTGAAATCTTATCCCCGGTAGTAGTCATAGATAATTTTATCTTATGGGGGCCTTTTGTCAGATAAATGGTTTCATTGCCTGTTGCCGCTTCCCAGCTTGCTTTTGATGTTATGGTTGAAGCAACAGTTGTGCTATCATCAACAGTAACATCTATTACCTGGTCTGCTGCTTGCATTTCAGCAGAAATACTGTAGTTGCCTTCATACAAAACATCAAGACTATACTCAAGATAAGCATTTTTGGTAAAATGTATTCCCTTTATTGTAGTATCATTCCACGTTACAGTAGCAGAAGCATTGCCGTTGCTATACTGGTTGTCTTTATGAGCATGCATAATGTTAGCACCGATAAAGTCAGGTGCCACAAATGATACATCCCCCGCTCCCACTTCAATATCTATGCCTCTTATCATTATGTTTTTGGTCTGGCTTGTTCTGAATGCGAGATTACCTGTTGTTGCTGTTATTGTAAGTGTGTTTTCGCCCTTTATGAACGGAAATGCAACATTATTTGTTTTATCTGCAGCACTTGCTTCGCTCATATTATACTTTACCCCTGCCCATTGTCCGCCGCGGTCCATGGGATAGTAGTTATCGTATACAGTGCCATTTAATGTAACGGTCACCTTGTTTTCATTGGATTTAGCGTTAATGTATAGATAAATTGCATAATTACCTGCTTTTTCAACATTAAGCTTATAGGTAATAGATTTACCCGCTAAAATAGTCGGTATGTTACTTGTGTTTGTATAGCTGCCCTCAGCTGCTTCATAACAATCGTTAATTGCATGAAACTTTGTTACCTGAGGACCAACTGCTACGGTTTTACCTCCTACAGTATCCTCTGCAGAAGCAACACTGCCCAGTCCGCCCATTAAAGACATTAGCATTGCTATTGTCAGAAGCAGACTTAAAATCTTTCTCGTACTCTTCATTTTTACCCTCTCCTTTGCAAAAGGCGTCCGCATTTTTATGTCTGCTGCAGCCTCTTGACTTATTTAATTTTTATTATACAAACTAAAACAGCATCGAGCAACACAGGTCACATCATTTTAACGCCAGACCTGTTTTAATGAGGCATATATCTCGACACCTATCTATAATATACTATATCATACTATTTTAAATTAGTCAAATAGTTTAGTTGACTTTTGCCAAAAAAATAATTCCGTTTTTTGTTTTACAAAAGCCCCCCAACCACTTTATTCATTCCTGTTACCTGTTCATTAAATTCATTGAATGAACATCGCGTCACCAAACGAGAAAAATCTATATTTTTCGTTTACTGCCTCATTGTAGGCATTTAAAACATTCTCACGCCCTGCCAACGCTGAAACAAGCATTATAAGTGTGGATTTTGGCAAGTGGAAATTTGTGATTAACGCGTCAAGGCAACGAAACTTATATCCTGGATAAATAAAAATTCCTGTTTCCCCCGCACACGCCGCAACAAAACCGTTTTCATCTGCTATAGACTCCAGCACACGAGTTGAGGTTGTACCTACGCACACTATTTTTTTGCCGCGTCTTTTCGCCTCGTTTATAATATCTGCCGTTTCTTTAGTTACAACATAGCTTTCCTTGTGCATTACATGCTCAGAAACATTTTCTACTTTAACAGGACGAAAAGTTCCCAAGCCGACATGCAACGTTACAAAAGCGGTTTTTATGCCCTTTTTTCGTATTTCTTCTAAAAAAACATCATTAAAATGAAGTCCCGCAGTAGGTGCTGCCGCAGAACCATCGTGGCGTGCATATACTGTTTGATAGCGGTCACGCTCCTTGAGTTTTTCGTGAATATATGGCGGCAACGGCATTTCGCCAAGCTCGTCTAAAATTTCATTGAAAATTCCGTCGTAAAAGAATTTTACAATTCTGTTTCCGTTATCTAAAACCTCCAATATCTCGCCCTTTAGCTTTCCGTTACCGAAGTAAATCGTCTTGCCTTGAGTGCATTTTTTACCCGGGCGAACTATAATTTCCCAAACATCGCCCTCGATTTGCCTTAAAAGCAAAAACTCTATGGCTGCACCTGTTTTGTTTGTGCCGTAAAGACGTGCCGGCAAAACTTTAGTATCATTTAAAACAAGGCAGTCGCCCTCCTCTAAATATCCCAAAATATCGCGGAATGTGCCATGTGTAATCTCCCCCGTTTTTTTATCAAGCGTCAAAAGGCGTGACGACGGACGCTCTAAAAGCGGTGTCTGTGCTATTAGCTCCTCAGGAAGAAAATAGTCAAAGTCTGAAATTTTCATATTATTCGTTACCATTATCATATACCTCGTTATCCAACCAAATGTTTTCCAGTTTGCTCAAAGACACATTTGCCTCCTCGGGCAGTTTCATGCTTATGGCAACAATAAGTGCATTTAATAAAGACATCGGTGCAACCAACGAATCTACAAAGGATTCCATATCTGTTTTAGCAATTAAAGGGAAATCGCACAGCTCTAAAAGAGGGGAGTTTTGTCCGTCTGTGATACCTATTATGGTGGCGTTGTTTTTCTTTGCATAGCGTGCCGCACGAATTGTTCTTAAAGAGTATCTTGGCAGTGAAACCGCTATTAGTGCATCATCCTCGCCTATTCTGAACATCTGTTCAAAAATATCTCCGACCGATGTGCCGTTTACAAGCTTAACGTACGGAAAAAGGAAATTTAAATAGTAGCTTAAAAACCTCGCAAGTGCAGAAGATGCCCGAAGCCCGATTATGTAAATCTTTTTAGCACTAATAAGTGCGTCAACCGCACCATTAAAATCAGTCCTGTTAATTTGGCTTAGGGTGCTTTTTATTTTGTCAATGTCCGACTCAAAAACAGCCGAGAGAATATCTGTACCCTTATACTTTGAGCTTGTATGCTCCATACGTTGAATGCTGGTTAGCTTTGATTTTGCATAGTCTGTTAAAGCACGTTGAAAATGGCTGTATCTTTCATAGCCTAATTCTGCAGAAAAACGCACAACAGTAGCCTCGGAAACACCCGTTGCCGCCGCCATCTGTTCAACATTCATAAAAGCAGCCTTCCCGTAGTTTTCGCGGATATAGTCCGAGAGCTTTTTGTGACTTTTGCTCATGTCACTGTAGTTTTTATCAATCTGTGAAATAATATCCATAAAAAACCTCATTAATTCTTTCTTTAATAAATATAATAATGGTTTTTGGCAAAAAATACAATAGATAAAGAAAAAAATTTTTAAAATTGTGCAAAAAGAGTATTGATATTTGATTATCCATTTGCTAAAATGATATTAGTGAGAAATTTGGCTTTTTTGTAAAAAAATGCTAATAAAGAGCACTTTCACAAAAAAGCATAAAAGAACCTGAAGGGAGGAAATAAGAGTGGAAATTTCAAACACAGTAGTAATTGGAATTGGTATAGGAACAGTTTTTATCGGTCTTATTTGCTTAATTTTGATATGCTACATTATGAGTGTAGTTGTAAAGCTTTTTGAAAAAAATGAAAAATCAGAAACAAAAGAGATAAAACCCGCAGCTCCATCACAGCCTGCAGCACCCTCAGTAAATAAGGGCGAATTTGCAGCTGCCGTCGCTTCTGCTATTGCAGAGGATTTAGGCACAGATGTCACGGGCATACGCATCAAGTCAATCAGAAGAATTTAATTTTATAACAAATTTGAAAGGAAAGATAAAACAATGAAAACATATAAGGTAAACGTTAACGGCACACAGTACATGGTAGAAATTGAATTAATTGACGGAGCAACAGCTCAGGCTTCAGCTCCTGCAGCAGCTCCTGCTCCTAAGGCAGAGGCTACTCCGGCTCCCGCTCCTGTTAATACAGCCGCTGCAGGCGGTGAAACAGTATCTGCTCCAATGCCTGGTACAATTTTAGACGTTAAGGTAAAAGCCGGCGATACAGTAACAGAGGGTCAGGTTTTAATGATTTTAGAAGCAATGAAAATGGAAAACGAAATTATGGCTCCTTGTGCAGGTACAGTTGCATCAGTAAACGTATCAAAGGGTACAGCAGTTTCATCAGGCGACTTACTTTGCTCCATCAACTAATTCCGGAGGACAAAATAAATGGAACCTATTATAAACTTTTTAAAACAAACAGGCTTCTATATGTTGTCGCTTGGCGACAGCTGGCAAACAATCCTAATGGTTGTAATTGCCTGCGTGCTTTTGTACCTTGCTATTGTCAAGAAATTTGAGCCTCTTCTTTTATTGCCCATTGCCTTTGGTATGCTGCTTACAAACCTGATCGGTGCAGAAGTGTTCCACGAAGAGCTTTTTGCCGGCGGACACGTTCACTGGGATTTGTTTGGCGGTGCGGCAAATGATGCAGGACAGGTTATTACTCCAGGTCTTGTTGATATTTTGTACTTAGGTGTAAAGCTTGGCGTTTACCCGTGTCTTATATTTATCGGCGTGGGTGCTATGACAGACTTTGGTCCGTTAATTGCTAATCCCAAAAGCTTATTGCTCGGTGCTGCAGCACAGCTTGGTATATTTGTAACCTTCTTAGGTGTTCGTGAACTGTTCCCATTGATTTTGGGCATGGAAGGTCTTCAGGAATTATTAGGTGGCACAATGCTAGAAAAGCTTGCGGCATCAGTTGGTATTATCGGCGGTGCAGATGGCCCGACGGCAATCTTTGTAACCTCTAAGCTTGCTCCTAACTTCTTAGGTCCAATAGCAGTTGCAGCCTACTCATATATGGCGTTAGTTCCTGTTATTCAGCCTCCTATTATGAAGGCTTTAACAACAAAGGAAGAAAGAAAAATTGAAATGAAGGCGTTGCGTCAAGTTTCAAAGACAGAAAAAATCCTATTCCCAATCGTTGTTACAATTTTTGTTGCCTGGTTAATTCCATCAGCAGCCCCATTAGTTGGCTCACTTATGCTTGGTAACTTATTAACAGAATCGGGCGTTTGCGACAGACTTGCAAAAACAGTCCAGAATGAGCTTATGAATATAGTAACCATTTTCTTAGGCGTCTCGGTTGGTGCAACAGCAACAGCAAACACTTTCTTAAACCCATTAACACTCTGTATTTTAGCTATGGGCATCGTAGCATTCGGCATGGGTACAGCAGGCGGTGTATTGCTTGCTAAGTTTATGAATTTATTCTTGAAGAATAAGATTAATCCGCTAATCGGCTCTGCCGGTGTATCGGCAGTTCCTATGGCAGCCCGTGTATCGCAGATGGTTGGTCAGAAGGAAAACCCCAAAAACTTCCTGCTTATGCACGCAATGGGTCCAAACGTTGCAGGTGTAATCGGTTCTGCAATCGCTGCAGGTGTAATGCTTGCATTGTTCCAATAATCTAAATCTACCGAAAGGACTAAATTATGAGTAAATTATATATTACAGATACTATTCTTCGTGACGCTCATCAGTCACAGGCAGCTACAAGAATGACAACAGAAGAAATGCTCCCCGCCTGTAAAATATTAGATGATATCGGATATTGGTCATTAGAGTGTTGGGGCGGAGCTACCTTTGATTCGTGTATGCGTTTCTTAAACGAAGACCCCTGGGAAAGACTTCGTGCTTTAAAGGCAGCAATGCCAAAAACTAAGCTTCAGATGCTTTTCCGCGGTCAAAATATTTTAGGCTACAAGCACTACGCAGATGATGTTGTTGCTGAATTCTGCAAAAAGTCAATTGAAAATGGTATTGACGTTGTCAGAATTTTTGACGCTTTAAACGATACAAGAAATATGGAAGCATCTATAAAATACGTCAAAGAGTACGGCGGTATGGTAGAGGCTGCACTTTCATATACAACAAGTCCCGTTCACAACGAGGATTATTTCGTACGTTTGGCCTCTGACTTAGAAAAAATGGGTGCTGACGTTATTTGTATCAAGGATATGGCAAACCTGCTTCTTCCTTATGATGCTTACAGCTTAGTTAAAAAGCTAAAGGAAAACATAAGCGTTCCGATTCATCTTCATACGCACAACACAACAGGTACAGGCGAAATGACATATCTTATGGCTTCTCAAGCCGGTGTTGATATTGTGGATTGTGCATTATCACCTTTAGGAAACGGCACAGCAAACCCCGCAACAGAGAGCTTGGTTGCAACACTTGCAGGCACAGAGCGTGACACAGGCTTGGATTTAGAAAAGCTAAGCGAAGCAGCTGTTCACTTCCGTTCTGTAGCGGACAGACTACAAAATGACGGTTTCTTAGACCCCAAGGTTTTAAGAGTTGATACAAATACACTTTTATATCAGGTTCCCGGCGGAATGCTGTCAAATCTTATTTCACAGTTAAAGCAAGCAAATGCCGAGGATAAATACTACGAGGTATTAAAAGAAGTTCCCAGAGTTCGTGAGGATTTCGGCTATCCTCCGCTTGTTACCCCGACTTCACAGATTGTAGGCTCGCAGGCAGTATTAAACGTATTAGCAGGCGAAAGATATAAAATGGTAACCAAAGAATCTAAGGGCTTATTAAAAGGCGAATATGGTCGTTTGCCTGCCCCTGTAAACGAAGAGGTAAGAAAAAAGGCAATCGGCAATGACGAGGTTATTGAATGTCGTCCTGCAGACTTAATCGCACCTGAGCTTGATAAGTACAGAGAAGAAACAAAGGACTTTGCAAAAAGCGAAGAGGATATACTAAGCTATGCACTTTTCCCACAGGTTGCAAAGAAATTCTTTGATTTCCGTGACAAAAAGGCAAATGAGCCTGAGGTTGACGATAACAAAGAAAGAGTTTTATATGTAGAAGACTTAAGCTAACAAAAGAGGCTGTAGTAAAATGATTTTATTTTACTACAGCCTTTTTGGGCTGGACGGAAAATAGCACAGATTGGACAAACTGAGCGAAAAAAGGCGTAGCTTTTTTCGGTTACCCGACGGCGTACTTCGTCATAGCAAAGGTTCGTATGTTTCGTTTTCTTACCTTTAAGAAAACTCCACCGTCTCCCTTGCTATTCCTCCTCCGCAAAAGCCTAAAAGACTTTTGCGGAATAAGGAGACACAACGAAGCAAAGAGAGCTTTTGGATTTTCCAAAAGCGAATAAAACGTAGTTTGTGGCGACGTGCAAGAGGCGAAGTTTGTTCAAAACACAAGGCGATAAAAAACAGAAGAAATTTGCAATATGCAAATTTCTTCCTTTATTTTGTCTTATTTTTTACTTATTGTTAAAGTATAAAAGGCTCCTTTAACACACTTTTCTTCGCCTTGTGTGGTGTGTGCATTTTGCTACAGCCCCTTAAAGATTAAATTTCTTCTTGCGTTGCCATGGGCACATTGTTTTTAGCCAGTACTGTTGCTGTTTTTTCTTCATCATCTGCTTTTAGTACCATCAGGGCCTTGCCCTCTTTTCTTCCTAAAAAAGCATACATATACTCAACGTTCACTTCTTCATTTTTCAATATAGAAAGAACCGATGCCAAGCCACCTGAACGGTCATCTAAGTAAACTGCAACAACATCTGTAAGCTTAGATATAACACCGATTTCACCCAGTGCCTTTTTTGCACTTTCTGCATCGTCAACAATCACTCGTAAAACACCATAGTCCGTAGTATCTGCTAAAGATAAGGCTCGCAAATTGATATTACTTTTTGACAGGCAATCAATAATTGATTCTAATCTTCCGAATTTGTTTTCAACAAAAATAGAAAGCTGTTTTATAAACATAATAATCGTCCTTTCCTATTTTAATTTTCTTTTATCTATTACACGCTTTGCCTTACCCTCTGAACGTTCGATAGATTTTGGATTGACCAAAGAAACCTTAGGACCAATGCCCAATGTTGAACGCAAAGAGTCAGAAATTGCTTTTTCAGTCTGTGAAATCTTCTTGATAGAGCCGTCTGAGAACAACTCCTCACTCATTTCAACGTTTACTAAAAATGTATCTGTGTTGTTTTCTCTATCTACAATAATCTGATAATTCGGTGTAACATTTCCGCCTAATTTCAGCAGTACCTCCTCAATCTGCGACGGGAATACATTAACACCACGAATAATTAACATATCATCTGTTCTTCCCTGAGGCTTTCTCATTCTCACGTGTGTTCTGCCACATTTACATTTTTCGTAATTAAGAGAACAAATATCTCTTGTGCGGTAACGAATAAGAGGAAAACCCTCCTTGGTAATCGTTGTAAACACAAGCTCGCCCCATTCGCCCTCGGGTAAAACCTCTTCTGTGTCGGGGTCAATGATTTCAGGGATAAAGTTATCCTCGCAGACGTGCATACCGCATTGGTACTCACACTCATACGATACACCAGGTCCCATTATCTCCGAAAGTCCATAGATGTCATATGCTTTAATGTTTAATTTTTCTTCGATTTGTGTACGCATTTCCTCTGTCCATGGCTCTGCACCAAAGATACCCGCCTTTAATTTCAGCTGGTCCTTTACGCCCATTTCTTCGATTGCCTCACCTAAATACATGGCATAAGAGGGTGTACAGCACAAAACTGTTGAGCCAAAGTCAATCATTGTCTGAATTTGCCTTTGCGTATTTCCCGAAGATATAGGAATAGCAGTTGCACCTAATTTCACAGCACCGTCGTGTGCACCAAATCCGCCCGTAAATAATCCTAAGCCATAGCCGACGTGAACAAAGTCATTTTCGTCACAACCGACTGCAGTTAACATTCTTGCAAAGCAGTTTGCCCACATATCCAAATCATTATCAGTGTATCCGACAACAATTTGCTTGCCTGTTGTACCGCTTGATGCGTGCACTCGTTTAATGTCCTTCATAGGTACAGCGAATAATCCGTAAGGATAGTAGTCACGCAAATCCTGTTTATATGAAAAAGGAAGCTTATGTAAATCCTCTATTCCCCTGATATCATCAGGTGCTAAGCCTAATTCGTCCATTCGGGCTTTAAAAAGCTCAACCTTTTCATACATTCTTTTAACTTGCCAGCATAACCGCTCGCTTTGAAGCTTGTTTAATTCCTCACGGGGCATAGCTTCATATTCTTCTTGCCACATTTTCATCGTTACACCTTCTTATATATTGTATCCCAAATCGAAAGCCTTTAAATTTACGTCTAAAAACTTTTCGGGAACAGTTGTTTTAATCGTTTCTATCCATTTGTCATATGCTATGTCTGTAGATTTTGCCATTACGCCAATTAAAACTACGTTTACTGCCTTTATATTTCCTGCCTCTTTTGCAAGGGATAATGCATCAATTACTTTAACATCTGCTTTTTTTGAGATTTTTTCTTCAATATTTTCAGGGTATTCGCAAGCACCTGTAATTACAGGCATGGGGTCCATAGTTTGACCGTTTACTATAATTTTTCCGCCACGTTTAAGATAAGGAAGTGCACGATAAGCCTCCAACATTTCAAAGGCTAAGATAATATCTGCCTCACCCATATCGATAATCGGCGAATATACTTTATCACCGTATTTTACATACGTTACAACGCTACCGCCACGCTGGCTCATGCCGTGAACCTCGGACACCTTAACGTCAAAACCCTCATTTATAACTGTATTTCCCAAAATTCTGCTGGCAAGGAGTGTACCCTGACCGCCAACGCCAACTATCATTATGTTTTTAGTCATTAGTTTTCCTCCTTTTTAATTGCACCAAAGGGGCAAACATTTACACAAAGTCCGCAACCATTGCACTGCGTCGTGTCAATTACAACCTTGTTATCTTTAACTGAAATTGCGGGACAACCCAGCTTCATGCACATCTTACAATTTTTGCAATTGTCTGTTATTGTGCAGTGTCCAACATATCTTACGCCCTTTAACAATGCACAAGGACGCTGAGCTATAATAACAGAGGGCTCTTCTCTTTCTACTTCTTCCTTTACAACCTTTTCAAAGTTTTTAACATCAAACGGGTCAGCAACTACCACGTGGTCGATACCAACGGCATTGCAAAGCTTAATTAAATCAACCTGCTTTGTTGCCTCGCCCCTGATTGTTTTACCTGTCGTAGGGTTATCCTGATGTCCTGTCATACCTGTGATTGAGTTATCTAAAATAATTACGGTATTGTTTCCCTTGTTGTAAACAATATCAACTAACCCCGTAATGCCTGAGTGCATAAACGTCGAGTCACCAATAACGGATACAAGCTTTTTGTTGAATTCTGCACCTCTTGCCTTTGCCATACCATGAGCCGCTGAAACTGATGCACCCATACAGATAGTTGTGTCAACTGACTGTAATGGTGCAACCGCACCCAGTGTATAGCAACCGATATCTCCCGAAACCACAAGTCCTAATTTTTTCAGTACATAAAACGTTCCTCTGTGAGGACAGCCTGCACACATAACGGGCGGGCGAACAGGAATTGTCTCGTCGATTGTTGCAAATTCGGGGGACGGCTCACCCAAAATTGCTTTTTTTATCATATTTGGTGTGTATTCTCCCAAAAGAGTAAATACATCTTTTCCCACACATTCTACACCTAAAGCTTTTAGATGTGTTTCGATAATGGGGTCTAATTCTTCTATAACGTAGACCTTGTCATACTTTTTAGCAAAATCAATAAGCTTTTGCTTAGGCAACGGATATACCATACCAAGCTTTAAAAAGTCACAGGCAGTACCCAACGCTTCCTTTGCGTACATATAAGATATACCTGCAGTGATTACTCCTATTTTTGAGCCGTTTTCTTCTATGGTGTTAAGCTCTGTTGTTTCAGCAAAGCTTTCCAGTGATTTTATTCTTTCTTCTACTACAACGTGACGCTTAATAGCGTTTGCGGGCATCATAACAAACTTGCCTATATTTTTCTCATAAGGCTTAAGCTCTGCCTTTTGAGGCTCTTCTAAGGCAACCAGACTTTGTGAATGTGAAACACGTGTTGAAAGTCTTATAAATACAGGTGTATCAAACTGTTCTGAAAGCGAAAATGCCATCTTTGTAAATTCTTTACATTCGGAAGAATCCGCAGGCTCTAACATCATAATTTTAGAAGCAGCTGCATAGTGCCTTGAATCCTGCTCGTTTTGTGATGAATGCATCCCCGGGTCATCTGCCACGCAAAAAACCAAACCGCCGTTTACGCCTGTGTAGCTTACTGTAAATACAGGGTCTGCCATAACGTTTAAACCTACGTGCTTCATACAGCTCATTGCCCTTGAGCCTGCTATTGAGGCACCTATTGCGACCTCTGCTGCGACCTTTTCATTGGGTGACCACTCTGCATATATTTCGTCAAATTTTACAATTTCCTCAGTAATCTCTGTGCTGGGCGTACCGGGGTAAGAAGCCACAACGCCAACCCCCGCCTCATAAGCACCACGCGCTACTGCGGCATTGCCTATTAGTAATTTTTTCATAATTATATCCTTCCTATATGTATCTTTAACTATATTATGACATCAATTGCTCAGACAATCAAGTAAATCAAAAAAAATTTTACAAATTAGCTGATTTCGTTCTGTTTTTTAACAACGCTTTCGCCACAGTAAATTTCACGAAGCTTTGGTTTTTCAATTTTGCCTGTGGGATTTCTCGGTACGTCTGCAAAAATTATCTTGTGCGGACGCTTGTATCTCGGCATATCAAGACAAAAATCAACAACTTCCTCTTCGGTTAAGCTCATACCCTCTTTTACCTGAATAACAGCAGCAGCAATTTCTCCTAGTCTTGCATCAGGAAGACCTATAACTGCAACATCCGCTACTGCATTGTTTCTTCTTAAAAAGTCTTCAATCTGTACGGGGTATAGGTTTTCACCGCCTGAGATTATGACATCTTTCTTTCTGTCAACCAAGAAAATGAAGCCGTCTTCATCCTCTTGTGCCATATCGCCTGTATATAGCCATCCATCTGCTAAAACGTCATTTGTTGCTTTTTCGTCCTTGTAGTAGCAGGTCATAACTCCAGGACCCTTTACTGCTAATTCACCGACTTCTCCACTGCTAACCTCGCACTTGTTTTCGTCAACAATTTTTGTTTCCCAGCCAAATCCTGCCTTGCCGATAGCACCAACCTTGTGCTCGTTTTCAACTCCTAAATGTACGCAACCAGGTCCGATTGACTCAGATAAACCATAGTTTGTATCATATGCGTGATTTGGAAAAACAGATTTCCATCGCTTAATTAAGCTTGGAGGTACGGGTTGGGCACCAATATGCATCAACCTCCACTGAGAGAGCTCATAATCATTCAGGTTGATTTCTTTGCGGTCTATTGCATCTAAAATATCCTGTGCCCACGGAACTAAAAGCCACACAATAGAGCATTTTTCATCAGACGCAACCTTTAATATCCATTCAGGCTTTATGCCCTTTAAGAGTACCGCCTTACCGCCTACTAAAAAGCTTCCAAACCAGTGCATTTTAGCACCTGTATGGTAAAGAGGCGGAATACACAAAAACACGTCTTCTTTTGTTTGTCCGTGGTGTGCCTGTTCGGTCATTGCAGCGTGCATCAAACTTCTGTGCTTATGCAAAATCGCCTTTGGAAATCCAGTTGTACCCGATGAAAAGTATATTGCCGCATCATCATCATCTGTCAATTTAACGGATGGGGATTTCGATGAGCAGTATGACGTAAGCTGGTCATAGCTTTCTGCAAAGGTCGGACAATCCTCGCCTAAATACAGCCACATTTTAACATGCTTTACTCTTGAACAAATATCCTCAATACGTCCTGTAAATTCGGGGCCGAATATTATAATATCTGAGTCGGATAAATCAAGACAGTACTTTATTTCGTCTGAGGTATAGCGATAGTTTAATGGAACGGCTATTGCACCTGCCTTTAAAGCTCCAAAATATACAGGCAGCCACTCTAGGCAATTCATTAAAAGTATTGCGACCTTGTCGCCGCGTTTTACACCGCGTGAGAGCAAAAAATTCGCAAAACGGTTTGCCCGCTTATTAAATTCACTCCAGGTTATTTCCTTTCTGTAAACCTCACGGGTGTTGCTCTCTATTAAAGAGAATTCACGCCACGTGGTGCGAAGCTGTGCCTCATGCTTGGGGTTAATTTCTACCAGGCTCACATCATTGGGATAAAAGTCCGCATTTTTTTGTAGAATTTCTGTAATTGGCATTTTTCTTTTCCTTTCAAGTGCGTAATTTTCATTCGCCTAACGAATCTATGGTATCAACTACTACTTTTTTATGGTAACAGCTGAACATTTCCTCCGTTTTTGAAGCTTCTATTTTAGGTGTAACTAAGCTTACAATCGGAACTATTATAAGTCCTAAAAGCATTACAACAACCCCACAAACAATGGGTGATTGCATAAGGGCAGGAAACATAGGACGACAAAGCATATTCAAAACCATAACTCCGCAGCCCATAATAAAGCTTGCCCAAACTGCTGATTTTGTAGTTTTTTTCCAGTATAAGCCGTAAAGGAATGGTGCTAAGAATGACCCTGCTAATGCACCCCAGGAAATTCCCATCATATCGGCAATTGTACTTAATTTATCTTTATTTAATGCAATAAATGCAGAAACTACAATAAATACCGCTATCAAAATACGCATAATAAGAAGCTGCTTTTTCTCGCTCATATTTTTTACCACATGGCCTTTTATAAGGTCTAGTGTTAAGGTTGAGCTTGATGTCAATACCAATGACGACAAGGTAGACATCGAAGCCGACAGCACCAATATGATAACTATAGCTATTAAAATATCGGGAAGTCCTGATAGCATTGTGGGTATAATAGCATCAAATCCACCATCGATTGAGCCGTCCGGCAAAAATGTGAGCTGGTCAGAGAATAGTCTTCCAAAACCACCTAAAAAGTAGCAACCCCCGGCTACAACAATTGCAAAGATTGTAGAAATAATTGTGCCCTTTGAAATATCCTTTTCACTCTTTATGGCATAGAATTTTTGCACCATTTGCGGAAGCCCCCATGTACCAAAAGAGGTTAGAATAACGACTGATAGGAGTCCTATCGGGTCCGGACCGAAAAATGAGATAAATACACCGGGAGCAGCACCCTCTGCTTCGATTGCGGCAAGACCATTTAAAGAAACTATAAAGCCGCCGTTTTTAGAAAGCACCGCAGCAATTATCACCACAATACCAAAAAGCATTATGATACCCTGTATAAAATCGTTGATTGCTGTTGCCATGTAACCGCCTGCAATAACATATATGCCCGTCAAAACAGCCATCACGATTACACACGTAGAGTACTCAACGCCCGGAAATGCCATAGCAAAAAGTCTTGATAGACCGTTGTAAAGCGAAGCTGTGTATGGAATCAAAAATATAAATACAATAGTCGCTGCCGCAATTTTAAGTGCGGGACTTAAATACCTTTTAGCAAAAAATTCAGGCATTGTGGAAGTATTCAGATGATTTGACATAAGGCGTGTTCTTCTTCCTAAAACAACCCAGGCAAGAAGCGAGCCAAAAACCGCATTGCCTATACCTATCCAGGTAGAAGATATACCGAACCTCCAGCCAAATTGACCTGCGTATCCTACAAAGATAACCGCAGAAAAATACGACGTGCCATAAGCAAACGCCGTGAGCCACGGACCTACCGCACGCCCGCCCAAAACAAAGTCGTTAACATCCGTTGAGTGTTTACGGCAAATTAAACCTACGGCTATTGTAACCGCGAAAAAAAAGATTAACAAACTGATTTTTACAAACATAAAAACCGCCCTTTCTTAAGTCTGGGCAGAATATAAAAAAATCCCGCCCTCATGAATTTTAATCCAGAGGACGAGATACAATCTCGTGGTACCACCTCGGTTCACTCAAATTTCACAATTTGAGCCTTGTTGAGTACTAACATACCCTAGTTCTGTAACGGGAACACCCGTCGTAGCCTACTTGTTATTTCGGTACGCAGCTCACAAAATGTATTCGGTACGCCCTAGTCATTGTCTTGCAGCAACCGACAACTCTCTTAAGACATCGAAACATACCTACTTGCTTTTGGTCATCGCTTTTATTGAAGTTAAAATTATTTTAGCACAGTAAAATCAAAAAATCAAGAGGAAATTCAAATTTACTTTAAAAAAATGTCGTATGGCAAAAAACGTTGGTGTATTTTGTTGACAAAGTATTAAGCATTTTATATAATATTTGTGATAGGCGGTGAGTTATGTTGAAGCTTTCAATTGTGGTTCCTTGTTACAACGAGGAGAAAAATGTTTCTGATTTATTAAACGAAATAAAAAACACTTTTAAAAATGATATAGACTACGAGGTTGTTTTTGTAAATGACGGAAGCAGAGATAAAACACTTGATGTCTTAAAGTCATTATATAGCGAAAACAAAGGCTTATTGCAGGTAATATCCCTTAGCAGAAACTTTGGCAAGGAGGCAGCAATGTACGCAGGCCTTAAAAAAAGCCGCGGGGATATGGTCTTAATAATTGATGCAGATTTACAGCAGCAGCCCTCGGTTGCCTTGTCAATGCTTGAAATTTTAGACAAAAATCCCGAGGTTGACTGTGTTGCAACTTATCAAAAAAACCGCCGTGAAGGTAAGCTTATGTCATTCGTTAAGTCTTGCTTTTATAAGCTTATCAACAAGCTTTCTGATGTGGATTTTATAAACGGGGCATCTGATTTTCGTCTTATGCGGCGTGTTGTGGTAGATGCTATCCTTTCAATGACGGAATACCACAGATTTTCTAAGGGAATTTTCAGCTGGGTTGGATTTAATACAGAATATATTCCATACGAGGCGAAAACAAGAAAATCAGGTCACTCTAAATGGCGAGTAAGGGGCCTTATAAAATATGCTATAGAGGGGATTATATCGTTCTCAACCTCTCCTCTGAGATTTTCTGCATATACAGGGTTCTTGACATCAATGATTTCTATAATATATTTATTTGTTGTAATTATTCAAAAGCTTTTCTTTGGAATTGCTGTTCCGGGATATGCAACTATTGTCGTTTTAGTGCTGCTGCTTGGCGGATTGCAGCTTTTCTGTCTGGGTGTTTTGGGAGAATATTTTGCTAAAATGTATATTGAGGTAAAACACCGACCTGTCTATATTATAAAAGAACACTTAATTGATGAATAAAGGGGCTGTAGCAAAATGCACACACCACACAAGGCAAAGAAAAGTGTTAAAAGAGCCTTTTATACTTTAACAATAAGTAAAAACAAGACATAACAAAAGAGGGTGTAGCAAAATGATTTCATTTTGCTACACCCTCTTTTTATTATACTCTGTATTTATATATCTGTGTTTATAGCCATACCTGTTCTTGCAGATTCAAATGCTGCTTCCATTACTTTAACAACTCTTAAAGCCTGCTCAGGTTTAATTTTTAATTCTTTACCTTCAATCGCATCAATCAGCTGCTCATATACAGGGTCTAAATTATCAACAACATCAGTAGGCGGTGTCAGCTCTATGACTTCCTCTGTTTCGGGATTTCTTGGTGCCATAGTCTTTGACGGACCTGCAACAACCTTTTTGATTTCTGTGTCCCACTGATTGTCATCTGCAAGCTTTCTTACGACCTTACCTGTGCCAACCCACTCATCAACAACCATTGAGCCCTCTGTGCCCAAAACATAAAATCTGTCGTGCTTTATAAAGCTGTTTGTTGAGATTTCAACGTGTGCGGTAAGACCACTTTCAAAAGTAAATGTAAGTCTGAAGTTATCATCTACCTCAGGATAGTTTACACTATACATTTTGCAGAATACATTTACCACTTTTTCGTTGCACATATACATTAACTGGTCAATCAGATGAACACCCCAGTCGTACATCATGCCACCGCCCTGCTCAGCCTTGGTTCTCCAACCCTCAGGAACTCCTCTTGAGCCTTCAACTCTTGATTCAATTACGTAGGGCTTACCAATAAGGCCTTTATCGATTGCCCGCCACATACTGATAAAATCACGGTTTACACGTCTGTTCTGGTCAACAGTAAAGATACGATTACATTCTTTTGAAACCTTCATAATTTCTACAAGCTCGTCGGAATTCATAGTGACAGGCTTTTCACAAATTACGTGTTTTCCTGCACGAAGTGCCTCAATCGATAAATCCTTATGCACTTCATTTGTTGCGGCAACAACCACGATATCAATGTCCTTATCTGCTAAAAGCTCTTCTTTAGAGCTGTATGCCACATATCCCTGTTCCCGAGCCAAGTCTAAACGTTTTTGGTCTATATCAAATACGCCCTTTAGCCTTGCTCTTACATTACCTTTTTCAAGCTGCTTGCGGTGATTTCC
The DNA here is from genome assembly GCA_045596445.1 of Congzhengia sp. Classification (GTDB taxonomy): domain Bacteria; phylum Bacillota; class Clostridia; order UBA1381; family UBA9506; genus Congzhengia. Next base: position 14,106 of record JAZOCK010000008.1, on the reverse strand, counting down.
TGCCATACCGCCGTAGCCTATAATACCTATGTTATAAATTTTTTCTATAGCCACCACATCTCACCTGCTTTTTCCTTTTATCAGATATTCTCTTTTAATTATATTTCGGGAATTTCTACTGCAATTTCTTTTCCAAGCTTACTTGATTTGTTAATTGCGTCGATAATTGCCTGGTTGATAATGATTTCACTTGATGGAACAGGTGTTTCTCCGCCATCTTTAACAGCATCTAAAAACGACCTGATTTTTAAGTAGAAATCATTGTGCATCACCTCAGTAGCCATAGGCAATTCTGTAACAACATCTTCTCCGTCGATTCTTTGATAAAGCTTTAGCGGGCCTCCAATTGTTCCGTTCCAGCATTCTGTTGAAGGAATTCTTAGGCTTCCCTTTGTACCCATAATGATTGTATCTCCCGTGGTGTCTAAGTGCATAGCCCATGCAATACGAAAGTCTAATATAATTCCGCCCTCTAAACGAACAAATCCTGCACCAAAATCATCAACGCCGAAAAGTTCAGCATATTCTTCGGGCTTGCCCTCAGATTTAAAGTAATCCGGGTCCTTGCCAAAGAAATCTGATACATAACCTGTAACTGTTAAAGGCTTCGGATATCCTATTGCATTTAATACCATATCTAATGAATAACAGCCTATATCACCTAAAGCACCAATAGCACCCTTGTCTTTTTCAATAAAGGTTGTGCCGTAATGTGTAGGAATACCGTGACGTCTGCCGCCGCCTGTCTGTATGTAATAAATATCTCCAAGCACACCTGATTGAACGATAGATTTTATCATTTTCATATTTTCATTAAATCTTGGTTGGAATCCGATTGATAAAACTTTACCGCTCTTTTTCTCCGCTCTGCAGATTTCTACCGCTTCGTCTAATGTTACACACATCGGCTTTTCCAAAAGAACATGAACTCCGTGCTCTAGTGAATATATTGTACATTCTGCATGCGTTGCATTGTATGTACAAACACTTACAGCGTCAATCCCGCCTGCATCAATTAATTCTTTGTGGCTGTTGTAACATTTAGCATCTGCTATGCCGAACTTTTCAAAGAATTTTTTTGCTTTTCCGGGTACAATGTCAGCACCTGCAACTATTTCGACATCAGGCATCTTAATATAATTTCTCATATGGATTTCTGCAATCCTGCCTGTGCCGATAATACCCACTTTTACCTTTTTTGAGGTGTCAATTATATGTTCTGTCTGCTCAGATTTAAATGTGTCTAAATCTGCCACTGCTATTTTCATCTCCCGTTTTTAAGTTTATTAATATATTGATTTTTAAAATTTGCTATGTTATAATTATAATACTAGTTATCGTGGATATAGTCTATATAAAAAAAGACTTTTTCTTTAAAAATATTGACATTGGGTGGTGATTGTATGTATAGCGAAAAATTACACTACACAAATCCAAATTATCTTGCACACATTTTTGTAAGTAAAAAATGGGTTAAGGGAGTCGTTTCTGAGATGCATATACATCCGGAAATAGAGTTTTTGTACGTCCTTTCCGGCAATATAAAAATTTCAACAGAAGGCGGCGAAATCGAAGCAGAAGAGGGAGATATTTGCTTTATTAACGGCGGTGTACCTCACGGCACCGAATTTTTAAATGACACCACACGTCAAGCCGTTATACACTTTTTAAACCCCACAGAGTTTAAGGGTTCTTTTAAATATCTTTCCTATCTGTTGAAGGATTCAAGCATAAATATCCATCTGTTTAAAAACGGCTCGGCAGACTATAAGCAGATACAGACAACCATTTTGGATATGCTTGACAGATATAAATCCGATAAAGTTGCCGACGAGCTTTTTATAACCTCCTGTATATACAGGCTGATGTCAGTCATATATGACGGAGGCTATATAAATACTAATACAAGCGGTATAGATTTTAAGCTCTTAAGCAAGCTTATACCTGTTTTTGAATATATTGATGCCAACTACCAGGAAAATCTGTCCTTAGAAGAGCTGTCACGCACAATAAATCTTAACAAGGACTATTTTTGCAGATTGTTTAAGCAAGCAACGGGTACAACTGTTATAGATTTTGTAAATATGATAAAACTACGTAAAGCAGAGGAGCTTTTCACCACAGAAATGAATATGTCAGAAATTGCATTCGCCGTGGGATTTTCTTCTGTTTCGTATTTTAACTGCGTCTTTAAAAAATATTATCGTTGTACGCCATCATACTATCGGAAGTATTATGCCGCAGCATCAAAAAAAGGAGTGTAAGCTTTGGAAAGAATAACAGTAGGCATTTTAGCTCACGTCGACGCAGGAAAAACAACATTGTCTGAAGGCTTATTGTATTTGTCGGGAGAAATAAGACAACTCGGCAGAGTCGACACTCGCGATACCTTTTTAGATACAAATGAAATTGAACGTGCACGCGGTATTACTGTTTTTTCAAAACAAGCAATTATCAACCTTGCCGATACTGAAATAACGCTCTTAGACACGCCTGGGCACGCCGATTTTTCTGCAGAGGCAGAGCGTACACTGTCGGTTTTAGACTATGCCATACTCGTTATAAGTGCCACCGACGGAATTCAAAGCCACACAAAAACCCTTTGGGAAATGCTCGAAAAATACAAGGTGCCTACGTTTATTTTTATCAACAAGCTGGACCTGGCAAATGCAGATTTAGATGGGGCAATAACCGAGATAAAAGAGGAGCTTTCTGATAGTGCAATCTTTTTTTTAGATGATGATAAGGTTTCGCTTTGTGAAAATATCGCCCTCTGTGATGAAAATATGATGCAAAGCTTTTTAAATAGCGGCGAAATTGTCTTAGAACAGGTCATATCTGCAATAAAACAGAGAAAGCTGTTCCCCGTTTTTTGCGGTTCAGCACTTAAAATGGAGGGTGTTCAAAGTTTTTTGAATGCCATATCGCAATTGACAGAGCAAACAAAGGGAGCTGAAAAGTTCGGTGCAAAGGTTTTTAAAATTACGACTGATGATAAGGGAAAGCGACTGACATTTTTAAAGCTTACGGGAGGAAATCTCAAGGTAAAGGATATAATAGATGATGAAAAAATAAATGAAATTCGCATATATTCGGGCGAAAAATATAAAAATATAAGTACGGCAGAGTCGGGTATGGTTTGTGCCGTTACAGGACTTTTAAAAACATATGCAGGACAAGGTCTGGGCATTGAGGAGCATTCAGCAAAGCTTATCGCTGAACCGATTTTTAATTACAGAGTTGTTCTGCCCAAGGGAGTAGACCCCTCGGTCGCGGCAGCAAAATTTAAAATGTTAGAGCAAGAAGAAACCCAGCTTAATGTTGTATGGAACGAGCAGTTAAAAGAAATTCAATTAAGGCTTATGGGTGAAATTCAATTAGAGGTGCTAAAGCACACAATAAAGAGCAGATTTGATATCGATGTAGAATTTGAAGAAGGCAGAATAGTATATAAAGAAACCATAAAAAGCACATCGTATGGCGTCGGTCACTATGAGCCTTTAAAGCATTACGCCGAAGTCCACCTGTCGCTTACACCTCTTCCACGAGGCTCAGGTATGCGTTTTGAAACAGATATATCGGAGGACCTTTTAGATAAAAGCTGGCAAAGGCTTATTATGACGCACCTCATGGAAAAAAGTCACGTAGGCGTTCTGACAGGCTCACCGATCACAGATATAAAAATTACACTTGTGGCAGGACGGGCACACAACAAGCACACTGAGGGCGGGGATTTTCGTCATGCAACATATCGTGCAGTAAGGAACGGACTAAGGTATGCAGAATGCCAGCTTCTTGAACCATACTATGAGTTTATACTGGAGATACCAAAGGAAAACATAGGTCGTGCCATGACCGATTTAGACCAAATGGGAGCAACAGTGTCGCTTCCGCACACCCGCGGTGATTTTTCTAAAATTACAGGCTCAGTTGCGGCAAATTCCATAAGAAGCTATCAACGCGAGATTATAAGCTATACTCACGGCTTAGGCAAGATATCCTTAAAATTTAATGGATACGGAGTCTGCCAGAATCCTGAAAAAATTATAGAGGAAATCGGATATGACGCAAATTCCGACACAGAAAACACCGCAGATTCGGTTTTTTGTGAGCATGGTGCAGGCTTTTTGGTTCCCTGGAACGAGGTAAGAAATTATATGCATCTGGATTTCGGGGTTAAGGCTAAAAAAGAAGCAGAAAGCATATCTGTAAATAAACAAGCCTCATATTCAACAACAGATAGCGAGCTTTTGCGAATTTTTGAGAAAACCTATGGCAAGGTCGAAACAAAAATACCACAAAAGGCAATGCATACAAAAAAAGAATTGCCGCAAACAGATTTTAAGTTCAGGAAAAAATATGAAAAAGAGTATCTTTTAATAGATGGCTACAATATAATTTTTGCCTGGGAAGAATTAAAAGCCTTAGCAGAAGAAAAGCTTGATTCAGCACGGGAAAAGCTGATTGAACGTATGCATTCGTATCGGGCATTTTGCGATGTTGAAATTATCATTGTGTTTGACGCATATAAAGTCAAGGGAAATACAGGTGAGGTTGAGCGTATCAAAAATTTGACCGTAGTCTATACCAAAGAAGCACAGACCGCTGACAGCTATATTGAAAAAACCGCCAAAGAGCTTGCTAAAAACTATAAGGTCACAGTCGCAACCTCAGACAGTTTGGAGCAAATGATTGTTTTCGGCAGCGGTGCCTACAGAATGTCTGCACAAAGTTTTAAAGACGAGGTCGAAAGAAAAGAAGAAGAAATACGAACAATAATTAAGGACTATAACATAAAGCAAACAGACGCAGACTTCTTTAAAACAATAAAAGAAAAACTCAACGAGCTGAAAAACTAAAGCGTAAAAATTTTTTAAAAAAACATACAAAAAATATTGAAATATTTGACTCATTATGATAAAATAAATCGTCAAATGATTTTAATCCAAAGGAGTTGTTCATTATGAGCAGAATGATTGGTACAGTATCAAGAGGTGTAAGAGCCCCTATTATCAAGAGCGGAGACGACATTGTTGAAATCGTAACTAATTCCGTTTTAGAAGCGGCAAAAGACGATAATATCAAGTTCCGCGACCGCGACATCGTTGCTATGACAGAAGCGATTGTTGCTCGTGCACAGGGTAATTACGCATCCGTTGACGATATAGCACAGGACATAAAATCAAAATTCGGCGGAGAAACAGTCGGTGTAATTTTCCCTATACTTTCTCGTAACCGCTTTGCTATTTGCCTGCGTGGCATAGCTAAGGGTGCAAAAAAAATTGTATTAATGTTATCATATCCTTCCGACGAGGTTGGCAACCACCTAATCAGCTTAGATGCTTTAGATGAAAAGAACGTTGACCCCTATGCAGATGTTTTAACATTATCCCGCTATCGTGAGCTTTTTGGTTATGAAAAGCACACCTTCACGGGCGTTGATTACGTTGAATACTACGAAAATCTTATAAAAGATTGCGGAGCTGAGGTAGAAATTATTTTTTCAAATAACCCCAAGGCTGTTCTTAAGTACACAAAGAACGTTTTATGCTGTGACATTCACACAAGAGCACGCACAAAGAGAATTTTAAAAGCCGCAGGCGGAGAAATTGTTTTAGGTCTTGATGACATTTTAAACGTTTCTGTAAATGGTAGCGGCTATAACGAAAGCTATGGACTTTTAGGCTCTAACAAGGCAACTGAGGACCAGGTAAAATTATTCCCTCGCAATTGTCAGCCTGTGGTTGATGCAATACAGGAAAAGCTATATAAAGCAACAGGCAAAAACATCGAGGTTATGATTTACGGTGATGGAGCATTTAAAGACCCAATCGGCAAAATTTGGGAACTTGCAGACCCCGTCGTTTCGCCGGCATATACAAAAGGCTTAGAGGGTACACCTAATGAGCTTAAGCTGAAGTATTTGGCAGACAATGAGTTTTCTGACCTCACAGGCGATGCCCTGAAGGAAGCTATAAAACAAAAAATCGTTGAAAAAGACGATAATCTGGTAGGAAATATGGTTTCTGAGGGCACAACTCCAAGAAGACTTACTGACCTTATCGGTTCTCTCTGTGACCTCACCTCAGGTTCGGGCGACAAGGGAACACCTATTGTATTTATACAAGGTTATTTCGATAACTATACAACAGAATAATTAAAAAAACGTCGGCAAAATGCTGACGTTTTTTTATGCTTTATTGTTTGCCTGTTGAACCAAAGCCTCCCGCTCCCCTGTCGGTGTCATCCAATTGTTCCGTTTCTTCAAACTCTGCCGTTATATATGGTGCGATAACTAACTGAGCTACTCGCTCGTTTGGTTCTATTTCCTGCGTTACATTTGAATAGTTATGGAGTGCTACCATAATTTCACCGCGATAGTCCGAGTCAATTACCCCAACACAGTTTGCAGGAGCGAGTCCACGCTTACACGCAAGACCGCTGCGAGCGTAAATCAGTCCTACCAGTCCATCTGGAATTTGTGTTGCGATACCAGTATGTATAAATACTGTTTCGCTCGGTTTAATCTCTATATTTTCATCTAAAAGTGCACGCAAATCTGCACCGGCTGCAAAGGGAGTTCCATATACCGGTGCAGACGCACTTTTATCTATTTTCGTAAATTTAACAGTTTGTTTTTTCACTTTTATAAATCCTTCCACCAAATAATTTTACCGGCTGCTAAGGTTTCTTTTAAGTCCATGATTCGCTGATTGCTGCTACCACGAAAACGAAGCCTTAAGTCCTTTAAATCCTCTTTAAACTCGCCGTCTACTAAAATATCAATATACGAAAGCATTTCATCCGTAACCTCGCATCTTGCCCTGCTTTCTCCCAAAAGCTCGTCATCTAAAAGATATCCGGTATAACACCAAACAGTTTTTTCGGGATACGTTTCCTTTATCCTTCTAAGCAATCCTACCAAGACACGCTGATTTGTCGGTTCAAAGGGTTCTCCTCCCAAAAGCGAGAACCCCTTGATGTATTCGGGCTTTAGCAATTCGATGATTTCATCTTCTTGTTCCTTTGTATATTCTTTTCCGAAGTTAAAATCCCAGGTTTCTGCGTTGAAGCACCCCTTACAATGATGTGTGCAGCCACTGACAAACAACGACACTCTCACACCTGGACCATTTGCTACATCGCATTTTTTTATTGCCGAATAATTCATTTGCTCTTCCTCTTATTATAAGTGCAACACACGTGCTTTAATTTCTTTTGTTTTTCCTACGTTCCAGAAATTTTCTCCCAAGTAACCGCAGGTTCTTCTTGTAACATTCATCTTTGCGTGGTCACGGTTGTGACATGCAGGACACTCCCATTCGTTTTTGTCATTTATTATGATTTCGCCGTCATAACCGCAGACGTGACAGTAGTCTGACTTTGTATTAAACTCTGCATACTGGATATTTTCGTAAATAAACTTAACAACCTCTTCAATACCCTCTAAATTGTGACGCATATTAGGAATTTCAACGTATGAAATAGCACCACCTGAAGAAATTTTCTGGAATTGGCTTTCAAACTCAAATTTAGTGAAAGCATCAATATTTTCACGAACATCAACATGGTATGAGTTTGTATAATAGCCCTTGTCGGTAATATCATCTACGCTGCCGAATTTTTCTTTATCAATTCTTGCAAATCGATAGCACAAGGACTCTGCAGGCGTGCCGTAAAGACCAAAGCCTATACCTGTTTTTTCTTTCCATCTGTCTGTTGCTGCACGCAAATGATTCATAACACGAAGTGCAAATTCCTGTCCCTCAGGCTCTGTATGAGATACACCCTTCATTGCTTTGGTAACCTCATATAGTCCTATGTATCCCAATGAAATTGTTGAATATCCGTCATTTAAGTATTTGTCTATAACCTCACCCTTGCCAAGACGTGCAATCGCACCATACTGCCAATGAACAGGGCTAACGTCTGATTTTGTACCGAGTAATGCATTATGGCGACACATTAAAGCCTCATAGCAAAGCTCAAGTCGTTCGTCTAAAAGTGCCCAAAACTTATCCTCATCGCCCTTTGCCAAAAGTCCAATCTGCGGAAGGTTCAGGCTTACAACACCCTGGTTAAAGCGACCTTCAAACTTATATTTTCCATTTTCATCCTTCCAGGCTGTTAAGAAGCTTCTGCAACCCATAGGACTAAAAACATTGCCCTCATAATATTCACGCATTTTCTTAGCTGAAATATAATCGGGGTACATTCTCTTAGCTGAGCATTGAACTGCAAGCTTTGTTATATAGTCGTATTCTCCGCCCTTTAAACAGTTGTGCTCGTCCAGAACATAAACAAGCTTCGGGAACGCAGGTGTAATATATACACCCGCTTCATTCTTAATACCCTGCAGACGCTGACGTAAAATTTCTTCTACTATCATAGCGTTTTCTTTTATATATTCGTCATCTTTATCGATGTATAAGAAAAGTGTAACAAACGGCGACTGACCATTTGTCGTCATAAGGGTATTTATCTGGTACTGAATTGTCTGAACGCCTGCTTTTAACTCGTCCTTCATACGTTCATATGCTAATTTTTCTATTAGCTCGGGAGTAATCTTACCATCAGAATTTTTTTCTATATTTTTCTTGAATTTTTCATAGCTTTTTCTTAAATATTTACCGAGATGGCGAATATCAACAGATTGTCCGCCGTACTGACTTGACGCAACAGAGGCTATAATTTGTGTAACAATTGTACACGCTACCTGGAAGCTCTTGGGAGGCTCAATCAGCTTGCCGTTCATAACTGTTCCGTTGTCGAGCATATTTCCAATGTCAATTAAGCAACAGTTAAATATAGGCTGAATAAAGTAGTCAGCATCGTGAAAATGCAGAATTCCATCTTGATGTGCCTGTGAGATTTTTTCAGGAAGCAAAATTCTTTTTGTCAGGTCCTTTGACACTTCACCTGCGATTAAATCACGCTGTGTTGCTGCCGCAACCGCATTTTTGTTGGAGTTTTCCTCCATAACATCTTTGTTTGCATTCTTAATAAGGCTCAGGATTGATTCGTCTGTTGTATTTGCCTTACGAACAAGTGCACGTGTATAACGATACACTATGTACGTCTTTGCCAAAACAAATTTATCCAGCTCCATTAATTTCTGCTCTATTATATCCTGAATATCTTCTACCAGAATTCTTGAAGATTTTCTCGCTTCAATATAGTCTAAAATATCCTCTACATCTGATTTGGGAACACGCTCCGATGCAGGCACCTCATTGTTTGCCTTTTCAATAGCAATTTCTATTTTTTTTCTATCATAATCAACCGTTGTTCCGTCTCTTTTTATAACTAACATCGCACAATCCCCCCACATTTTTCTCGACGACTATTATTATACTCCAACTGATTTTAAAAAAAAGTTGCATTTGCAACAAAAATGTGTTATAATACTAAATATAGATATCGTTGAAATATTTGAACACAAGATAAAGGGGTGGCTTAAAATGGAAAATTCGGCTCTATTTAGCGGTTTTAACGATTTAGAGCTCCAGAAAATGCTCAAATGTTTGGGTGCAAAAATCAAAAAGTGTAACACAAATGAAACAATAATGTTATATAACGAGGCACCCGAATACCTACATATTGTGTTATCGGGTACAGCCGAGCTTGCGAGCTATGATTATGACGGAAATAAATCGGTTTTAGAGAGATATTCAACAGACTCTGTGTTTGGAGATATGTTTTTTCACGCATTAGGAAATGACCAATATATGATTTCCGCCACATCGCCATGTGTTATTTTATCTTTTCGCTATCGTAATGCCTTATCTCAGTGCAGTAAGGTATGCGAACATCATACAAAATTTTTAGACAACCTGTTTTTACTCATATCTAATAAATTGATTTTACAAACACAACATATTGAGGTGCTGACTAAACGCTCAATTCGTGATAAGCTTATATCATATTTCGAGCTTCAAGCCTTAAAAAATGCCTCTTTTTCTTTTTCTCTTCCAATGTCATTGTCATCACTTTCAGATTACTTAGGTATAGACAGAAGTGCAATGCAGCGAGAATTAAGGCGTTTAAACAACGAGGGGATTCTTAACTCAAAAGGAAAAAAAATTGTTTTGGTAAGAAAATAATAAGGAGCTGCAGCTTGTGCTACAGCTCCTTAAAACTATTATGTTATTATTTGCCAAATATAGCAAGCTCTGTTTCTTTGTCAAACAAGTGAATACGATTCATATCAAATGCAACCTTAATTGTATCGCCAACCTTTGCTGTTGAGCGTGGGTCAACCTTAGCAATAAATGAAGAACCTTCAATGTTTAAGTAAAGGAGTGTTTCTGAACCCATAAGCTCTACAACCTCTACCTCTGCACTAACAATGCTGTCAGGAGATGAGCTCAGGTAGATTTCTTCATCATGAATATGCTCTGCTCTAACACCCATTACAACAGTTTTTCCAATGTAATCGTTATCGATTAAGCTGGCTGTTCTTCCCTCAGGGATTTTAACCTTAGAATTACCGAATACAAAGTATATAGCGTCGTCTATCTTTTCAATTGTACCCTCAACAAAGTCCATTGTCGGGCTACCAATAAAGCCACCAACAAACATATTAACAGGATGATCGTAAAGTGTCTGAGGAGAATCAATCTGCTGAATGATACCGTCCTTCATAACAACGATACGTGTTCCCATTGTCATAGCTTCTGTCTGGTCATGTGTTACGTAGATAAATGTTGTCTGTAATTTATTATGTAATTTAGAAATTTCTGTTCTCATCTGTCCACGAAGCTTTGCATCGAGGTTTGACAAAGGCTCATCCATCAAGAATACCTTAGGATTACGAACAATAGCACGACCTAATGCTACACGCTGTCTCTGACCGCCTGATAAAGCCTTTGGCTTTCTGTCTAATAAATGCTCAATATCTAATATTCTTGCTGCTTCTAAAACTTTTTCTTTTATTTCCTGCTTTGGCATCTTGCGAAGCTTTAAAGCAAACGCCATGTTGTCAAATACTGTCATATGAGGGTATAACGCATAGTTCTGGAAAACCATTGCGATATCTCTATCCTTAGGAGGAATATCATTAACTATTTTATCATCAATCGATACTTCGCCCTCTGAAATCTCTTCAAGACCTGCAATCATACGAAGTGTTGTAGATTTACCACAGCCTGAAGGACCTACAAGCACGATAAACTCCTTATCTTCGATATCCAAATTGAAATCGCTAACGGCTGTTACACCGCCGGAATATCTCTTGTATACGTTTTTTAACTTTAATTCTGCCATCTTTTTGTTTACCTCCAAAAAATATCTTTAATTTACAGTTATACATTATAGCATAGTACTTTTTAAAATATAAGATTAGTTTTACACAAAAAAAAATTTTTTTTTTGTGTAAAACTAACAAAAGTTATCAGCTTTCATAATTTTCGCAATTTTTCGCCTTTGTTTTGTGCTTTCTTATTCTTCTAAAAGATACATATATTTTGCATAATAGCTCTTTACCTTTTCTTTAACGTCTGGAGATAATTTTTCCCGCATTAAAGAATACGCGGCGTTAAATTTTTCATTATCCACACCGCCTGCAGCATAGGATACAAGTGTCGAGTAATCCTCTTTTGATAAATTTTTTGCAAGCATTGTCAAAACCTCAAGCTTCACACTTATAGGGATTTTTGCTTCAAGTTCATCCATAGTTTCCTCATCCAACACTACGGATATGCTTTTTTTATCGTCGACATTTTCGTTATTATCCAAGACCGGAAGCTCAACAACCTCATCCTTCATACTTTCTCCGACAGCATCTGTGACCTCAGAAAAAATGTAATTTGTCGCAATGTAAATGCCGCCTATTACAAGCAATATCACAGCCACAACTACTGATGTGATTATAGATAGTCGTTTTTTCATTTTCACGCCTGCCTTCTTGATTTTATAAGACAATTATACATCCCTTAATATTAATTGTCAACGGATTTCTACTATCCTTTTCTGATACGCCGTAGGCGAAACTCCTACCGTTTGTTTAAACGAACGTGAAAAGCTATGTATACAAGAAAAGCCTAACAAATCCGCTATTTGACTTACTGAATGTTTTCCGTCACGAAGAAGCTTTTTTGCCTCAGAAATTTTCAAATCATTATAATATTCTATTATGCCCTTTCCCGAAAAGCCCTTAAAAATGCGGCTGAGATGTGATTTTCCCAACATAAAGTGCGTGCAAACATCAGACAGTGTCAATCCCGAATAGATATTTTCCTTCATATAGTCCGCTACCAAAACACAAATCGGATTCTGTGCACAAACACGCTTTTCCTCATTATAAATGTACTTGCTGCCTATTGTTTGGTCTTTTCTCATAATATTTATCAACAGCTCTGTATAGTAACAGGCAAGCAGCTGCGACGAACCAAAATCCGAATTTGAAAAGTCGAGATACTTTTCGCTGCCGTACTCATCAGGAATCTTGCCCACAGCGTTTTTCACCTCTGCAACAAAAAGCTCCAGAAGTATTTTTGTGGTCTTGTCGGCGGTAAAAACTTTTTTCTTAAAAAAGCTCATCGCAGGACTTTCGCAAGTAAAGGAAATAATCAGCATATTGTTGGGCGACTCTAAATCTGAAATATGAGCATGCTCCTCATGTGGTTCATGAAAAATTATCTGCCCCTGCTCCAAAATACAGCTTTTTCCCTCGGTAAGTGCTACAACATTGCCGATATCTACATACACCATTTCCCAAAAATCGTGTTTTTCAGGAGCGTGAGTAAAATCTTTGCCAAATTCAAAGTAACAAATGCTGTTAAAGCCTAAAATCTCTATTTCACTTTTTATTGGTTGCAGCTCAAACATCACAAGCCTCCATCGGAATAAATGTTAAAAAATAATACTTTTTATCAAATACTTATCTTTTAAATTAGTATATAATATATTTAACGTTATGTCAACAATTAACAAGTTTTATATAAGGAAGGTAGGAAAAATGTTAGTAAATTTAAATCAAGTACTCTTACCGGCAAAGAAAAATCAATATGCCGTAGGATTATTTAATGCAGTTAATATGGAGCTTGCAAGAGGAATTATTTCCGCTGCAGAGACAACACAGTCGCCTGTTATTATGGGCACAGCTGAGGTTTTATTCCCATACGGACCACTAGAAGAGGTATCTTATTACCTTATTCCTATGGCAAAGAAAGCAAACGTTCCGGTTGTTGTACACCTTGACCACGGTCTGAAGAAAGAAACCTGCCTTAAGGCTTTAGAGCTAGGATTTACTTCAATTATGTACGATTGCTCTACAGATGATTACGACACCAATGTAGCTAAGGTTAAGGAAATGGCTGAAATTGCTCATTCCTATGGTGCTACAATCGAGGGCGAGCTGGGACACGTAGGTGATAACGAGGGTTCAGCAGAGGGAGATTCTCATTTGGCAGACCCCAGCAAATTTTTCACAGACCCCAAGCTTGCTAAAGACTATGTTGAAAAAACTAAGGTTGATGCTTTGGCAATCGCCGTAGGCAACGCTCATGGTGCATATAAGCTTCCTCCTAAGCTTGATTTTGACAGAATTAAAACAATTGCAAACACAGTAGATGTACCTTTAGTTCTTCATGGAGGTTCGGGACTTACAGATAATGACTTCAGACGTGCAATAAAAGAGGGTATCTCAAAGGTCAACATCTTTACTGATATTAATATTGCGGCAGTTAAGGCTGAGTTTAAAAAGTTTACGGATATGAATAAGGGTATTATTGACTTAATCCCCGCGGCAGTAGAAGCAGTTAAACAGGAAACAATATCCAAGATTGAATTGTTTTCAAGTAACGGCAAAGCAGGCTACTCGCAAGAGTCTACGCCTGATATTGACAAAATTGTTGAATTGGTTGCTGCAGAGGTTCGCAGACAAATGAATAAGTAGTATGTACATAACAAAAAGCGGTGTAGCTTAAGCTACATCGCTTTTATATTATACTCTATTAATGGCTATATCCATTTGGATTATTACTTTGCCATCTCCATGTATCGCGGCACATATCCTCCAGATTTCTCTTTGCCTCGAAGCCAATCTCCTGCTTTGCATATGTAGGGTCTGCATAGCACGTGTCAATATCTCCCGGTCGTCTTGCC
>JAZOCK010000007.1:0-12084 GCA_045596445.1 Congzhengia sp. | reverse complement strand
GATACAATTTCCCTTAGGCGTATAATATCTTGCCGAGGTTAAATAAATTGCGGTTTCCTCAGTCAACATAAAAGGTGCTTGCCCTACTGCCTTTCCATATGTTTTCATGCCTACGATTTCTGCCGCATCGAACGCCTGCAGACTTCCTGCCATGAGTTCCGCGGCACTTGCGGTGCCTTCATTGACTAAGGCTACCATCGGTAAATCTATAGATTTTTTATCAGATTTAAAATATTCTTTATTCCCTTCGTTGTCCTCTAAATATGCAATTGTACCGGAAGGCAAAAGCATATCTGTCATTTTTATTACACTGTCTGCATATCCTCCGGGGTTGCTCCTTAAATCAATAATCAAGCCTTTGGCTTTTTTTTCTTTTATATCTTTTAGTGCAGCAGCAAAATCCTCTACTGAATTATGTTGAAACTCAGAAATTTTTATATAGGCAATATCTTTATCAAGCATTTTGCCGCTTATTGTATCAAGCGTAATAACCTGACGCATTATGTCAAAGGTCCTCTCAGTACCATTGCGGTCTATATAAACCTTTATAACATCTCCTGCTTTGCCTTTCTTTATATAGTCAATTACTGCATTATATCCATTTTCCTTTAGGGTCAGATTATCTACACCCAACACTACGTCAAGCGGAAGTATTCCAGCTTTTTCTGCAGGTCCGCCTGCGGTTGGTGCTGTAACTGTCAGTGTCTTTTTTTCGTCATCATATATGACACTTATACCTATTCCCACATATTCTTCTTTATTGCTCTCCTCGAATTTGTCGAGCCTTTCCATATCCAGATAATACGAATAGGGGTCCTTCAGCGACGCCACCATTGAAGTAATTGCCGCATCGTCCATAGCATCGATTTGCTCTTTTGTTAAGGAATCTACGTACTCTTTTACTATTATGTTCTTAGCTCTCACTAAAACATCCTGATTTAAAAAGCTACTTACACACCAATAAGCTGACGTTACAAGAACACTGACTATAAGTGTTATTACACACGTTAGTGCAGCTATTTTAACTACTTGCTTTTTAGAATACAATGTCTACACTCCTAAAATTAAATACTATTTTATATAGTTCATCGGGTCTGTGGTTTTACCATTCACTAAAACCTCGAAATGCAAGTGATTTCCCGTTGAATTTCCTGTTGTACCTACTTTAGCTATAACCTGCCCTTTAGTAACATATGTACCCTTAGAAACCAGAAGCTTTGATGAGTGAGCATAAAGTGTTGAAATACCGCCACCGTGGTCAATAACCAGACAGTTGCCATAGCCGCCATTCCATCCTGCAGATATTACCTTACCATTTTCGGCTGCTAAAATATTTGAGCCGCCCGGAGCTGCCAAATCAACACCTGAATGGAATTTCTTTGTGTTATAAATCGGATGTATCCTGTAACCATACGGTGAGGAAATTCTTGTATAGCTCGGTGCAGGCCAACAAAATCTGCCGCTACCTAAATATTGCGAGCTTGAGTCGGAATATTTAAGCGAGCTTTTTAACGCCTCTTCCTGACGTCTTGCTTCTTCGTAAACCTGCTTGTATTTTTCTATGTCTTTTTCTAAAGCTTTTGCAAGGTTCTCCTTTTCTTTTAGCTTGATTTCCAGCTGTCCTTGCTTATCAGAAGCATAAGCCCGAGCCTCTTCCTGCTCCTTTTTTCTGGCTTCAATTTCTGCTTTTGCATCTTCTACTTCTGTTTTAAGTCTTGTCATTTCATCAATGATTGCCATATCGTGTTCTGTAATTTCATTAATTGTTTCTATGTTGATTAGAAGTTCCGATAGACTTTGCGAAGAAAAAATCAGCTCAATATACGAGATTGTCGAGGTTTCGTCCATCGCACGCAGGCACTCTTTGAATTTTTCATCCTGTATATCTATATCGCCCTGAATTCTTGCTATTTCTTCTTCTTTTGCTGCAATTTCTAAATCAGCCTCAGCGATAATGTCGTCAATAGCATAAATTTCCGTTTGTATAATGTCTATTTCTCGCTCTAATTGGTCGCTTTGAGCAATAACATCATCTTTTTTCTGCTCGGCATCCTTTATCTTATCTAACGCTGCCTGTTTGTCTTTGCTGGCTTGATTTATTTTATCCTGAACAGATGCCGCAGAAACTATACTCGCACCGTTATCGCCAAAATCTGCAACAAATGGTACTGTTAAAATCATAATCATTAATATTGCTGCTATTTTCTTTTTCATAAGTAACACCTGCCTATTTTAAAATTTCTAAAGCCCTTTCAAGCTGTATGTCAATTTCAACTTCCATGTCTTCTATTACATCATTTAATGCAGACTGAGTTGTGTAATCCATTACACCATAAGGGTGCAATCCCATAGTTGCCTGAAAATTCATAGTTGCCTGATAAGTCAAGTTATCATACAGACCATCGATTTTACCTACATTGTATCCCAAAGCACTAAGACGTTCTTCAATAGCAAGAACATCATCGTGTTCATCACCGATTGTGTATCTTCCGCTGATTGTCATGGGGGTTAACACCGATTCATCAAAGTCCTTGAACTTGTTTTTAACTGCGACGTCAGGTTTGATTCCAACGCCGTTTATTTTTCCGCCATCAGGCTTTAAAAATTCTGCCATTGTCAATTTTATATCTCCCAAATCGAATCCATCGGGATTTATAATTCCCAGCATATCCTGCATACTGCCTTTGCCAAAGGTGTACTCCCCAAGTACTGTTGCAAGCTTATAATACTGCATTGTGCCTGAGAAAAGCTCTGACGCAGAAGCACTTTTACTGTTGGCTAAAATAACGATTTTTCTGTTCGGCTTGTTTGTAAATGCAGCCTTGGACTTAACCTCATAATTGTTTATTTCCTGTTTATATTCAAATTTTACTAACGTCTTGCCCTTAGGTACAAACTGATTTAATATCTTTATTACGCTTGCCAATTCGCCGCCAGGATTATCACGTACGTCAATGATTATTTTCTTTAGTCTGTAAACCTTTTCTATTTTATTGAGTGCTGCCTTTAGCTCTTCTGGAGTATTTGATGCAAATGTATTTATCTTAATATATCCCACTTCATCCATTATTTCATAGGATACTGTTTGAACAGTTATTTTCTTTCTTAAAATATCGAGCATAAGATGTGCTTCATTACGTAATATATCAAGTGAAACCGTCGTTCCTGCCTCACCCTTTATCATTGCAACAATGTCTTCTAAGGTTTTATCTTTTATGCTTATACCGTTGATTGCAGTAATTTCATCGCCTACAAGTACGCCCGCATCATATGCACCGCCATTTTTGTTGACTTCAACCACTAAGCATCCATTTTCATTTTTTTGAACTGTTATTCCTATACCAATATATTCCTGGTGAACATTAGTCACAAAGCTCGATAACTCCGAAGAATTATAATATACTGAGTAATCGTCCAGGATATCTGTTGCAGCTTTAAATGCTCCTTCTAAATCTTCCGGATTTTTTTCTATAAGATAGCTCGCAACCGCCTTATAAAGCTCTTCTTTGTCTACTCCGTATTTATAGTTGTCGGCAATTGCTTTTAAAATCGCATTTAAATATCTTGAGGCTGTTTCTCCCTGCGTTTCAGCTGAAACAGCAACACACGAAAACAACATAACAGCTGCCAAAATAACACTTATAATCTTCTTTTTCATACTGTTTCCTCCGCCCAAACTACATATGTTCAGGTGCTTTAATACCTAAAACAGAAAGTGAGTTCTTAATTGTTTGTCTTGATGCGGCGACAAGTGCCAGTCTTGCATCCTTCAAAGCCTCATCCTCGCACGCCACCTTGCACGCCCCGTAAAATGCGTGAAATGCTGCCGCTAAATCCATTGAGTACTTTGTAATTCTGCTTGGCTCTCGCATTGCTGCTGCCGTGCGGATTTCTTCGGGGAATTTTGCTATCATTTTCATAAGCTCGATTTCTTTTTCGTCAGTTAACAGCGAGGGGTTGATGTCTGAAAAGCTTCTGACTACTGCACCCTGTTCTGCCAAAGCCCTGATAATTCCGCAAATTCGTGCATGGGCATATTGAACGTAGAATACGGGGTTTTC
Organism: Congzhengia sp.; assembly: GCA_045596445.1. GTDB lineage: Bacteria > Bacillota > Clostridia > UBA1381 > UBA9506 > Congzhengia. The sequence goes on along the minus strand of JAZOCK010000007.1, from coordinate 8,023 downwards.
ACTCGACTGACGAACAGCTAATTCCAAATCAAACTCAAAATGACTGTTTGCCTGGCGAAGATTAAAATAAAATCTTGCCGCATCTACGCCTGTTTCTTCTATTAAATCGTTTAGTGTTATAGCTTTTCCTGTACGCTTTGACATTCTTACCGCTTCGCCGTCACGCACAAGTCTTACCAACTGCATCAATATGATTTCTAATCTGTCGGGATTAAGCCCCAGTGCCTGCATTGCAGCTTTAAGCCTTGCAACGTGACCATGGTGGTCTGCTCCCCAAATGTCAATTGCCGTATCAAAGCCACGTGTGATAAGCTTGTTTTTGTGGTACGCAATGTCTGCTGCAAAATATGTAACAAAGCCGTTTGCACGAACTAAAACATCGTCCTTTTCTAAACCAAAATCAGTAGCACGAAACCAAATTGCACCCTCTTGTTCATAGGTGTAGCCACGATTTTTAAGTTCTTCTACTGTTTTTAAAACTTCATTTTCATTGTGAAGTGTGCTTTCGTGGAACCATACATCGTAATTTATTCTGTAGGCCTCTAAGCCTGTCTTTAGAGCGTCAATGTTTTTATACAGGGTTTCATCAATCAACTTTTCCTTTAGTTGCTCATCAGGTGTGTTAACTAAAGAATCGCCGTACTTGTTAAAGAAATTATTAGCGTGCTCACGAACGTCATCGCCATGGTATCCATCTTCGGGAAATTCGTAATTCTCTTCGCCCAGGACTATCTGTTTATATCTGGCAAGCAATGACACCGCCAGTTTTTCAATCTGGTTACCTGCGTCATTTACATAAAATTCCTTTGTTACGTCATACCCTGCCAATGCCATAATGTTTGCCAGGCAATCGCCCAAAGCTCCGCCTCTGGCGTTACCCATATGCATAGGTCCTGTGGGGTTTGCACTTACAAACTCTACATTTACCTTTTTGTTTTTTCCAAAATCGCTCTGGCCAAATTTGTCTTTTTCTTTTTCTACTGTTTCTATAATTTCAGTAATATAAATGGGGTTTAGCTTAAAATTAATAAAACCCGCTCCTGCTACATTTACTTCGTTTATATATGTACCATCAGTTTTCATATTAGAAACGATTATATTTGCAATATCCCGCGGTGCACGACGTGCGGTCTTTGCCATAAGCATTGCAATATTTACTGAAAAATCGCCGAACTCCTTTTCTCTGGGTTCTTCTACTGCGTAGTCAGGAATACTTTCAAAATCAATTTCTTCCTTTGCCTTTGCTGTATTTAACGCCTCATTCGTCACTTTCTTTATAAAAGCCTTTGTCTGTTCGTAAAGAGTCATTTATTGTTCCACCTTTCTAATCTTTACCTTTAAATTGTTTCGCACGGGCTGAGAACTGTTTAGCTGAACAATATAATCAAGCTCCAGCTCACCGCCATCGTCATTTACATCTACTGACATTTCGTTTGTATAAACATCAACAGAAAGATTTCCGTGCGGAGTATGGTAAATACCTGTGTATTGCTTGTTCTCCTCAAAAATCATCTGTGATGAGCCCATATTCTTCCCAAAACGAATCATAGAAACTAAATCTTCCTGTATTTTCAGGGTTGTGGTGGTATTGTCATACCCTGTTATTTCACTTCCCTCATATGATACAAAATATTTTCCGTTTTGCTTTGTATATTTCCCCTGAGTTGTAAGCTCAAAGTTGTCCTCTTCTCCGTCAACCACATTTTTTGTTATTAGTGTGATTAGTGCATTGTTTTCCATTTTTTCTCTCCATTACACATATTTTTCTATATCAATTTTTTCTATGTCCTGGTCAATTTCACGTTTTAAAAACTCAGATGCCAGCTTTTTAAAGCCATCGGGATAATCACTCACAAAAAACTTGTATTCCCCTTTTTCCCTAGCCTGCAAATTGTTTTTATTAAGATATTCTTTGACGTATCCCGCCGTAACTTTGCCAGGGTCTATTAATGTAACATCCTCACCCATAACCTGAGCTATTGCATCCTTTAAAAGCGGATAATGAGTGCAACCCAGAATAAGCGTATCTACGCCCTTTTCCTTTATGTTTTTTAAATATTCCTCTGCGACAAGCTGCACAACCTCGCCATCGGTAAAGCCTTCTTCAACCAAAGGCACAAACAAAGGACACGCAACCGCTATTGTCTCAATATCGGGATTTATTTGTTTTATCTTTTTCTCATAAGCACCTGAACGGATTGAACCCGAAGTGCCGATTATTCCTATTTTATTGTTTTTAGTAAGTCTTACCGCTTCTTCCGCTGCTGCGTCTATAACGCCAAAGGTTGTTGTTTTTAGCTCGTTTTTGATTTGCGGTAAAGCTATTGAACTTGCGGTTCCGCAAGCGATAACCATCATTTTTAAATCAAAGGTTTCTAAAAACTTTATATCGCTTTTTACATATTTTATAATCGTTTCATTTGATTTTGAGCCGTAAGGAACTCTGCCTGTATCGCCAAAATAGACGATAGGCTCATCAGGCATTATTTCCATAAGCTCTTTTACACATGTTAACCCGCCTAATCCCGAGTCAAACACGCCAATAAATTTTTCAGGCATTATTTTTCCTCCGCCTCTTTTATTGCAATATCAATTACCTTATCTAAAAGCTTAGAATATGGTATTCCGGTAGCTTCCCAAAGCTTAGGGTACATACTTATATCTGTAAAACCGGGAAGTGTATTTATCTCATTTAAATATATTTTGTTTGTGCCGTTTTCTACAAAGAAATCAACACGGGCAAGCCCTGTGCAGTCACAAGCTAAAAATGCACGAACTGCCAATTCTCTGATTTTATCCGAAATGTCTTCATCAATTTCTGCAGGGATTTGGGTTTTTGTTTGAGAGTCTACATATTTTGTACTGTAATCATACATTTTTGCATGCGTAATTACCTCACCTAAAACTGAGGCAGCAGCGTTTGTATGATTTCCCAAAACTGCACATTCTAACTCTCTTTTTTCGATTTTTTTCTCAACTAAAACACGTCTGTCCTCTAAAAATGCTACCCTTAAAGCTTCCTTTAATTCCGCTTCATCCTCTACCAACGAAACACCCACAGATGAGCCTGCATTAGAGGGCTTTACCACAACGGGATAACCAAAGGACTCTTTTATTTTTTTGTCAATCTTATATGTATCATTCTCGCTTGTTGTTATATAAAAGCCGGGTGCTACGGATATTCCCGCACACTCTAGAATATTCTTTGTAAAAATCTTATCCATACAAAGTGCTGAACCCATTACACCATTACCGACATAGGCAATTTGAGCAAGCTCAAAAACACCCTGAATTGTTCCGTCCTCACCGTTTTTGCCATGAAGCACAGGGAAAAATACGTCAACCTTTATCTTTTCAAATTTTCCATCAGAAAGCTTTATTAATCCCTCTGTTTTGGGACAGTGAGAAATCACACAAGCCTCGCAGTCGTGATTTTCCCAACTGCCGTCAAGTAATGACTCGTCGTCACCCGTATAGAGCCATGTCGTTCCCTGCTTTGTAATGCCGAATTTTATAATTTCATATTTTTCTCTGTCTAATTTTTTCAATATATTGTACGCTGATTTACAGGAAACCTCGTGTTCTGAGGACTTTCCGCCAAATATTACACATAGTTTAATCACGGTTATAAACCTCCAAAAAAATATAAACATAACAATTCTATTATATTATAGTATATTTTAGTTGTTATTACAATGTTTTTTTTAATTTATTTTAAAAATTTAATATTATGGTAATTAAATCTTTATTTTTGTATATTGACTTTTAAAATATAGTATGCTAAAATGCCTTTAACCTTAGAAAAATAATAACAAAAACGAACAAATTCAGCTTTGAAAGAGTGGGTGGATGTTATGAAAAAAGAAACGGCAAACGAGTCCTTCTGGGGCGGGATGTGGCCATACTTAAAGGAGTATAAGCCACAACTTATTTTCTCTGTTTTATGTGCTTTGATAGTCGGTGCATTTGTAGCAATACAGCCCCTTATCATTAAATACATAGTCGACGACGGCATTGCAAACGAGTCATTGATAGGAAACGACAAAATCAAATATGTAGCTACTATGTGTATTGTCTATGTTTTGATTTCAGGCGGTAGAGTTTTGTGTTGGTTTTTAGGATACAAAAAAATGACTCAGGCACTTGAGGGCTCTTTGTTTAATTTAAGGACGAAGTTTTTTTCTCACGTTCAGACCATAGGCATGAAGTTTTATCAGAACACCTCTGCAGGCGAACTTTTTAATTGTATCTTAGGCTCACCTATGAACAATATTAAAGCTTATATGAGTCAAATCTTTATGAGCGTTCCGTATCAGGTGGTTGCATTTATAATTTCTCTTTCAGCACTTATTTTTTATGATGCGGTATTAACCGCAATTCTTTTGTTCACTACAATCCTGATGGCACTGTTTAATAAGTATGCAAGAAAAAAGATGCGTGCCCTATCGAAAGATTATATAAAAAGCGAGTCAGAGGCTTCAAAATACTTAACAGACACGCTGAACGGAATTGATGCGGTAGAACTTTACTCTATTGAAGAAAATACACTCTTAGGCTTTCAGGAAAAAATCGGCACAATGTATAAAAGCGGTGTCAATATGGCGATTTCCCAACACATTGAGAGTGTAAAAATCGAGTTGCTTCGTTACATAGGTACAGCTGTTGTATATTTGGTCGGTGCAATTTCCTGTGTATACCGCGGGGTTTCTATCGGTGTGTTGTATGCGTTTTTGTCCAGTATGAGCGAAATTTTAGTTATACTTATTTCGTGGCTCAATTTAGGACTTTCACAATCCAGTGCTATATCGGGACTTAACAAAATTACAGATGTTTTAAAGACTGATTCAACAGTCCCTGAGAAGACAACGGGAGTTAAGAATATTCAGATTTCCAAGGACAGCAACATCGCAAAAAACGGTCCGTGTATTGAATTCCGCGACGTTTCCTTTTCATATGACAACGTGAAAATTTTTGAGAACTTAAATTGCAAGATAAAATACAATGAAAGCATCGCTTTAGTCGGCTCATCAGGTAGCGGAAAGAGCACATTTTCAAAGCTTTTGATGCGTCTTTATGACGTAAATGACGGCAAGATTTTAGTACACGGCGGAGATATTCGCGATTACTTAACCCACGATTTGCGGGTCAGCTTCGGTGTAGTGCCACAAAACCCGTTTATATTCTACGGTTCGATTTGGGACAACATCAAAATTGCACGTCCCAACGCATCTAACAAGGAAATAATAAATGCAATGGAAATTGCAAACATACACGAATTTGTAAATCAATTAGAACACGGCTGGAATACAATTGTAGGCGACGGCGGACTTGATTTGTCAGGCGGTCAGAAACAGAGAATTGCCATAGCGAGAGCAGTTTTAGGAAACCCTGATGTGTTGATTTTTGATGAAGCAACCTCGGCACTTGACAATATTTCCGAGCGTGCAATCCAACAAGCTATGGAACAGCTTATGAAGTCGCACACAGTAATCATTATTGCTCACAGATTGTCCACTATTAAAAACGTTGACAGAATTCTGGTTTTTGAAAAAGGAAAAATCGTCGAAGAAGGAACATATGATGCTTTAGCTTCCTCAAACGGCAAGTTTCACGAGCTTTTACAACACGCACAATAATATTCGAAAAAAAAGACGTTATTTTTTGTAAATATACGTCTTTTTTTCTTGTAATTTTATAATTACTGTGGTATAATTTATGATATATAGAGAGGTATAATAGGTGAGGTCTATGAAAGTGTTAAAATCTAAAGCTTTTTGTGATATTGTTTTTTTAACAGCACTTCTTTTTAAGGTGTTTTCGTTTGGTGCAGTCTACTACCCTGTACTTGACGATTATATTCAGTACGGCGGGTATCCGTTATATGAAAATTTATCACACGTTTACTTGAATATAGGAACCATTGCAACAAGACCTTTTGCCTCACTTTTAGACCCTGTGGTTTGGGGGTATTTTTACCCCGATATGTATATCGTGTTGGCTATAATCTCTGTTTTGTTCTTTTTAGGGGCAAAGCTTATTTCAAGAGCACTCGAAAGAACTGGTGTTCATATTACACCATTTCTCTATACTGTACTTCTTCTCTGCCCATTGGGTTTTGAAGGAACATATTGGATTTCGGCATCAAGCAGAATTTGTGTCGGACTTTTCTTTACGGGATTAGCACTTTTCTTTCTTGTAAAAGCAATCGACAGAAGAAACAAAATGTGGCTTTTACCCTACATTTTAACAACGCTTTTATCGTTCGGCTTCTACGAATCAGTTATGATAGTTTCTGCACTTTTACAGCTTTTTGTCATTCTTTCATTGGTCAAAAACAAAAAGAAATGCTTTATGTATCTTCTAACACCGGTGCTTTTGGGCGTTGCAATGCTTTTATACTATAAATATGCACAAGCTCTTGGTGTTTTAGGAAGCCGTGCAAGCAGTTTTTCAATTTCAGGTCTTGGTCAGAAATTGAACTTGTTTATGACTCAGTTCTTTGAAATTATTGTAAAAGGCGGATTTAATACAATTTGCCGCGGTGCATATCAGGGTATATTGATTATGATTTCTGACTATTTCGGACTGATTCGTTTGATTTTGGCAGTTGTAATTTCTGCTGTTTGTGCATATTTCGGGGCAAAATCGGATTTCAGGGCAAATGCTAAAATCTGTATTCCGATTGGTCTTGTTTTGATATTTTTGCCGTTTATACCTAATATTTTAGTCAGCGACGTATGGCTTACCTTCAGAAGCATCGTCCCCTGCTTTATCGGGCTGGTTTTGGTATCAGCACCATTGTTTTCAAAGCTTTTAAAGAAAAAAAACATCCGCATTGGTGTTCTTTTTGTTATGGTGTTGGTTTTCTTGATTGCAAATGTCAACGAGCTTGACACATACCGCAGAGTGAATGCAACAGATGGCTTATATCTTTCGAAAATCTGCAAAAAATTAGATGATGGTGTTCTTTCAGGGAATAAAAACACCTTCGTAGTTTTAGACGAACAAATTATCACACCGCAGGTGAGCTACTATAAAGACCACGTTAAAAGCGTAATTAGCTCGGATTGGGCGTTAACGGGTGCAATAAGGGCAAAATGCAAAAATATAAACATCAAAACTGTAACGCCTGTCTTTTCTTTAGACGGCTTAGACTTAAAAAACGCACAAATTATATATATCGGAGGCAGTTATGAGCAATAGATTAAATATTTTAGGTGTAGGTGTTGACACATACAATATGGCAGACGCAACTGACTTTTTGCTCTCCTCATTGGATACCGACGGCGTAACAAAGGTTTACACTCCCAATTCAGAAATTATTTTGTACGCCTATAAAAACCCAGACTATTTAGAGGTCTTAAATCGTGGCAGTTTAATTACTCCCGATGGGATTGGCGTAGTTTACGCATCTAAAATTTTAAAAAAGCCACTTCGTGAACGAGTAAGCGGTTTTGACTTAGCAAACAATCTTCTTGCCTCTGTACAGAAAGAAACAACTCTATATCTTTTTGGCGGAAAGCCCGGCGTTGCCGAAAAAGCAGGAGAAAAAATAACGTCGCTTTATAAAAATATTAAAATTCTGGGTACTGCCGACGGATATTTTGACAGTGAAAAAGAGCAGAAAATAATTGACGATATAAATGAAAAATCACCTGACATTCTCTTTGTTTGCTTAGGCTTTCCAAAGCAGGAAATCTGGATTGATAAGCACAGCGACATAAATACAAAAGTAGCAATGGGCTTAGGCGGTTCGCTGGATGTTTTTGCAGGCGAGGTAAAGCGTGCACCAAAAACCTTTCAAAAGCTCGGTTTTGAGTGGTTATACAGACTTTTAAAGCAACCATCGAGATTTATAAGAATGCTAGCACTTCCTAAGTTTGGGTTAACAGTATTGTTTCACGGAAAGAAATTTTTGAAATAGAGGTTAGATATGGAATTTAAATCAGGGTTTGTAAGTATTATAGGTCGCCCAAACGTTGGAAAGTCTACTCTTATCAATCGTTTGGTGGGTGAAAAAATC
>JAZOCK010000006.1:0-6802 GCA_045596445.1 Congzhengia sp. | reverse complement strand
AAAAATGACGCTTTAGGCGACCCATTAGTTACAATGGAAGGCTTAGATGCTTTAGGTGTTATGACGCCTGAAATGTTTAACAGCATGAAGGAGCAGACCTTAAAAATTACAAAAATCGTTGCTGACGACTTAAAGACAATTGGTTTGGACCTTTGGGACATTAAGTTTGAATTTGGTTACAACAATGGCGAGGTTATCTTAATTGACGAAATCGCATCAGGCAATATGAGAGTTTACAAGGGTGATAAAATAGTTGACCCCGTTGAACTTACAAAGCTTATTTTAAACAGATAATTAAAAATTTTATGGGGCTGTGGCAAGATGCCACAGCCCTATTTTTATTGTGATTGACATTTCATAAGAAAAGGTATATAATTTTTGTAACGAAATAAAATCTTTGATACTTTACCACATAGGAGAAAATCATGACAGAAACAAACGGACTTGTTGTTATTCTTGCTTTTATAGTTGCATTAATTATATCATATGTATCAACTCCCTTAGCAATCCGTCTGGCTTTTAAGGTGAATGCCTTAGACATTCCTAAAGACAGCCGTCGTATGCATAAAAAACCCACCCCCAGAATCGGCGGAGTAGCTATTATATACGGATTTTTAATAAGTGTATTTTGTTTTTCAAGCTTTGTTGTTAACGGCGAGCTTAATCTGTCGCTTATCGGAATTTTAATTGGCTCTTTAGCTATAGCTGTTCTAGGCTTTTTAGACGATTTAAAGCCCCGTCGTGCCATTCTTAAATTCGGAATTCAGATTTGTGCTGCAATTGTTCCTGTGCTTTGCGGTGTAAGGGTTATTGCCGTTACAAACCCTTTTACTGATATGATGACCAGAATCCCCGAGTGGATTTCTTACGGCGGTAGCGTCCTTTGGATTGTGGGCGTTACAAATGCCGTAAATCTGATTGATGGTCTTGATGGTCTTGCAGCAGGAGTTTCCTCTATTGCATCAGTTGCACTTTTGTCTATTCTTTTGATGCAGCATAACGCCAATGCTACAATGATGGTACTGACCGCTGCTTTAGCCGGTGCTTGCTTTGGGTTTTTGCCGTTTAACTTTAACCCCGCAAAAACATTTATGGGCGACGTAGGTGCAACATTTTTAGGCTTTACCCTGGGTTGTATTTCCATTCAGGGACCATTTAAAACCTATGTGTCATTTATAATTCCGTTTTTGATTATAGGATTGCCTATTTTTGATACAGCCTTTGCAATTTTAAGACGACTTGTAAAGGGACAAGGCATTATGACTCCCGACAGAGGTCATATGCACCACAGGCTTATTGACAACGGTTTTTCGCACAGGACCTCCGTTATAATTTTATATGCTCTAAGCATTGTTTTGGCCCTGAGTGCAATAGTTTTATTTATTTCGGATTTTCTAAGATCACTGATAATAGTTGTCGCAATGGTTATTCTGGCTGCACTTTTAATTATTAGTCACAACAGCCTGAATAAACAAAACGAAGAACAGTCCGAAGAGGAAAACAACAAAAACCAATAGGATAAAACAAAAGAAGGTATGAGTACATATCTTCTTTTTGAGTTGGAGGATAGCAATGAACAAACTTAAAGTTATGACAGTTTTCGGCACACGTCCCGAAGCAATTAAAATGGCTCCCTTAGTTAAGGAGTTGGAGGCACGCGAGGAAATAGAGTCCATCGTTTGTATAACTGCCCAGCACAGAGAGATGCTAGACCAGGTTATGGATATTTTTGATATTACAGCAGATTACGATTTAAATATCATGAAATCAGGTCAGACGCTTTCTGATATTACAGCTCGTGCTATGAAGGGAATAGAAGAAGTAATCAAAGAGGCAAAGCCCGACATTGTACTGGTTCACGGCGACACCACCACCACCTTTGCAGGAGCATTGGCATCATTTTATTGCCAGACAAAAATAGGTCACGTCGAGGCTGGTTTGCGTACCTATGACAAGTATTCTCCATTCCCTGAGGAAATGAACAGATGCTTAACCACCTACCTTGCTGACCTCTATTTTGCCCCTACTGTAAACAATCAGGGCAACCTTCTTCGCGAAAATGTTGACCAAGAAAAAATCTACATTACCGGAAACACGGTAATCGATGCTATAAAGACAACAGTTCGTTGCGATTACGAATTTTTTGATGATGTTTTAAAATCTTTAGATTATGAAAGCAACCGTGTAATATTAGTTACCGCCCACAGACGTGAAAACTTAGGTGAACCGCTTAAGAATATCTGCACCGCTATTTTAGAAACGGTTGAAGAGTTCCCTGATGTACACGTGGTTTACCCCGTGCACCTTAATCCGTTGGTTAAAAACACTGCAGAGGAAATTTTAGGAAACCACCCGAGAATTCACCTGATTAACCCGTTAGACGTAACAGAGCTTCACAACCTGATGAGCAAGTGCTATATGGTAATGACGGATTCAGGCGGTTTGCAGGAAGAAGCACCATCATTAGGCAAACCCGTGCTTGTATTGCGAAACGAAACAGAACGCCCTGAGGCAGTTACGGCAGGCACAGTAAAAATTGCGGGCGTTGACAAGGATAATATCAAAAAATTAGCTTTTTCTTTGCTGTCTGATAAACACGAGTATGAAAAAATGTCACACGCCGTGAACCCTTATGGCGACGGCTTAGCATCTAAAAGAACAGTCGATGCTATTCTTTACCATTTTGGTTTAAACAGTAAAAGACCTGAAAATTTTAAAGCGTAAAATTACGGAGGATGTAAAATGGCTGGCTTAAAGTTTGTTTTGGGCAGAGCAGGAAGCGGAAAAAGTGAATATATCTGTCAGCAAGCTGTATTAAGTGAGCAATTAGGCAAAAACGCTGTCATTATAGTCCCTGAGCAGTACAGCCACGAGCGTGAAATGCAGATGATTAAAAAAACAGGCTACATCTGTGAAAGCTTAAATGTTACCTCGTTTAACCGCCTGGCAAAAAAAATCATTGCAGACTCAGGACTCCCTCGCCACCGTGCAGACGAATCAGGAAAGGCGATGCTTTTGTCACGTGCGTTGTCACGCGTAAAAGGTAAGCTTTGCTATTTCAGAAGGACAGAAGAGCACACAGGCTATATTGAATTATTTTTAAATGCCATATCTGAATTTAAAAAAGGACAGGTAATGCCTGAAACCTTGCACGTTATTGCCGAAGAATCCACAGAGCCGTTATTTTCTGCAAGACTTTCAGACATTGCGACAATTTATGAAGAATACAACAAGCTATTATGTGACAATATGTGCGACGGCGATGACGACATCACACTTTTGGCATCTCTTTGCTTCGGCAATGAGTATATTAAAAATTCAGTTATTTATATAGATGAGTTTTTCAGATTCACAAAAAATGAAATTTTCTGCATAGAAGCCTTTATGTCAGCAGGGGCTGATGTTGTGGTTTCTCTTTGTATGCCGGACGACACAACGCACGAGGGTATTTTTTCTACTGTTTTTGATACAAAGTGCATTTTAGAAAAATGTGCAAAAAATTCCGGTGCTAACCTCGCACTACCTCAGGTTATGACCGATATTAAGAGGTTTAATTCCGCCGAATTATCAATCTTAGAGAGTGCTATGGCGGGTGAAAACAATAAAAGTGACATCGATACCCAAGACATATCACTTACCATTCTGAAGAACAGATACGATGAAGTGACTTATGTAGCAACCAAAATAAAAGAGCTTATTAAATCAGGCATGAGATTCCGTGATATAGCTGTTATTACAGGCGATTATGAGGGGTATAAAGACATTATAAAAAGCACATTTGAGCTTGCTGAAATCCCTGTATTCGTAGATACGAGAAGGAAATTCTTAGACCACCCTATAATAATCTATCTTTTTTCAATATTTGATTTAATCACGGGAATTACAACAGACAGATTAAGCGTATATATGAAATCAGGCTTTGCAGATATTTCAGTTACTGATGCGTGTAAGCTCGAAAATTACGCATTGTCATCAGCTATAAACTATAACGATTGGTTAGATGATGAGAGGTTCTTAAAAAAGAGCAGGAGTATATTTGCTAAGGAAGAGGACTCGGGCGACGAGGGTGCTTATCAATTAGAAATTAAAAATCGTCTTATTGCCCCTGTTATTTCTTTAAAAGAAAAAATATCGGCCTCAAAAAATGTGGCGGACAGAGTAAATGCACTGACTGAATTCTTCCAGGACACAGATTTTCAAAATAAAATCACTCACAAATCCGAAGAATTTAAAGCACAGGGTAAGCTAAATCTCGCTGACGAATATTTAGAGGTCTATAACATTGTAACAGAAACATTAGACACGCTAAAATCCTGTTTGGGCGACGAAAATATAGGAATTGCTGTTTTAAGAGAAATTTTAACCGCTGGCTTTTCTCAAAAAAGCATCGGTATTATTCCTAAGGTTTATGATAGTGTACATTTTGGCGACATTAACCGCTCCGTTATTAAAAATCCCAAGGTGGCTTTTTTTATCGGGGCAAACGAAGGGATTTTTCCCACCCTTCCCTTAGCTCAGGGTATTTTGTCCGACGAGGAGCGAGAGTATCTTTTAAGTCGCGGAATTTTTGTTGCACCAGACAGCAAAAGACTAATTGATGACTCTTCTTTTTCACTGTACCAAAATATAAATGTAGCTCGGGAAAAGCTTTATTTCAGCTATCCCATTGACAACGACGGCACGGGCTTAAGGCCCGCAAGCTTTATTTCAAAGCTTAAACGCATCTATAAAAATCTCAGCATCAAATCTCATTTGATGGATGATGTGTTACCACCTGAGATGTCTGTTTCATCTTTTGGAACTGCCTACTCGTACGTTTTAACGCACATTAACAATTTGGAAAATAACGCTTTAGCCAAACGCTTGGCAGAAGAATTGTCAAAATACGAAAATTATCGTACAAAAATAGAGCGTGCTATCGAATTTTCCAGGTATGAAAATAACGCAGGAAAGCTTTCTGCCGAGGCTGTTTCTGCCCTGTACGGCAAAAATTTAGTGGGTAGTGTGTCAAGATTTGAAAGATTTTCTTCTTGTCCGTTTTCGTTTTTTATTGAGTATGGTTTACGTGCCCGCGAAAGAAAGGTACTAAAAGTAGAAGCTCCCGACATCGGAAGCTTGCTCCACGAGGTTGTAGAACGATTTTCAAAGGTTATATATGAAAAAAATCTGAGCTTTAAAACGATAACCCGCACCGAGCAAAAGAAAATTTGCGACGACATAATTGAAGATATGTTCGGTGCTATGATGGTAAAGAAGGTTTTTTCTCAGGGTAGAATTGAAGCGTTAAAAACAAGGCTTAAAAGCCTGGTCGCAAAGTCCGTATGGGCAATATGCGAGCATGTAGCAAGAGGCGAATTTGAACCTGCAGCTTTTGAGCTTTCTTTCGATAAAAACGGTGATATTGAGCCTGTGACAGTTTCTCTTCCTACAGGCGAGGAAATCACAATGATTGGCAGAATAGACAGAGTCGATACCTACGAGAACCAGGGCAAGCTGTACCTAAAGGTAATAGACTACAAGTCGGGAAATAAACGCTATTCACTGGCGGATATTTTCAATATGACTACCCTTCAATTATCTGTGTATATGATAGCTGTTACAGAAAATGCCAAAGGAAAACTGGGAAAAGGCGAGGCATCATTTGGTGGTATGTTTTATTTTAAGCTTGATGACCCGTTAGAAGAAGGAATGCCTGATACTGAAATTGATGACGAAAAATTATTAAAAGCATTTAAAATGAGCGGTCTTGTGTGCGAAAATCAAGACGTTATTCACGCTATGGACAAAACCCTTTCGTCAGGTTGGTCCGCAGTAATCCCTGTATATATGCTTCGCGACGGCTCACTCTCTAAAAGCTACTCAAAGCTTGCAGACCCCGAGCAATACGAAAAATTAAAGCGTTACGTCAAAAATGCAGTAACCGAAATAGGAAAAGAAATTATTTCAGGAAATATAGATATAAAGCCTGTACGCGACGGTGGTTTTTCACCTTGCTCGTACTGTAAATATCGTACAGTCTGCGGTTTTGACCCCGAAATTCATCCCTGTCGATACACAAAAACCTTTGAATCAGATGACGATATTTGGAACGAAATATAAAATATGCAAAAAAAGAAGTGACTCTCAATTGCATCCAAGAACTGCAATCAAGAGTCACTTCTTAAAACTCTTAAAGTCTAATGTCATTTTTTTCAACCCTCCTTTTTATAATCTGCCTCATTGTGTTATCACTGCATCAATTAAACCGCTATATTTTTTTCTCTAAGTGAGAATGCCCTTAAGTTTATTATCTGCATATTCTTTCACAACAGGCGACTCCTGACTTTTCTTACAAAGGCTTGATTTTTATACTGACTTAAACATCTGTATTTTCTAAATTGCTCAATCTATATTAAACGTTACACCGTCGTGTTTTTTTGCTCATGCTACAGCTACCCTACACCTATCAGTTACTTTTACATCCTGTTTCTTTTGTTTAAATCAATATTAAATTTTCATCTCGGAACCTTTATAAAAAAGTCTCTATTAAATTTTCATTGGACTGTACCTCCTCTTTCTTTGTAATTACATTCTAGCATATAAAAACCCTAAATTCAATTGGCATAATAGCAAAAAATAATAGTTTATTTTTGTTCAAAAAGCAGAAATTATTAAATAATCTGCACTTTTTCTTTACAAATTTGTTTTATGTGTGATATAATAAAAATATGGGCGTGGCAAATTCAAAAAAACAAAGCACCGATTTAAAATCGGTGCTTTTACATTTACATTTATTTACCCAATGTCTTCATGGTGGGGATTT
>JAZOCK010000005.1:0-60807 GCA_045596445.1 Congzhengia sp. | reverse complement strand
TATTGTATGTTATAATTGGTATATACGGATTTTTGCTTTGCAAAAATCCTGCGAGTTTTCAACTCGCTTGCAGTCTTACGACTGCATACGCCAATTGACGGCATCGTAAAAATGCCCTTGCAAGCAAGCATTTTTACTCCTGGTATAATTATATAATAGAAACTACTAACACTAAACTATATTAAACCATTTGTATTTTATGGATCAAGAGGATAAAGCTTTGATTAGTTTTGTGTCGATTCGATCGGCGGAATGGAGAAATTTATGAGCTATGTTGTTATAATCCCATCGTTAGAGCCTGATGAAAAGCTCATACCGTATATCAATGACTTGCTTTTAGCAGGTATTCAAAAAATTATAGTTGTAAATGACGGCAGTAGTGATGCCTGCAAGGGAATTTTTGAGGGAATTTCAAACATTGAAAGCTGCCACGTTTTAACGCATAATACAAATCAGGGAAAAGGTGCTGCCATTAAAACGGCAATAAGGTATTACATAGATAATTGCGAAGGATTTGACGGCATAATCACTGTTGATGCTGACGGACAGCACAGCGTGAAGGATGTTATGAGAATGTGCAGAACTATGAGCGATAATCCGAATTCGTTTGTTTTGGGTTGTCGTGATTTTGGCGAGGAAACGCCAGGCAAAAGCCTTTTTGGAAATCGCTTTACATCGGTTGCTATGCGGTTTCTTTACGGAATTTCCCTCAAAGATACGCAGACGGGCTTGCGAGGAATTCCTAATTTTATGGCAAAGGACTTACTAAATGTTCGCGGTACAAGGTATGAGTATGAGTTAAATATGCTGATTTATGCAAAAGGACACTCTATACCATTTGTTATAATACCTATTGAAACAATATATTTTGATAATAATGTAGGAAGCCACTATCGTCCTATTGTTGACTCCGCCAGAATTTTTGGCAAGGTCTTAAGCGGACTTATATGGTTTAGTGCTTCTGCCATTTGCTCATCGGCGATTGACCTTATCGTCTATGGCATAATGACAAAGGCAGTTTTATCAAGACTTGATTTGTTTTGGATGCTTCTGATAGCGTTCGTTACGGCCCGTGCTATATCGTCTGTCGTGAACTTTGCACTTAACAGACGGCTTCCGTCGTCGCAAAACAAGAGCATATCAGATACTATGCCCAAGTATTACACTTTAGTTATCACTCAGATGTTAATATCGTTTTTGTGTATTTATTCGTTGTGCTTGGTAACAAAACTCGACGAAATGCTAATAAAAATTTTAGTTGATTGTGCACTGGGCCTTATAAGCTATCAAATACAGCTTCGGTGGGTTTTCTGTGACAAATATTCAACAGCTCCAAAAAGAGAAGAGATGAATTAACTTTTTATGAATTTGTATGGTTTATTTGCACATACTGCACGGTTTGTATATAGGATTTTTAACCCCTTTACAGTAGAGGGAAATATTCCTGAATCCCCGTCAGCGTTTATAGTACATCACCAGAATATGAGCGGTCCGATTCACGCATTGCTTACACTTCCGGTTGAGGCACATATATGGGTTTACAGGGTGTTTTTTGACCGAAAGGAATGCTATAGACAATATGTAGATTACACATTTACAAAGCGTTTTGGTATGCCTAAAATACTTGCTGTGCCTTTGGCGTTTATTATTTCTTTAGCTGTGCCGGGTATAATGGGTTCGTTTTCGGCTATACCTGTAAACAGAAACTCGCGTGAAATATTAAAAACGTTCCAGCTTTCACACAAAGCATTACTAAAAGGTGAGAATTTGATTATTTCACCTGATATCAATTATGACGATGACTCTCGTTCAATGGGAGAAATCTATACAGGTTTTTTTCATTTAGAAAAGAATTATTTTAAAGAAACAGGTAAGCACCTTTCCTTTGTTCCTATGTCTTACAATGCAAAAAAGCACAAGCTTTACATAGGTGATGCGGTCAAATTTGATGACTGTACGCCATATAATGAGCAGAAAGAGCTTGTTTCTAAACGTATAAGAGATATAATAAATGACGCAAATAAAGCAATGGCAAGCGAATAATACCTAAAAACTTTATTTTATAACAACAATAATTTATTAGCCCTTTAATATAGGGCTATTTTTTTTAAAAAAACCTTGACAAACTATCAAATTTAGGTTAAAATAATAGAGGTGTTCAGGTCTAAACCTTTACACCCTGACTAATTCTTTTTTTGAGAGGTGATTTTCTTGAAAAAGACAGGTAAGGATTATGAAATAGCTATGCTCTTAGATTTTTACGGCGAGCTTCTGACAGAAAAACAGGCAAAGGCTATGGAACTTTATTATAATGAAGACTTATCCTTAGCGGAAATTGCAGAGCCACTCTCAATTTCTCGTCAAGGTGTGCGTGACTCTATAAAGCGAGGAGAAAAACAACTTTTAGATTTAGAGAACACATTGGGATTAGCTAAACGTTTTAAAGAAATTGAACAGGAAATAGTTGATATTCAGGCGATGTTTGCAGAGCTAAAGATATATATTGACACCTACATTCACTCAGCCAAGCTTTCGGGTGCGGTTAGTGAAATAGCTGATAAAATCGAGGCAATTACTGAAAAACTCTAATAAAAGGAGAAGGCAAGTGGCATTTGAAAATTTGTCCGAGAAGCTTGGAGCGGTATTTAAAAAGCTCAAAGGTCGAGGCATTGTAACAGAAAAAGATATAAAAGAATCAATGCGTGAGATAAAACTGGCTTTGCTTGAGGCGGATGTAAACTACAAGGTTGTTAAGGATTTTGTGGCTAAAGTTTCCGAGCGTGCAGTAGGCAGTGATGTTTTAGAGAGTCTGACTCCAGGACAACAGATTATAAAAATAGTTAACGACGAGTTAACCGCTTTGATGGGCAGTGAAAACTCAAGAATAGAATTTGGCAAATCCCCGACCGTTGTTCTTATGGCGGGCTTACAGGGTGCCGGAAAAACAACGTTTTGTGCGAAATTAGCAGGCTTAATGCGTAAAAAGCACAATAAACGTCCTCTTTTAGTTGCTTGTGACATTTATAGACCTGCGGCAATAAAGCAGCTACAGGTTGTGGGCAAGCAGTTAGATATTCCTGTTTTTGAAATGGGTACAGAGCATTCTGCAGTTCAAATAGCAAAGGCAGCCGTTGAGCATGCAAAATCACATGGCAATGACTTTGTTATTATAGACACTGCGGGCAGACTTCATATTGATGATGAGCTTATGAAGGAATTGGAAAACGTAAAATCGGCGGTAAATCCCGATGAGATTCTGCTTGTTATTGATGCAATGACAGGTCAGGATGCGGTAAATATCGCTGAGAGCTTCAATAACAGGCTGGAGGTTACAGGTGTAGTTATTACTAAACTTGATGGTGATACCCGTGGTGGTGCGGCATTGTCTGTTAAAGCCGTAACGGGCAAACCGATTAAGTTTTGTGGTGTAGGCGAAAAGCTTTCAGATATTGAAGAATTCCATCCCGACAGAATGGCATCAAGAATTTTAGGCTCGGGAGATGTGATGTCATTAATTGAGAAGGCACAAGAGGCGTACGATGAAAAGGACGCTATAGCTTTAGAAGAAAAAATAAGACAGAACACATTTAATTTAGATGACTTTTTAAATCAAATGCAGCAGATGAAGAAAATGGGACCATTATCTTCATTACTCAAGATGGTACCGGGTGTAGATGCTCGTGCTTTGGATAATGCAAATATTGATGAGAGAAAGCTAGACCGTGTTGAAGCAATTATCAAGTCTATGACAATGGCAGAGCGTGAAAAACCCGAAATTATAAATGCCAGTCGCAAGAAAAGAATTGCAGCAGGCAGCGGAAATCAGGTTTCCGACGTAAATCTTCTTTTGAAACAATTTGAACAAATGCAGAAAATGTTAAAACAACTAGGTGGCGGAGCGGTAAAACGCTTCAAAAAGAAAAAGAAGAGAAAATAATCAGGCTTATGTTAAAATAACATATAATTTTATTGTTGGAGGTGAAAAAAATGGCAGTAAAAATCAGATTAAGAAGAATGGGTGCAAAAAAAGCTCCTTTCTACAGAGTAGTTGTTGCTGACTCAAGATACCCCAGAGATGGCAGATTTATCGAAGAAATCGGCACATACAATCCTTTGACAGACCCTTCTGAAATCAAAATTGACGCAGATTTAGCAAAAAAATGGATTGCTAATGGTGCACAGCCCACAGATACAGTAAAGGTTTTACTTAAGAAGAGCGGTATTACCGAGTAATCTCTTGTCTTTTGATTTATAAGGAGAAAGAAAATGAAAGAATTATTAGCAATTATTGCAAAAGCTTTGGTAGATGAACCCGAAAGCGTATCTGTTAATGAGAGAGAAGGAGAACGTTCAATCGTTTTAGAGCTTCGAGTTGCGGATGCCGATATGGGTAAGGTTATCGGAAAGCAAGGAAGAATTGCAAAATGCATCAGAACTGTTATGAAAGCTGCTGCAAGTCGTGAAAATAAGCACGTTGTAGTAGAGATTGTTCAATAAACGGTTTAGTACAATAGAAATATTGTGAATAAAAGGTCCGTAGCAAAGCTACGGACCTTTTTATTTTTTTGTATTGACAAGGGTGTGATAATATTATATAATACACTTGAACAATCGTTCAAATATTTGATTTGGAGGGGATAAAATGGGAGATTTTTGTGAATATATGCATGTTCACGAAGATATTGTTGAAACGGTTCGTACAAATATGCCCGACGAAGAGGAACTTTTTGATTTATCAGAGTTTTATAAGGTATTTGGCGACAGTACACGAATAAAAATATTATATGTGCTTTTTGAAGCGGAAATGTGTGTGTGCGACATAGCACAGCTTTTGAATATGACAGTTTCTGCTATATCGCACCAGTTAAGAGTGCTGAAAAATGCACGACTTGTTAAGCAAAGACGTGATGGAAAGACGGTGTTTTATTCACTCTCCGACGACCACGTAAGAACGATAATCAGTATGGGAATGGAGCATATTGAAGAATAGATTGAGGTGATTATATGAAAAAGACATTTGTTATTGAAGATTTGGATTGTGCACATTGTGCAAGCAAAATAGAAGAGGAGGTAAAAAAGCTTGACGGAGTAATCTTTGCTTCTGTAAATTTTATAAAATCGAGTATTACCATAGAGGCAGAGGATTCCGTATTTGAAAATGTAGTAAAGAAAGCAGCACAGGTGTGTAAAAAAATAGAGCCTGACGCAACGATTGTATTCTAGGGGCAAAGCTATGAGTAAAAAACAAAAAAGAGAATTAAAAAAAATTATAGCTTCAGCGGTATTTTTTATAGCAGCACTTTTTGTAGAAGATGTAAAAATACTAAACATTTCTTTGTCAGTGTTTTTTTCTTTAGCTGCATTTGCAGTTTGTGGCTCAAAAATTGTAGTGCGAGCTATAAAAAATTTAGTGCGTTTAAATCCGTTAGACGAGCATCTTTTAATGACGATTGCTTCTGTCGGTGCATTCCTTATCGGAGAGCCTATGGAGGGTGCAGCGGTTATGCTCTTTTATCAAATCGGAGAGCTTTTTCAGAGTGTTGCAGTTTCAAAAAGCCGTAAGTCAATAGCGGCACTTGCAGATATAGCTCCTGAGTATGCTGTTGTTTTGCGTGACGGGGAATACATATCGGTTGAGCCGAGTGAGGTTTTAGTTGGAGATAAGATTTTAATAAAACCGGGCGAGCGTGTGCCTGTAGATTCTAAAGTGATAGAAGGCATATCGGATATTGATACCAAAGCAGTAACGGGCGAGGGATTACCTGTTTCGGTGGAGGCTGGAAGTGTTATTACAAGCGGAAGCATAAATTTAAGCGGCGTAATTTATGCTACGGCTCTCTCAACATACAAGAATTCAACAGTTGCAAAAATTTTAGAACTTACGGAAAACGTATCCTCAAGAAAGTCAAACTACGAAAGCTTTATACACCATTTTGCTTTGATTTATACACCGATAGTAGTTATTGGTGCAGTTTTGTTGGCAATACTTCCGGGCATATTTTTAGGAAATGCACTGAAGTGGATAAGGCGAGCCCTTACTTTTTTAGTAATTTCCTGCCCCTGTGCCTTAGTTATATCTGTGCCTCTTTCGTTTTTTGCGGGGTTAGGCATGGCTTCATCAAAGGGGATTTTGATTAAAGGTTCAAATTTTCTGGAGCTTTTATCGAAAAGCGATACTGTAATTTTTGACAAAACAGGAACGTTGACATCAGGTGGTTTTTTTGTTACCGAAGTAACCCCTGAAGGAATTGAAAAAAGTGAGCTTTTACGTATTGCGGCATCGGCAGAGAGCTACTCTAATCATCCTGTTGCCGATGCTGTAAAAAATGAATATGCGGGTGAGTATATAGATATTGAAGAAGTAAAAGAGCTGGCAGGATTAGGGATTTGTGCTAAATGCAATATGGGAGAACTGCTCGTAGGAAACAGGCGATTGATGGAGAAATACAGCATAGACTTTAGAGAAAAACAGTCGAATGGCACAGTAGTTTATGTTGCCTGTGATAAAAAATTCTTAGGTTCTGTTACTGTGAGTGACAAGCTGAAAGACAATGCCGCAATTGCGACAAATGCACTTAGAAAATCAGGTATAAAAAGAATAGTTATACTTACGGGCGATAAAAAAGAGGCGGCACTTATGGCAGGAGAGCTTGTTGGTGCTGATGAAGTAAGATACGAGCTTTTGCCGCAGGATAAAGTGTGTGCAGTAGAAGAAATTATGAAACAAAGCAAAAGGGTAATATTTGCAGGCGACGGCATAAACGACGCACCTGTTATGGCGATGGCAGATGTTTCAATTTCTATGGGACAGATAGGGCAAGATGCGGCAATAGAAGCATCTGACGTAGTTTTAACAGATGACAATCTTGAAAAAATTGCACTGTCAATAAATCTTGCTAAAAAAACAGTAAACACAGCAAGAGTCAACATTATTTTTTCAATCGGTGTCAAGGTGGTTGTGATGGTGCTTGGTGCATTGGGATTAACTAATATCTGGACGGCTGTGTTTGCGGACGTAGGGGTATGCATTTTAGCAGTACTAAATTCAGTGCGGTTATTCAGTAAAAAAATAGCGAAATAAAAGCGATAAAATCGGCTAAAACACTTGATTTTTATTGCTTTTCTTGTACCTTTGTGATATGATAAAAATAATTTAGAAAATAGACAAACAGAAGGGGAGAAAAATGGCTAGATTTACTTTTTCGGGCGGAATTCATCCATCGGATAAAAAAGGCTTAACTAAACATAAGCCATTGGTGTCGTTAAAAGCACCTGAACTTTTATATTTTCCTTTAAATCAGCATATAGGTGCACCGCTTAAACCTTTGGTCAATATCGGTGACAGTGTTTTGGCAATGCAAAAAATAGCAGACAGCGATGCCTTTATGTCAGCACCGCTTCATTCTTCTGTATCGGGAAGGGTAAAGGATATTGGTCTTTATCTTAATCATACGAACTTAAAGGTTTTGACCATCGTTATAGAAAACGACGGAAAATACGAGATGGCAGAGCCTATACATAACCTAAAAATCGATGAAATGTCAAAGGAGCAGATGATAAAAATCATTCGTGAGGCAGGCATCGTAGGTATGGGTGGTGCAGGTTTTCCTACCCATGTGAAGCTTTCGCCGCCTGAGGACAAGGTCATTACAGACCTTATAATTAACGCCGCGGAATGTGAGCCATATCTTACATCTGACAGACGTGTAATTATGGAAATGGCAGATGATGTTTTAGGCGGTATTAAAGCTCTTTTGCGTCTGATTAATCCTAAAAGATGTAGCATTGGTATTGAGGACAATGCACCTGAGGCTATTTCTTTATTGGAAGAAAAACTAAAAGGAACCGACATTGAGCTTAGAGTCTTAAAGAAAAAGTATCCTCAGGGCTCTGAAAAACAAATTATTAATGCAATTACAGGAAAAGCGGTGCCTATGGGAAAACTTCCTATGGATGTTGGTTGTATAGTAATAAATATCGGTACAGTAGCAGAGATTTACAGAGCATTATCAAATGGTGTGGCACTGCATAAAAGAATTGTTACAGTTTCGGGCGATGCGATAGCTAACCCGTCTAACTTAAACGTATTAATCGGCACGCCGTTTAAGTATTTGGTTGAAGCTTGCGGTGGATTTTCAAAGGAGCCGCACAAAATTATTATGGGTGGGCCTATGATGGGCATTGCAGGAGTCAGCTTAGATATTCCTGTGGTTAAAGGCACATCGGGGCTTTTGGCATTCAGTGAAAAATATGCCCATAAGAATGAAGAATTAAACTGTATTCGTTGTGGAAGATGTGTTTCGGTTTGTCCTATGAATTTAGTTCCTACGACACTTGATTTATATAGCCGTAAGAGTGACGTAGAAACGCTTGTTAAAAATAATATTATGAATTGTATGGAATGTGGCTGTTGTACTTATGTTTGTCCTTCACGCAGATATCTTGTTCAATCGATTCGTGTGGGAAAACAATTAGTAAACGGAAAAAGACAAAAGGAGGCAGGTAAATAATGAGCAATATGTTAGTTTCGTCATCGCCTCACATAAGAGCTAAAACCGACACAGCGAGCATTATGCGTGATGTGTGCATCGCATTGATACCATCGCTTATATGCTCTATTATTTACTTTGGCATAAGGTCGTTATTTATTACAGCTTTGTGTGTTGTATTTTGTGTAGGCTTTGAATTTTTGTGGCAAAAACTGACCAAAAAGGCTATTACTATATCTGATGGTACCGCAATTGTTACGGGTATGCTTTTGGGATTTAATCTTCCAGTTACAGTACCATGGTGGATTTGTCTGATTGGTGCGTTTGTTTCAATAATCATCGCAAAGCAATTTTTTGGCGGCATAGGTCATAATTTTATCAATCCCGCCTTGGCAGGAAGAGCCTTTTTGCTTGCATCATGGCCTGTTATTATGACTAATTGGGTAGAGCCATTTACCACAGGATTTTCGGTGCCCGTCGATGTTGTTTCATCTGCAACACCATTAGCAATTTTAAAGGACCCTACGATAGGGACATTCCCTGATTTTATAGACCTGTTTCTGGGAAATGTTGCAGGGTGTCTGGGCGGAACACCGGTTTTAGCATTGCTTATAGGTGCTGCATATTTATTGTTTAAAAGGGTAATTTCTTTAAGAATACCTGCTACATACATTATAACATTGGCTTTGCTTGCTTTTGTTTTTCCCAATGAAGGCTTTAGCGGTTTTGAAAGTGTGTGTGCAAATATAATCTCCGGAAGTTTAATTTTGGGTGCGTTTTATATGGCAACGGACTATGTAACGTCGCCTATCACTAATTCGGGACAGATTATTATGGGATTTGGGTGCGGCGTTTTGACTTTTGTAATAAGACGTTTCGGCGGATACCCTGAGGGTGTATGCTATTCAATACTTTTGATGAATATTTTAACCCCTTTAATTGACAGATTCACAAAGCCTGTGCCATTTGGTACAATGAAAGCTGCGAAGGGGGGCAACAAATGATGCAAAATAACGAAAAGCCAATTGTACTATCAGTTGTCCTTCTTGTGATTTCAGTAGTTGTGGCGATGCTTTTATCATTTACTAATTTGATAACTGAAGAAAAAATAGCACAAAACAATCTGGAGGAGCAAAACAAAGCGAAGCAAGAGGTTTTATCTGCTTATAAATTTGTAGATTTAGGCTATACCGACGGAATTGTCAAGGGTGTTTTTGAAGGAAAAGATGGTAGCGGAAACACTTTGGGCTGGTGCGTAAATCTAACCCCTAACGGCTACGGCGGACAGATTGATTTAATGGTGGGCATAGATAAGGATAAAAATTTATCGGGAATTAAGGTTGTTTCTAATTCAGAAACGGCAGGTCTTGGTGCAAAATGTGCAAATCCTGATTTCAGCGATAGGTTTGAAGAAAAGGAAATGCCTCTTTCAGTCATAAAAAACGGAACACCTAAAAATAACGAAGTTGTAGCAATTACGGGTGCGACCATCACAAGCAAAGCTATAATTGGAGCCGTAAATGAGGCATACGATGTAGTGTGTGAAATCGGAGGTGGTGCAAATGAGTAATTTTAAAGAGCTGACAAAGGGCTTATTTAAGGAAAACCCTATATTTGTGCAGTTTTTGGGAATGTGTGCAACGCTGGCGGTGTCAACCACAGTTATAAACGGTATTGGCATGGGATTGTCGACAACCGTAGTTCTTGTGGCATCAAATATAATAATTTCGCTTATTAGAAATCTGATTCCACAAAAGGTGCGTATAGCAGCATACATTATAGTAATAGCAGGGTGTGTTACCGCAGTTGAAATGGCACTAAAGGCATTTGTACCTGAAATATCAAAATCATTAGGTATTTTTATTCCGCTGATTGTGGTAAATTGCATTATATTAGGTCGTGCTGAGGCTTTTGCTTCTAAAAATAATGTGCTGAAGTCCGCTTTAGACGGCATCGGAATGGGTTTAGGATTTACCGCAGCACTTTGTATATTAGGTACAATCCGTGAAATTTTAGGTAATGGAACATTTTTAGGAATAAGCCTTTTTGGCGAGGGCTTTCAGCCGGCAACAATTATGATTTTACCTCCCGGAGCGTTTCTGGTATTGGGATGTGTGTTGGCGGTAATCAATCTCATAAAGAATAAAAAAGAACAAGGAGGAAATGACAGATGAAGCTTTTTGCAGAATTAGTACTCCTTTCTTTATCGACGATTTTAGCAAACAACTATGTTTTGGTGAAATTTTTAGGAATTTGCCCGTTTTTGGGTGTATCAAAAAAGGTAGGAACAGCCATTGGTATGAGTGTGGCGGTTACGTTTGTTATGACTGTGGCATCAGTGGTAACATATTTTGTTCAGAAGCTTTTAGTAAGCTTTGGCATTGAATATATGCAGACAGTTGCATTTATTTTGGTTATCGCGGTCCTTGTTCAGGTTGTAGAAATGGCAATCCAGAAGTTTTCTCCAGCTTTATATGGAGCACTCGGTATATATTTGCCTCTCATAACGACCAACTGTGCGGTTTTGGGTGTTGCACTTTTAAACGTGCAGGAGGGCTATGATTTTATACATACGCTGGTTTACAGCTTTTCAGCGGGGCTTTCGTTTATGCTTGCTATTGTTCTTTTTGCGGGTGTGCGTGAAAGATTGGAAACTGCAGATATTCCAAAAGCTCTGCAAGGCTTTCCTATTGCTCTTATTACGGCGGGGCTGATGGCGTTGGCGTTTTTAGGCTTTTCAAGTATGAGCTTTTAAGGGAGGAACAAATAATGGATATACTAATACCAGTTTTAATATTGGGTGTAATGGGCGGAGGATTTGGTGTCCTTTTGGGAGTGGCAGCAAAGGCTTTTCGTATTGAAAAGGATGAACGAAAAGAGCAAATTGAAGAGCTTTTAGCAGGTGCAAATTGTGGCGGTTGCGGATATCCCGGCTGCAGTGGTTTTGCGGCTGCTCTGTGTGAGGGAAGGGCAAATATCTCTGATTGCCCGAGTACAAAGGCAGAAAATAAAGAAAAAATAGCTAAGATTCTAGGTGTAGCGGTTAGCGAAAAAGTTCCTATGGTAGCTATGGTAATGTGTAGCGGTACGTGTTCTAATGTGGTTTTAAACCACGAATACCAAGGAATTACAGACTGTGTTGCGGCGGCCCGATATGGCGGCAGTGACAAGGCGTGTGCTTATGGTTGTATCGGATTTGGAAGCTGTGCCAATGTTTGCCCGTTCGGTGCAATAGATATTAACGATAATATTGCAGTTGTTAATCCTGAAAAGTGTGTGGCTTGCGGGGCGTGCGTTAATATTTGCCCTCACAATGTTATAAAGCTCGTTGAACAGAAGCAGAGGACATTTGTAAAATGTGTTTCAAAGGATAAGGGTGCAAATCTTAAAAATATCTGTTCAGCAGGATGTATAGGTTGTAAAATATGTGAGAAGAATTGCCCTAAAGAAGCAATTCACGTTGTAGATAATGTAGCACAAATAGATTATACAAAATGTGTAAATT
This sequence comes from Congzhengia sp., assembly GCA_045596445.1. Lineage (GTDB taxonomy): Bacteria > Bacillota > Clostridia > UBA1381 > UBA9506 > Congzhengia. The sequence continues at coordinate 48,813 of JAZOCK010000005.1, read as the reverse complement.
GCGGTATTTGTGCAGGCAAGTGCCCTAAAAAAATTATAGATTTTAAAAAGATAGAAGCAAAGTAAAAAACCGTGGCGTAAACCACGGCTTTTTATTTTAATTTACTGCAGAGCTAAACTGTTATTTAATAGTGTTGTGCTATACATAAAGAGAACATCGGCGTCTTTATTAAAGTCTACAAAAGCACCAAGATATTCGCTCTTAACATAGCGGATATCTATGACTGTCACTTTGCTGTACCCTGACAAAAATAGAGGTGCCATACTGCTGCCAAATGAGTCACGGAATAAAATCAGCTCTTTTTTGTGATTAGCATTCGGATTTTCTAAAGTAACCAATGGCATTGTACCTGATAAAAACATTTCATAAGGGTCACGTCCGATTGCCATTTCCATATTATACATATCACCTGTTCTAGCCTGTGGCGACATTCCGTCATTGTAGGTAACGACGGCATTTTCTATTATATCGCTTGTGAGATACTTTAATGTATCAGGCTTAATCGAGCCTGCATACTGACCTGAGTACACGCCATAAAACGGCTTATCGACTGAATTTACAACATAATTGTGTGTAAGACTGGTTCCCATGGAGCTTGCCAGTCGGTCGGCAACATCTGTGATGTTTTCCTGACGCCAATGCGTGTCTGTCGTATAGTAATCATCTAAAGAAAGCAAATCCGACACATCAATATATTTAAAATCTACTAAACCAGACATTTTCTTTATAAATTCATCATAATCGAGTGATGGATAGCCGTTGGGTCTTGCCAGATAATAGTTCTTATCAGGGATTATAGAAAAATACACGTCATTTTCTTCAAGATACGTATTGCGTATATATTCAAAACGTTCTTTTGCGTGCAACATCATCGCTTCGTTTTCAGCTGCGTCAATTTTTGAAATGTGGCCATTTGTATAAAAAAGCCCGTTGTTGTCTGCTTTTCCTAAAATTTTAGTGACAATAAATGTCTTTAGAGAACGCATAGCGTCACGAGAAGGAAATTGGTCAACCGTGTAGTTTTCAAACTCAGTTGAAAAATCGCCATTTATAACTGTTTCTGCGGTTGCAACGGGAAATTTTGCGAGCTCTCGCCTTTCGCTTTCTGAATACTGTTTCGGCGGTGTGGCAAGACATATGGTTGACACAAAAAGAAGAAATACCGAGAAGACAACTGTCATAATTATATTTTTTATTTTGCTATTCATCTCTTGCCTCCTTAAAATCTAAAGTATAAAAACGGGTTAAATGAGCCGTCTGCCAAAAAAGCTGTAACTGTAATTAAAATAGCAAGTAGAGCAGGGATTTCTAAAATATCTATCAGTAGGCTTGTGGTTTTTTTGCTCTTTAGGTAGTTGAAAACGGCCTTAGGGAGCGGAGTTGCACCGATAACTGCAATTACCATAATCAGACCGAAATTTTTAAGCTGGTACAACCATTCAAAAGAAGCAAACGGAATTCCGCCCGCACCAAAAAGACCGCCAATACGGGAAAAGGCTTCGGTTGCGTTGTTTCCTGAAAAAATCATAAATGAAACTGTCACTAAAAATAGTGTATATATATGACCTGCAATTTTTGATTTTTTTAAGATATCTTTAAAGAGAAGCTTTTCCAATGTCAAAAAAACAAAGAAGAAAAGTCCCCACAGTACAAAATTCCACTCAGCACCGTGCCAAAATCCCGTTAAGAACCAAACGACAAAAAGATTAAGTATAAGCCGTGGTTTTTTCACTCTGCTACCGCCCAGTGGAAAGTAGACATAATCACGGAACCATGTGCCTAAAGACATATGCCAGCGACGCCAGAATTCTGTTATGCTTTTTGAAATAAACGGATAGTTGAAGTTTTCCAAAAAATTAAAGCCAAAGATTTTACCCAGACCGATTGCCATATCGGAATAGCCCGAAAAATCAAAGTAGATTTGGAGCATATAAGCTACGGCAAAAAGCCAATAAAACATAACTGATGTGTCTTTAGTTGAATAAAATGCTTCACAAAGCTCACCTAAGGTGTTTGCTATGATTACTTTTTTGCCTAAGCCTAAAATAAAGCGTCTTATACCTAAAGCAATACTTGAAAAGCTATGGGTACGGCAAGAAAGCTCTTCAGAAACATCTTTGTACCTTACAATAGGACCTGCGATAAGTTGAGGGAAGAGTGATATATATGTGCCTAGTGTTAACGGATTTTTTTGTGCGGGCACCTCATTACGATAAACATCAATCGTATAGCTTAAAATCTGGAATGTATAGAAGCTTATACCAATGGGTAATGCGATGTTCAAAAGGGGTACAGAAATTCCCGTTATTGCTACGAAATTTTCTATAAAAAAGTTTGCATATTTAAAATATAAAAGTCCTGCCAGCGTTCCTGATACAGAAATAGTTAAACAGACCTTTTTTGCGAGTTTATTTTGGGCTTTTTCAATTAAGATACCAAAAACATAATTAAGAGCAATTGTTCCAAGCATTAAAAAAACGCATTTAGGCTCTCCCCAGGCATAAAAGAATAAGCTCGCAATTAATAACCAGAAATTTTTTAAAGAACCAGGTACTAAAAAGTAAACAACGAGCACACAGGGCAGAAAATAATATAAAAATGTGATACTTGAAAAAAGCATTCAATTTCTCCTTTAGTTTAAAAAAGCGGGCGGAAGAACCGCTCGCTTTTTATTAATTTTTTATTCTTCAATATCAAAAGCCTTTGGGCACATTACGAAGAAAACCTTGTTTCCCGATGAGCCTGTTACCATTTCTTCGGCTTCGACACAAATATTCCAACGAAGATTTGCGTTTTTCTTTAAGTTTGCGATGAAATCTGATTCGTTAACGCCGTCCTCCAGTTCAAATATATAACCAATAAATGCGATAGAGCCAATCATAGGACCAAATGATGCACCTGATTTAAAGCCTTTAATTTCGGCGTTGTCAAAGCCTGGCAAAAGTCCCGGTGTAACCTCCATTGCAGCTGCCCCAAAGGGAAGATTGCCCTTTGAAACAATTGTTTCAGCGATGCTGTATGCAGAGCCCGAGGCATTTGCTTTAAAAATACCGAGTAATTCATTGCCTACAGTTTTTGGTGTTTCAACAGGTTTTTCCTGTGGTTTTTCCTGTGGTTTTTCCTGTGGCTTTTCCTCTGCAGGTTTATCTGCTACAGGATTTTTTTGGGGATTTTTATCCTCTTCTGTTGTTTCTTCTTTAATGTCATTTGAGGTTTCTTCCTCAGAAGCATCAGTTTCTGTCTGTTCAACCTTAGTTGTTGTGTCGTTGTTGCTGTCGGCAGGTTCTGATTTTCCGCAGGCTGTAATGCCTATAACCATAATGAGTGCCATTAGTAACGCGAGTAGTTTTTTCATAAAACTCTTACCTTTCTGCCCACAAAATTATTAAAACGTTTTTTTTCGTGGGCAAAAAAGAAACGTGTAAAAATTCAAACCTTAAATCTTACCTTTGGCACAGTAAGAGAGAATTAATCTCAGCTACATTATAGCAATAGTACAGCCCTTTGTCAATATTTATTGTATAGGCTTTATATTCCAGATATTTTCAGCATAATCGGTCACACTTCTATCCGATGCAAACATAGCAGAATTTGCAATGTTTTTAAGTGACATTCTTGTAAAATCATCCCTGTTTTCGTATTTTTTCAGCACGTCTTCGTGGGCGTTGCAATAGGATTCAAAGTCTGCAAGGTTCATATATGGGTCGGAGTTTAACAAATAATTGTATATTGAATCAAAATTTTTATTCGGAATGTCATTTTTTATAAAATCAACCACACGGCGAATTCGAGGATTTGTATCATAGTAGCTTCTGGAGTTATAGCCATTTTTTAAAAGCATATTTACCTCCTCAGTATTCATACCAAAAATAAATATATTGTCACTGCCTACACATTCATAAATTTCTACATTTGCTCCGTCCATAGTTCCCAGTGTTACAGCACCGTTTATCATAAGCTTCATATTTCCCGTTCCCGATGCTTCTTTGCCTGCTTGAGAAATTTGTTCGCTTATATCGGCAGCCGGAATGATGATTTCTGCTAAAGAAACCTTGTAGTCAGCAAGGAATACCACCTTTATATAATCCCTGACAGCTGCGTCACGTTCAATCATATCAGACAGAGCACAAATTAAACGGATTATTTCTTTTGCCATAAAATAACCTGATGATGCCTTTGCTGCAAAAATAAAGGTCTGCGGATATGGTTTATATCCGTCGTACTTAATTCTTAAATAGAGGTCAACGATGTTAAGAGCGTTTAATAATTGTCGTTTATACTCATGCAACCGCTTTACCTGAATGTCGAATATTGAATCACAGTTTAATATGATACCGTTCTTTTTGGCAACGTAACTTGAAAGGCGTTCTTTGTTTGCTTTTTTAATTTCACGAAGCGATGAAAGAACATCGTCGTCATTGGAAAAGAGGTTAAATTTTTCAATACTTTGTAAATTCTTTTTAAAGTCATCCCCGATTTTTTCACACAAAAGCTCAGAAAGCAGCGGGTTTGCCTGACAAAGCCATCGTCTGTGAGTTATGCCGTTTGTCACATTTGTAAATTTGTCGGGAAAAATAACGGCAAAATCGCGAAAGGTGTCAGCTTTTAAAATCTCTGAATGCAGCTTAGATACTCCGTTTACACTGTAACTGCCTGCAATACACAGATTTGCCATTTTAACCATACCATTTTCTATGATTGACATTTTATTAATATTATTACTGAGTCCTGAATGGTTTTCATAAATAAAGCCACAGAAACGGCGATTAATTTCTTCTATAATTGAGTATATTCTGGGAAGATGTGACCTGACTAAGTCAACGGGCCATTTTTCCAGTGCCTCGCTCATAATGGTGTGGTTTGTGTAGGCAAGCGTGTCTGCAGTTATTTCCCACGCCTTATCCCATTTATATCCGTAATCATCCATTAAAATTCTCATAAGCTCAGGTACACAAAGCGACGGGTGTGTGTCGTTTATATGAATGACGGCTTTCTGAGAAAGGTTATCAAATGTTTTATATTTGCTGTGATGCTCCCTGGTGATTTGCTGAAGTGATGCACTAACAAAGAAATATTGTTGCTTAAGCCTTAAAGATTTACCCTGATATGTGTCATCTGCAGGGTATAAAACCTTAGAAATAGACGAGGCAATAGCTTCGTTTTCGGTCGACTTTACATATTCACCCTTAGAAAAAAGGTCCATATTAAAGCCTGAGGTAGCCTTGGCACTCCAAAGCCTTAATGAGTTTACGGCTTCTGTATCGTAGCCTGAAATATAAAGGTCATAAGGTGTAGCTAAAATGCTGACATAATCCTTGTGCTCTGTTTTTAAGCCGTCATTTGTCCAATGCTCATGAATATTTCCGAAAAAATGAACCTCTACCTCTTCGTCATAGCGGGGATTTAGCCAATAGCCTGCTTTATCAATCCAACTGTCAGGAAATTCATTTTGCCAACCGTCTATTATAACTTGCTTGAATATACCGAATTCATATCTTATTGAAAAGCCTGTAACGGGGTATCCAAGGGTTGTTAAAGAGTCTAAATAACAGGAAGCAAGTCTGCCTAAACCGCCGTTTCCAAGCCCTGCATCAGGCTCTGCTTCATAAAAATCTTCTATGTCAAAGCCTGATTCCTTTAAATATTGTTTTATATCATCTTCGACTCCCAGGTTCCACAGATTGTTTTTTAAGGATGTGCCTACTAAAAATTCCATAGACATATAATACACCTGTTTTGCCTCCTGCTCACGTACTTTTTTTACATACGCGGCACGCTTTTCCGCCAGAGCGTTATTTACCGATACCATTAACGCCTGATACACCTGTCTGAAATTTGCAGAATGTATGTCATTACCAAAGTTTATCTCCATGATTTTCTTCATATTTTCTTTTATTTTTTGTGATAATTGATTCATATAATTTTCCTACCTTGATAAAATTTCTTTATATAGTTTGATATACTCCTGGGCAGATTTTTCCCAGCTGTAATCGCCTGACATTGCATTTTTTCGCAAGCATTTCCACAAATTTTTATCGTTATAAAGGTCTACAGCACGGCGAATAGCATCTAACATATCGTAGGGGTTATAGCTTTGGAAGGTTACCCCTGTGCCTTCTTTTGTTTCAGGATTAAAGGGTAAAACCGTGTCTTTTAAACCGCCTACCGTGTGAACAATAGGAACTGTGCCGTAACGCATGGCAATCATTTGTGAAAGACCGCACGGTTCGGACTTGGACGGCATTAGAAATATATCCGCTCCTGCATAAATCTTTTGTGCTAAAGGAGCTGAAAAACCGACATATCCGCGGATTTTGTCGTGGTGGTTTTGCTCCCAATTATGAAAAAAGCTTTCAAAATTTTTATCTCCGGTGCCCAAGGCAATGAGTTGAATGGGGAGGCTTGCGATTTCTTCTGAGACCTTTATCAGAAGATCAATGCCTTTTTGTGTTGTCAAACGGGTAACCATACCTATAATTGGTATGTTGTTGTTTGTATCGAGTCCCATTTCCTTTTGAAGAGCCTTTTTGTTAAATGACTTAAATCGTATAGTTTCATAGCTGTAATTATTAGATATGCAACTATCAGTCTTGGGGTCAAAAACTTCTGTGTCTATTCCGTTTACTATACCGCGTAATTTATAGCGTCTTGGGATTAAAATATTGTGAAGTCCGTGAGAGTGTGTTTTACTGAGAATTTCCTCTGCATAGCTTTTGCTCACTGTGGCAATCATATCACAGCTTTCTATACCTCCCTTTAGGAGATTTATATTTCCGTCATACAAAAGAAGTGAGCGGAAGCTTACATCAAGCCCGAATATACTTCCTAAAATTATGGGATTGTATTTACCTTGAAATTCTATATTGTGAATGGACAAGAGCGTTTTTATGTTTTTGTAACGTGCATCTTCTTTATAAAATGCATTAAGATATATAGGTGCTAATGACGTTTGCCAGTCGTTTATATGAAGAATATCAGGGAAGAAATCGATTAGATTTAAAACATCTAAAACTGCCTTTGAAAAGAATGCAAATCTTTCTGAATCGTCATATTCTCCATAGATATTGTCTCGTGCAAAATACTGTTCATTGTCTATAAAGTAGTAGGTAACATCTCCTATATTTGAACAAAAAACGCCACAGTAGGTTTTTCGCCAGCTTATAGTGACATAAAAATTTCCCAAAAACTCCATCTTATTTTTTAATTCATTGGGAATGTTCGCATAAAGAGGCATAATTATTCTTGCGTCGATGCCTTCCTTTACGAGTGCTTTGGGCAATGCTCCTGAGACGTCCCCCAAACCGCCCGTTTTTAAAAATGGTGATGCTTCAGATGTGACGTATAAAACCTTCATCGTATCACTCCTTAAAAATTTTTTGTAATTTATACGCGTTTGCCTTTTCCTACCACAATCGGCAATGACATTTCGCCGTGGAGAGTTCTATTCTTGGTAACGACGGCATTTTTATCAACAACAACACAATTCAGGTTTGCGTGGGACTTAATAACAGAGTTTTGCATAATAACTGAATTTTTAATTTTAACATCAGCCTCTACCTTTACATTTCTGAAAATTATGCTGTTTTCAACTATGCCGTTAATTATGCACCCATCTGCTACAAAACAATTTTTAACGTGTGCATTATTGCCGTATTTTGTCGGAACGGAATCCTTTGTCCGAGTGAAAATTGGTTGCTCTTCTGTAAAAATTTCACTACGAATTTCGTGCTTTAACATATCCATATTGGATGAAAGATAAACTTCTAAGCTATCTATTGTTTTAAAATAGCCCTTGTGCTCATAAGCGTAAATACACAGCTCGGAGAATTTTTTTGCTATGATGTCTTTTTTAAAAGTTCTCCAGCCGTATGTAGCACCCAAGTCTATAAGCTCATACAGTAAAGATTTTTTAATTACAAAAATATCTTCCGCCACCAATGTTTTGTTTTGTGTGGGTTTAGCTTTTATAATTGCGTTTATAATTTTGCCGTTATTATTAAGGGTAAGCTCAGGGTCGTTGTTGTCGGGAATTCTGCTTGTGCACAAAACAGTAATATCGGCATGGTTTTTACTGTGCAGATTAAAAAGCTCATTAAAGTCAATATTTGCGACCATATTTGCGTTAGCTATTACACAGTAATCGGGCAACATACTGTCAATGTAACCGTGAACACTCTTTAGGATTTCAAACTGGTTATCGCTTTTTGAGTAATCAGAGGTTGCAAACGGCGTTAAAATTTTAAGACCGCCATTTTTTCTGTCTAGGTCCCAATCCTTGCCCCAACCTAAGTGGTCTATTAAAGAGCCGTATTTACTCTTTGTTATAATTCCGATATTGTGGATTTTAGCACCGACCAATGACGAGAGCATAAAGTCAACAAGCCTGTATCTACCTCCAAATGGTATTGAGGCAAGTGTTCTTTTTCCTGAAAGCTCGTATAAATTGTTTTCACTGTTGTCATAGGTATCTGTAAATAATATGCAAAATGCGTCCATTGTTATTTTCCTTTCTGTTATAACTATCGGCACTCGTTGGGTGCAAGCATTTCTTTGGGCAGAACAGTTTGCCCTGATTTAACTACCGCACCCTGACCAATTACTGCAATTCCCCATTTTTTGCGGTCAGGATAATTTTCGGGCGGAGCACCGACTACAGCACCCTCTTCTATAACTGCATTGTCTGCAACTATTGCGTACTCGACCTTTGCATTTTTTGCGATTTTTACATTTCTCATAACAACCGAATAATTAACCGAAGCGTTATCTTCTGCAGTAACGTCAGAGAATAATACGGAGTTGTTAACATCTGCATCTATTACGCAACCCTCGGAGATGATTGAATTTTTAATATTGGCACCTTTCCCCGTGTAGTGCGGTGTAGTAAGTGAATGTCTGCAGTAAATTTTCCATAAAGGGTCACCGAGGTTAAGTGGGATTGTAGGGTTTAAAAGGTCCATATTGGCTTCCCACAGATTGTCAACCGTACCTACATCCTTCCAATAGCCGTCAAATGGGTAGGCAAACATTCTTTCGCCCGACGAAAGCATAGAAGGAATAATATTTTTGCCGAAATCATTTGAGGAGTCAGGATTGTTTTCGTCTTCTATCATATATTGTTTTAATTTTTTCCACGTAAAGATATAGACACCCATTGATGCCTTTGTAGATTTGGGGATTTTAGGTTTTTCCTCAAATTCGTATATAGACAAATCCTCGTTTGTATTCATAATACCGAAAGAGGACGCCTGGTCTATTGGTACATCCATAACGGCAATCGTTACATCTGCCTGCTTTTCTTTGTGAAAATCGAGCATTTTAGAATAGTCCATTTTATAAACATGGTCGCCCGAAAGTACTAAAACATAAGTGGGTGAGTATTGTTCAATGAATTCGATGTTTTGATAAATTGCGTTTGCTGTTCCTTTATACCACTGACCGTCTGAGCCTGTGACGTATGGCGGAAGCACTTGAATTCCGCCGTTCATTCTGTCTAAGTCCCAGGGTTTACCTGTGCCGATATATGCGTTTAATTCCAAAGGCTTGTATTGAGTTAAGACACCAACTGTGTCAATGCCTGAATTTGTGCAATTAGAAAGGGTAAAGTCAATAATTCGGTATTTACCCCCAAACGGAACTGCGGGCTTTGCTCTGCTTGATGTTAAAACATAAAGTCTGCTGCCCTGACCTCCCGCAAGGAGCATAGCAATCATTTCTTTTTTTAGTTTCATAGTGAGCCTCCTGATTTTTTTGTAGTAGTCAATTGCTTATTTCTTGGTGCTCTTTTGTAAAAATAAAGTGTAGAAAATGGAGGAATATCTATTGAGATGTGATATTTTTGCCCGTTAAATTCTTTTGATTTTGATATTACCTTGCCGTTTTGCAAACCGCTTCCGCCGTAACGTTTATCGTCCGTTGTGAAAACCTCTTTATATATTCCTCTGAGCGGTACGCCGATTTTATAATTTTTTTGCGTAAGTGATGAAAAATTAGAAACGCAAAGTATCGAGTTTCCGCTTTTATCGTATCTGAAAAATGCGAGAATGTTGTTTATATTATCGTCTACAGTTGCCCAGCAAAAGCCCTCCCATGATTTGTCCTGCTCGTACATAGCGGGAGTGTGCTGGTAAAAGTGAAATAAATCACGCGAAAACTCCTTTTGCATTTTATGGTTATCAAAGTCAAGCAAATTCCAGTTAAGCTCAGATTCTTCGTTCCATTCGATAAACTGACCGAATTCTGCCCCCATAAATAAAAGCTTTTTACCCGGATGTGCATACATATAACCGAGATATGCCCTAAGGTTTGAAAATTTGTCTTTGTATTCTCCCGGCATTTTAGAAAGTAATGATTTCTTGCCGTGAACAACCTCATCATGAGATAGAGGTAAAATGAAATTTTCAGAAAAGGCATAGGTCATAGAAAAAGTCATCTTATTGTGTACGCCTTTTCTAAAAAACGGGTCTTGCTTCATATATAAAAGCGAATCATTCATCCAACCCATATTCCACTTATAGTTAAATCCTAAACCGCCCACGTCGGTGGGGTAGGTGACCAACGGCCATGCAGTTGATTCCTCAGCTATCATAAGGCACTGCGGGAATTCGCTGAAAACTCTTTCGTTTAACTTCTGTAAAAATGCTTTTGCTTCTAAATTTTCTTTACCGCCAAAGACGTTTTTTGACCACTCACCGTCTTTTTTTCCGTAATCTAAATAGAGCATAGATGCGACTGCATCAACACGAAGACCGTCTATGTGGTATTTGTCAAGCCAAAAGCAAGCATTTGAAATAAGAAAAGAAATCACCTCGCCCCTGCCATAATCAAAAATTCTAGTACCCCAATCCTTGTGATCACGCTTTTTGGGGTCTTTGTATTCATAACAACATTCGCCGTCGAAACAAGATAACCCGTGTGCGTCCTTTGGAAAATGTGCGGGAACCCAATCTAAAATCACTCCGATGTTTTCTTTGTGACAGCAATTCACAAATTCCATAAAATCGTGTGGAGTTCCGTAACGCGAGGTTGGAGCAAAGTAACCTGTCACCTGATATCCCCAGGACTTGTCGTATGGATACTCACTCATCGGCATAAGCTCAATGTGGGTAAAGCCCATATCCTTAACGTAAGGAATAAGCTCTTCTGCCATTTTTTTATAGCTAAAAGGCTCGTTGTCAGAAAATCTTCTCCACGAGCCAAAGTGTAGCTCATAGATGTTTAAAGGTCTTGAAAGGTCGTTTCCGTTACGCTTATTTATCCACGCCTTATCGCTCCATCGAAAACCGTCTATGTTGCAGATTTTAGAAGCTGTACCTGGTCTTGTTTCACTGTGAAAAGCATATGGGTCGGCCTTATACAAGGTTTCGCCCGAGCGTGTTTTAATTACAAATTTATACGAATCAAACTCGCGAACTCCATCAATAATACATTCATATATTCCACCGCTTGTCACCCTGTGAGCTTCGTGTTTAAAATCTTCCCAATTGCAAAAACTACCCGTAACAAACACCTGTGAAGCATTCGGTGCCCACACGCGAAATGCATATTTATTCTCTTTTATAAGGTGTGCTCCCAAGTAATTTTGAGCTTCGTAGTTTGTGCCTTCGTGAAATAAATATTCCGCTAAGCTGTTGTCTTGGTTTGGCATAATGAATTCCTCCGTAATTGCATTATAATTAACTTATCCATTTCATATAATAATTATGTTATAAATCATATTAAGAGGTGTTAATTTGAAAAAAATAATTTATAATTCCAAGAAAGATGAATATAAATCTCATTTTGGTGCACTGCCTACAAATAAAGAATGCACATTTAATATAGACATCCTAAAAACAGAAAATCCTATATCTGCCACCATTTGTGTAAGAAAAGACGGATGCTCGGATTTTGCTTCTTATAAAATGAATATGCTGTGTGAAACAAATGGCTATTTAAGATTTAGTTGCAGTATGACAATAAATTCGGCAGGACTTTACTTTTACAGATTTGAGTTTACTTGTCCAAATGGCACGTGCTTTTGCGGAAATATAGACGGCGTGGCTACAGTAGGCGATTGGCTTCCTGAATGGCAGTTGACTGTCTATGACGAAAGCTTTGTGACGCCCGATTGGGCGAAAAATAAGGTAATGTACCAGATTTTTCCCGACAGATTTAACCGTAGTAATAAGTATATGTACCTGCCGTCAAAAAATGAGAGAAAAATTATAAATAATTGGTTCTCACTGCCCGAGCCTTACGGAAACGACTTTTATATGGGCAATTTGGCAGGAATAATTGAGAGGCTTCCTTATATAAAAGAAATGGGAGTTGATATTATTTACCTAAACCCGATTTTCGAAAGCTGTGACAATCATCGCTACAGCACAGGAGATTATTTAAATGTAGATAGCTTCTTAGGAACTAATGATGATTTTAAATGCCTGTGCGACACAGCACAAAAATATGGTATAAAAATTGTCTTAGACGGTGTGTTCAGTCATACGGGGGCAGACAGTAAGTATTTCAATAAATATGGTCATTACGATGTGCTTGGTGCTTATCAGGGAGAAAAATCGGAGTATTATAATTGGTACAGTTTCAATGACAGCAAAACAGGCTATGAGTGTTGGTGGGGATTTGAAAATCTTCCCAATGTCAACGAAACGCATCCTGCTTATATGGAATTTATAACAGGGGAGAGCGGAGTACTAAGCTATTGGCAGGAGTTAGGAGCATCAGGCTGGCGACTCGATGTTGCAGATGAGTTGCCTGATGAGTTTTTAGATGCCTTGCGTTTCAGAGTAAAGAAAAAAGACAAAAATGCCCTGATTATAGGAGAGGTTTGGGAGGATGCGACAAATAAATCCGCATACAACAAACGCAGACGATACCTTTTGGGCAACCAGCTTGATTCTGTTATGAATTACCCGTGGAGAAATGCAATAATAAATTATATTAAAACGGGCGATGCCGAAAGCTTTTCAAAAGAGATATTAAAAATAGAAGAAAACTACCCTAAGCCTTCAATTGATTGCTTAATGAACATAGTTTCGACACACGATACTGAAAGAATTTTAAATGCCTTAGGAGTTTTAAAGGATGTAAACAGAGAAGAAGCAAAACACTATGTACTCTCTAAAGAAGAGATAGAACGCGGTGTAGCAGGGGTTAAAATGGCTATGTTTTTGTTGTTTTCGCTTCCCGGTATTGCCTGTGTGTATTATGGAGATGAGGTGGGACTGGATGGATTTTTAGACCCCTATTCAAGAAAGGGGTATCCCTACGGAAAAGAAAATCTTGAAATTTATGAGCATATAAAGGAAATGTCAGACTTAAGAAAAAAATATCCCAAGAGCTTTTCCTCGTTGATTAGAGACTTTTATATATCGGGCGGTGCTGTGTGTTTTAGGCGTGGAGAGCTACTTTTTGCAATAAATATGTCCGAAAAGGAGGAAATTATTACAATTTCAAATGAATTTGTAATAATTTGTAACAAATATTCGGTTGTAAATATGAACAAAAAGTTAATATTGCCTCCTAAGAGCTGTGCTGTTTTATTACGAAAAAGCCGATAATTATCGGCTTTTTCGGGTATATATTGCTTTTTGTAATAATAAATTAATAAAAAATCACTTGACAAAACTCTCAATATATTGTAGAGTGTATTTAACAACTTTGTAATAATTTCGTAATTGTTACATATAATATTGTTGAAATGTACAACAAGTATAAAGGATGGTTAGATGTTTAAATTTAAAAATTCAATGTCTTTAACTATAAAAAAGACGTTGAATAGATGTCAGAGCATTTGTGACATCAGTGTTTTAAAATCAAAAATAACAGCAAACAAGACTAAAGCCATATTAATTGCAGTTTTAGCGGTACTTACAATATCCTGCACAGCATTTGCCACAAATTACAGAGTGGGCTACACAGTAAAGGTTGAAGACGTAGTATTAGGTACAGTAGCGACAAAAGGCGAGTACTACGAGGTGTTAGATGAAGTAAAAACTGAAGTAAACAACATTTCGGAAATCAACTTTGAGCCTGTGGCTGAAGAAAGCTTTAGTATGGAGATTGTTTCTGTAAAAGAGTTTACAGAAAAAGAGGAACTTGCAGAGAATGTTAAAGCATTATCAGACGGCATGGTTGAGGCATATACAATCACTAAAGACGGGCAGTTTGTTATAGCATTACATACTGAGGAAGATGCAAACAAGCTAAAGAATGAATATCTCAATAGCTTTTTAGATGAAAAATACCATGAGGTAAGCTACGGGGCAGAGGTTTTGGTCACTAAGGGTCACGTGCCTGAGGATGCAGTTTGCAGTTTAGAAAAAGCCGAAGAGCAGTTTTTAAAAGGCGAGGTTATAACATATACAGTTTTAGAAAATGACACGATAGAGAGCATAGCTTTACAGTTTGGTGTTTTTCATGAAAACATTTTAGAAGATAATGAGCTTGAAGAAATCACAGTCGGACAGAGTATAAAAATTTACACAGGCAAACCGATTATTCCTATTAAAACAGTAGAATATATCAACGGGAACATAGATATTCCCTATGAAACAGAGTATCATGAGGACGCTTCGGTATATCAAGGTCAGACAAGGATAAAGACCGAAGGAAAAGTCGGTCAGAAATATCTTCACGCATATATTACGAAAATAAACGGTGAGATTTTAGAAGAAAACATTATAGATGAAAAAATAATTTCATTTCCTGTTTCACAGGTGGAGCTGACAGGAACCAAGGAACCGCCAAAATCTATGGGAACAGGCTCGTTTATAATGCCGACATCAGGCACACTTACGTCTTCCTTTGGCAGAAGATGGGGAAGAAACCATAACGGAATAGATATAGGTGCAAGCACAGGAACACCGATTTATGCAACGGATAACGGTATTATCGTCGAGTCAGAATACCAAAAAAACGGCTACGGAAATATAATTAAAATAGACCACCAAAATGGTTATGTCAGCTATTACGCACATTGCTCAAAGCTATATGCAAATGTGGGTGACGTTGTAGCCCGCGGTGACCTTATTGCCGCAGTAGGCAACACAGGACGTTCAACAGGACCGCATCTGCATTTTGAAATAAGATATAACGACGTACCTAAGAACCCATATAATTATATAAAATAATCAAAAAAAGGCGAGGATTATTCCTCGCCTTTTTTGATTTTAAAGATGGAACGAAGCAAACCCGATATAACCTTTGGAAACTGTAAAACAACAATTTTCATAAACGAACTCCCCCTAATATGTATTAACTGCACAAAATACAGAAAGCTATGAAAATAAGAAGTGCACCTTGCATAATAACCAACCAGATAGGCGGCAAAATCAGTCCTGCAAAAAGTCCCGCAGAAAAGGTTCCTGCTAAAAGTGCCATAAGCCTGCAAGTCAAATGCATATTTCCTACCTCCAAAAGCTTTCTATACTGCATTATATGTAGGAATTGAAAAAGTGTTATTAATATTATTCGTTATTTAAAATACGACAAGCTATTACTGTCATATCGTCTAATGGCTCGCCACCTGATTTTTTTACAGCACGGGAAAGAATACCATCTGAAAGCTCCTGAGGTGTTCCATCAAAATCGTCTAAAAGCTTAAATATTTCGTTATTATCATCATTGTCTAATGCGTCAGTTATTCCGTCTGTAGCCATAATAAGCAAGTCGTTTTGTGATATTTTTTCCTTGCAAAAATCAGGCTCTATCGCCTGGATAAGTCCTGCGGGAAGAGATGAGGCATCTACTGTTTTTAAAGCACCCTGCAATTTCAAATACGAGTTTGAAGAGCCTGTTTTTATGAATTCTGCCGTGCCTGTGTAGAGATTTAAGACACACAGGTCGACGGTAGAAAAAGTATCTTTATCGGCGTTTGTCATTAAGATATCGTTTATGAGACGCACGCAGGTAGGTAGATTAAAGCCTGCTAAAAGAAGCTTTTTTGCCAGCTTTACAACTATACTGCTTTGAAAATTTGCCATTTCGCCGCTTCCCATTCCGTCAGCTAAAACTAACGCAACTCTGCCTGAATCAAGTGAGAAAACGGAGGCGTTGTCTCCGCTGCCACCGGAATTTTTCTTAGTTATACGTGAGATAGCAGCATTTGCACATAGCTTTGGTTTTTGAGAAAATTTTACATGGTATGGGTTGCTCTCGCAATTAATCGGCTCTTTTATCATAGGAACCTCTAAAATTTCAGAAATTACTGACGTAATAACTGCATCACATTCACTTTTGTTGTCACAGCTTATTACATCTAATGTTACTGTGTAGGCATCCTTGTGATAAACGCAAACCTTGTCTGCTGTTATTCCCTGGCGAGCCAGCTCGTTTGAAATTTTAGCCTCGGCCTCAGGGATAAAATCTGTTTTGTCGGAAATTGATTCTTTTAAATTTTTTAAAATCATAGAAATATTTTTAAATTGCTCCGCAACAAGCCTTTTGCTTTCGTGAAGCTTTCCCGACCACATTTTTGTGACCTTTAGAGATTCATAGTTTTTGTTCAGCTCGCACACAAAAGCCTCTGTTCTTATACACATATCGGAAAATTCTTTTGGTATGTCTTTTGTTGCAAGAGTGTTTTTTGAATTTATTACAGAGAACATCCGCTCGGTTATATTGCGTGTCTTCTCTTTGTCCTTGTTCCAACAGTATTTACATAAGGAACAGTCCGAACATATTACATCGGCGGTGGCCCTAAAAACTTCTTGTGAAGTGTCAAGAGTGGTATCCCGATAGGAGTCTATGACATCAAGAAAGATTGTTCCTACTGAGTCAATAGAATCTATGGTTTCTGTGATTTTTGATTCTGTTACGTATTTTATCTTTTCTTGAAGTGCTGCATCTTTTCGTGGCTTGTGAAGGTAAATTCCGGGTTGTATGAGCATACTATCAGGTACAAAAAACAACAAAAGACACGCTGCCGCAACGTATGAAATTGTCAAAATTCCATTTGTTTCAGGACAAAGAAGAAGTGTTATAATTAAGGAAGAAAGAGCAAAAATTCCCGATGCTGCTAATCTTCCATAGCGACTAAAAAGTCCTGAAAAAAGTGAGGACAGAGAATATATACATATCATTTGTGACGGATAAGGTGTAGAAAAGCAAAGTGCAAAGCCGAATATAGCACCTGCGGGAACAGATATAGTAAAACTACACGTTAAACCCAGAAGGAGTATTGCAAAAACAGATAGAATGTGTGCTAATGGCCAGAAATTTTTAGTTAGGCTGATACTAAAAACAATTGTAGCTAAAAGCGATATTACCGCCATTAAACCCAAAGGCTCAAAGGTGTTTTTTATAGCGACTGATTTTAGTGATATAAGAGCTTTATCAAGTACAAAAAACGAAAGAAATGCAACACCGCATTCTAAAACAAGCAACAACAAATCAAATGCAAAAAATCCCTCTGTAAACACATAAATTATTCCTGTTAAAAAAAGTGAGAGTGTAGCCAGAGCAGAAATTAAGCGTTTTTTATGCTTAAGCTCTTTTGAAAAAATAATCTGCACAGACAGTGTAATTAACATAGCACCGACGTATTTAAAGAAAAAAACAGGTACGCCTGTTGACAATGCTCCCAATATTGAAAAAATTATATAATACGGTCGTTTTTTTCTTGCAAAAAGCACAGAAAAAAATGCAACTCCAAAGGGAGAGATTAAATAATCCATAAAATAAATTCGTGAAAGCAAAAATAATGCAATATTCTCTATAAGCTCATAACCGCTTAAGGAAGTAAAAATTCCTTTTAGGTTAATTTGCTTTATAGCGGATATAGGTTTTAGGGTTTCTAATTCTTGTTTCATTTGTTCTCCTCCAAATATTAATTTATTTCCATTATATACCAGTTTATTCAAGAAATTTGTAAATATTTGGAAAAAGAATATATAAAAATTTCGACAAAAAAGAGTTTTAGAAACTAAAACTCTTTAAAAAAAACAAATATTTTGTTGTATAACATTAAATTCTACGGAAAAACTGTGTTTTTTGCGATTATTGGCAGGTATATTTTAGAAAACGCACTAATTCCTTTGCAGAAGCCTCGGGCAAATCAATAGGATTTTGCTGTTCGTAAATTGTTTCTAAATAGTGCGAATCGGAATTGGTAATTATGTTGTATTTTTCGATATGTGGGAATTTTTTTACGGCATCTTCTTTTGTAATTGCCGAAGAAATTTCTATTGTTGTAAAGCCCAAATCCTCAGGGATAAAGCCAAGATTTGAAATTATACTGTATGAGTTTCTGTCTATGTGGGCGGGAATAATTACGGCAGGGAGAGTGTCAATTTTTTTCTTTACATCATATATAGATATGTTGCACGCACTGACTAAAAGCTTATCCTCATAGCCCAACAGGGTGTCGTCGGACGATAAATACTGTTGCTCGCCGAAAATTTTCGGGTTGTTGTTTATTGTAGATTTAAATGGTTTAAGCCAATCGTCAAATAAAACCGCCGTATCAAAATCTTCAAAAAGACAAACAAAATGCACCTCTTCGGCAGTTTCTAATTCCATACCCGCCACAACACAAAGACCTGTGTTTTTTGCAACGTCCATAGTAGCTTTAACGTTGCCGATAGAGTTATGGTCGCACAGAGCGATAATATCCAAACCGCAAAGAGATGCCATATTTACGATATTGTTAGGCGTCATATCCGAATCGCCGCAAGGAGATAGAGCAGAATGAATATGCAAATCGCAATAGTATTTCATTTTGCCACCTCCTGAACATTTTACTAATTGAGTAATTTATTGATTTCGATAGCTAAATCGTATGCAGTCTTTTCGCTTTTTAAAATATTTACGCCCTGTTCTTTAGCTTTTGAAATCGTGTCATTATCGGGAAGTAATCCCTCTACGATGATGATGCAGGCAAGCCCTGCCAAAACCGATACTGCAGTTATGTTTATATTCGTTTGTACAGTGAGCCAAACAGCACCCTCAGGTGCCTTTGACATAACAACAGACAACATATCTCCTATATAGCAGGTTTCGATATCGCAGTCGTCTGCAAAATTAACATACTCTAAATTTAAGTTGCTTTTTAAATCACTTACCTTCATAATTACACCTACTTTGACATAAGAACATTGATTTGTTCTTTTAATTTGTGTATGCAGTCATATTCTTCTGCCATTCCGCGAACAACGTCCTCTGCAAAGCATCTGCAGGTAGGAGAACCGCAAGAACCACAGTCAGTTTGCGGGAGTGTCGTATATATATCTTCAATACGTTGAAGCTTTTGAAGAGCTGATTTTATGTCATTGTCTAAATTGTGTATATTACGATAGACAACAGGCTTTTCCCAATGGAGCTGTTCTTTTTCTATGTCAACAGGTGGGATTAAAGCTTCTTTTAGCTTTTCTTTTTGAATTTTTCCAAGCTCTACAATACGCATTTTGGCAATGTATCCGTTTTCGACCGTTAAAGGACCGCTCACACAACCGCCCTCACAGGACAGTGCCTCAATAAAATCAATATCTAACGCTTGATTATCCTCGATTTGTTCAAATAGCGAAATAATATTTTCTACTCCGTCAACGCATATACAGCGACCTATTCCGCCACCTAAGGCTTTCGTTTCTCCGCCGATTCTTGCCCAGTTTATACCATCCAATGTGGAGTTCGACAGGGGCTTTATATCTTTGATTTGCTTCATAGCAGGTGCGAGCGGAAGATATATTGCTTGCATTGACAGGACTCCGTTTATGGGGGATGTGTATATTCCTATCGGGTTTGGAATGGTAGTAGCTTTAGCCGCACATGGCGATATAAAAAACACGCCGATTTCAGAGGGCATAAGCCCTGTTTTTTCTACAGCTTCTTTTCTTGCTGCCATTGCTGCCGCCTCACAAGGTGCAACAACAGGAAGAAGGTGGTCTATCAAATCGGGAAAACGTACACAAATAAGCCTTATAACCGCAGGGCAAGCCGAGTTTATTACAGGCTTTTTTATTTTTCCCGACTTTAAAAGCTCCCTCGTATAGTCTGTTATCGCCTCGGTTGCTTTTGCTGTTTCGTACACATCGTCAAATCCGATTTCCAACAATCCGTTTAAAACAATATTTATATCATCAAGGTTTTGAAATTGACCATATAATGCAGGTGCGGGCAGTGCAACGTTATATTTAAAATCCTTTAATTTTTCTAAAGAATCGGTAACTGCTTTTTTGGCATGATAAGGGCAAATCTTAATACACTCGCCACAGTCAATGCAAAGCTCTTTTATAATTCTTGCCTTGCCGTCGTGAATTCTTATTGCTTCCGTAGGGCAACGCTTAAGACAAGTCGTACAGCCCTTGCATTTTTCTTTATCTAAAGTTACAGAATGGTGTAGGTTCATAAAAGTATTCATTAAACGACACCTCGTTTCCGTGTTTAATCAATGTTTATAACAATTGTAACCGTAGTTCCGACGTTAACTTCTGATTCTACCATTAAATCATCCGAGTATTTTTTCATATTAGGCAATCCCATACCTGCACCAAACCCCAATTCTCTTGCCTCATTTGTTGCAGTGGAGAAACCCTCCTTCATAGCAGAATTTATGTCAGGTATACCAGGACCATTGTCGGAAAATATTATCCTGATGGAGTCCTCTGTTATTAAGACATCGCAAGTTCCGCCTTTGCCGTGAATGATTGTGTTTATTTCACCTTCATACATACATATAGAGGTTCTTCTTACTATTTCAGGTGAAATTCCTATTTGCTTTAAGACCTTTTTTAAATTGCTCGAGGCAAGACCGGCAACTGAAAAATCATTGCCGTTAATATCAAAGTGAAGTTTATGTGACATATTCTGCCTCCTTTTTTATTCTCCGTTGCCTGCCAACCCTGCAGAATAGAGCAAGCCACTTGACGTGTACAGAGAATTTTCGGTGGACATTACAATCATATTGAGCTTTGTTGCCAAGTCTATCATTTCCTGTGTGGGTTTTTTTCCGCGGACAAAGACGATAACGTTAATATCCAGCATTTCAGCAGTACGTACAACCTGTGGATTGATAAGGCCTGTAAGTAACAAGGATTGGTCCTTTACAAAGGCTAAAACATCACTCATCAGGTCACAACCAAATGCAGAGTGTACATCTATATCCTGCCACTCTGTTTCGGTCAAAACAGTTGCATTCAAAAGCTCTCGAATTTGACTAAGTTTCATAGGAATCTATCCTTTCTTGTGTTTACGTCTATTTTATCTTGTGGTCATCTAAAAGCTTGTAGGTTTTGTGATATATATATTCTAAAAAATCGGGACCAAACTTTTTTTCAAGTGCTTTAAATGATTTGGAAATATCAGGCGAACGCCGTGTGATGTCGTGACAGTCCGATGCGATAGCGGAAATAAGACCATTAGCAGCAAGCTCTCGAATAATCCGCCTGCCTGAAAACGACAGAAATGAAGATGCATTAATTTGAAATTTAACTCCGAAGGAAATAAGAGCATCGAGCTTTTTTATATCCTTTGTATTAGTGATATATCTCTCAATGTGTGCCAGCACAGGAGTTACCTCGTGCTTTGAAATAAGGTTATAAATTTCGTGAATATACCAGCTGTTCCACGCGGTATAAGGTAATTCTAATAAAAGAAGTTCGGTTCCTTCAATGCAAAGGGAACAAACATTTTTTTGCTCAGACAACGAGGTGTCTAAAAGCACCTCAGCACCGAGCAAAAGTCCCGGAAAAACCATATGATTTTTTTTCATTGCGGAACGAAGCTCTTCATACCTTTCGTTTCGCACACGCAGGAAATCGTCGAGATTTGATGAAGCATTTACGTGAGGAGTCAAAATAACAGTTTCGGCATCGTTTTCGTCGGCGATTGAAAGCATTTCCAAAGACATACTTATGTTTTTTGAACCATCGTCAATATTGGGTAAAATATGTGTATGAAAATCTATATACATTATATTACCTCCAATGATTTAGTTGTTGTAATAACCGGAATATTTCTTGTAGTAATCAGCTTTTCTATCCTGTGAATCTATGGTAATGAAGCCTAGAATTTTTGCTTGTGCAAATTCTAAGGAGGCAATTGCTTTTTTGATTTCTGCCGTTAAGGAAACACCGCAACGGCAAACAAATACAACGTTTTTAGTAGCTGAAAGCACAGCTAAAGCATCTGCCACAGCGTTTACCGGAGGGGTATCAAAAACGATATAATCATAGTGCTCTTTTAAAGCTTTTACAAATGCGGAAAACTTCTTAGAAGATATAAGCTCCGCGGGGTTAGGCGGAAGGTCGCCTGCTGTTATGTAGTCAAAGTTGAAATCAGGCATTTTATTTATTATGGATTCTATTGGAGCAAAACCACCAAGATGGTTAGCTAAACCCTCTTTGTTTTTTACGCCCAAATATGTATGTACACGCGGTTTTCTTAAATCAGCATCTATTAAGAGAACTCTTGCCTCTGTTTGTGCTAAAGTAATTGCAAGATTGATGCAGGTAGTAGTCTTTCCCTCTGCAGAAAAAGCCGATGTAACAAGAAAAGCCTTTCCTTGATTTTCTTCATCGGATAATGTATACATAAGATTTGTTCTTACTGATTTAAGCGCCTCGCGAAGAGGGGGAGTCGGATTTTTTGTAATTAAATCATTGTTGGACAATATGTGCATATCCTGATTGCTGTTCTTCAAAAATTTAAACTGCATTGGTTTTTAAACTCCTTAAATATACTAAATTTCTAAAATATATAATCCCAATAATATTTTACCATAGAAGTTATTATTTTTCAATACTTTAATCGAAAAAATACTTGACAAATTATATATATCCGTATATAATATAAATGAAAATGATAATCATTATCACTTTAGCAAGGAGTAGATTATGAATTTTTCAAGACAGAGAGAGTGCATTTTAAACTATTTAAAAAACACGACAACGCATCCTACTGCTGAGGAAATACATCAGCATTTAAGAGATGAATTACCTAATTTAAGTCTTGCTACTGTTTACAGAAATTGCAATAAGTTAGTTGAAACAGGAGAATTATTAAGACTTGATACAGGAGGCAAAACACATTTTGATGCGGATGTTTCGGACCATCAACATTTTGTGTGTACAAAATGTGACAGGGTTTATGATATGTTTTTTTCACTTTCGAACAAATTGATACAAACCAATTTACCTGAAGGCTTCAAGCATCAAAATTACAAGCTTTATTTTTATGGTGTTTGTAAAAATTGTAAGTAAAAAATATTTAAATAAAACTGGAGGAATTTATTATGAAAAAATTTGTATGTCCTGTATGCGGATATGTTCACGAAGGAACTGAACCCCCTGTAGCCTGCCCGCTTTGCAAGGTTCCGGGAGAGAAATTTACAGAAATGGTAGAAGGTGCATCGTTAGCTGCTGAACACGAGTATGGCATTTATGCTAAAACAGTTAAAAATAATCCTGATATCACAGATGAGGATAAAAAGTATATATTTGATCAGCTTATGGCTAATTTCAACGGTGAATGTGCTGAAGTAGGAATGTATCTTTGCATGGCTCGTATAGCTCATCGTGAAGGATATCCTGAAGTAGGTCTTTACTGGGAAAAAGCAGCCTATGAGGAAGCTGAGCATGCTGCGAAATTTGCAGAGCTTTTAGGCGAAGATTTAGAGCCAAATATGAAAGCAACAACTAAAGACAACCTAAAATGGAGAGTTGATTGCGAATATGGTGCAACACAGGGCAAATTTGACCTTGCTGCTTGTGCAAAGAAAAACGGCTTAGATGCTATCCATGACACAGTTCATGAAATGGCTCGTGACGAGTCAAGACATGGTAGAGGTTTAGAAGGCTTGCTTAAAAGATACTTTGGATAAGTGAAACAAAAGGGTTTGGAGATGCTCCAAACCCTTTTGTTATGCAATTTTTCTATATTTCTATTGGTTTGCTTTAAAAAATTACAATGTTTACTTATTATAGAGAATTCGGGTGTTGTTTTTTGTTACATTTTTGTGTTTATTCTGTCAACTCATTGATTTTCTGACAAAGATATGATATAATAAAATCGAATTGTTGTATTTCAATGTAGCAAGGAGATATTTCATTATGAAGTTTATGGACTTTTGTGCTGGAATAGGTGGAGGCAGATTGGGACTTGAAAAGAATAATTTTGAGTGTGTAGCACATAGTGAAATAGATATGATACCCAATTATACATATAGACTATTTTTTGGGGAAGAAGAAAAAAATTATGGAGATTTAATGCGTATAGATACAAAAACTCTTCCAGATTTTGATATTTAAATTGCGGGTTTTCCTTGCCTAACATTTAGTATTGTTGGAAAAAGGGAAGGCTTTGCAGATAGTAGGGGTCAAATAATTTATGGTTTGATTAAAATATTGCTAGAAAAAGACATACCATATTTTATTTTAGAGAATGTAAAAGGTTTGATAAATCATAATAGAGGTGAAACATTAAAAGACATTTTAGAAGAACTTTCCAATATTGGTTATTGTGTTGATTATAAGGTTCTTAATTCAGAAAATTATGGTGTTCCACAGTTTAGAGAAAGAATATATTTTGTTGGCATAAAAAAGGGTTTAATAAAGAAACCTTTTAAGTGGCCTAAAACAACAGAAACTTCAAATATACAAGATTATTTAATAGACACAGACAATGAGATTTTAGACTTTAACAACCCTAGTTGGCAGAGGTATATAAACAATAAATATAACAAGGGCAAGTTTGATTTTGAAGAACTGTTAAAAGAAGATTATTTAGTATTAGATTGGAGACAAAGTGATTTAAGATTGTATAGGGGTAAAACACCAACACTAAGAAGTGGAAGACATGGAATATTGTATGTAAAGAATGGTAAGTTGAAGAAGTTAAGTGGTTATGAGGGTTTACTCTTACAAGGTTTTCCAAAAGAGTTGGCAGACAAGTCAAAAAACGCAAAAATTAATAATAATAAATTATTATCCCAGGCAGGTAATGCTATGACAATTTCAGTTATAAGTGCCATAGGAAAATCTCTTTTGGATAGTATATAGGGAGATAAAAATGGAAGATTTAGTTTTAAAGGGCTCGCAAACTGCTAAAAATGGTTTTAAAAATGAAAAGGAAGTAGCAGATAAGTTTAATCATTGGAAAACAGATGCACAGGCAAAACAATGGTTGATTATTATGCAGTATGATTTGAATGACATTGAATATGTAAAGGCAGTTGTTTTGAGTGGATATAAAGCAGATATAAATGTTCAAGTTCAAATCAAGTTGAAAAGTGCCATTGACACTGAGAACATACAAGTAAAATTGGTAAGCAATTCAAAAGGTTTCAATCAAGTAGATAAAAGGTGGTTATCACAGTATAAGGAACTTTGGAATATACCAGATAATGTTTATGAAGTATTAGAATATTTTACCGGTGAAAAACTGCCTTATAAGACAAATACAAAAGACAAGAGAAGAATGTTTTTGAGTGAAATGGAAACTGAAAAACAAGACGCTGTTATAGAATGGTTCAAGCAAAACAAAACTTTAATATTAAGTGATATTATTAAAGGCAGAGGTCAGTTTTCTGCTGAGTGGGTTCTTGTTGCACAAAAGGTAGAAACAAACAGCAGATGGATATTGAAAAATATAAATGAGGTTCTACAACATTATGCAGCGGGAGAAGTTAAAGTATCTCCAAGGGGAAGTATCGCATTAGGTAGTGTGTTGATACAAAGAAAAGGTGGAGATGGTGGCAGAGACACCGCAAAAATGTTGCAGTTTAAATTAGACCCAACAAGTCTGTTTGATATGTAAATTATATTGCAAATATAAGCAGTATATGCGTCATATATGGAGTATGCAGGAAGAATTTATTCTGAACCATCGTCAGCGTTGTAATAAAGCATTGGATTTAAGGATATAAATATAACAAGGTTAAAACACATATAAAAAAAGAAAGAAGGAAATTTAAATGGATAAGTACGTATGTCCTTGCGGATATGTTTATGATCCCGAAATAGGCGACCCCGAAAATAACGTTGCTCCAGGCACTGCATGGGAAGACGTTCCGGATACTTGGGTTTGTCCAATATGTTCTTTGGGTAAAGATGCATTTGAAAAAGAGTAATAAAAATAAATGACTTGGGATACCCCAAGTCATTTATTTTATTGTTTTGCAAATATTTGCGGGAATTTACCCCTTGTAGTTTTTAAGTCTTTTTTTGATTTTAAATATTCAATTATTTCTTTTGAAAAA
Source organism: Congzhengia sp. (assembly GCA_045596445.1). Classification (GTDB taxonomy): domain Bacteria; phylum Bacillota; class Clostridia; order UBA1381; family UBA9506; genus Congzhengia. The sequence goes on along the minus strand of JAZOCK010000005.1, from coordinate 22,625 downwards.
ATCTCGCCAGGAACGACAATCGGTGCTCCGGGCGGATATGCCCATATGTATTCTAATGATGTCTTGTTAAGACAATCTTCCAAGTGAAAGAAATCGCCCTGTGTGTTTAGTGCCGAGGTTACATCAAGCGTTTTTTCGGGGAGTGCAAAGGCCGGGCTTTTGTTTACACAAACCGTCTTAATATCTTTATCAATCTTAAACAGAGCTTTTTTTAATGTATTCAAGGACCTTTTAGTGTCGCAGATTGTCGCCATTGCTAATACGTAGTTTTCTGACGCCATTTCTGTTTCGATTTTTGCTTTACGCAATTTTTCGGCAATCACAAAGCCGTTTGCACCTGATATTATTATTTTGCCTATATCATCAAAATGAGAGACTTTTATATTTTTTAATTTGCCTGTATCTTTATAAAATTTTTTCAAATTCTCATTAAATGTATTAAAATTATGATGTGGATTTAACATATAACGCAAGCATTCATCAATAGATGCAAGAAGTATATAGCTGGGGCTTGATGTTTCAAAGATTGATAATCCGTGACGCAGAATATCTAAATCTACATTGCGAGAATGCACATTTAAAATAGCTGTCTGTGTAAGCGACGGCAATGTCTTGTGAAGACTCATAACACAGATGTCACACTCCCTGTGAAAACAAGGAAAATGTGCTCCGTGTGCACAGTCTATAATAAGTCGGGCGTTGTATTTTGTGCACAGCTCATAAATTGATGAAACATCAGAGATTATCCCGTCATACGTCGGTGAAGTAATTACTACTGTGCCTATCTTATGTAATTTGATTTTTTCTTCTATTTGACTTGCATCTATTTTGCCAAATATACCATAGTCGCATATTTCGGGCATTACATAATGAATATTAAGTCCTAGGATTTCTGCAGCATTATAGACCGACTTATGGCAATTTCGTGCGATAAGTATGTTTTTATTGCATCGCGTCAAAGAATATATACCTGCTAAAATTCCACACGTAGAGCCATTTACCAAAGGAAAAGATTCTATTGAACCATATATCTTTTCAGCAAGCTTTGCGGTATCTTTTAATACGCCTTTCATATCGTGCAGATTATCAAAGCCGTTGACCTCTGTTATATCAATTGAGTAGGGAATGGGAGATTTTTTAAATGCTCTTTTGTGTCCCGGCATATGAAAAGGTATTACAGTATTGCTATATTCAGTTAATTTTTTTAAAAGCGTTTCCCTCATAAGTGTACCTATTTTCTTAAAGCTTTAAGAAGTTCGATTTCTTTTTTGTATCCTGAAAGCTCGTTAGGCGTTTCTAAATAGAACGGCAAATCACGAAGTGCGGGGTGGTTAATGATGCGTGAAAAAGCATCTGTGCCAATTGAACCGCCGCCTATAACCTCGTGCCTGTCCTTATGACTCTCAAACGGATTTTTGCTGTCGTTTATGTGGATAGCACGAAGCTTGTCAAGACCTATTATCTCGTCAAATTCTTTTAAAACTCCGTCTAAATTATCTACTATGTCATAGCCTGCATCATAGACGTGGCAAGTATCTAAGCATACGCCTATTTTATCGGTTAGACTGACCTTATCGATAATTGCCTTAATCTCATTGAAATCACGACCAACCTCAGAGCCTTTTCCTGACATTGTTTCAAGCAGGATAGTTGTAGTCATTTCAGGGTACAAAATTTCATTTAATGTGTCGGCAATCATATTTATTCCGACATCAGCACCCTGACCTACGTGACTGCCGGGATGAAAATTATAAAGATTATTGGGAATGGCTTCCATTCTTTTGATGTCGTCTATAAACGTGTTTTTTGCAAATTCCCGTATGCCTGCATCGGCAGAGCATATGTTTAAAGTATAAGGAGCGTGTGCCAAAATTATTTCAATGTTGTTTTTTTCTGAAAATTCCAAAAAGGCTTTTATGTCATCGGCGTCTAAAGCCTTTGCCGTACCGCCTCTTGGATTTCGTGTAAAAAACTGAAATGTGTTTGCACCTATTGAAACGGCAGTTTCGCCCATAGCCAAAAAGCCCTTTGATGCGGATAAGTGACAACCTATTTTCATAACAACTTCCTCTGTCTTCCTGTGGTTACACTAAATTTTCAAATTTATCGCCTGCAAGCAAATGAAAATGCAGATGAAAAACAGTCTGTCCTGCATTTTCACCGCAGTTGTTGATAATGCGATAGCCATCGTCTTTAACGCCCTCGGCTTCGGCGATTGCTTTTGCAGTTAGTATAATATGGCCGAGTAGTTCTTTATGCTTATCCTCTAATTTGTTGGCACAACAGATGTGCTCTTTAGGAACAATTAAAATATGCACGGGTGCTGCGGGTGCTATGTCACGAAAGGCATAGACCAAGTCGTCCTCGTACACCTTAGCTGATGGAACTTCTCTGTTTATAATTTTACAAAAAATACAGTCATTCATAATATGTTACTCCTTTGTGTAAGCTTTAATTTCTGCTACTACCTTATCTACAACCGCATCTATATCGCGGTGCGTATTTTCATCTACATCAATTATAATATCACTTTTTTCATAATGTTCTGAATAGTCATTTAAAATATCTATTATTTCGTCTAAGGATTTTCCGCTAAGCTCTGCACGCTTGTTATGGGAGTTTTTAAGATTTTCGTGGATTGTTTCAGGCTTTGCACGAAGCCATACTGTAATCCCGTTTTTAAATATGATATCACGGCATTTTGGGTCTGTTAATGTGCCTCCGCCTGTGGCAATAAGAGCATTTTTGTTTTCGCAGATATTCTGTACGGCAAAACGCTGTGCACCCTCAAAATATTTGGTGCCTTTCTTGGTTAAAACCTCTGAAACAGACATATTTTCGCATTTTTTTATATACTCGTCCGTGTCATAAAAATCCATATCAAGCTTTCCTGAAACACGTCGTCCTATCGTTGTTTTTCCTGTGCCCATAAATCCTACAAATATGATATTACTATTCATAAATCCTCCGCTATTTTAAAAAGTTTTGTGTAAGGTACGGAGTGTTGTTTTGCGAAAAAGCAACACCTACCCCCATGTGAGTAAAATCGCCTAAAAGATTTTTTCTGTGCCCCTCGGAGTTCATCAAAAGCTCGTGCATATAAATGGAATTTTGTGCACCCATAGCCAGATTTTCACCGATAATTTTAAATTTAATATTATACCTTTCGGAACGAGTTAAAACCGTATCGCCGTTCTGACTTGTGTGACTAAAATAGTTATTTGTTGCCATATCATAGGCGTGGCCGAATGCTAAATCGGCTAAAACCTCATGGTGTTTAAACGGTGCAAGCCCGTTTTTTATCCTTGTAGCATTTGTTACATAAAAGTTTTGGATTTCAAAGCTATGCTTTAGAGCGTCAGAAACCTCTCCGTAAAGGGAGTCAAAGCTTTCCTCTACGTCACAATCTATTATATTGACAGAAGACAGAGAATTATTCTCAAATGTGTCATAAAAAAACGTAACGTAAGCACCCCTTAGTTTATATATGTCAAAGTTTGCTCCATCCTTTGAGCCGTTTGACAAATAACGGGTAGAGCCCTTTACGATACCATCAAGGGATTTACCAAGCTCTGTATTTATTTGACTTTTGTTGGTGTTAGCCGTGAAGTCTTCAAATAAGAGGGTGGGGGAGTTTGTAAAAATACCGACAACGGCATTGTTTTTTATTCCGATTTGAATGTAGTTTTTGAAATTTTCGTGGTAAATATTCCAAGTAAAACCATATTCTGATACAAGTGTATCTGAGGGCTTGCCAAAAAGCTCAAAAACATCACTTTCATTCATACCCAGACTTACTGTTCTGGCATTTACTGAAATAGGGCAGTCCTTCACAATTTTTTCTTTTTTTATAATGGATAGCATCTTAGAAAAATCTTCGTAGTGAACCTGATAAGCTAAAATTATGCTAAGAGTAATTAATATTGCTATAAGTATTTTTTTCATAGCACCGCCCCTGTTTTGCTATTGTATAATTTCTGTGCTTTGATTAGAGTTATAAAGTCCTGATACAGCCGATATAATTTCTGCGTATTGCGTATCGGTCAGTTTATATTCGTTATACATATTTAAAGCGACTGTATTAAATATACTGCTCAATTCGCTGAAATCTGTATTTTTAGTCATCAGGCACATTGCTTTAAACCAAAACTCATTTTGTGCATTTAAATCAGGCACAATCTGTGCAATATCAAATGCAAAATGTGAAACTATTGTGCTGTAATGGTAGCATTCGCTTACGTCACTTATTGTTATGATATCAGGTATTGAAATGTAATATTCTTCTGTTGGTGCATACAAAGTTCTTTCTTTGTGTATCCAGTCCGGTGCTACACCGGTCATACTTGACTCGGCAAGCTCGGCAAATATGTCAGCTAACCCTTCGGCAATAGAAGAATTTTCCGAAAATCCCATTGTACCGCTGAATCCGACTAGATTGTGCATTACACCATGAGCATATTCATGCACAACTGTATTGTAATCGATATCTCCCTGTGTTAAATCCTCGCGGAAGAACATAAGCTTTTCGTTGGTATACATTGCCATTTCAGTAGGCAAGTCCTCCTCAACATATTCATTAGCATTAATATATACCTCAAAGCTTTTTCCGTCGCCTGAAAGACCTTTCCAGCCAAAATTGTTATTAAAATAATTATAAGCATAATCGACCGTATTTTTTACGCTCGAAACATAGGCAGAGGCATTTCCTGCTTTTATATCATCTATATTAATAGGTTCTGTTGCCGTAGATACAGACTCGTCATTCCAATTAAACTTATCACTTGCTGTGGACATACTGAAAATATAACTTTCGTCAATGTCATCTTTAGTAACAAGTGAATCGTTTTCAAAGCTTGACGTTACAGACACGCAAACACCCTTACCGGTAATGCCATCTATAAACACATCATATGCTATATATTCTGCCGATGCATTATAACCGGAAACATTTGCGGTATATGTCAGATATGCCTTGCCGTTTGTGTTACAGACTGCTTTTTTTATATCTGTTATATTTATTCCCTCGACAACGGCAAAGTCTTCTAAAGAATTTACATACTCTGTAATTGAAGCAGATGCACTGCCCATATCAACCCCGTAGCTTGTAGTAAGTCCGTTTGTCGGTACATATATTCCGTTTAAGGCAATAACTTCGCCTTGGGAATTTGCCATTATTATCATTTCTCCGTTATATACGGGAATACCCTTATACTTCTGGGAAAAACGATATATTGTAGTATTATTTATTTTGATTTCCTTGTCTAATTCGAATTCATTTGCTACATCAACAAAAGAAAACGCATCTTCAAATGCTGTTAATACGGACTTTGCCTCGCCAGCATTGGTCGCATATAGTCCGTCAAATCCGCCCGTGACAAAGCTTTTATTAATCAGTGATTCTACAGCAGAGGTTGTTATTTTTTTAGCTTCTGCTTCTTTTTCCTCGGCTTCTTTTTTTCTAAAATAAAGCATTCCTGTTGCAACTCCGCCCAAAATAGCCAGAATAACAACAATACATATTACTATCCTTCTTGTTTTGTGCTCTGCACGTTTTTGTTGTCTTTGTTTTTTTCTTTCTTCTTTTGCTTGCATTTTAGAAATATTATCAAATTCATCGTGTAGTTCCGGAAGTGAGTCAATTAACTCGTCTGTTCCTAAGCCCTCTGTGACTTCCTTGCCGCATTTTGAACATATATTATTATTCTTTTTTATTCTTTTACCGCAAAATCTGCATTTCAATGTATTCACCTCTTTTTTCATTCTAGCAAAAATAAGTATTATGTCAATTTACGGAATATTTTTAAAATCTCAGTTTATACTTCTTAAATATTTCCACCAGAATCAATCCCACAGCGAGATTGCACAAGCCCTGAACTATATTTGCAGGAATATTTACCAGGCTTTCTGTAAATCCGTACAAAAATCCCTCAAACACATAGTATCCTACACACATAAGCATCTCGGATATTATTCCGCCTGCAATTAGAAATCTTTTCTTTGCTTTCTTTGCAAAGCCGCACATTACAAGTGCCATAAGTCCTTTGATTAAAAATGTCGCAGGGGCATAGATTGCGTATCCTGAAAGGATATCCGCCAACGCCGAGCCAACTGCTGCTGCAAAAAAAGCATATCCTCCGCCTAAAAAGTATCCCGACGCTAAAACGGCAGAGTCGCCCAAATTTATAAAACCGCCCAGTGTCAATGGAATTCTTACAATAATTGTAAATATACAGCAAAGAGCCGCAAAAAGTGCTGAAAATATAATTTTTCTTGCTTTATTCATTTATAAACACCTCATTATCTATTATCTTTCCGTCAAAGTCTTTGAAAATAAATTCCCCGTTTTCAAAAATCACATACCCGTGGTGGCTTTCTTCCTTGGGTATGGAGACAGAACCGGGATTAATATATGTATATTCTGCGTGCTTTGTATTTTTAGGAACATGGGTATGACCATGGAGCAACACATCAAAGCTTACTGCCGGAAGGTTGTTTTCGTTAAATTTGTGTCCGTGGGTTGCAAAAACAGTTATGCCGCCATCATTTATAATGGTGTAGTCCGCCATTATAGGGAACTCTAAAACCATCTGGTCAACCTCCGCATCACAGTTGCCACGCACACAGATAATTTTGCTTTTAAGCTCGTTTAAAAGAGCTATTACCGATTTGGGATTATAATCACGGGGTAAATCATTTCTTGGTCCGTGATACAAAATATCTCCCAGTAAAAGCATTTTATCGGCATTTTCTTTATTAAAGGCTTCTACTGTTTTTTTTGCATAGTAAAAGCTTCCATGGATATCAGATGCTATAAACCATTTCATATATTTGTTCTCCTTGGTAAAATACTTACTTAATATTATACAGTAAATGATGTTATTTTTCAAGTACAACAATCAAAACCTATAACTTTATTTTCTGTGAGATGTGTTTTGTTGAGATTTCGCAAAACAACAGCACTGCATACTAAATAAGCAGTGCTGTTATAACGATTATTTATTTCGTCCGACTTTAATCCCATATATAATACCTATAACTGTATAGGGTATCAGTAAAAATAACCAAACGACCGTTGAAATTGGCGTCAAAAATATGCTTAAAAGACTCAAAATCCCCATAATAACCGTTTCAAACCCTATAAACCTATTTATCTTTCTTGCCTTTTCGGTATCAATATTGTAATTTTTTATATAGTCAAATTTTGGAAGATAATTCCCAATCACAAAGAAAACAATACCCACAATCAATGCTGTGATTTTTCTTATGTCTATATTCCAGCCAAGCCCGTATCCTAAAGTTACTATTTGCAAAATGACCGTCATAATCGGGATAATCCACTTTGTTGCTCTTTCAAACTTCTTGCGTTCGCCGTGCTTGTGAGAATTGACATCATTTACAAAGCAACAAAAAATTTGCAAAAGCACCATTAAAATCGGAAGACCGAATACTACAAATCCTTTTGGTGCAAAGTTATCAGGCTCGTTATTGAAGTTAAAATGAATTGCCATAGTGTCGGGTAGGTTATCCCATAAAACAATTCCTAAAAGGATAGGCAAAAGACAGACAATACAGGTTGTAATAAGACTTTTCAATTTTATATATTTCATTACTTATTCCCTCCTAAAGCGTAAATCCAGGTTAATATTTCTTCAAAGACTGAAGTATTCAATTCATAATAAATAAAATTTTTGTACTTTTGTTCTGTGATAAGGTCTGCTTTTTTTAGTTTTGCCAAGTGATATGAAACTGTTGCATCTGTCAAATTAAACTGTTCTGCAATTTCTCCTGCAGACTTTTTGCCTGCTTTTAATATTTGCAATATCTCCCGTCTTACAGAATCGGATATGGCTTTTAATGTCTCGTTCATTCCCATTGATTTCACACTCTCATAATCTATTTAGAAATATTTCTAAATAGATTATAGCATACAGATACTTTAAAGTCAATAGGAGGTTATATTTATTTTAAATGCTTGTTTTTGTAAATTTTCGGTGTATATTTACTAAATGGAAATCGACACTTTAATAAGAAACATTTATGTCACGTATTGTCAACAATTGCCAAAAATGTTGATTTTACGACTTTTGCTTGATATACTTTTATTAAAGAAATTTTTCGGAGTGATGCACATGGAGTTAAATAATACAAAACAATTTGGTATGAATTTAAAAATTTTGAGAAAACAGATGGGCGTTACACAACAAAGAATGGCGAATACTCTGAATACATCAAGGAGCTGTATTTCCAACTATGAATCGGGAAACCGTCAACCCGACAACGAAACAATAAGGCATATTGCGGACTATTTTGACGTCAGCGTAGACTATCTTTTAGGAAGGAGTACAATTAAAACGGTTATAAAAAACGATGAGGATATGTTTGATATACAAAAAGCTATCTCGCGTGTAAATTTATGTGACAAACTTGACGTAAGATGTGCACCTGCACACATAAAGTGTGCCTTGCTTGAGTTTTATATTTACCTTACTAAAAAAGAGGGGATGCAAAAAAAATAACATCAGATTTCATTGACAAACCTGTTTAATTATGATATTATAATCGATGTTGAAAATATTTGTGGATGTGGCGGAATTGGCAGACGCGCTGGCTTCAGGTGCCAGTCGGGGTTTCTCGGTGCAAGTTCAAATCTTGTCATCCGCACCAAAATCGGAACATATTTTACTTGTTCCGATTTTTTTGCGTATAAAAGGGGATAAATGATGCCAAATCGGTTGACTTGTTAAAAAAAATATTGTATAATGATAAAATAACAATTTTTAAAGAGGTGTAATTATGGACAGAGTTTATAATTTTTCTGCGGGCCCTTCGATGCTTCCCGTTGAGATTTTAGAAAAAGCAGCGAAAGAAATGGTTAATTACGGAGATGCGGGGATGTCCGTAATGGAGATGAGTCATCGTTCCAAAGATTATGAAGCAATAATAGAAGGTGCAGAAAAACTCGTTAGAGAGCTTATGAATGTTCCTGACAATTATAAAGTTTTATTCTTACAGGGTGGCGGTTCTACACAGTTTGCTATGGTGCCGCTGAATCTTGGTACAAAGAACAAAAAGGCTGACTACGTAATAACAGGTCAGTGGGCAAAAAAAGCAGCTCAGGAGGCTGAAAAGTTTATCACAGTAAATAAGGTTGCTTCATCTGCTGATAAAACCTTTTCATATATCCCAAAGCTAGACAAAAGCACATTCTCTGACGATGCAGATTATTTCTACATTTGTTATAATAATACAATATATGGTACACGATATACAGAGCTTCCTGAAACTGATAAGCCGATTGTTGCAGATATTTCATCTTGCGTAATGTCGGAAGAAATCGACGTAACAAAGTTTGGACTTTTGTTTGCGGGTGCACAGAAGAATTTAGGACCTGCAGGTGTTACACTTGTTATAGTTCGTGAGGATTTGTTGGGCGAAACATTAGACGGCACACCTACAATGTTAGACTACAACATTCACGCATCAAACGGTTCAATGTATAACACACCCCCTACATATGCAATTTACACATTAAAGCTTGTTTTAGAATGGGTAAAGGAAAAGGGCGGAGTTTCTGCATTACAGAAAATTAACGAAGAAAAAGCCAAGATTTTATATGATTTCTTAGACAATTCAGAGCTTTTCCACGGCACAGTAGTTCCTGAGGACCGTTCTTTAATGAATATTCCTTTCGTTACAGGAAATGAAGAATTAGATGCAAAATTTGTAAAAGAATCAAAGGCTGCAGGCTTTGTAAACTTAAAGGGACACAGAACAGTAGGCGGTATGCGTGCAAGTATATACAATGCAATGCCTGTTGAGGGAGTAGTTGCTTTAGTTGAGTTTATGAAAAAGTTTGAGGCGGAAAACAAATAATATAAAGAGGTAGAAAGATATGTATAATGTTTTAACATTAAATAAAATAGCATCATGCGGAATTGACAAGCTCGGCGAAAATTACAGCATATCTGATAATTGTGAGAATCCTGACGGTATCATTCTTCGAAGCTTTTCTATGCATGAGATGGAATTGCCTGAAACAGTAAAGTGCATAGCCCGTGCAGGTGCCGGCGTTAACAATATTCCAATAGAAAAATGTACCGAAAACGGTATTGTGGTGTTTAACACCCCAGGTGCTAATGCCAATGCAGTAAAGGAGCTTGTTATTTTAGGACTTTTGATAGGCTCAAGAAAAGTTGTAGATGGCATTGAGTGGGCTAAGACTTTATCTGGTCAGGGTGCAGAGGTTGCCAAGATGGTAGAAAAAGGCAAGGGAGCATATGTTGGTCCTGAAATTGCAGGAAAAACCCTGGGTGTTGTAGGTCTTGGTGCTATTGGTGCAATGGTTGCAAATGCTGCTGTTGAGTTGGGTATGAATGTAATTGGCTACGATCCTTTCCTTACTGTAGAAAGTGCATGGAAATTATCAAGCAAGGCAAATTATGCCAAGTCGCTTGATGAAATATATGAAGCAAGTGATTACATAACACTTCATATTCCTGCAACAGGCGAAACAACAGGTATGATAAATAAAGAAACAATAGCTAAAATGAAAGACGGCGTAAGAATATTAAACTTTGCCCGTGGCACATTAATTAATGACGAGCATATGGCAGCAGCACTTAAAGAGGGTAAGGTAGCCTGCTACGTTACAGATTTCCCTAATGATGCAGTTTTATCTATGGAAAATGTTGTTGCTATTCCTCACTTGGGTGCATCAACACCCGAATCTGAGGATAACTGTGCTGTTATGGCAGCTTTAGAGTTAAAGGATTATTTGGAAAACGGTAATATCAAAAACTCGGTAAACTTCCCGAATTGCGAAATGCCAAGATGCTCAGAGAGAATTACTGTAGCACATAAAAACACCCCGTCAATGCTTGCTGACCTTTCTAAAATTCTTTTAGATAATGGTATTAATATCAGCAATATGCTGAACAAGAGCAAGAAAGAAAACGCCTATACAATTATTGACTTAGAGGGCTCGGCAGATGAGTCGGTAATTGACGTGATTTTAAATATTGATGGTGTGTATTCTGCACGTTTGATAAAATAAATTCGAAAAAGCAAAAAAAATGCTTGCAATTGTTAAAAATTTCTGTTATAATTATGTTTGCTGTTCGAAAAATAGTATTAATTAAAGGGTACTTAATGGAGGTGCATATATATGGCTAAATGCGAAATTTGCGGAAAAGGTGTTACATTTGGTATTAAAGTAAGCCATTCTCACAGAAGAAGTAACAGAACTTGGAAGCCTAATATCAGAACTGTAAAAGCAATTGTTAATGGTACACCTAAGACATTGCACGTATGCTCAAGATGCCTTCGTTCAAACAAGGTAGAAAGAAGTATGTAATTTAGTTTCTGAGAAATTATTTTAGAAATTGGGCGTATCGGATTTATCCGATACGCTTTTTTTCTCAAAACACTAAAATGTATTGACAAATAAAAAGTGCTATGATAAAATTATCAAAAAGTCAATAGCTTTTTTTATTACGTATAGGTTAGCGGTGTCTAACTTAATAAAATAAGGTCGAAACAAGGTGATATGTATGAATTTAAGAGAAGCAGAAGAGGGGAAAGAATACGTAGTTCGGAAAATTCAAACGGATGATGAAGAATTAAGCTCATTTTTGTTCTCGTTAGGATGCTATAGCGGAGAGCCTATAACAGTAATTTCTAAGCTGAAGGGCGGATGTATAGTTTCTATTAAAGATGGAAGATATAATATAGACAATCAGTTAGCTGAAGCTATAACTATTTTATAAATTGCGGTAAATATTTACATAAAACGGAGGAATGTAAAGTGGATAATATTCTGATAATAGTTGCAATATTTATAATTGTGGGTCTTGCAGGCTTTTATGTATATAAATCAAAGAAAAGCGGTGCAAAATGTATAGGATGTCCCGATGGTTGTACTTGCGGCGGACATAAGTGTAACGAGGAAGAAGAATAGAAAAAGGCTGCAGCAAAATATTTTTGTTGCAGCCTCTTTATATAAAAACTATTTTTTTGATTTTGAACGATTAATAAGTCCAAGTGTCAAACCACCCAGACTTCCTACTGTGATACAGAAAGCCATACCGATTGCAAAACCTGTTGTTACCATATCGCCAAACATCTGATTGATTAGGAGATTGCCGAGAGAAAAGCCCGCAGCTACACCAAAGGCAAAGCCAATACCGATAAAAGCACCAAGAGAAAGTTTATGCACTTCCTCATATTCTATTGTTTCGTTCTCTTCTGAATTTTCAGGTTGAGTGATATTTTTGATTTCTTCCATAGGATTCACCCTTTCAATAACTGATTTATTTACATTGTAGCATAAAAAAATTAAAAAATCAAATAAATATAAAGAAAATTTTGACTTAATATTTTTGTGCCGTAATGAAAAAAATAATCGCGAGGTGATTTATATGAAGAAAAAAAGACCCATAAAAGATGATTTTGACCATTTTTCGATGTGTAATGCTTGTTCTGCTACAGAATGTACAGGGCTGGTTACTCATTTTGCAACCGAGGACGAGCTGGAGGCATATATGGATGTTTACAGCTTTCAGGCAACTCCTTGTGCAGATAACGACGAAACAGAGAATAAAACAAATTATAAATAAATTATTAAAGTAATTGACTATAAAAAGATAAAATAATATAATTATAATGAAAAATAAATGGCTTTTGTGTGTGCCGAAGAACTTTTTTGACAATTTGGAGGTAAGCAATGAAAAGATGGCTTAAGTATATATCGCCACATATTTTATATTTTATAATAGGACCGCTCTGTATGATTGTAGAGGTTATAGGTGAGGTTTTGATGCCTAAATTTTTTGGCTCGGTTATTAACTCTGTCAACAGCGGAATGTCGGTTGCTAATATAATAGGGATTTGTGGTATGATGGTTTTAACTGCATTTTTAATGATGGCAGGTGGTGTAGGCGGAGCATATTTCGGAGCTAAGGCCTCAGTTAATTTTGCATCAGATTTGCGTAATGACGTATATCAAAAAATTCAGGGATTTTCTTTTTCCAATGTGGATAAATTTGAAACAGGTTCTTTAGTTACCAGGCTTACAAACGATGTGACCCAACTGCAGAACTTTGTAAATATGTTACTTCGTATGTTTCTGCGTGCACCGGGGATGTTGATTGGGGCACTTATTATGGCAATTATTTTAAGTCCTTCGCTGTCGGTTATTTTTGCTGTTATTATCCCGGTTGTTGCTTTTGGAATTTTAACAGTTGTAAGAATCGGATTTCCCAGATTTTCAAAAATGCAGAAAAAAATCGACGCGTTAAATATAAATGTTCAGGAAAACCTGACAAACGTTCGTGTTATAAAATCTTTTGTAAGAGAGGATTACCAGAAGGAAAAATTCCAAAACGCAAACGCAGACTTAAAGAAGTCGGCACTTTCTGCTATGTATGTTATGCTTTTTATGCACCCGATGATAATGTTATTTATGAATTTGACCACCGTTATAGTTTTGTGGGTTGGGGGAAATCAAGTAATAGGCGGTACGTTATTAGTAGGTGATTTAACTGCATTTATTACATATGTAACGCAGATTTTAATGTCACTTATGATGGTAGTTATGATGTTTATGATAAGCTCACGTGCTTTGGCTTCTGCAAAACGTATATCAGAGGTTTTAGACGAAGTGCCCGATATTAACGACTATGGTGCTAAAGAAAAGGATAAAAAGATAAAAGAGGGAAGAATAGAGTTTAAAAATGTGGCATTCAGATATTATAAGAATAGTCAGGATGCAGTTTTAGATGATATAAGCTTTGAGATTTTGCCCGGAGAAACCGTTGGAATAATAGGCTCTACGGGTTGCGGAAAAACCACCTTGGTATCACTGATACCGAGATTTTACGACACAGACAGCGGGGCTGTATTGATAGACGGAACAGATGTCCGTGATTATTCTTTAAAAAATCTTCGTGACGGCATAGGTATGGTATTGCAGAAAAATATACTTTTTTCAGGTACAATTTATGACAATATACGTTGGGGAAACGATACCGCTGATGAAGAAATGGTAGAAAAGTTTTCTGAATATGCCCAGGCAAATATGTTTATTAAAAGCTTTAAAGATGGATATGAAAGCGAATTAGGTCAGGGCGGTGCCAATCTTTCGGGCGGTCAGAAGCAACGCTTATGTATAGCAAGAGCTTTAATTAAAAATCCCAAAATTCTAATACTTGACGACAGTACCAGTGCTGTTGATACAGCGACAGAAGCACGCATTAAGGAAGCTTTTTCAAACAAGCTTTCTAATATGACAAAGATAATTATAGCTCAACGAATTTCATCTGTTTATGATGCCGATAAAATTGTAGTTATGGACGAGGGCAAGATTGTAGGCATAGGAACACATAGTGAGCTTATGGAGAATAACGATGAATACCGCGAAATTTATTATTCGCAGAACGAAAAAGAGGAGGCGAATAATTAATGGCGGCAAGAGATTTAGAGGCTTTAAAAAAGCAATATAACAAATATGGTGCCGCAGCACCACAAGTTCCCCACGGACCTGGTCCAAAGGGCGGCCCGGGGCAACGTGCACGTGCTATGGGCGGAGGAAAACCTAAAAAAACACAACATACAATAAAACGATTGCTAAGCTATATGGGCAAGCATAAAACAACCTTGATTTTTGCCGTTTTACTCGTAATTATTCGTTCCGTTTCGAATATTGCCGGCTCTTATATGTTAAGACCGATTATTAACAATTATATAGCAGTAGGAAGATTAGAGGGCTTTTTATATGCCTTGATGGTGCTTTTGGGCATTTATCTTGTTAGTATTGTGGCAGAATTTTTCCAAAGGCGTTTTATGCTTATAATTTCAAGAAGTGCAATCGAGGATATCAGAAATGATTTATTTCAAAAAGTGCAAAAACTGCCTGTAAAATTCTATGATTCAAATAGTAAGGGCGAGGTTATGAGCCGCTTTGCAAATGATGTCGACAATGTCGGTACGATGCTCGACAGTGCAATAATGAGCGTTATTCTTGGAATTATATCGATTGTCGGAACGTTTATAATGATGCTGTATACTAATGTGTGGCTCTCGCTTGTTACCATCTTATTTATCCCTCTGTTCTTAAAGAGCGGTGGAGTGATTGGTAAATTCAGCAGTAAGCACTACAAGGAGCAACAGGCAGCATTAGGTGCTATAAATGGATACATTGAAGAAACAGTAACAGGACAGAAGGTAGTAAAGGCATTTTCGCACGAAAATGCCTGCAAAGAGGAGTTTGCTCTTTTAAACAATGATTTACGCCAAAAGCAAATGAAGGCTCAGTTTTTTGGCGGCATAATGGGACCTGTTATGGGAAACATCAGCCAAATTTGCTATGCTGTTACCACAGGAGTTGGAGGTGCTTTGGCACTTCTTACGGGCTTTGATATCGGCGGACTTACTGTTTTTGTTACGTATTCCAAGCAGTTTTCACAACCCATAAATGAGATATCAATGCAGATGTCTACTGTCTTTTCTGCGTTGGCAGGGGCAGAACGTGTGTTTGACGTTATAGACAAGGAACCGGAAAAGGAAGATGCAAAAGATGCAATTTCAAACGTGGAAATAAAGGGTGACGTGGTCTTTGAAAATGTAACCTTTGGCTACACGCCTGATAAGGTTGTTTTAAAGGATTTATCCTTGTGGGCACACGCGGGGCAAAAGATTGCGTTCGTTGGCTCAACGGGTGCGGGCAAGACCACTGTAACAAATCTTTTGAATCGATTTTATGATATAAATGGTGGAAAAATAACTATTGACGGTGTCGATATTTTTGATTACAGTCGTGAGTTTTTGAGAAAGAATATTGCTATGGTTTTGCAGGATACACACCTTTTTACAGGAACAATTATGGAAAATATAAGGTACGGCAGATTAGATGCGACTGACGAAGAAGTGATTGCAGCCTCAAAAGTTGCATCGGCACATTCGTTTATTATGCGACTTTCTGACGGATATAATACTGTTATTCATGGTGATGGCACAAACCTTTCACAAGGACAAAGGCAGCTTTTAAATATTGCTCGTGCCGCACTTTCTAAAGCTCCTATTTTAGTGCTTGATGAGGCGACCAGCTCAGTTGACACAAGGACAGAAAGGCATATAGAGCATGGTATGGATAGACTTATGGAGAACAGAACGACATTTGTTATTGCCCATAGACTCTCAACAGTAAGAAATGCTAATGCCATTATGGTTTTGGAAGATGGTGAGATAATAGAGCGTGGAACGCACGATGAATTAGTTGCACTGGGAGGCAGATATTATGAGCTATATACAGGGCAAAAGGAATTGGATTGATTTATATAAAAAAAGATGCTGTAGCGAAAGCTACAGCATCTTTTATAATAATTTAAAAATCTGCATTGCCAACTGTTCTTGGGAAAGGTAATACATCACGGATATTTGACATACCTGTTAAATACATAATGGCACGTTCAAAACCAAGACCGAAGCCTGCGTGATGAGTTCCGCCGTATTTTCTTAAGTCCAAGTACCACCAATAATCTTTTTCATCAAGTCCCAATTCTTTCATTCGAGCGGTTAAAACCTCAATACGCTCTTCTCTCTGGCTTCCGCCGATGATTTCGCCAATTCCAGGAACTAAGCAGTCCATAGCCGCAACGGTTTTGCCGTCGTCATTTAATCTCATATAGAAGGCTTTGATTTCCTTGGGATAATCTGTAACGAATACAGGCTTTTTGAACACCTCTTCTGTTAAATATCGTTCGTGTTCTGTCTGTAAATCGCTGCCCCATTCAACAGGATAATCAAAGTTTTTATTGTTTTTCTTCAGGATTTCGATAGCTTCTGTATATGTTACTCTGCCAAAATCAGAGTTTGCAACAAATGTTAAACGCTCAATTAGTCCGTTATCTACAAACTTGTTTAAGAATTCCATTTCTTCGGGGGCGTTTTCTAAAACATACTTGATTACAAACTTAAGCATATCCTCTGCTAATTCCATATCATCTTTAAGGTCCGCAAACGCAATTTCAGGCTCTATCATCCAAAACTCTGCCGCGTGACGGGTTGTGTTTGAGTTTTCGGCTCTGAATGTCGGACCAAAGGTATAAACATTTCTAAATGACATAGCATATGTCTCGGCATTTAGCTGACCGCTGACTGTAAGATTTGCACTTTTACCGAAAAAGTCCTGTGTATAGTCTATCTCTCCGTTTGCCACAGGGATGTTTTCCAAATCTAAGGTTGTAACCTTAAACATTTCGCCTGCACCCTCACAATCGCTTGCTGTGATTATCGGTGTATGGGTATATACGAAATCTCTTTCGTTAAAGAATTTGTGAATAGCGAAAGCTGCCAGGCTTCTTATTCTGAATACTGCAGAATAAGTGTTTGTTCTTGGACGCAGATGAGAAATTGTTCTTAAAAACTCAAAGGAGTGTCTTTTCTTCTGTAATGGATACTCAGGTGTTGAAGTGCCTTCAATATCAATAGAAACAGCCTTGATTTCAAATGGCTGCTTAGCGTCAGGTGTTAAAACCAGCTTTCCTGTTATATTTAACGCCGCACCAACATTTTGTGATGCAATTTCCTTGTAATTTTCAATTATTTCGTTTTCAAAGACTACCTGTATATTTTTAAAGAACGTTCCGTCATTGATTTCAATAAAACCAAAAGCATTAGATGCTCTTATTGTTCTTATCCAACCTGAGAGCTTTATTTCTTTTTCAGCAAATGACTCGCTGTTTTTATAGATTTGTCTAACTGTTGTTTTCACAAATATTCCCCCTATATAGAAAGCTGCTTATAAGATATTTACGCCTGCTGCTTTGCAAACGTTAATTGTATATTCGTCCCAAAGGCTTGACTGCACTTCGCCAATATGGGCACAACCCAGAATCAACATACAAAGTCTTGACTGACCTATGCCACCGCCGATTGTTAAAGGAAGCTCATCATTTAAGAGCATTTTATGGAAGGGAAGCTCACGTCTGTCGTTGCATCCTGAGATTGTAAGCTGTTTGTCAAGTGCTGCCTTATCAACACGAATTCCCATTGATGAGATTTCAACCGCACAGTCCAGAGTATCGTGCCAGAAGAAAATATCGCCGTTTAGTGTCCAATCATCATAGTCGGGTGCTCTGCCATCGTGAGGCTTGCCCGATTTGAGCTTTCCGCCAATCTGCATAATAAATGCGGTTTTATGCACCTTGACAAAAGCGTTTTCACGTTCTTTTGATGTCAGGTCGGGGTACATATTTTCAAGCTCTTGAGTTGTGATGAACGCAACATCACGACAAAGATGTGTCGTGAGCTGAGGGAAACGTGTGTGAAGTAAGTCATTCGTATCACAAATAGCACCTACAATTGCGGTAACTACTTTTTTTAAATATTCGATATTTCTTTTTTCTTTTGTAATAACCTTTTCCCAGTCCCACTGGTCAACGTATATTGAGTGTAAATTGTCTAATTCCTCGTCACGTCTTATTGCGTTCATATCGGTATATAGACCATTACCTACCGCAAAGTCGTATTTCTTTAATGCCAATCTTTTCCACTTGGCAAGTGAGTGAACAATCTGAGCATTTCCGCCAACTGCAGGAATTTCAAACGAAACAGGACGTTCAAAACCGTTTAAATTATCATTAAGTCCTGAATTTTCAGCAACAAACAAAGGTGCTGTAACTCTTTTTAAATTCAAGGCGTCAGAAAATTCTTTTTGGAAGGTGGACTTAATATTAGAAATTGCTCTCTGCATATCATAGGTGTCCAAAGGTGCTTTATATCCTTCGGGTATAACGGTTTTAGTCATCGTAAATCAACTCCTGTTGTGTTTTTTTAAAATTAAGGATTCAGGCGGTTAGGTCCACGGAAGATAAACATCGCGTCCTTAATGTGCAGGCCTAGTAAAAGCATTGTGAGTCTGTCAATACCGATACCGAAACCACCGTGTGGCGGGCATCCGTATCTGAAGAATTCAAGATAAAATTCTACGTCTTTTGCCAAGCCTTTTTCCTCTGCCTGTTTTTTGAGTATATCGTAGCGATGCTCACGCTGAGCACCTGTTGTAATTTCTACACCACGCCAGATAAGGTCATAACCAAGAGGCATTCCCTTTTCATCTCTCATATGGTAGAAGGCTCTTTTTTCTGCATCGTAATCTGTTACAAATAAGAATTCGTGGTCATAGTGCTTTTTAACCCACTCAAAGCTTAGCCTTTCTGCTTCTGTTGTTAAATCGCCTTTTTCCGAGTCAGGAACTGTGTAGCCGAAATCTTTTTCTAAGCCTTCGTACAATTCTTTTAACGTAACTATCGGGAATGGCTTTTTAGGTACGATAATTTCTGTTCCGAAAAGCTCTTTAATTTCTTCGCCGTACTTTTCGTTAACCTTTTCCAATGCGTAGGTTAAAAGGTTTTCTTCCATTGTCATTACGTCACGGTAAGACTCAATATAGCTAAACTCAAGGTCAAAGCCTGTAAATTCTGTTGTATGCTTGCTGGTGTAGGATTTTTCTGCACGAAATACAGGTCCTACCTCAAAAATTCTTTCAAACCCACTTGCCATAGCCATCTGCTTGTAGAACTGTGGGCTTTGAGCAAGGTACGCGTTTCTGTCAAAATATTTAACCTCAAAAACATCAGAACCGCTTTCGCTCGCTGTGCCGATGAGCTTGGGGGAGTGAATTTCTATAAAACCATTGTCAATCAGGTACTCACGCATTGCACCAACTAAAGTCGTTTGAACCTTGAACATAAGCTGATTTTCGTCCGTTCTTAAATCAATCCAACGGAAGTCAATTCTTTGGTCAATGCTTGAACGTTCAACTGCCTGCTTTTTCTTTGTTGCAGGTATTTCCTTTCTCGTAATCGGAAGAGCGTCGGCGATGCTTTCAACAATAAGTTGTTCGGGAAGAATTTCAATACCGCCCATTTTTACATATTCGTTTTCGATAACCTTGCCGACAACCGTAATAACGCTATCGCCTGTTAGTGTATCTAATGCAGGCTCCATTTCGGGATGAGCCTCTTTTTCAATTGTTATCTGGATTTTTCCTGTGATGTCCTTTAATATAATAAATGCCATAGCCTTTGAGTTTCTGAAATTTTCAATAAAACCCTGAACTTTTACTGTTTCACCAATATTGTTTTTAATGTCTTTTATATAGGTTCTTTTCATCATCGATATCCTCCAAAGCACAAAAATTTCAATTTTAACTATAATTGTATATTATACCACTGTTTACATATTTTTGTCAATGTAAATTTAACCAAAAGACAGGGGATGCAGCTTTCGCCACACCCCCTTAGCTTTTATTCTATGATAACAGTTTTGTTTCTTGCGATAGGTTCGTTTATTGCCATATGGGAAAGCGACTCCCGTTTTTCCCCTTCTATTAGGAATTGAACTGAGCTGACAGTATCAAGCTCTGTCAACGAATTTACAATGGAGTAGACTGTTAAAATTTCTCCTGCACTTCCGCCTGTGAATTTATCAACAAATTCCTTCGACAGATTTACAAAGCAAACGCCGTTTTTTGTTTCAACTGACAATATTTTAACGCCTGCAGGAATTACTGATATACCTCCTGCATTATGAGGTCCTTTGACAAGCTCTTCGACAATTGCCTTTTCAACAGTGCTTGATGCAGGAACTTTAATTTCTCTGCGTTCTGATATTAAGCCATCGCCCATTTCGTCGCCAAAGTACAGAGAAACAGTCGTTTTAGTACCCTCTGCACTGCCTACATTACCCATAACGTCACTTTGCATAATAATGCCAATTGGAGTTCCGTCAATACCTAAAGCGGGCGAGCCTTCAACCAGAATATTTACACCCGATATAAAGTCTAATGAACATAATGTTTTGGCCAGTGCTGCCGCCGACAGCGTGTATATTGGGTTATCAACATCTGTAAATTCTTTGGAAAAATCAACCGTTGCTATCTCGTCCTCAATTTTTACATAGTTTAATTTTGCACCATCGCAAATAGGACTTGTTTTGCCTTCAGGAGCATTAATCAACTGCATTATTAAAGATTCTGCTTTTTCTTCCTTCGAGCCATTAGGTAATGACACATCCATTTCGATTAAGGCCGTTCCGTTTTCGCCAATATAATATAAATGAGCATCGACGTCAGAAACACTATTTCTTGTCGAAAACCACGAGCACCCTGTTAAAACGAAGATAACCGAAAGGAGAAGTGTCAATGAAACAAGTAAATTCTTTTTCATACGAATACCTTCTTTCGAGTAGATTGCCTACCAGACTATTATAATAATAACATAAATATGTTAAGAAATCATAACAATAGTATTAAATTTAATTAATGAGATACTTTATTAAATACCCCTCTTTAATTCCTTTGTCCGAAGTGTATATTTTATCAGCACCAAAATACTCGCCGATAGCAGAGTATATAGCGAGTCCCGTAGTAAATGTAAGCTTTCTTTTTGGTGCAAGTTGTTCTAATACATTTATTGCATCAGGGGTATTTATAAATAAATCAAGCAGTTTATTTATTTCGTAAACGTTAGGATTGTCTGTACCTAAAAATACTTTTGATATTTTTTTTGTCGCTCTTATGCCTCCACCGACAAGGCACAGATTTTCTGTGCTGATATCATTAAAATCTTTAAAACCATCGAGATAGTTTTTGATTTCTGTTTTTATTTTTTCTGCTTCCGTGGCTGTTGGGATTGTTTGTGAAACAAACCTTTTATATGTTGCCAGAGAACCGAGAGGAATAGAGTTGATTTTATAGGGGATTTTATTATGGAATACTATTATTTCACTGCTTCCTCCGCCTACATCAGCCATAACACCATTGTCAACAGGAAAATCTCCGCAAGCTCCTAAAAAGCTCAGTTCGCCCTCATCTTTTCCGGATAAAATCTCTAAATCTACACCGGTGTTTTTCTTTACACTTTTTGCTATTTCTTTTGAGTTTGTAACGTTTCTTATTGATGCTGTGGCAAAAACACGAAAATCTGCAATCTTATATTCTGACGCTTTCTTGATGTGTGCAGATATTGCCTGACAACACGCAGACATTCCGTCATTTGTCAAACGGTTGTCAACTATATGAGAGGCCAAATCAGCAAAGATGGCTTCGGTAAATATTTCCTTATAAACACCATTGCTGCACTCATATATAGACATCCTTATTGTGTTTGAGCCTGTATCAATTACCGCATATCTCATAATTTCTCCTTAAACAACAAAAAACAGAATACTCAAAAAATGTATAATACTCGCCAGCACTACAAATATGTGAAACACTGAGTGAATATATTTTTTCTTTTTTCCAAAGGCGTAGAATACCGCCCCTATCGTGTATAGTATTCCGCCGGCTAAAATCATATTCATACCTAGAGCACCAACAGCAGTCCAGGCAGGTTTTGCTGCAACTATAATACACCAGCCCATACCGAGATAGCATACCATTGAGAATTTTTTGTACTTTTTTAAATCTATTGAATTAAATACAATTCCTAGAGCCGCAAGTCCCCAGATAACGCCGAATATTGTCCAGCCGAGCCAGGTGGAATATTCCCTTATTGAGCAGAGGCAAATGGGCGTATATGTACCTGCAATGAGCAAAAATATAGAGCAGTGGTCTATTATTTGAAAAA
>JAZOCK010000004.1:0-58342 GCA_045596445.1 Congzhengia sp. | reverse complement strand
CCAAAACCGCAGGAAGCTTTTCCTTTTTTAAAAGGTATATGCTTTCATCTGCTTTTTTTATTTCTCGTTTATTTTCAGGTTTTAGTGCCGAAATCATACTTTTCTGTATACACTTTGCCAGAAGCTCACTATTTTCATTGTTTTTTGAATAAAAAACCTGCGGCCCGCTATATTGTTTTTGAGGAAATTTATTCATATGGATGCTCACAAACAAATCTGCATCCGATTCATTTATAAATTTTTCGCGATTTTTTATGTCTGAAACCTTTTTATTTTTTATAGTGCCTGAAACGTCATAAATCCCATTATCATCAGAACGTGTCAGCAAAACATTCGTGCCGTTTGATTCAAAAAACTTCTGCAATATTTTTGCAACCGATAAGTTTAAATCCTTTTCTAATACACCTGTATCACCAACTGCACCGCCATCGGGTGCACCATGGCCTGCATCAATAATTATGGTTTTACCCTCTGTAGGCAAAAACGTTTCACTTGTTTTAAGAAATTTTTCTCTTATCACGCCTGATGCAAACACCAACAAAACTATAAAGATTACTGATATAGCTACTCTTTTCTTATTTAAAACTAATAACATTCCTACACTTCCCTTTTTAAGTCTTTCTTAAAACTTATTCTCAAAAGACCTGTTTTATACAATTTAAGTGCAGGATAGTTGAAAGCAAATTTATTTGTACTTTTCTGCTTTTTTTAGTGAAGTGTCAATATTTGCACAGAAATTTTCCTGTCCTATCAATTCATATAACCCCGATTTTTTAATCGCCTTCATAGGTTGCGAATTAACATGTGATAAGATAACCTTTACATCTCTTGCGTAGCATTTTTTTACAAAACCCTCTAATGTTCGCAGTGCATCAGTATCTACAGATATCACAGAACGCATACGCAAAATGATACATTTTGTTTCCTCTCTCGGTTTAATTTTTGAAATTTCTCCGACAACTGCAAAAAACAGAGGTCCATTTAGCTCATATACGCTTATGTGCGAAGCAACTCTTCTCATCGAAAGACTCTCAGGGTCCTCATTCTCATCTTCTGAATATTTCCAGCTGGCAACTGTCGTTTCATCGCTCATTCTTCTCATAAACAGTACACAAGCCGCAACTATACCGAATTCAATAGCTACAACAAGGTCAAAAATAACTGTAAGTAAAAATGTAACTACGAGTACAAAAATATCACTCTTGGGCGAGGTTTTTACTATGTTGACTACCTGCTTATATTGGCACATATTGAATGCAACATTGATTAAAATAGCCGCAATTGCAGGCATGGGAATCAACTTCGCATAAGGCATCAAAACCATAACAACGAGTAATAACACCAAGGCGTGAACCATAGCAGAAATCGGTGTTCTTCCACCATTTTTAACATTTGCCGCTGTCCTTGCTATAGCTCCTGTTGCAGGGATACCACCAAACAATGCTGATGAAATATTGCCCAGGCCCTGACCGATAAGTTCTGTGTTTGAACGGTGTTTTTTGTTTACCATACCATCTGCAACAACGCACGAAAGCAACGACTCAATTCCCGCTAAAATTGCAATTGTAAACGCATCGGGAATGATTGAGGTTACAGAAGCAATTTCAATATCAGGAATTCTAAAGGTTGCAAAACCGCTCTTAACAGAAAACAAGTCGCCTATTGTTAAAACGTCCATTCCAAAGCCCTTTACCATAACAATTCCCGCTGCTACCGCAAGCAAGGATGCAGGAATTTTGTCAAAAAATCTGGGCCAAATAAACAAAATGGCAAGGCATACAACACCAACTATAATTGCCTGTGGATTTATAGAAGATGCATTTACGATAAATGCTTCTAATTTTTCTAATGTTTCAATAGGGGATACACCATTTGCATATGTAACGCCAAAAAAGTCCTTTAACTGACCGATAACTAATGTTACCGCTATACCTGCAGTAAAGCCCGTAGTTATTGTAAACGGAATATATTTAATAAGGTCACCAAATTTAAATATTCCCATTATAATCAAAAATATGCCTGCTAAAATAGTAGCAATTGCCAACCCCTCAGTACCGCTTTTTGCTACAATTCCTGCAACGATTGTTGCAAATGCCGCCGTAGGACCTGAAATCTGTACGCTCGAGCCGCCAAAAAATGCGGTAACAAACCCCGCAATAATGGCAGTATATATGCCTGCCTCAGGTCCGACACCCGAAGCAATTGCCAAAGCTATCGACAAAGGAAGTGCAATAATTGCTACAATAATACCCGCAATAATGTCGTTAGCAAGCTGTGAACCGCTGTATTTTTTCAAATCCGTAAATAACATTGGCTTAAATGTTTTCATGTATTTTCCCCGTTTCCTGATGTAAAAATATCTAACAGAAATATTATACACCCAATTTCTGCTATTTTCAACTGTTTATGCAAAAAAAACACTGCAATTTTTGCATTGCAGTGCTCTTTTATCGCTTTTCGTCCAATAAATTTCGCAATCTGTTTACATCCTCTGATTTTGGAACATATCCCTCTATATAGTCAATTATTTCATCTACATTGTCAGATACCTTACATAAATCAATCGTAATATCCGAAATAAATTCCTTGTCAGTAGCTATCTTCATCCACTCTAAAATTTCATTGTAATAGCCATCAAAATTAAATATTGCTATTGGTTTATTGTGCTGTTGCAGCTGCTTTAATGTCAATATTTCAAAAAATTCATCAAGCGTTCCAACCCCACCAGGTCCAATGATGTATGCGTCGGATGAATCCTCTAAGATTTTCTTTCTTTCACGCATTGTATCTGTATATATAAGCTCACTGCAATTTTGGAAAAGAATTCCGTCTACATTAAAAAATCTCGGCGAAACACCTATAATTTCTCCGCCTTTTTCGTATGCACCACGGGCAACTGCACCCATAAAACCGTTATCACCCGCACCAAATACAAGTCCGTGGCCATTTTCAGCAATTTTATTACCCAGCTTTTTACCAATATCTTTATATTTGTTGTCTATTTTGTCGCTCGCCGCTCCATATACACATATTCTCATAACTGACACTCCTCAAACAATAATCTCCATTAAATATATTATCATATTGCTATTTTAATGTCAAGAAAACAGAATTTTAGTCAAATTTATTTTAAAATTCGTTAATATTTTTTAATATTTAAAGTGGTTTATTGACTTTTTTTAACTTTAGTGATATAACAAAGCTATAACTTTTAAGGAGAATATACTAATGACTAAGATTGATATTTTTTCAGGATTTTTAGGTGCGGGTAAGACTACACTTATAAAAAAATTACTAGATGGCGGTTTTGGTAACGAAAGACTCGTTTTAATTGAAAATGAGTTCGGCGAAATCGGAATCGACGGCGGATTTTTAAAAGACGCAGGCGTAAATATTACAGAAATGAATTCAGGTTGTATATGTTGCAGTTTGGTCGGCGATTTTGGCAAAGCTCTAAAAAAAGTTTTAGATGATTTTTCACCTGACAGAATTTTAATTGAGCCTTCAGGCGTCGGAAAACTCAGCGATGTCATAAAGGCGGTTAAGGACCTTAATAACGAAAATTTGATTTTAAACAGTGCAACTACTGTTGTTGACGCTAAAAAATGCAAAATGTATATGAAGAATTTTGGTGAATTCTTTAATAATCAGGTCGAAAGTGCCAAGTGTATTATTTTAAGCCACACTGACGGACTCTCAGAAGAAAAGCTACACGAGTGCATAAAGCTTATTAAAGAAAAAAATCATAGTGCTGTTATCGTTTCTACGCCCTGGAACCTTTTGACTTCGATGCAAATTACAGAAGCAATGGAGGGTATATCCTCTCTTAAAAATGATTTAGAGCATTTAGAGGAAGATGCTTGTCATATTTGCAACCATCATCACGGGCATCATCACGACCACGAGTGTCATCACAACGAAGACCATCACGAGCATTGCCACGAACACCACCATGAACACGAGCATTGCTGTTGCGGTCACGACCACGAGCACGAGCACCATCATCATCACGCAGATGAGGTTTTCCAGAACATCGGTATGGAAACTGCAAAAAAATACACACAGGATGAAATAAATGCTATTTTAGGCGAACTTTCAAACGAAGAAAAATACGGCGTAATTCTTCGTGCTAAAGGCTATGTTACAAGCGACTGCGATAGCTGGATATACTTTGACTACATCCCCGAAACACCTGATGTACGTCTTGGTTCTGCTTCTGTTACAGGCAGAATTTGCGTCATAGGTACTGATATTAACTATGACGCTGTAAAAGAATTATTTAAATTGTAGGAGTGCTTATGAAAAATATACCAATATATTTGTTTACAGGCTTTATAGAAGCAGGAAAAACTCAGTTTATACAAGGCACGCTTGAAGACGTTCGTTTCAACGATGGCGAACGAACTCTCGTTTTGTTGTGTGAAGAGGGTGTTGAAGAATTTGATTTTTCTAAATTTTCTTCTGAAAATGTCTTTGTAGAAGTCATAGAAAACGAAAGCGATTTAACGCCCGATTTGATTTTAAGACTTACAAAAAAGCATAAAGCAGAGCGTATGATTATAGAATACAACGGAATGTGGCAGATTGATAGCATATTCTCTGTTGTTCCGCGAGGATTCGCAATGGCACAGGAAATGTGTTTTATGGATGCGACAACGTTTTTAAACTATAACGACAATATGCGGTCCTTGGTTGTCGATAAACTTAAAAGTCCCGAGGTTGTTATCTTTAATCGTGTGACGGAAAATACAGATAAAATGCTTTTTCACAAGATTGTAAGAGGTGCAAATAAGCGTGTTAACATTGTTTTTGAATATACAGACGGACACGTTGAATATGATGAAATCGAAGACCCGTTGCCCTATGATTTAGAGGCGGACATTATCGTTATAAAAGACGAGGATTTTGCTGAGTTTTATCGTGATTTGAACGAAGATACAAAAAAATATGATGGCAAAACCATTATGTTTAAGGGTATTGCCGCTAAAAATGAAACATTACCGAAAGACCTGTGTTTAGTAGGCAGGCATATAATGACGTGTTGCGAGGATGATATTGCATACGGTGGTATGCTTTGTAAAATTCCAAAAAACGCAATGGTAAGCAATCGTGATTGGCTTATGGTTACGGCAAAAATAAAGTATCAATATCATGAATTGTATGAGGGCAAAGGTCCTGTACTTTATGCTGAGCAGTTGGTTCATTCTCCTGCACCTATTGAGCCTTTGGCAACCTTCTATTAAAAACTTAAGGGGCTGTAGCAAAATGCTACAGCCCCTTAAGTTTACAATATACTCTTTAAAAATTGTTGTGCTCTTGGGTCTTTTGGATTAGTGAAAAACTCATCAGGAGTTCCTTCTTCCATAATTTTACCATCACACATAAATATTACTCTGTCTGCAACATCCTTAGCAAATCCCATTTCATGAGTTACAACAACCATTGTCATACCCTCACGGGCTAAGTTTTTCATAACATCTAAAACTTCGCCGACCATTTCAGGGTCTAATGCTGACGTAGGCTCATCAAAAAGCATAACGTCAGGGTCCATACAAAGTGCACGGCAAATCGCAACACGTTGTTTTTGTCCGCCTGATAACTGCTCCGGATATGCATTCGCTCTGTCTGCAAGACCTACGCGTTCCAAAAGCTCCATTGCCTGACGCTCCGCTTCTTCCTTCGACTTTTTTAAAAGTTTCTGCGGTGCAAGCGTTAAGTTCTTCAAAACAGTCATATGCGGAAAGAGGTTGAATTGCTGGAAAACCATACCCATCTTCTGTCTGTGAAGATTTATGTTTACTTTAGGATTTGTAATATCTACTCCCTCGAACAAAATTGTACCTGATGTAGGAATTTCCAAAAGGTTTAATGACCTTAAGTACGTTGATTTACCTGAGCCCGAAGGACCTATTACTACTACAACTTCACCTTTTTTAATTTCTGATGTCACTCCATCTAAAGCATGGATTGTTTCTCCGTAATATTTACATAAGTCCTGTGTCCTGATTATAATATTATCGTTCACTCTTACGCAGCCTCCTCTCTAAAATTTCAAGAAGTTTTGTAAGTATCATAACAAGCACAAGGTATATAAGTGCAAGGCTCACATAAGGAATGACAGCCGTGTAGGTCTTACTTACTATAACCTGAGCCGCTTTTGTTACATCCTGCAATGCAATAACCGTAACAAGCGATGTTTCCTTTAAAAGTGCAATAAGCTCATTACCGAGTGCAGGTAATATATTCTTAACCGCCTGAGGTATAATAATATACCACATTGTCTGAACGTAGTTAAGACCTAAGCTCCTGCCCGCCTCACGCTGACCTGCATTTATGGACATAATACCCGAACGGGCAATTTCAGCAACATAAGCACCCGAGTTGATACCCAACGTCACAATAGCACACACCGTTGTTTCAAATGAGCCTTTGGGCACCATAACAACAAAACCCATAATAAGAAGCTGAACCATCAAAGGTGTACCGCGTAAAACTGTAACATAAATTTTACATATACTATTAAGAATACGCAGGATAAAGTTTGGCTTTCTCGATTGACTGTCGTGTGTTGTACGGATAAGAGCTACTATCATACCGATAATTACGCCTATAATCAATGCACCTATTGTTACTGCAAAGGTTGTTATAAGACCGTCTGTGAAGAATGTCCAACGGTTTTCATGCACAAAAACCTGATAAAACTGAAACACTAATCTCTGCAAACCTTCAGGCAGGGATAAAATCCATTCAGGTGCCTCTGCTATCCATTTTGCAAATGTTAAAACTGCCATTTGCTTTCCCCTTTCTTAAACGAAATAAAAGGGACGATTGACATCGCCCCTTTTTTTGATATGTATCAGGGTTAAATTATTCAGCCTTGATGTATTTTGCGATGATTTCATCGATTTTGCCGTCAGCCTTTAGTTCTGCTAAAGCCTTGTTAAAGCTTTCGAGTAACTCTGTGTTTTCTTTAGCAAAAGCTGCTGCATAATTTTCTGTGATGTATTCTGTATCTAAAATTTTAAGGCCTTCGTTAGCTTCAACAAATGCTTTTGCAGGTTCATTGTCGATAACTACACAGTCAACCTGACCGTTCTGTAAAGCTGCTACTGCTAAAGCACCGTTGTCGTAACGTGCAACTGCATCTTCGCCGTAGTCGTCTGCACAGTAGATGTCACCTGTTGTACCTGTCTGAACACCGATTTTCTTACCTGCTAAATCATCGATTGTAGCGATTTCTGAATTTTCAGGAACAATAACAACCTGAATTCCTGTAGCGTAGCTTTCAGAAAAGTTAACTGATTCCTGACGCTCAGGTGTAACTGTCATACCAGCGAGCACAACGTCAACAGAGCCTGCTGATACTGCTGTGATTAAAGAATCAAAAGCCATATCTTTGATTTCTAATTCCATACCAAGCTTTTCTGCAACTGCCGCTGCAATTTCAGCGTCAATACCTACTATATTATTGTTTTCATCAACAAATTCGTAGGGAGGAAATGCTGCATTTGTACCCATTGTAAGTACTTCTTTTTCTGCAGGAGCACCACATGCTACCATAGCAATAGCTAAAACTGCTACCATAATTAATGATAAAATCTTTTTCATAATTGTTTCCTTTCCTTTCTGCTCACATTTTTTATCAGCACGCGTGAACTTACCGTGCATAAATTTTCATTTTTTATGTATATTTTCCAAAAATCTTCTTAAATTATAACACTCATTTTTTGTTTTGTCAACGGATTTTTTTCTTTATATTATGCTTTTATTAAATAATTTCTAATTACCCATTGATTTTTATCAAAATAATGCTATAATATAATGTAGATATTTAATTTTGAAATGACCAATTGTAATTGTTATTACGGAGGTTTGATAAATTTGGAAAAGCTCATTGTAAACGGCGGCAAGCGTCTTTGCGGCGAAGTTACGATAAGCGGTGCTAAAAATGCAGCTGTGGCTATTATTCCTGCAGCTATCTTGGTTGATGGCATTTGTATTGTCGAAAATGTTCCTGCAATCCGTGACGTTGAAGTAATTCTTAGTATATTAGAAGAGCTTGGTGCCGAGGTTTCTTATTTGGACAAGTACACTATTAAGATTGATTCTTCTTGTGTGAATAAATATACAGCCCCATATGAAAAGGTTCGCAAAATGCGTGCTTCTTATTATCTTTTAGGGGCACTTCTAGGAAGAGTTAAAAAAGCCGATGTAGCATTACCTGGGGGCTGTAATTTTGGTTCACGCCCGATAGACCAGCATTTAAAGGGGTTTCGTGCGTTAGGTGCCCAAATCTCTGAATGTAACGAGGAAACGGGTGCTATTTATGCTAAAACAAACGGTTTAACAGGAACTAATATTTACTTAGATGTTGTATCGGTAGGAGCTACAATAAATGTAATGTTGGCAGCCACATTGGCACAGGGCACTACAATCATCGAAAACGTAGCCAAAGAACCTCATAT
The DNA here is from genome assembly GCA_045596445.1 of Congzhengia sp. Classification (GTDB taxonomy): domain Bacteria; phylum Bacillota; class Clostridia; order UBA1381; family UBA9506; genus Congzhengia. The sequence continues at coordinate 49,877 of JAZOCK010000004.1, read as the reverse complement.
TGTTGACGTGGCAAACTTTTTAAACGCTATGGGAGCAAATATTAAAGGTGCCGGTACAGATGTTATCAAAATTCACGGGGTTGAAAAGCTTCACGGCGGTACATATTCCATCATACCCGACCAGATAGAGGCAGGAACATTTATGGTTGCTGCTGCAGCTACCGGCGGGGATATTTTAGTTAAAAATGTAATTCCTAAGCATATGGACTCAATAAGTGCCAAGCTTATAGAAACAGGTGCTAAGGTCTTAGAGTTTGATGACAGTATCCGCGTTATTGGAAATGGCACTATCAAGCCCGTAAATATAAAAACCCTTCCCTATCCGGGCTTTCCTACTGATATGCAACCTCAGATTGTTACACTTTTATCTGCAGCCACAGGCACGAGCACAGTCACAGAAAGCGTCTGGGAATCAAGATTTCAGTATGTTGACGAGTTACTTCGCATGGGTGCCGATATCACAATCAGTGGCAGACGTGCAATTATTAAAGGTACAGGTTTAACAGGTGCCGAGGTTCGTGCTACCGATTTGCGAGGCGGTGCAGGAATGGTTATTGCAGGTCTTATGGCAAAAGGTGTCACTACAATTACTGACATTCAATACATAGACCGCGGTTACGAAAATATGGAAGGAAAATTCAAAAAATTAGGTGCGGATATTACACGCATTGATGATTAAGTAAATTACTCAAAGGAGATGCACATAAAAAAATGAAAAGCAGTCAGATTATTTTAGCAGGTTTCGGCGGACAAGGAATTTTGTTTGCCGGTAAAGTTTTAGCTTACACAAGCTTAGAAACAGAAAGGAACGTAACTTGGCTTCCCTCCTACGGACCTGAAATGCGTGGCGGTACATGTAACTGCAGCGTTGTTATTTCCGAGGGCACACCCGTTGGTTCACCAGTTATTGCAGAGCCCGATGTTTTAATCGCTTTAAACCGCCCGTCACTTGACAAATTTGAAAACACAGTGAAGCCAGGTGGTTACATTATAATTGATAATTCTTTAATTGACCGCGATGTTTGTCGTACAGATGTTAAAGTTATCAAAATTCCCGCAACAGAGCTTACAAATCAATACCATCTGGAGACCTTGGCAAATATGATTACAATAGGTGCTTTGCTCAAGGCAACAGGTCTTTATACACCTGATGAAATCAAGCTTGGTATTGAAAAGAGTGTTCCTGCCTCTAAGGCCTGGTTAATCGAAAAAAACATTGAAGCTGTAAATATCGGATATAATTATTAATTAAACTGAATAATGGGTTGTAGCATTGCTACAACCCATTATTTTATTTCTCTTCTGTTAACTGAAGTAGAAATTTTTTTAATTTTTCAGTGCCTTTTATATTCATTCTTGCGGCATTTTCTAAAATAGACAATCCCTCGTTTGCTATGTAAAAGCCGATTACCATGTCCCTTGTTGCAGGAAGAGCCAAAACCTCTCCTACTGTGTTGGACAACGCCACAACTATTAATATTACAATCTTTTTTAGTATTCCCAAAAAGCCCGTTCTGCTGTCTAAATTTTTTTCATAGATTGCAGAGCAAATACCTGTAATATAATCTGCCACAATACAGAAAATCAATCCGTAAAAAAGAGCATCTAACGGTCCGAAAACCGTTGCAATAATTCCCATAAATACTCCAGTTAAAGCCTTTAAATAAACTGCTAAGTTCATTTTCACTCCCCCATAATATACCTTATAACGTTTCTTGCAACACGAGCAATTTCTGCTCTTGTTGCTGTATCATTTGGTTTAAATTCTGTTTCTGTTTTTCCGTTAACAATACCCATATCAAATAATTCTTTTATATCTTTTTCGGCAAAATTTCCTTTAATGTCTTTAAATTTACTCATATTATCATCCTCCAACGCTTTTTTAAATTCCGTCCACTTTTCCCAACCATTTTCACTCATAGATGCAGGACATTTTTTACGGCTGGCATCATAATGACGGACTACGTTTTCTATAGGAATATTCAATTCTTTCATCAAATGCTTTGTCAGTTCAACAGCATTTAAAAAAGCCTTGTTATAATCTCCATCAGCATTAATGCAAATCTCAATACCTATCGAGTTCTGATTTGTAATGCCGTATTTCCCCTTGCCGTCTCCAACCTGCCAGGTATAGAATTTTTTATAATCATTTACCTGCAGAATTTTCTTATCATCTACAAAAAAATCAGCTGAAGAATTTCTGTTACCGCCATCAAAATATTTAAAGTGTGCGTCTGCGTTTGCTCCTGCTGATTTGTTCCCTGTATCATGGATTACAATATACTTGATTTCGGAATTTCTTTTCGAATAATTATAGGATATTTGTCTTTTCTCAATTTTAATCATTTTCGAATTCTTCCTTATTTTCAGGTATAGCAAAAAAGTCCCTATTACCATAAGCTGTATATGTATTGCCATTTTCGTCTGTTACTGTGTGAGCAGTAAAATCATAACCTGCCCTACAAGTTACAAAAACGCTTGACGGACGATAACAAAACTTTACAACTGTCTTCTTCATTGTTACTTCGTCGAAAAATTCCTCATCCAACAAATTTTCGTGCAATACATAATTTGGATTTGGTTGTATTTTGTAAATTTTATGAACACCATCAGCAAACCCTTTATGCATAATAGTATTAGGTATTAATGTCGGTGTTATTTCCTCATAAGTCCATACTGCCATATTTAAAATGTTCCTTTCTCTCTAATTTGCTCAAGCAATATCCCAACCTTTATCTAATGTGTAATTCATCCAATTTTTACCATCAAATAATTCACTCGCTTCTTCCGCACTCAATGTATTCAATGCTTTCATAGTTTCGGAAGTAAATAATACTGTATAAGTATATTCTTTATCTGTCCCTGAATAGTCTTTAAGACATTTAATGAATTTAATCGCACTTTCAACCTCAAGCGGCGAATACTTTAAATCTATACTTTGTGCAATAACACCCTCAAACCCCACATAAGTCAATTCACTACAATGACCGAACAAGCCCCATTGAATCACAGTATCTTCAGAGAAAATCATTCGATTTATTCTGTGAAGCTTGGAGGAAGAAGAACCATTATAAATTGCTTGATATGTGTTTGTTGCCTTTGAAACATCTAAGACATTTATCTCATTGAAACACGAAGCATTAAAGGCCTGGTTAAAATTTGTACAATTTGAAAAATCAAAAACAATACCGCATTCTTTCTCAACTTCTGTCATGGAAAAAGTATTTTGTCCATTATTTTTACAAAAATAAAACATACTGTTCGCATTAGTGGGGCGAATATCGTGTGTCGGTTTCATACTTTCTTTTGTGTGGCGAGTTCCTGTAAAAGCGTATGAGTAGTCTGTTCTATTTCCATTCAATGTGACGGCATCCCAATACAAAGCCTGTTCTTTTTTTTGCCCTGCCTCATAGACTTCTGAAATCTTGTCAGGGAAATCCTGTGCGTTAATAGTGTCCGTTGTTCCAAGCTTACTTCTCAGAGAATTTGCGATATTATTTAAAAATTCCTTCAACATCAATAATCACCCTCCAATGCTTCAACAATATTTTGATTGAACACACTATCCACATAAGAATGAATTTCCCCAATATCTTCGTCTGTCCAGTAGTCCGTGCCTTTTTTAGGCACAATTTCTTTAGCAAGTGCTTTTACTTCCTCAATTTTTTCCTGAACCTGAGCAAACAACGTCACAAACACGGAAACTTCGTTTTCCTCAGCTATACATTCATCGCCGATACCCTCTATAACCTCAGCTGTAATAATTTTTGTTGTTATGTGATTTTTTGCACCGTCTGTAAGAGCTATTTCAATTGTCAACTCACCCGGAACTGCGTATATGTTGTTTTGGGGAATAAATATTCCTTTGTTATCTTTAATTGTTCCGCTGGCGGTTATACATTTCCCGTCGGCACGCTTTACCCTTATAATCAAAAGATGCTTTGAAATATCAACCGCTCCGTTTTCATCAAAAAAATCAAAGCTCAATTGATACGCCCCGACATCGCCCGTAATAAATACCATATCGGATGATAGTAATTTTTCCTTGCTGACGTCTATTTTTAAATTATAATTTATCATATCACACCCCCTAAAACAAGAAAAGTTTGATTTCTGTTGGATATGTTTGGCCTGCCAAAAAAGCAAGAGAACTATGCTGTCTGGTGTATCTTACCGTAAGCTTTCCGTCTGCAAGATCAAATGTCAAATGTGTATCTCTCTCATCATAAAGACAATCACTTACAAGGTATTTTGAAGAATACTGTAATCTATAAGGAATTGTAGTGCCGTTTCCACCGTCGGTAGTACTTGTAGCGTAAAAGGCAGTATAGGTTCCTTTGGCAATGTCGTATATGCCAAGATTTGGAAGTGTCGGGTCATATGTTCCGGGATATACAAATGGTGTGTAAACCAAAATATACTCATAATTATTGCTGCCTATATCAAAGGTTGCACTGCCTGTAAGAGTATTACTGTTTGTTTCTGCTACTGTTTCCACGGTTTCATCAATAACTAAAACATTCCCCGCAACACTTTGATACCCCGGCAGTCTTCCCCTTGCGTATGTACGCTTGTCAGAAATCACACCGTTTTCATCAATTTCTGCCAACAACACATAATCTCCCGTCGGCTCATCGATTCCGCAATACGGATAGCAGATGTTTTTGTCTACCAATTCATTCTTTAAATATACATAATTTTTCTTTCCTGAAATGTAAGAAAGTGTTTCTCCGCCTGCCTCAATTTCAATAACCGCACCATCGTTAAAAAACGCATTGCCCGGATTAATCAAAATCTCCGTATCACTTACTTTGTCTACCCTTAGCGTCAGGCAAGTTTCAGGCACCACACCCGAGGTATATAATAACTTGCCTGCTTCGTTAAATTTTGAAACGTTGTATGCAACCCCGTTTTCAAAGCTATCTCCAACACCTCCTGTAACTAATCTTTTTGTAATAGAATTAATATCTGTAGCATTGTATGTAGCATTATCTGCAAAACTAAATTTATATGACATATTTTTCCTCCTTATGATATATCAATTGTCGTAGGCATAGCCCCTGTTTCATCTTCCTCTTCCCATATATGTATTTCTGAAATAAGCTTCGTTTTTTCAAAAGACCTGTCTGTGCCGAATAGCTTTACCCTTACTATATCTCCTAAATTAAAATCCTCTTTATAAGAAAGTCTTGTTTTACATGTCAGCATATCCAAGGCCTTTAATCCCGAAATTTCTTGTCTGGCACTTTCCTCGTCACGAGAATTTAAAACACCGCTCCATGAAAATATCCCATTTTCTTCAGGCGGAATTTTCGCTGCAAATGCTTTTGCCTCTTCTATTTTTTCAAAGGTTCCATCCTTGTTTTTACACAATATTATGTCACCCTCTTCATAATTTTCTCCCATATACGAGCCAGCCGCTGACACAGTATAATACTTGCCGTAATTTTCATCCTTCGGTGACAAATCAGGGGTATTTGTATTGGCTTTCCACTTTCCCATATTTTTAATGTCGTGATAATAAATTCCCCCTGTAGCGTCTTTTTGAAGGTCGAAATTATATTCGCTCTCATAAGTCGTCTTATACTCATCACATAACAAAATATCGTCTCTTTCATTTGCACTAAGTAAACGGAAAACAAATCTTTCGTTCTGCATATCTCTGTAAAATTTGAAACCAATTCTGTCATCGTTTATAGCAGAGCATATGGCCGAATACAATGTATCCGCATTTTTAAAAACAAATTCTGTCATATCGCTGTCATCTGACTCTATTCCCGAAAACAAAATATTGTAGTCTTCATGTAAATTGGAAGCAAGCAAATATTCTATAAGCCTGGACCTTGACCAAATAGCACCATATACCTTTTCCATAAGCTTTTCAACAGTAAAATCTCCAACTACAAACTTTGTTAAAAGCCACTCTAATGTTCTTGTGTAAATAGTTATAGTTTCTCCTATTTTATATCCTGTTACAATTGACTGTATATCGTCCTGGAAAACAAAGAGATATTTATTCTCTATAAGCAGACTTACAAGATTATCTGTTTTTTCAAGCTCTATTTCACCCAATCCATATTCCTTAAATTTAATTTCCCAATTAACAGATAAATATCGGGGAAGTATTTCAATCAAATTAAAATCCTTATCATATATTCTTAAATCGCCAAGCTTCAAAATATCACCCCCTATACCATAACCGAAGCATATTTGTTATTATGTTTGCACAAGGTTGCTATTTTTCCGTCCGAACCATTCGCTAAAATCTCTACCTCCGAAACGCCTACATCAAGTGAAAATCTCGAAAGTGATACATCCTGTGCAAGACACGAAATAATATTTCCGCGTATATTGCTTGTTATTTTTCTGTTTTGTACATCTAATATTATTTCTTCTCCGGCTTGTAAATCGGTGTTTAACAGCACAGAGTTTCCATTGGTCAGATTTTTAACAGTAATTCCGTTAGGACAAACTGTTCCATTATCTGACGATATATAAAATACAGGTTCTATCGGAACATCCCCGTGATTTATTACATTATTTCTAAATAGTCTTTTAGAAAATGCACACTCCAGGACAAACGGCGACGAAAGACAACCCTCACGTTTTGTAATGTTTGTGGTCGTTTCGTATATGTCCTCAAAGTAAGGATTATCTGCACAAAATTGCAAGGTAAACGGAACATAAGAGCCTTTTTTTACTCCTGGTTCAAAGCTTACGCAGCGAGCGGCAATTTTTTTTGTTTTTCCAAAGGCGGTTATATATATTGTTCCCGGAAGAGAAAAAACTCTGCCGGCATTTGATATTTGCCTTTTGTTGTCATCGCGGACATCAGCAGAAATTGTTATAATTCTTTCCATTGGCGTAGATTGTGTGACAGTTTGCCCGGCAGCGTTTGGATAACGAACAGTATTTACATTGTTTTCGGGAATTGAAAGACCTGTTATTTTAATAATGTTAAATCCGCTCATTCCACCGCCGTGCATTACAACCTTTCCTCTTTCGTTTTCATATACAAACTTCATAGCCCCTCCTATTTTAATCCTCTCATATAATTATATAACGCATCATTTTTTGCAATAATGCGGGTTCTTGATGTCTTGGCACGGTCACCAAAGAAATAGTAAACGGGAGAAAATGTTGTGTTATCGACGTTATTTCCTGTTCCCGACGCAATTTCAGGCACCTCTATGTTTAGCTTCTCTAATAAGGCATCAAATTCTGATATAAAACCATCTACAAAGCTTTCGCCTACTTCCTTGCCCCGTTCAAAAAATTCTGGCGGCAGTTCTCCGAACACATCACCTAATTCATCGCGTATTTCCTGTGCTGCCTTGCTGTATTCATCGGCATAATATGAAGTTGCAATATTTTCCGCCAGCTTATTTCTTGCATCATATAACTCGAAATGCTCATAAAAGTCCTCATCGTTTGCCTCTAAAAGCAAATCAGTAAGAATTTTGGCATCGTCTACAGACATATTTCTTATTTCATCAAAGTACATTGAGAAAACATCTGCATCTATGTCGCTTGCACGTTCCTTCAGTTTTGTTATGGAATCATTAAATTCAATAAGCTTTTCTATTTCTTTTTCATAATCCGTGAGGGTATAATCAACCATAACAAGAGCATCTCCGTTTGGCCAATATCCTTCAACTGTCGTTTTATGTTTATCAAAACCCTTTGTACCGCCTGCATAATCCAAAAGCTTATCTTTGTAGTCTTCACGGCTTGCACCTACTGTTTCTAACAGGTCCTCTACGTTTTTTTCTACATAATTTTTATAATCTTCTAACGCCGATTTCCTATAGCTCATTATTTCCTCGGTGTACTTATGCCACTCCTGAGTATCACGCGAAAAATACCTGTCCCTTGCATTTTCTAATTTCTTGTAGTATTCCTCACTTGTAATCAATCCGTATTCATGCTGATAATTTATGGCCTTGTACCTTTCATTAAATGCCTTTACAATGCTTGTATTTGCTTTTTTAAGCCTTTCTGTAAGGCCCTTGTCATAGGCTTCAGCGACCTGTTGTCCAAGCTCCTCTGCCTCTTCTATATTTGTACCTAGATTTTCAATTTCTGACATATTTCCCCTCCTATCTAAAACAGAGAAGATATGTTCTCTGCAACATCTATCTCAACATTATTTTTCAATGCGTACCTTTCCTTCAGCTCCATAATCTTACGTCTTGACTTTGCATTTTTTATTTCTTTTTCATCAATGGTTCTTATTTTTATAAGAGTAGCAAACGGATTCTCATCTGCTAACCCCTGAAATAAAGCACAGAACTTGTACCAATGCATATCAGTAACGCACAAATCAATTCCGTATTTTGTGAAGAATGACGCATATATTGCATTGGAATCTTCAAAAAATGAATATACTTTTCCTGTTTTCTTTTTATCAGAGGACACAGAAATATCTGTGTCCCCATTTAAAAAAGCTAACACTCCCGCAATTGCCGAACCTATGTTCTTGGGCAATTTTTCTTTATAGCAAAGCTTTAATATTTCAGATAGTGTTTTTGCATCATCTAAACCCTTTTCCTCTAAGAGCATAGATATTTTCAGCCAGTTTGCAAAAGAAGTAAAAACGGGATACCTTTCGCCATAAAGCACAATATACTCCGGAAGCTCATTCAAAAGTACGTTATAGATTCTACTCATTTGCTACAAACACAAGGGTTTGAGCATCATCTGATATAGTTGCTTTACCAAAGACTTTTTCTCCCTTTGTGTTCATTGTACCGCTTAATGTGTATGCATCAGTAGAACTGCCTTCATTTTCAACCATCACAGAAAAATCACGCTTAATAGCCTCTACCGCCCCTGTTTCATCCTTGGTATTCATATCCGCAACAATAATTGAACGTACGGCATCTGTTCCTAAAATTTCATTATCGGCCAAGGATACAATGTCGTTATGAACCGGATTGTCGCTGTATCTGTCAAAGCTGAATGCAATAGATGGACTAAACGCCACAACATCTGTCTGTTCAAAGCTTTCGTCAATATATCTTCTTGTATATTCAATAGGATTTTTTGAAGTATCCATTTTTGTAAAACCGCACATTCTGTGATAAACTACGTTTCCATCCGAATCCTTAACTCCGTAATATGCGATTTTTTCACATCTTTGTACTAATTTTCCTAACATAAAACTTTCCTTTCCGCCTTAAAGGCTTTTTGCCTTATAATATAAAACATTAATATTTGCCGTATATACGGCTGTATCTGCCAAATATGCAGTGCTCCCCTGTAAAAACTGAGCTGAAACACTAATTGCAATTTTATCCTTGTCTAAATCGGGCAAAATTCCTCTTTCGCTGTTTTTTTCAAACCACTCAGTTATGCTTTTGAGCAATTCACTGTTTTTCAAATTATTTTCTGAGTCCACCCCATAGGGCAGGCGAAGCTTTAAAACAAAACTACTCTTTATTAAGCTGTCGCCGTCTGTATACGTTTTCACAGTTTTATTTTGAGCTACGCCGCCTATAGAAAATGAATTTGAATTTTTTCCGAGAAAATCAATATTCGCAACAAAATCCGACAGATACGGGCATTCTTTTATGTAATTAAAAATATCAAAAACCATCTTATGCCCTCCCTTCTCATTTGTTACTTACATATAATTTTCGTGTGACGCACGCGCTTGCTTCCGTAAGAATTTCTATTAACTGAAACAACAACCAATACTTTGTTTTGGGGTGGCTTTTCGTCATTTGTTTTGTCAAGAGAAACTATATCCTGTGGCAAAACATCTGCGTTATCATCACCCATAACACGCAAAACAACACGTGCATCACGGTTTAGTGTATCTGACAGATTATAGCTTTCACTGCTTCCTGATACGAGCACATTTTTTATCTCGCTCTTACACCAGGTGTTTTCCTTTTCATCATACCTGTAAAGATATACTGTCTTTAAATATTTCATAGGATATTTCCTCCGTAAAGACACCCGCTCGTTTCAAGATACGTTACTAAAACGTCCCATGCCAAGGAATACATATTTTCACTCTCTTTATACTGAACGCTATATCCGTCACAGCTTTCACTTTTTATGTTGTCGTGCGATATATCTTCATAAAAAATATCACACAATTCACATAACGCAAAGCAAACATTTGTGCCTGCTTCTTTAACCCTGCCACGCGTAGCACCATAAAAATAAGCTACCGCCTTAGGATAAATCCGTCTGAATTCGCTTTCTTCTAAAGAGCCACAATATACATCCTTGTAGTAAGAATAATCAATCAGTTCCATAATATCCACCCTTTACTCTTATTCTGCAGTATTTAAGTAGATACCCTTCGCCTTGTTATCATATACGAAGCAATCATGATAAAGTCTGAATTGGAACTTCCACATATCCTTATCCTGATTTTCGTCAGGCGTGAAAATTTTAGGCATAGCAAACTTCTGTACCTGTAATACTGAACCCGGATATACCAACATAAAGTTAATGTTTTCAGCATCAGCAGCCTTAGAAAAGCCACAGCTTGACGCACCATCTGCTAAATCTACCTTTGTAATAAAGCGTGATGATGGAACATATACAACCTTCATGCCATTATATGTACCCATAATTGTGTTAACTGCTGCATCACTTCCATAACAACGAGATACTGATTGATTTAGCAGGAGCTGTAAATCAGAATTTACAAATAAAATTCTTCCTTCTTCCGGAATTTCATCTGCATCCATCTGCTTTTTAGCTGTATCGATTGCTGATAAAATGTTTTCTGCAGTCAAAGTACCGCTTGTCTTTGAAATTCCATTTGCCTGAGCATACTTTGAAAATCTGTAAACATCGATTTCAGGAACAACCCACTCACGCATAAAGCTTCCTGTTACAGCACCAAATGCCATACCTAATGTTTCTTCGTTGTCCATTCTGTCAATGGATAATTCCTTGCCACGTTCAACAGATAATGTCATTGTTTCCCAAGTTGCAGTAACGTCACCCTTAGGATATCCATCTGCTCTTGAATAGTCACCAAGACCTGTTGTAGATGTTTTTAAGACCTGCACCTTATTTGCACCTACAAAATTTACCTGTGTGTCGTTGTCTAAAATTTGTGTAACTGACTGTGCCTTATAAATATCATCAATTACGGGTAAGAATTTTTCTGCTAATGAAATATTATTTGCCATTATTTATACCTCTTTCTTTTAGTTAAGTTTTGCACCGGCACGAGCATAACTCGTAAAGCCGTCAGCTAAATTGTTAGAAGATGTGTGCCTCATTCCTGTTGATTGCGACTCATTATGAAATAAATAACCGCACTCATCCTTGATTGCATCAATCTGTTCTTTTAATCCTAGAACATTTCCATCTTCAAAGCTTACCTTACTCTTGTCAATCAGAGCACTAACCGCTTTTAAATTTTTAGCACCTGCACCAATTAAGCTTGCTGAAATCACGCCGTCTATTTTTGAATTATTAAGCTCTGAAGTGAGTTTACTTACGTTTTCCGAAAGCTCTTGATTTAAGGTTTCCAATTCGCCAACACGATTTTTCATTTTGTCCTTGTCTAAAGCATCTGCCTTAAGACCTTCATTCTCTTGTGTTAAGCGTTCATTTTCTGTTTTCAGCGAATTAACGGATTCGCCGTACTGTGCCATGATTTTGTCTGTCATTTCCTTTGACAAACCGAGTTCTGTTGTTAAAAAATCTCTTTTCATTTTTTCCTCCTACGCACTTTAACGGCGTGCGGACCGAATTTATTTAAACCGCTTATAAAGAAGAATCGAGCTTCATCATATTTACTTTTTCTTCTGCTTTATCACGCGGTAATTTGTAAACACGGCTTATATATTCTGCCGCATCAATAATATTTGACTGCTTTTCCTTTAGAGCTCTTTCAGATATTGCATTTGTATCCTCAATTATGGAATCATCAAAGTTTACTAAAACCTCCTGCTCATAGTCCTCATTCAAAAGATACAAGACAGCACGTACCAATTTTTTAATAACCTGCTCTACTAAAAGCTCGTGCTTTTTTAAATTTCTGAAAATATCCGACTGTTCGGATACAATTTGTGTTGCAGTTTTCAGATTTCCTGTTTGATAGTTGTATTTACCTGAACCAAAACCACACAAATCAGAAAGCAAATCAATATTTCTTTGTAGTCCCACTTCATGTGCATCGGCTCTTATTTCCATATTGATTTCGTTGATAGAAAAGCTCTCGGGGTCGGCTCCTGAAAAAGCATAAAACTCAGTATCGTTATCATCAAATACGGGTAAGATATCACCCTGCTGCTCCATCTCGATTTTAGCCATAGATAACGGTACGACAATTCGCTTTTTACCTAATCGGTACTCATTCTGGTAGCTGTCATAAACCAAATCAATTCCCTCTAAAACATCAATTGCATTTGCAAAAACAGAAATACCGAGCGGGCTGTCAATAGAAATATTATTTGCAATATTCGGGCTTAAAATCTGGAATAGTGGAATTGCAGAATTAGTATAAAATACTTCTGCCAGTCCATCGGGCAGAGCTGCTTCTTTTTTTGTACGCTCGCAAATCAATTTATTTATAACGACGTATTTTCCATCCTCTAAAACGTGAATGTTTAAGTATGTATGCATCTCGCCATATAGCATCATACGACTTGCGAATGCACATTCTGTGATTACTCCGTTTGCAAACGATAACGGATAAATCATATCCGCTTTTACATAATCAATTAAAATTCCATCTTTGGTTTTATGCTCTACAAACGCTGCAGTTCCAAGTGCAAAAGCAAGCTCTACCAATTTGTTTGCTGAAACCTTGAAATTATTATCATAAAAAACCTTTTCTATTGCTTTTTGTGATTCCTTGGAAGTGAGTGTGACCTCCAGCTTTTCATTCAAAAGCAGGTCTGCCCAGTCCTCACACACACGTTTGGCCATACAAAGAGATTTCCTAGTTCGCCTTAAAATCCTTTTGCCATTGTATTGTCTATATTCGTGAAACGAGTTAACCTTGCCCTCATACCAAGACTTCCACAAATCAATCGGCATAGCAAGATTATCAGGAATAGGCGTATAACCTAAGTCTTTTAAAATCTTTTTTACCATATCAATCTCCCTATTTCTAAATTCTGCTTATCATTTCTTTCATATACGGCTCTGCCGCATATTCCAAGGCATCAAGTGAGTCGACATTTAAAAAACCGTTGTCAAGCCTCACATCTTCAGGCTTGGATTCATCCCAAACCGCACTTGAGAGTGCTTGTTTGACGTTTGTGCATTTTTTTAAAAGAGAAAATCTTTTTTGTGAAATCATACTGTTTAAAAAGCGTATTCGGTCAAGAATTTTAGTTTTTTTAGCTTTTTTAACATCGATTAAAAGATGCTCTTTTAAAACGGCATTTTTAAGTCCGCATATAAGTGTTGTTTCCGCACTGTCGCAGTAAGCTTCGCAGACGTTGTAGCTTTCCTTTTGCTTTTTACAAAAATCTACAAACTCACGTGTTAGCCTCTCAGGACTTATTTGCTCTTTTAAATAGAATTCATCTAAAACCACACAGCTTTTAAATCCCTTGGTAAAGCCTAAACAAACAAAGGCGTGTGCAGACTTATTACCCCCAAAATCAACTCCGATAGTAGCAAACGAAATATCCTCGTCAAGCCTTTCCTTTATGTAGGCATTTGTGTTGTTTGCAAATTCAGGATAAACAACTCCCTCTGCCGCTACCCAATCGCCATTTATAAATCTCTCATAAAAAACGCCCGTGTACTCTGACTTTAAGGATTTAATGTAATCCTTAGCAAGATATGGATTATCGTCTATTAAAAACTTAATCCTTAAAAAATCCAACTCGCCCTCATCAGCCCTTTGAATGTAGTTAGTCATAAGCCAGTGACTTGGCGAATCAGGATTAGTGGTTGCAAACAGCTTTGCGTCATCCTCCGACAATCTTGACAGGAGCATAACAAAAAAATCCTCATCAAAAAGCGTCAATTCATCTAAATATGCACCCTTTAGAGTTAAACCTCTAATCTTGCTTTCTGCCCTTGCATCAGAAGCCCCCTCTAAATAAACTGTCCTGCCAAAAAGTGTCGCTTTTTTTGATGCAACGGAAAATGAAAAGTTGTCGTTGCCCACTAAAGAGGCTAAGAGATTTAAGTTGTTTCTCTCCAGTGCGGTCAAGGTTTTGGCCGCCATTAAAAAACACGCATTCTTTGGTTGCGTTGCTACCCACATTGCCCAAAGAACCAAGCTTATCCACGTTTTTCCCGAACGCACAGAGCCTTCTAATAAATTAATTCTTTTTAATTTTTTGTGCTTTAAAAGTGCAATAACTTGCTCTTGCTTTGGAGAAAACGTAATAACATCACTTGACATTTTTAATCGCCTCGATTATTTCTTCGAGCTTTCCATAATCCTTGCTCTCTTTATCTGCCATAATGGAACGCACTTCCTTAATGGCTGAAATATCCCCTGATGATGCCTTGCTGTAAAGATGTGCCATGATAAGCATTTTGTTGTCGGAGCAGCTTTTTTTAATTCCTAAAGAGTTTAGAAATGTTAAATCCTCCTCGTTGTTTACCTTAAGATTTAAAATATCCGATAAACAATCCGAAAGTTTTTTTATTTTTCTCGCCATTTTATTTCCTTTCTTTGTCGTGCCGACAACACTTTTGAACCGGTTCGTATTTATACTAGCACAAAAAAATGTGAAATTGTGTGCAAAGATGTTCTCTATTTACTTAAAGCCCTATTTTCGACAAAATTCCGCATTTGCACAGTACGACCGTAAAAATAGTTGAAAAATTAAAAATATTGTTAGTTTTTTAAGAATTAAACATTGACTTTACGGACATTTTTTTATATACTATAAGTGTAGAATTTAGGATATTTTTTTGCGACTGACGGATTGGCGGAGTTCACTGCCTGGGAGCAGAAAAATTTTAAAGAATGTCGACCGTCTGGGCAGCCTATTTACAAAACAATGTAGATAGGTCTGTCCATTTTTATATTTAATTTTGTATTTTATTTACGATTGGAGATTTTCATATGAAAAAAGTAGCAATAATTATGGGAAGCGACAGCGACTTACCAATAGTTGAAAAGGCTATAAGCACCCTCTCTGATTTTGGTGTTCCCTTTAGTGTTCACGTACTTTCTGCACACAGAACACCTGCTGAGGCTCACGATTTAGCAGTCAATGCCAGAGCTAGCGGATATGGTGCTTTAATCTGTGCCGCAGGTATGGCAGCACATTTAGCAGGTGCAATCGCAGCAAATACGACACTGCCCGTTATTGGTATCCCTGTAAAATCAACAAATTTAGATGGCTTAGATGCCCTTTTATCAACGGTTCAAATGCCCACAGGCATACCCGTTGCAACAGTGGCTATTAATGGTGCCGCCAATGCCGCAATTCTCGCTATGCAGATGTTGGCAATTGAAGATAACGAGTTAGCGGACAAGCTCAATGCTCACAGATTAGATGGTGCTAAAAAGGTCTTAGCGAAAAACAAAGATATTGCAGCAAAATATAATAAATAATCCCTACCCCGAAAGGAGAAACCCAAATGGGCGGTTTTTTTGCCACAGTCAGTAAACACTCAGCAATCAGCGACGTGTTTTTCGGCACTGACTATCATTCACACTTAGGAACAAAAAGAGGCGGTATCGCAGCCTATGATAAAGAAATAGGCCTGCAGCGTGATATCCACAATATAGAAAATTCCCCGTTTAGAACAAAATTTCACGATATATTCGACGAAATGCACGGAACCTCGGCAATAGGTTGCATAAGCGACAGCGACCCACAGCCATTGCTCATACGTTCAAATCTTGGAACATATGCAATTTCGATGACCGGACTTATAAACAATGCTGAGGAGCTTATTGAAAAATATCTTCTTACAGACGGCGGACATTTTTCTGTTATGACCGGCGGCAAGGTAAATTCTGTAGAGCTTGTAGCCTCACTTATTAACCAAAAGGACGACTTTGTAAGCGGCATAAAATTTGTACATGATGTTATTGTCGGCTCTGTTTCAATCCTCATTTTAAAGGATAACGGCAACGTAATTGCCGCCCGCGACAAGTACGGCAGACTTCCGGTCTCAATAGGAAAAAATGACGATGGTTATTGTGTTTCATTTGAGTCTTTTGCCTATAAAAAGCTTGACTACAATGACGAAAAGGAATTAGGTCCTGGCGAAATTGTAGAATTAACCGCAGATAGCTTAACACAGCTTTCCCCACCAAATGACGAAATGAAAATATGTGCATTCCTTTGGAGCTACTATGGATACCCCACCTCAAGCTACGAAGGCGTAAATGTAGAGGTTATGAGATGCAGAAACGGACACATCATGGCAAAGGCAGATAAGCTTGCCAAAAATGTGGAAAACATAGACTACGTAAGTGGCGTTCCCGATTCAGGCACACCACACGCAATAGGCTATTCAAACGAGAGTGGCGTTCCGTTTGCGAGACCATTCATCAAGTACACACCCACCTGGCCAAGAAGCTTTATGCCTCCTACTCAGGCGGACAGAAACAGAATAGCAAAAATGAAGCAAATCCCCGTACATGAGCTGATAGAAGATAAAAATCTGCTTTTTGTAGATGACTCAATTGTACGAGGCACCCAATTAAAAGAAACAGTTGATTTTCTTTATACAAACGGTGCAAAATCAGTTCATATGCGTTCAGCATGTCCTCCTATAATGCATAGGTGCAAGTATTTAAACTTCTCTAATGCAAAAGGTGATATGGACTTACTTGCCCGCAAAATCATTATGGAGCTAGAGGGCGAAGAGGGTTCTGATTACATCGAAGAGTACATCAATCCAAACACAGAAAGAGGCAAACGCTTAAGAGCAAAAATCTGTGAGAAGTTCAACTTTGCATCATTAGAGTTCCAGTCGTTAGAGGGACTCATTGAGGCAATAGGCATAGACAAGTGCAAGCTTTGCACATACTGTTGGAACGGAAAAGAATAGACGAAAGGAAAGAATAAATTATGCATTCAAATTCTAAATCGGACAGCTACGCAGCAGCCGGTGTTGATATTACCGCAGGTTACAATGCTGTAAAGCTTATGAAAAAACACGTAGAACGAACAATGAATGACGGAGTTATGACAGATATCGGTGGTTTTGGCGGTCTCTTTTTGCCAAATATTTCGGGAATGTCAGAGCCTGTTCTCGTCAGCGGTACTGATGGTGTAGGTACAAAGCTGAAATTAGCATTTTTAATGGACAAGCACGACACAGTTGGCATTGACTGTGTAGCAATGTGCGTAAACGATATTATTTGCTGCGGTGCTAAGCCATTATTTTTCTTGGACTATATCGCTTGTGGCAAGAATGTACCCGAAAAAATTGCAGATATCGTAGCAGGCGTGGCTGAGGGCTGTGTTCAGTCAGGTGCGGCACTTATCGGTGGCGAAACCGCAGAAATGCCCGGCTTTTACCCAATCGACGAATATGACCTGGCAGGTTTTTCAGTAGGTATAGTTGATAAATCAAAAATCATTGACAACAAAAAAGTGACCGAGGGTGACGTAATTATAGCACTTCCATCATCAGGTGTGCATTCTAACGGCTTTTCTTTAGTCAGAAAGGTATTTGATGTAGAGTCAGCCGATATCAAATCCCCCGTTAACGAATTGGGCGGTAAATCTATTGGCGAGACGCTTTTAACACCTACAAAAATTTATGTAAAGCCTATGCTTGCCTTATTTGACGAGGTTACAGTTAAGGCAGTTTCGCATATCACAGGCGGTGGCTTCTACGAAAACATCCCAAGAGCTCTGCCTGAGGGATTCACAGCTAAGATTGAAAAATCTAAAATCAGAGTTTTACCGATATTTGAGCTTTTAGCAAAAACAGGCAATATACCTGAACGTGATATGTTTAACACATATAATATGGGCGTTGGCATGAGCGTAGTTGTTGCTAAAGAAGACGCAGATAAAACAATCGAAGTTTTAAAAGCAAACGGTGAAGACGCTTACATTATCGGCGAAGTAGTAAAAGGCGACGAGGGAGTAATCCTATGGTAAGAGCAAAAATTGCAGTCTTAGTTTCAGGCGGCGGCACAAATTTACAGGCTTTAATTGATGCAGAAAATAACGGCATTATCAAAAGCGGCAAAATATCACTCGTTGTTTCCAACAACGAAAATGCCCATGCTCTGACACGTGCTGAAAACAATAATATCCCCACTGCATATATTCCATCAAAAGCTCTGGACTTTGAGGCACAACTTAAAAAAATTATTATAGATAACGATATTGATATTATTGTTCTGGCGGGTTTTATGAAGATTTTATCTCAGGACTTTACAAAAACCTTTGAAAACAGAATTATAAATGTCCACCCGTCATTAATTCCGTCTTTTTGCGGAAAAGGCTTTTATGGCTTAAAAGTTCACGAAGAAGCATTATCCTACGGCGTTAAGGTAACAGGTGCAACGGTACATTATGTAAACGAAATCCCCGACGGTGGAAATATTATTATGCAAAAAGCTGTTTATGTAGAAGAAAATGACACACCCGAACTTCTTCAAAAACGTGTAATGGAGCAAGCGGAATGGATTATTTTACCTAAATCTACTGAACTTCTATGCAAAAAAATTATTAAGGAGAAAAACTAATGAACGTATATAAAACAGATTCCTTAAAAGATATATTAAGCGTTAATACATACCCTGGTCGTGGTATCGTAATAGGAACAACACCCGACAGCAGCAAAGCCGCTATTGCTTACTTTATAATGGGCAGAAGCGAAAATTCAAGGAATAGAATTTTTAAAGAAGAGGGCGAAAATGTTACCATTTACCCACACGACCCAAGCAAAGTAGAAGACCCGTCTTTAATTATATATTCGCCAATTAAGGTTTTCAAAAACAAAACAATCGTAACAAACGGTGACCAGACAGATACAATTTATGATTTTATAAAAACAGGCAAAACCTTTGAAGAGGCACTTTTAACACGTGAGTTTGAGCCTGACCACCCAAACTATACACCAAGAATTAGTGGCGAGCTTACTTTTTCAGATACTTACACCTATAAGATGAGTATTTTAAAAAGTGCAGACGAAAATGGTTCAGCGTGTAACAGATACACCTTCTGTTACAACTCAATATCAGGGCTTGGACATTTCATCCATACATATAACTGTGACGGAAACCCAATCCCCACATTTACAGGCGAGCCTGAGCGGGTTGAAATTTTAGACGATATTGATTCTTTCACTAATATGATTTGGGAAAGCTTAAATAAAGATAATAAAATTTCACTCTATGTCCGCTATATCGACCTAAAAACAGGTGGGACAGAAAACAGAATGATAAATGGAAAGGAGCTTGGCTGATGAAAGAATTCGAATTAAAATACGGTTGTAACCCAAACCAAAAGCCCTCTAAAATATTTATGGAACAGGGCGAACTTCCAATTGAAATTTTAAATGGCAGACCAGGTTATATCAATTTTTTAGATGCTTTTAACAGTTGGCAGTTAGTACGTGATTTAAAAGAGGCATTAGGTCTTCCCTGTGCTACATCGTTTAAACACGTTTCCCCCACCTCTGCAGCTTTAGGACTTCCTATGAGCGATAAGCTTAAAAAAGCTTGCTTCGTTGATGATATTGAGGGCTTAGACAATTCCCCCTTAGCACTCGCTTATGCAAGAGCAAGAGGCACTGACAGAATGAGTTCTTTCGGTGATTGGATTGCTTTATCAGACCGTTGCGATGTAACCACTGCAAAAATTATAGCACGAGAGGTATCCGACGGAGTTATCGCACCCGACTACGAGCCTGAGGCTTTGGAAATCTTAAAGAGCAAGAAAAAAGGAGCTTATAATATCATTAAAATAGACCCATCCTACATTCCTCAGGAAATTGAACGCAAACAGGTATTTGGCATAACATTTGAGCAAGGCAGAAACAACTTTGAGATAAACAAAGAGCTGCTTACAAACATTGTTACAAACAGCAAGACTCTTCCCGAAACCGCTATCCGCGATTTGATTGTTTCACTAATCACACTCAAATATACTCAGTCAAACTCAGTTTGCTTTGCAGTGGATGGACAAGCAATCGGCGTTGGTGCAGGTCAGCAGTCAAGAATTCATTGCACCCGCCTGGCCGCTCAAAAGGCAGACAACTGGCATCTACGCCAGAGCGACAAGGTTTTAAATCTGCCATTTAAGGCAGACTTAAAGCGTGCTGACAGAGATAACTGCATAGACCTTTATATTTCTGATACAGACAGCGAAGATGTTTTAGCTGACGGCAAATGGCAGAATTTCTTTACCAAAAAGCCCGATGCCTTTAATAAAGAAGAAAAAAGAGCTTACCTTGATAAAATCACAGGAGTTTCAGTGGGGTCTGATGCGTTCTTCCCATTTGGCGACAACGTTGAACGTGCCGCAAAGAGCGGTATTTCTTATATTGCACAACCCGGCGGCTCAATTCGTGATGACAATGTAATACAAACCTGCGATGCTCATAATATAGCAATGGCATTTACGGGTATGAGACTTTTCCACCACTAAAAATTAAACATTACGAAAGAATGGAGATTATTATGGAAAACTTTTTTGATAAATTAAAGAATTACGACAGTGACGTTTTCGAAGCTTGCGACCGGGAGTTGAAACGTCAACAACACAATATTGAGCTTATTGCCTCTGAAAATATTGTTTCAGAAGCAGTTTTGCTCGCTGCAGGTGGCGTTTTAACAAATAAATACGCTGAAGGCTACCCTGGCAAACGTTATTACGGCGGTTGCATACACGTTGATGAGGTCGAAGAAATAGCAAGAGAAAGAGCTTGTAAATTATTCGGTGCAGACCACGCAAATGTTCAGCCACATTCAGGTGCTAATGCGAATTTAGCAGTATTCTTTGCATTACTCACCCCTGGCGACACCGTTATGGGTATGAACCTCGCTCACGGCGGACATTTATCACACGGCAGCCCCGTTAATATTTCGGGAAAATACTTCAACATCGTTCCCTACGGTGTAGACGACGAAACGGGTATGATTGACTATGACGAAATGGAAAGAATTGCAAAGGAATGTAAGCCTAAGCTAATCGTTTCAGGTGCTTCTGCATATTCAAGAACAATTGACTTTGCCCGTATCCGCAAAATTTGTGACGAAGTCGGTGCATATATGATGGTTGATATTGCACATATTGCAGGACTTGTCGCAGCAGGCCTACACCCAAGCCCTGTACCTTACGCTGACGTTGTTACAACAACAACTCACAAAACACTTCGCGGTCCTCGTGGCGGTATGATTTTGTGCAAGGAAGAGCTGGCGGCTAAGATTGACAAAGCAATCTTCCCTGGCATTCAGGGCGGACCGCTGATGCATATAATTGCCGCTAAAGCAGTTGCATTAGGCGAAGCTTTAACAGATGATTTCAAGGCTTATCAGACACAGGTTGTTAAAAACGCAAATGCTCTGTCTCAAGCTTTAGTTAAAGAAGGCTTCAGTATCGTATCAGGCGGAACAGATAACCACTTAATACTCTTAGATTTAAGAGCTTATAACCTAACGGGCAAGGAAATGGAGCATCGCTTAGACGAAGTTCATATTACAGTTAATAAAAACACCATTCCCAACGACCCACAAAGCCCATTTGTTACAAGTGGCGTAAGAATCGGAACACCTGCAGTAACAACACGCGGTTTTAAAGAAGAAGAGATGACAAAAATCGCTCATTGGATAAGACTTATAGCTGAAGATTTTGAAGCTAATAAGGATGCAGTATCAAAAGAAGTAATGGAGCTTTGTGAAAAATTCCCAATCTACTAAAACAGGAAAGGCGAGATATAGCTTATGAAAATAATGGTTGTAGGCGGTGGTGGCCGTGAACATACAATTATAAAATCACTTAAGAAAAACAAAGAAGTTGCCGAAATCTTTGCACTTCCGGGAAACGGCGGTATAGCAGAAGACGCTACCTGCGTCCCGATTGATGCTAAGGATATCCCTGCTATTGTAGAGTTTGCAAAGAAAAACGCAATTGACTTTTCCGTTGTTGCACCCGACGATCCGTTGGTTTTAGGTGCAGTTGACGAGCTTAATAAAATCGGCATCCCCTGCTTTGGACCCAATAAGCTCGCTGCAGAAATTGAAGGAAGTAAAGTGTTTTCTAAAAACCTTATGAAAAAATACAATATCCCAACTGCATCATATGAGGTATTTACAGATATTGACGAAGCTCTTTCTTATTTAGAAACTGCCCCAATTCCTACGGTAATTAAAGCCGACGGTCTAGCTCTAGGTAAAGGTGTAATAATTGCAGAAACAAAAGAGCAGGCAATTAAAGCTGTTAAATCTATGATGGAGGATAAGGTTTTCGGCAAATCCGGTTCTCGTATTGTGATTGAAGAATTTTTAACAGGACCTGAGGTATCAGTCCTTTCCTTTACGGACGGAAATGTAGTAGTTCCAATGGTTTCATCAATGGACCACAAACGTGCTAAAGACGGCGACTTGGGGTTAAATACAGGCGGTATGGGTACAATAGCCCCCAACCCTTACTACACAGAAGAAATAGCTAAAGAGTGTATGGATAAAATTTTTATTCCTACAATAAATGCAATGAATAAAGAGGGCAGAAAGTTTAAAGGCTGTCTTTACTTTGGACTTATGCTTACACCCAATGGCCCTAAGGTTATTGAATATAACTGTCGCTTTGGCGACCCTGAAACACAGGTTGTGTTGCCGCTTTTAAAAACTGACTTGCTCACAATTATGCAAGCGGTCGAAAACGAAACCTTAGCTGATTTAGATATTGAATTTTCAAAGGGTGCAGCTTGTTGCGTCGTAATGGCGTCAAACGGATATCCTGAAGCCTACGAAAAAGGCTATGAAATCACAGTAGACAATGACATTGATGCCGATGTTTTTGTAGCAGGTGCAAAGCTTTCAGACGGAAAGCTTTTAACCTCAGGCGGAAGAGTCTTAGGCGTTACAGCTACGGCAGATGATTTAAATTCTGCAATAGACAAAGCATACAGGGAAGTAAAAAAAGTACATTTCGGCAATGCATTCTATAGAAAAGACATAGGCAAACGTGCGTTAGCCGCTTTAAAATAACGAAGAAAGGCAGAAGATATGGTTTACAGAATATACGTAGAAAAAAAAGAAAATCTTGCCAATGAAGCACACGCTCTTTTAAATGATGCAACGACACTTCTCGGCATTAAAAATTTAAAAAACGTTCGGCTTATAAACCGCTATGACGTTGAAAATATCGAAAAGGACCTTTTTGACTATGCGGTTAAAACAGTTTTTTCTGAGCCTCAATTAGACATTACAACCGACACTTTAGAAAACACTGACGGTGCATACGTTTTTGCGACAGAATATTTACCCGGTCAGTTTGACCAAAGAGCAGACTCTGCGTCACAGTGTATACAAATTATATCACAAGGCGAACGCCCGACAGTTCGTACTGCCCGTGTATATGTTTTAGAGGGTGCTTTATCGGAAAACGATATTGAAGCATTTAAAAAGTACGTTATAAATCCGGTTGAATCAAGAGAAGCTACACTCAATACATTTGCAACCTTAAAAACAGACTACGATATCCCAACTGAAGTTAAAACTCTGGACGGCTTCACATCTTTAGATGATGACGGCCTAAAGAATTTTGTAAAAGATTTTGGTCTTGCTATGGATTTTGATGATATAAAATTCTGTCAAAAATATTTTGCAGAAGAAAAGCGTGACCCTACAATCACAGAAATCAGAATGATTGATACGTATTGGTCTGACCATTGCCGTCATACAACGTTTTTAACGACGATTGACAACGTAAAATTTGAAGACGAGGTTTTGCAAAAAACTTATGAAGAATATATTGAAATTCGCAAAAAGCTTAACAGAACTAAGCCTATAAACCTTATGGACTTAGCTACAATTTCTACAAGATTTTTAAAAGCCACAGGCAAGCTTCCCAAAATTGACGAATCAGAGGAAATCAATGCCTGCACTGTAAAAATTGACGTTTTGGTTGAGGGTGAAACACAAAAATGGCTTTTGCTATTTAAAAACGAAACTCATAACCACCCAACAGAAATTGAGCCCTTTGGCGGTGCGGCGACTTGTATTGGCGGTGCTATTCGTGACCCGTTGTCAGGAAGAGCCTATGTCTACTCTGCTATGCGTGTAACGGGTGCCGGTGACCCCTTAAAGCCAATTTCTGAAACAATGAAGGGCAAGCTTCCTCAAAGAAAGCTTGTTACAACTGCTGCCGCAGGCTATAGCTCGTATGGTAACCAAATCGGTTTAGCCACAGGTCAGGTTGATGAAATATACCACGAGGGCTATCTCGCAAAGCGTATGGAAATCGGTGCCGTAGTCGGTGCTGCACCTGCAGAAAATGTCCGCCGTGAAGTTCCTGAGCCTGGCGATGTTGTAATTCTGCTTGGCGGAAGAACAGGCAGAGATGGTTGTGGCGGTGCAACAGGCTCATCAAAATCTCACACATTAGATTCATTAGACGAATGTGGTGCAGAGGTTCAAAAAGGTAATGCTCCTGAAGAAAGAAAGCTACAAAGATTATTCAGAAATAAAGAGGCTTCTCGCTTAATTAAACGCTGTAATGACTTTGGTGCAGGCGGTGTTTCCGTTGCTATCGGCGAGCTTGCAGATGGCTTAGACATTGACTTAAACGCAGTTCCTAAAAAGTACGACGGACTAGACGGAACAGAGCTTGCGATTTCTGAATCTCAGGAAAGAATGGCAGTAGTTGTCGAGCCTTCTGATGTAGACAAATTTATGTCACTTGCTAAAAAAGAAAACCTAGAAGCGACAGTAGTTGCCAAGGTTAAAGCAGAAAAACGCTTAACAATGACCTGGAACGGCAAAACTATCTGCGACATTTCACGTGATTTTCTAAATTCAAATGGTGCAGAAAAGCACATTGACATAACCCCTTCGGCTCCAAAAGAGTTTAAGAAAAACTACGACACAGACTTTAAAACAGAATACAAAAAAATCGCAGATGACTTAAACATCTGCTCAAAACGTGGCTTGTCCGAACGTTTCGACTCAACAATCGGTGCAGGCTCAGTGCTTATGCCATTTGGCGGTAAATATCAGTTAACACCTGTTCAGGCAATGGTAAATAAGATTTCGGTAGAGGAAAAAGATACCGAAACCGTGTCACTAATGGCTTGGGGCTACAACCCGTTTATAGCAGAAAAAAGCCCATACCACAGTGCATACTTAGCAGTTATCGAGTCAGTTTCTAAGCTAATTGCAACAGGTGCTGACTTTACAGACGTTTACCTGACGTTCCAGGAATATTTTGAAAAACCGCAAAAAGACGGCAAACGTTGGGGAAAACCATTATCTGCCCTATTGGGTGCATTTAGAGCACAGATGGATTTAGAAATTGCATCTATCGGTGGTAAAGACTCAATGAGCGGTACATTTGAGGATATTGATGTTCCACCTACACTCGTGTCATTTGCTGTTACAACTGACAATATTAAGAATATCATATCACCTGAATTTAAAAAGACAGGTAACAAGGTTTGCTTGCTAAAGCCCGAATATGATAAAGACGGATTACCTAAAGTCACTTCACTTAAAGAAAACTTCAATACAGTAGCAAAGCTCGTTCGCGAGGGCAAGGTTGTTTCTTCCTACACCCCAACCTATGGCGGTGTTGCAGAAGCTATAATGAAAATGTGCTTTGGTAATAAGCTGGGCTTTAAATTTGACTCATCATTTGACTATAATGATATTTTTGGATATCTGTACGGCTCATTCGTTTTAGAATTATCAGAAGATGTGAACATAGGTATCACATTAGGTACGATAACAGAAGATAAAACAATTTCCTATAAGGACGAAACCATTTGCTTGTGTGAGCTTTTGGAAATTTATGAAAACAAATTAGAGCCTGTTTATTCATGCAATATCACAAAAGAAATAAAGACTCTTCCTGAGCTTTCATACCCTGATACAGTAGTTGCACCTGCATCAATAAAAATTGCAAAGCCTCGTGTATTAATTCCTGTGTTCCCGGGTACAAACTGTGAATACGACTCAGCAAAAGCCGTAGCTCGTGCAGGGCTAACACCTGAAATTATCGTAATCAACAACTTATCCTCACAAGGAATAACGGAATCGATTGAATACTTTGCAAAAAGAATTGACGACTCACAAATCATCTTTATTCCCGGTGGTTTTTCCGGTGGCGACGAGCCAGATGGTTCAGGTAAGTTTATAACCGCATTCTTTAGAAATGCTACAATTAAAGATAAGGTCCACGATTTGCTTAAAAATCGCGACGGCTTAATGTGCGGTATCTGTAATGGTTTTCAGGCGTTAATAAAGCTGGGACTTGTACCTTATGGCGAAATTATCGACACTGATGAATTCTCGCCCACACTTACCTATAATACAATAGGACGCCACCAGTCAAGAATGGTCAGAACAAAGATTGCATCTAATAAATCTCCCTGGCTTATGGAAACAAGCGTAGGCGAAATTTACACAGTGCCGATTTCACACGGTGAGGGCAGATTTATAGCACCGGATACACTAATTAAAAAGCTGTCCGAAAACGGACAAATTGCTACACAGTACGTTGATTTGGACGGAAATCCCACAAACGATATCCAATTTAACCCCAACAATTCTGACTATGCAATCGAGGGTATACTCTCTCCTGACGGCAGAGTTTTAGGTAAGATGGGACATAGTGAGCGAATTGGTTCCGGACTTTATAAAAATGTCGACGGAACATATGAAATGAACCTCTTTAATTCTGCTAAAAAATATTATAAATAATATGAAAAATAAACTCTCTTAAAGAGAGTTTATTTTTTTTTAAATTACACATAATAAGATTTGATTTATTATAATTTTTGTGATACAATAGGTGTGATATATTGAAAAAGCACATTTTGTCAGTTGACTTAAAGTTGGTTTTTACTGTGCTTTTGCTTATGACATCAGGACTTATTGCTTTAACATCTGCGACTGATGACTTAAGAAAACTAACAGTACAGACACTTTCTGCAACACTCGGCACAATTTTAATGATTACAATTGCCTTTTGGGACTTAAGAAGTATAGTGTCTAAAGGCAATCACATATATTTTTTGTGTGTATTTTTTTTAATAATAGTCTTTCCGTTTGGAATAGGCAAGGAAGAAACGGGTGCTACAAGCTGGATTCGTTTTGGCAATATTGGTGTCCAGCCATCTGAGTTTGTGAAGCTTCTCTTTGCCCTTTTCCTCTCTTGTGAACTGATGGAAAAAATTCAAAAAAACACACTAAATAACCTAAAGAAGCTTTTCCCTTTTCTGCTGAAATGCTTAATTATTATAGGTCTGGTTATCTTACAGAACGACACAGGAACAGCGTTGGTCTTTTTGTTTATGCTCATTACAACACTCTTTATAGCGGGCATATCTAAAAAATACCTATTTATTGCAGTTTTGACTGCTCTTATTGCACTGCCGATAGTCTGGATATGCTTAAAAGACTACCAACAGGACAGAATTTTAGTATTTTTAAACCCTAATGACGACTTATCCGATGCAGGATATCAGGTTTATCTTTCAAAGCTTGCTCTCTCCTCGGGTGGCATTTTAGGGCAAGGCTACAAATTAGGAGCAGTGAATTCGCTTTCCTACTTACCCGAAAAAGAAACCGACTTTATCTTCTCGGTAATTGGCGAGGAATTCGGCTTGGTTGGAACAGTTTTTATATTAACTTTATTTTTAATTTTGATTTTTAAATGTTTTTCGATAGCAAAAAACTCAGACGACTTACAGGGAAAACTCCTAGCAACGGCAATATGCTCTATGCTTACCTTTCATATAATCGAAAACGTCGGTATGACCTTAGGGCTATTACCCGTAACAGGTATACCTCTTCCGTTTATAAGCTACGGAGGTTCTTCAATGCTTTCTATGAGTATTGGAATTGGACTGGTGCTTTCTGTCCGAAGAAAAACATACACATTACATTATAGCTGATAGAAAGGAATTAAATATGTCTGATATTAAAATTATCACAGATGCAGGTGCAGACCTGACATTAGAACAGCAAAACGAATATGATATCGAGGTTTTGCCATTAAGAATTTACGCAGACGGCAAAGAATATTTAGCAGGCGTGGATACGTTTTCTGATGACTTTTATGCACTTTTAGATACACTAAAGGATTTTCCGAAAACCTCACAGCCTACAACGGCTGAGATATATGATGTTTTAAAAAAACACACCGACTGTGGCAAGCAAGTTTTAATGATAACACTCTCATCAAAAGCGAGCGGTTTAAATAACAATGCAAATCTTGCTAAGAATATGATTTTGGAAGAAAATGAAAACGCAGTCATTGAGATTTTAGACTCGGAGCGTTACTCTTATACTTATGGATTAGCAGTAATTGAAGCATCAAAATTAGCAAAAAGCGGTAATGAAATTAATGAAATTATTCCTAAAATTACCGAGCTTATGGAAAGCTATACTGCATATTTTATTCCAAGCACACTGGAATATTTAGAAAAAGGCGGAAGAATAAATAAATCATCGCTTATTTTTGGTAATATGTTAGATATTGTTCCTGTGCTTTCATTGATTGACGGTATGGTTTCTGCCGTAGGAAAGGTGCGTGGAAGAAAGAAAATTGCAAAGAAAATTTTTGACTATGCAATTTCACACCACCCCGACTTAGACGATACAAAATTTATAATCCCAAACGGTAATTTGGATAAAGAGGCAGAGGAAATAAAATCACTTATAAAAGAGCGTTTCCCCCAAAGTGAAATAATTGACTACAAGGTAGGACCGCTAATTGCATCACACATCGGCCCCGTATGCGGAATATATGTAAAATTAAAATAATTACCCAAATACATTTTTGCTTTTTGGAGGTAAAAAATGAAGAAAATCTCAATAATAGTCCCCGCTTATAATGAAGAAGAATCGTTACCTATACTTTTTGAAAGACTCACAACACTTATTAACTCAATTCCTGAGTATGAATTTGAGGTTTTATTTGTTGATGACGGCTCAAAGGACAAAACATTAGAGCTTATAAAAAAACAGAGAAAAACGGACAAAAGATTTTCTTACATAACCTTTTCAAGAAATTTCGGCAAAGAAACCGCTATGATTGCAGGACTGGACTATGCAAAGGGCGATGCGGTTATATTTATTGATGCAGATTTGCAAGACCCTCCCGAAGTAATACCCGAACTTATTCATTGGTGGGAAGAGGGCTTTGACGATGTTTATGCAAAGAGAAATTCAAGAAACGGCGAAACATGGTTCAAAAAATGGACCTCTACAATGTACTACAGGGTTTTGCAATCACTAACCACTGTTGAAATTCAAAAGGACACAGGCGACTTTAGACTATTAGATAAGCGTTGTGTAAATGCTCTTCGCAAAATGCGTGAAACGGGCAGAAATTCCAAATCGATGTTTAGCTGGATAGGCTATAAGAAAAAGGAAGTTTTATACGACAGGGACCCCAGAGTTGCGGGGCAAACAAAATGGAACTACCGCCGTTTGCTCGATTTGGCAATCGATGGCATAACCTCATTTACAACATCACCGCTGAGAATTTCGACAATGCTTGCAATTCCCACATTTTTAGCACTTTTAATATACTTTATTTACGTAATTATTAAGGCTGTAACAATACAAGGCGAAATCCACGCTTTTCAGGCGACGATTTTACTTTTGCTTTTCTTTTCGGGAATAAATATTATGCTGTTTGGTATTATTGGCGAATACCTTGGCAGAATTTTTAACGAATCAAAACACAGACCGCTCTATTTAGTTGATGAATACAACGACGAGCGTGAAACAAACGATAATCTATAAGGAGAAAAGTATGATTCCAAAGATAAAAAACAACAGCAAACTAAATACATTATTTTTTATATTGACACTCCTTATAATAACAGTCACAATGTTTGTTTTTATAGGACAAAAGGAAGGCTACCACGAGGATGAAATCTATTCTTTCGGCTCTTCTAATTATAAGTACAACGATACCTTTTATGCCTCAGGCGACCGTGATGCTACAAACAGAGTTGTAAACGAATACATAATTGCGGACGATTTTTCTGCTACATTTAAAAACTATATGTACTATCGTAATCATCCTGATGAATTTAAGGCATTAGAGGATGAAAAAATAAGCACCGAGCTTCCCGTATGGAAAACACCTGAGGAAGCAAAAGACTATCTGACAGTAAACAACGGTGAGCAATCGAATTACATATCCCCATACTATAATCAAACAAGAGATGTGCACCCGCCACTATTTTATTTTTTGGTGCATTTGATATGCTCTATATCCGTAGGAACGTTTTCAAAATACTCAATATTTTTAATAAATTTAGTATTTTTGCTTGCTACCTGCTTAATCTTAAGAAAAATACTTATACTGTTCAATCGTGAAAGATTGGTTGTTCCTGCAACAATTCTGTACGGATTATGTATGGGTGCAATTTCTATGACAGTATTTTTAAGAATGTACTCTATGCTCACATTCTTTATTATGCTGTATTTTTATCAAACGCTAAAAATAACAAAAAACGATTTTGTAATAACTAAAAAAGACGCAACACTTCTCATCATATCCACAGTATTGGGATTTTTAACGCAGTATTATTTCTGTATTTTTGCACTGCCCGTATTTTTGATTATGGCAATAAGAATGGTAAAGCTTAAAAAAACAAAGCCTTTGATAAAATACGCAATATACCATATAATCAGTGCTATAATAGGAATTTTGTTGTTTCCAAGTGCTATTGACCACATTTTCAATTCCTCACGCGGAATAGGAAGCACTTCAAACTTATCATTTTTTACACAGCTTGAGGTAATGATAGGAAGAATATCATACGCGTTTTCTCTGCATAGATTTATAGGTGTATTAATATTCCTTTTGATAATTTCCTATATTTTTGTAAGATGCATCGAAAAAACAGACACACCCGAAAACAAAAGTGTTAAACTGTTTAACATATTTCTTTTTGTAGCACCAATTGTTATATACATAGCACTGGTTTCAAAGCTCTCTCCAAACCTAGACGAAAAGACAATGGTAAGATATATAACTCCTGTTTTACCGCTTATGTCTATGTGCTTTTTGGTGTTTGCAGATAAGCTTATAAACACAATCGACTTATTTAAAGAAAGCAGGAAAAACCTCTTTATATATGCTTTGGTTTTAATTATAACAATTACAGGTCTTGTTACATCTACACCCTGCTACTTATACAAAGGCTATAACAATTATTTAGCCATCGCAGAAAAATATAAGACATTAGATTATGTGTATGTTTACGACAATTACTTTACACACTTGAATTCAGTACCCGAAATGACAATTTATAATAAGACTCTTATTATAAACCTCTATGATGAAAAACAGAAAAACACACTTATCGACAACCAAGAATTAAAAGACGACAAACAGTTTGTATTGTCCATCAAAAAATGGATGGACACAGAAAAAAGCTTAGACGAAGTCCTTTCACTTACAGGCTTTACAAAAGCCGAAGTACTACTTGACCAAGAGGACGATACACAAAGCATTTTATATTTAGTAAGTAAATAATAAAATAGCGGACAGTTTAATGAACTGTCCGCTATTTTATTTGCTCTTTATCATAATCTGTACTAATATTTAAACCATCTGTATAATAAATTTTGCCCGACTTATCAATCAATACCATCTGAAAGCTTTTGTCATTTTTCCAATACTCTACCGCCCTGTCCTTTCCCATAACAAAAAGTGCGGTAGACATTGCATCAGCATAAGTCGAATTTTTACACAGAACAGTCACAGATACCAAACCGCTATCGGCAGGGTAACCTGTTTTAGCATCCATTATGTGATGATATTTTTTCCCGTCACGTTCAAAAAACCTCACATAATCTCCTGATGTAACTATAGACGTTTCCTCCGCCGTAACAGTCGCATAAATACCGTTGCCAAACGGATTTTGTATGCCGATTTTCCAAGGTGTGCCATTAGGATTTTTCCCGATTACCGCTACATTTCCGCCCAGTGATAATACGGCAGATGTAACGCCTTCATCTTTTAAAATGCTCACTACCCTATCTGCACAATAGCCTTTTGCAACAGCACCCAGGTCTATGTCGTTTCCCTCACGCATTTTTGATAATGCAAAATCTATTTCTTCCTCACTTGGAACTTTATAGTCTTTTTCAGAAAATTCTTCCGAATAAAATCCCCAAACACGCATTAGCGGTGCAATTCTTATATCAAATGCTCCGCCTGTTTTATCAAAAATTTTATTCGAAAATGATAAAAGCATGTCCATTTCTTCATCATCGTTGCCGATTTGATAACCTATATCATTGATATTAAATTTTTTATCTATTCTGGTTATTTCCTTTTCTGCTTTGGCTAGTGCCTCTTCTGCTCCTTTGCCGTACGCTGTCATAGATATTTGAGTATCCATTGAAAAAACTGTTTTTTCATATTTTTCGAAACGAGAACAAGAAGAAAGCAAACATACGCATAAAACCAAAATAAAAATCTTTTTCATAATTTACCTCGAAAACTCATTTTTTCTGTTGCCTTTAAAGTATATGTTGCACAAAGCCCTGTAAATGCACCTGTTAGCATCCCTGCAGGAATAAGTATTACTAAGTACCAAACGATTTTTTCTGTACCTAAGAGCATAGTAGCTGCAATAATCTGCCCAATATTATGAAAAACAGCCCCAATAACCGATACAGCCCACAGCTCTTTGCGTGTCACATACCTATACATTATGTACTCTGCTAAAAAGCACATAACCCCTCCAAATGCACTATAAAAAAGCGATACCCAGGAACCTGCAAAAAGATTTCCCAAAAATACCTTAATAAACAAAATAATTATCGCCTCACGAGGACTAAGTACTGCTAAAGCATACAATATTACAACATTTGCCAAACCGAGCCTTACCCCCGGTATAGCTACAATCGGCGGAATTTGACCCTCTAAAACAAATATAATGAGGGCAAAAGCTGATAATACGGCACATATTGTCATCTTTTTTATTTTCATATCTATCTCCCGGCAACAGCATCTAAGCCACTGCTATTTTTATATTCTATAACCAGCTTGTGAGGAAGGCAAACGATTGAATCGTATTTTCCATTAAGCGTACCGTGACGTACACAAAGCTTATCCGGACAATCTGCATCTTCAATATGTATATTTCCATCCTCTATTAAAACAGAGTTTATTCCATACTCTGTTTCAATAAGAAAGCTCTCATTATGTGACAAGTCTGCTTCACGTACGACATCTCCGTCTACACTTATCGATACAACGCTTTCCTGAGGCTTAACATAATAAACGGCAACTGCCAATAATAAAAAGAACACAAATAATATAACGAAAACAATAATAAGCTTTTTATTTAATGTCATATTGTCGCCTCCTTTTTTATAATTATATCAAAAAAACATATATTTGAAAAGTGATTTTTTTTATTATAATTAACATTTTATTCATACGGAGTTTTTATTTTTCTATTATAATCATTTTATAAAATACAGAAAGGAATAATAAAAAATGAAACCAAACAAAACAATTAATAAAATCCTTACTTTTCCTAAAGCCTTTAATAGCTTAGGAAAAAAGAGAAAAATACTGATACTTATTATTGCGTTAGTTGTTATTTTGGCAATCATATTAGTAATTAACACAGGCAAAAGCAAATCCGCCATGTCTCCTTCCCTTGTAGAAGAAACCGTGCAAAAGAAAGATATTACTTCATCCATAACAGGCTCTGCAGTGGTTATGCCAAAGGACCAATATTCAATTACCGCTTTAGTTTCCGGAGAAATACTCTCAGCCGATTTTGAGCAAGGCGATGTTGTTGAGAAAGGCGATATTTTATACGAAATTGATGCTTCCGATGCACAAACTACGATTGAAAATTCCAATATTTCATATGAACGCTCTCAGCTTGATTATAATAAAGCATTAGATAATTATAATAACCTGACAGTTTGCTCAGAAATAGAAGGTGTTGTAAAAGCCCTCTATGTAAAGGAAGGCACTTCAGTAAATGCAGGAAGTAAAATAGCGGACATATATGACGACTCACACTTAATACTAACTATTACATTTAATGATACAGATGCAGAAAGCTTTTATGTTGGGCAGGATGCTCTTGTAAAGATATCCTCAAACGGAGAAATACTAAACGGCGTAGTTACAAGCGTAAATTCTAAAGGATATGCGTCTTTAGGAAATACACTTGTGCGAACAGTAAAAATAAAAGTCAAAAATCCCGGAGTATTGACAAACTCAGAAACTGCGACAGCTACAATTGGTGGTCATAACAGCAATGCCACAGGCACATTTGAATACATATCCGAAAAAACCATAACTGCCGAAGCCTCAGGAGAAATTGATGCTTTATATATAACACAAGGCTCAAGAGTTACAAAGGGAATGAAGCTTGTTCATATTGATAGCAGTTCGGTCTCAGACAGCTTAAAGTCCTCACAGCTTTCGCTGAAATCCTCACAGCTTTCAAGACAGAACGCTCAAAAAAAATTAGAGGATTACACTATAACAGCACCAATATCAGGCACAGTTGTTATGAAAAATGTAAAATCCGGAGATAAACTGGATAACACAAATATGCAGACAGAAATGGCGGTTATTTATGATATGTCAAGCTTAGAGTGTGAGCTTGCAGTCGACGAACTTGACATTAAAAATGTATCAATCGGTCAAAGTGTTGTAATTACCTCTGATGCAGTTGAGGGAAAAGTTTACAACGGCGAGGTTTCAAATGTTTCCGTGAACGGAACAACCTCGGGGGGTGTTACAACCTATCCGGTTACGGTAATAATTACTGATTTTGATGAGGATTTACTTCCAGGTATGAATATTGATGTAGAAATTATCACCTCTAGGGCAACTGATGTTTTAGCTATCCCCGTTTCTGCGGTTAACCGTGGTAATATGGTTTATGTTAAGGGAGAAAAGACAGAAGAAAATGACAAAGCACCCGAGGGTTATAAATCAGTTAAGGTTGAAACAGGTGTATATAACAATCAATATATCGAAATAAAGTCGGGGCTAAGCGAAGGTGACACAATTTATGTTCCGCAGGTCCAGACCTCTAATAACGAAAATGACTCACCATTTGGAAGGATGGGTGCTATGGCGGGCCATATGCCAAGCGGCGGCGGTATGCCAAACAGTAGCCGTATGCCAAATGGCGGCGGTATAAGATAACAACTGAAAGGTGGCGTAATAATGCAAAACTTAAATCCTAAACCTTTGGTTGAATTTCATGACATACATAAAATATACAATATGGGTGACACCGAAGTGCGTGCCTTAGACGGCGTTTCGTTTTCGGTTTTTGAAGGCGAATTTGTTGCAATAATCGGTCAATCAGGCAGCGGAAAGTCCACCTGTATGAATATTATAGGTTGCTTAGATGTGCCGACCTCAGGCACATACCTTCTAAAAGGCAGAGATGTCAGCAAGCTTACTGATGACGAGCAGGCAGAAATCAGAAACAAAACCTTAGGCTTCATTTTTCAACAATATAATCTGCTGCCAAAATTAAATATTTTAGATAATGTGAAGTTACCCCTTTTATATAAAGGCTTAAAAGAACAAGAACAAAACAAAAGGGCGTTAGAGGCTTTAAAACGAGTAGGGATTGCCGATAAATCCCACAGCAAGCCCTCTCAATTATCGGGCGGTCAACAACAGAGAGCCTCTATCGCAAGGGCATTGGCAGGTTCTCCATCGATTATTTTAGCTGATGAGCCTACGGGTGCTTTGGATTCTCGTACAAGTAAAGAAGTAATTGATTTCTTAATCGAACTAAACAGACAGGGAAATACAATTATTTTAATAACTCACGATAACCAAATCGCAGCTAAGGCAAAGCGTGTAATTCGTATTCACGACGGAAAAATTATATACGACGGAGAGGCTTTTGGTGACGAGATAATTCAATCCACAATTCTTTCACAAAGAAAAGAGGTGGCTTCGGTATGAATTTTTCAAAAACAGTCGGATTAGCATTTTCAAGCATACTTTCAAGCAAGATGCGTTCATTTCTTACGATGCTCGGCATTATAATAGGCGTTGCCGCTGTAATTATATTGGTCAGCATAATGGACGGAATTACAGGTCAGGTGTCAGATGCTTTTGAAAGCTTTGGTATGAATAATATTACAGTTTCTATCACATCACGCGGAAGCACCAGATTTGTTGAGCCTGATGATTTATATGAGCTTGTTGACGAACATCCCGATTTATTTATGTATTCTTCACCAAAAGTTACAACAACAGCAAACATAAAATCTCCCAACACATCTGACAGTTCATTTTCATCTGTCACAGGAGTAGATGAAACATATGATGAAATTGACGGTTTAGTGACTGAAGAAGGAAGATTTTTGCAGTACGTTGATGTAGACAAAATGTTAAAGGTCTGCGTCATCGGTACATACTATGAGGAAGAATACTATGGTCAAGGCAAAGCCTTGGGCAAAACAATTAAGCTAAACGGCGAGCCATATACAATTGTTGGTGTGTTAGAAGAGCAAAGCGATTCAAGTGAAGGCTCCACAGACCAATGTATATATATTCCATACACAAACGCATCTAAAATTTCCTGGAACAGTTCAATCGGAACGTATACAGTTACTATGAGAGATGCCAATGATATGGCCACCGCCAAAGCGGTTTTAAAAGCAAAGCTTACTGATATTTTAGGCAGTAGTGATTACTATAATCTGATAGCAACTCAAGAAATTTTAAACGAAATGAACAACATTATGGACACCTTAAAGGGTGCATTGGTTTTAATAGCAGGAATTTCTCTTTTGGTAGGAGGAATCGGTATTATGAATATTATGTTGGTATCGGTTACCGAAAGAACAAAAGAGATAGGCATACGAAAATCATTAGGTGCCAAGAAAAAACATATTATGCAGCAATTTGTGATTGAGGCAGGTACAGTAAGCGGCATAGGCGGTGTTATAGGAATACTTCTTGGCGGAATAGTAGCATACATCATAGGTATAATATTAAACATCACGGTTATTCCATCAATCACAGCCATTACTGTCGCATTCAGCGTCTCAGTCGGCATAGGCATCATATTTGGATTTTTACCTGCAAAAAATGCCGCTAACTTAAATCCAATTGATGCATTGCGTTTTGAATAGAGCGAGAAAGGAAAATTTATTAATGAAAAGAATATTATCTTTATTTATGATTGTACTAATGGTTTTATCACCGATTACTAATATATATGCCACATCTGACTACGAAAGAGAGCTTTTATCCGCCCTATCAATAATACAAGGCGACCCTAACGGAAATATGAGATACGGTGATAAGGTTTCGCGTGCTGAGTGTGCAAAAATTGTTGTCGCTACCTCTACATACAGAGATTTTGTAGATAGAAAGAATAAAACCTCATCATTTAAAGACGTAACTTCTGCCCACTGGGCATCACCCTATGTTGCAGTAGGAATAAAAAACAACCTGTTCAAAGGTTATTTTGATGCAA
The DNA here is from genome assembly GCA_045596445.1 of Congzhengia sp. Classification (GTDB taxonomy): domain Bacteria; phylum Bacillota; class Clostridia; order UBA1381; family UBA9506; genus Congzhengia. The sequence continues at coordinate 12,311 of JAZOCK010000004.1, read as the reverse complement.
CCTTTCGCCCTGAAAATACAGTTTTATACGAAGAGGCAGTAACAATGTTTTTACGGGTTTTGGGCTACACTGACGAAGATTTTGGAAACAACTGGCCGTATGACCAAATTGAAATGGCAAAAAAAATAGGTCTTCTTGACAGCGTTAACAAAAAAATCGGCCAGGAGCTTACACGACGTGATATTTCTGCCATTACGTATAACACATTAATGTCTAAAGCAAAAGGCTCTGCTGAACAGTACTTATCTAACTTTAACACGATAATCGGGCCTAAAACTGTAGATTCTGTAAATTGGTATGAGGATTTAGGAGCAGACTCATCAATTATTGTCGTAAAGGACGGCGTAAAATCCTCTGCTTCTGATGTCGTAACAAACGATATTATCTATTATATGGAAGAGTATAACACGGTGCTTGTTTATTCCAAAAAAGTCACAGGTATCTATGAAACAGCAACACCAAACAAGGAGACAGCTTCATCTGTTACTGTTTCAGGCATCACTTATAACATAGAAGGCGATAATGCATATTCAAAGCTTTCATCAGGCGGAGAATTCAACTATGGTGATACCGTCACACTCCTTTTAGGAAAATCTGGTGGTGTAGCAGACGTTATATCAAATACCAAGATTAGCAATAATATTTGCGGTTTCTTAGAAGCAACTGGAACAAAGGATACAATAGTTTCAGGAACTACAGTTACAAGACCCTATATAAAAGTTGTTTTTTCCTCAGGAGAGGCTTGTGAATATATAGCGAATAAGGATTACAGCTCCTTACTTAATAGAGTCGTTTCCATTAGCTTTAATGATGGCATTGCAACTGTTTCTGCAGGTGTTACAAATAATGGTGTTTCAGGTAAAGTCACCTGGACATCAAATTCATCAAAAATAGGAAGCTCGGCCCTGGCAGATGATGTTTCTATATTAGAAGTTTCATCTACTAAGTCTTACGAAACAGCAATAACCTCAACTGTTTTTCCCCAGAGATTAAATGGTATATCACTTAGCTCCTCCGCTGTTTTATATGCATCTAAAAATGCCGATGGTCTTGTCGATGAGCTGATTATTACGGACACCACAGGAGATATGCATACATATGGAATTATGAAAAAAGCGAAAAACAGCTCTGACAAGTTCTCCGTTTCAGGCTCTTATGAATACATAGAAAACGGAAAGGAATATTCAATCAATACAAATAATAAAAGCTTCTCTGTCGAATCAGGTTCTGCGGTTAAAATTGTATCTGATGGCAGAAATGTTTCCTCAATTTCAAATATCACAAAGGTTTCTTATGATAGTATTTCAGAAATTTACGGTTCTACATTGAGAATGAACGGCAATGATTATACAATGTCCGACAATGTACAAATATATGTTAAAGACTCCTATGAATATACAATGATTACCATGGATGAGCTTATAGAAAATTACAACAACTACCAAGCTGCAGTCTATATAGATAAGGCAATGAATTTGGGAGGCAGAGTAAGAATTATAATTCTTTCATAATTAATACGCCCTTCTTCTTGCTTTCTGCACTTGACAATAGAGCTTTAATATGATATACTTTCTACATAAATATTTACATAAAGGAGTTATCTTCATGTCAAGAATTAAAACACTCGAAACAAGAGATTTAAAGAAAAGCGTAGAAAACGGCGGCTGTGGTGAATGCCAGACATCATGTCAGTCAGCTTGCAAAACATCTTGCGGCGTTGCTAATCAACAGTGCGAAAACAAAGATAAATAATTAAAGGATAAGCTAAAGGGGCTGTTTTAACAGTCCCTTTTATCTTGTGAGGAGCTTTTATGATACATTGCTATAAATTAAACGGATACAATATCATACTAGACATGGCATCAGGCAGCGTTCACTCAGTTGATGAAGTCGCGTATGACGCTATTTCTATGTACGAGGAACATTCAAAAGAAGAAATATCGGACTTCTTATTAGAAAAATACAAAAACAATCCTGACGTAAACGAGGCAGAAATAACCGAGCTTTTTAGTGACATAGATGCCCTGATTTCAGCGGGAAAGCTTTTTTCGTGTGATATCTATGAAAACCACGCTTTTGATTTTAAATCGCGACATACAGAGGTCAAGGCTCTGTGTCTGCATATTGCACACAGCTGCAATTTAACTTGTAATTATTGCTTTGCCGCACAAGGTAATTTTCACGGCAAATCTGCCCTTATGAGCCTTGAAGTCGGCAAACGTGCAATAGATTTTTTAATTGAGAACTCAGGAACAAGACGCAACCTGGAGGTTGACTTTTTTGGGGGCGAACCTCTTTTAAATTTTGATGTAGTAAAAGAAATTGTTGCATACGCCCGCTCAATTGAGAAAAAACACAACAAAAACTTCAGGTTTACTTTAACTACAAATGGAATGTTGATTGACGACGAGGTTATTGAATTTGCTAACCGCGAATGCCACAATGTTGTTCTTTCATTAGACGGCAGAAAGGAAATACATGATGCACTGAGAAAAACACCATCAGGAAGTGGCTCATACGATATAATCGTTCCTAAATTTAAAAAGCTTGTAGAATCCCGCGGCGGTACAGGTTATTATATGCGTGGAACATTCACCCACAAAAATCCTGATTTTACAAATGATGTTTTACATATGGCAGATTTAGGCTTTTCGGAGCTTTCCATGGAGCCTGTTGTTTGCGGACCTGATGACCCTAACGCATTAAATGATGATGATATTAAAATCGTCTGTGACCAATACGAAATATTGGCAAAGGAAATGGTTAGACGTAAAAAGTCAGGCAATGGTTTTACCTTCTACCACTATATGATAGATTTAACAGGCGGTCCATGCATTTATAAACGTATTGCAGGCTGTGGCTCAGGTACTGAATATTTTGCAGTTACTCCCTGGGGCGAGCTATACCCCTGCCATCAGTTTGTCGGCGAGAAAAAATATAAAATGGGCGACATCTGGCAAGGCATAACAAAGGAAGAAACACGTGAAGAGTTTAAGCTATGTAACGCCTATGCAAAGCCCGAGTGCAAGGATTGTTGGGCAAAGCTTTACTGTAGCGGAGGTTGTGCTGCAAATGCGTACCACGCTTCAGGTAAAATTACAGGCATTTATGAGCAGGGTTGTACCCTGTTTAAAAAACGCATTGAGTGTGCTGTAATGATAAAGGTGGCAGAAAGCGAATAATTTGCACCTCTACTTTTAAAAACATATAAATATTGACCAAGATTAACAATTTAATACAAATAATTCAAATTTATGTTTACAAATTGTTCATAATGTGATAGAATTAACTCAAATAAATTAAAAGTCTTTATGTACGATGCAGGTATTGACAAGACGGGTTTATAGTTTTCTATCGGTGTAAGTTCGCCATGTTGCTCCTGCAACATGGCTTTTATTTTTAAAAAAATAATTAAGGAGAGATTATGTTATGGCAAACAACCAACAAGAAGGCATCTTTGATGCCCGCCAACTCGGCAAAGGTAAAATGTTAGTATTAGGCTTTCAACACATGTTCGCAATGTTCGGAGCAACTGTTTTAGTTCCTTTACTCACAGGCTTAGACATTGCAACAACACTCTTAATGGCAGGTTTAGGCACGCTGTTGTTCCATGTTTTATCAAAGTTTGAAGTACCTGCATTCTTAGGCTCATCTTTTGCATTCTTAGGCGGTTATGCTGCAGTTGCCCCGCTTTTAGAAAACGGACAGTCAAACACAGAGCTTCTTCCATACGCTTGTTTAGGCGTTGCAGTTGCAGGATTGGTTTATTTAGTTCTGGCTCTTTTAATCAAGCTAGCAGGTGTAAAAAAAGTTATGGCATACTTCCCACCTATTGTTACAGGTCCTATTATTATTGCCATCGGCCTTAGCTTAGCAGGCAGTGCTGTTAATAACTGCACATCAAACTGGCTTATTGCATTTATCGCTTTAGCGTTGATAATTATTTTTAATATTTGGGGCAAAGGTATGGCTAAAATTATTCCTATATTAATAGGTGTTTTAGGCTCCTGTGCAATTGCTGCAGTACTTTCTCTCATTTGGGGCGAAACGGTAAATATTGGCGGACAAGACTATATCTGTCTTGCAGGCAATGCAAATCTCCAGCTTTTCTCTGTTAGTGCATTGAATCAATTATTAACTGCTGATTGGGTTGGTATTCCTATAAAATGGAATGGTACAGTTTTCGGCGGTGTTGATTGGACAAATACATCACTAATATTAAGCTCTATCATTGCAATAGCACCTATATCATTAGCAACAATGATGGAACATATAGGCGATATTTCTGCAATTTCTTCTACAGTAGGCAAAAACTTTATTGCAAAACCGGGACTTCACAGAACACTTATGGGCGATGGTTTGGCAACAGCTTTGGCTTCTTTATTTGGCGGTCCTGCTAATACAACCTACGGAGAAAATACAGGCGTTTTAGCATTATCTAAGGTTTATGACCCCAGAGTTATAAGAATTGCCGCTGTTATTGCTGTAATTCTCTCCTTCTCACCTAAATTTGCAGCTCTAATCAGCATTATACCAACATCTGTTATCGGCGGCATCTCATTTGTGCTTTACGGAATGATTTCAGCGGTTGGTATTAGAAATGTTGTTGAAAACAGAGTTGACTTTACAAAGAGCCGCAATCTGATTATTGCAGCAATTATATTAGTTTGTGCTTTAGGATTAGGTACTGTTTCATTTACAATCGGAAATATTGTTATTTCTCTATCAGCCCTCGCAGTAGCTTCTATTGCAGGTATCGTATTAAACGCTATTCTTCCCGGCAAAGACTATGTGTTTGGTGAAACACCTCAAGAAACAGAAACAGGCGTAAAATTTAAAATTTAATATAATTACAAAAATGAGTTGCAACATTGTTTGCAACTCATTTTTTGTATATTTTTTTATTTTTCTCTCAAAATATATTATGAAATTTTATTTTGCGGAGATTTTTTATGAATAAGAAAAAAGGGAGCCAAACCATATTTTTTGAAAAGAAACCTCATATCCAAGCCTATGCCTCAACAGCCGGTCAAAAGGAGTCAAAAGGCCCATTTAAAGATAAGTTTGATTTAACGACAGATGATGTGTATTGGGGCGAAGACAGTTGGGAAAAAGCCGAAAACAAATTTGTAAAAAAAGCACTTAAAAAAGCCCTTACTAAAGGCAAACTTACACCTGATGATATTGATTATATATTTTCGGGGGATTTACTGAATCAATGCGTAGGAACAAGCTACGGTTTGCGTGAATTTTCCATTCCTTACGTTGGTCTTTTCGGTGCTTGCTCTACAATGGGGCTTTCTATGAAGATGGCAGCTATGACAATAGACGGAGGTTTTGCTAAAAGATGTATGGCTATTACATCTAGCCATTTTTGTTCAGCTGAAAGACAGTTCCGTTTCCCGTTAGAATACGGAGGACAAAGACCACCAAGTGCACAATGGACAGTAACAGGTGCGGCATGCGTCATTTTAGACGAAAATGAGGGGGAGGTCCTCATAGAATGTGCAACCTCAGGAAAAATTATTGATTTAGGAATAAGCGATGCTAATAATATGGGAGCGGCTATGGCACCTGCTGCAATCGATACACTAAAGGCACACTTTAAAGATACAAACAGAACCCCAGACTACTATGACGCTATATTTACAGGAGATTTAGGTAGTGTTGGAAAATCTATTGTCGTGGATTTAATGAAAAAAGAGGGCTACGACTTAAGTAAAAACTACTTTGATTGCGGTGAGTTAATTTTTGACACATCACAGGACGTACATGCAGGCGGTAGTGGTTGTGCTTGCTCAGGACTTGTTTTGTGTGCACACATTCTGCCACAGATGATAAGCGGTAATCTAAAGAATGTCCTCTTTATGCCAACAGGTGCTTTAATGAGTCCAACTATGGTACAACAAGGCGATACCATCCCCGGCATAGCACATGCAATAAGCTTGTGTAAATAAATATCGGGGCTGTAGCAAATAATGCTGCAGCCCCTCTTTTAAAATACCCATTCTTTGATTTTATTACCCTTAACCATATAGCTTTTACCTGCTATTTTAGCCAGCGGCGTATCTGAATATGAGTCTGAATAAAATTTATCTATCTTTCCATTTGGAAATTCTTTGTAAAATCTTAACACCTTTTCTTCCCCGTGACAATTGACACCATCATACTTCCCCGTTTTTTTTTCAACTTTAGATGCCATTAGCTTTAAATTTAGCTTTTTGCAAGGGTTTTTTAATAAAAACTCGGGCGAGGCAGAAATAATAACATCATCATAGGACTTAGCTTCAATGTACCAGGACTTAATTTTTGTCATATTTTTATCCCAAAAATTCTCTACCATCAAATCTATATCGTCGATGCCCTGTAAAAATGAATAGAACCTTTCTTTCATTGTTGTTTTATCATAAACATTGATAAAATACATAAAAAATGCCCATAATTGCTTAGGAAGATACTTTAAAACAACAGGTTTTTTCCTTATGCAATAGAAGTAGAAATCGACCGTGCTGTCACCTTTATATATTGTTTTGTCAAAATCATAAACGTTCATTTTTATCTCCTATCAACCATATTCTACTGCCAACCCTGTATTCCGTACTTTTTGACACCTTTAGCAAAGGCATTTAACGTTTCATCTGTTTCGTCCAACCAATATGGACGTGCGACTGCCCCATTAAATTCTTCTCTTGTGTCATAATCGGCACAGCTGAACCATACAGCAATCTTTATGTTTGGGTACTTATTTATACACGCAAACATATCGTCTATCCATTTGACCTTATCTCCGCCAACTGAGCTTGAACCAAACTCCGTGATTATCCACGGAAATTCGCTGAAGAACGGCTCGTATTTTGCTTGTAAATCATCATAAATAGTTTCAAATTCTCTCCATATTTCTCCCGAAACGTGCTCATAATATGTACCTGTATTATAACCTGTGAGACCAATCATCTGAACATAGTCGTCACCTGGATAATAAGCTAAAAAATTATTCCATTTACATGGCGGATAATCATTGTCATTAGAGTTAAATATCCAAATTGCGTTATTTACGCCCTCTTCTTTAAATATATCATAAAACCTACGCCAATTTGATATATAAATTTCGGGGTCACTCATATTTATTATTCCTGAGTAGCTTGTCCAATCAGAATTCATTTCGTTGTTAAGACGGAATAGAAATGGGTGTCCAAATTCTTTGGCATCACGTGCAAATTTACGAATTTCCTCGTCTTTTATACCTCTGTAAATATCTATATTAGGTGTGTAACCAAAGAGGTCTTGATTATTGTCTGAGGTAATTTGGTATGTAAGCTCTACAAGCTTTCCGTCGTCGTAGTTTTTTTTCATAAATTCAGTTGGAAAATCCCACGTATGTTGCATATACGAAAGAATCACAGGAAATGTATATGCTGATTTTTCTTCAATTTGGGGTACTTTTTGTTCAATGCCCTCTTGGTATATGTTTTCGGTAAATATACCCCAACGGATTTTATCTGAGTCGGCTATTTTTTTATAAAGCTCTTTTGTTTCAGATGACCAATAGCCTGGAATTTCAGGTTCAAATCTTACATCATAAACTGCCTCGCCAAAAGGTTCAAAAGTACTAAAACTGTTTATGGCAGTATCCAAAATCTCGTCAAATCCATAAAGTGCAGTATCATACCTGAACATTAGGCGATAAAATTCTTTTGTACCTGTTTTTATTAAAACATAGGCATAACCATCAAATACAGCATCTCCCGCCTCATTTATCACAGCACGAATTATTTGAGCGTCATAGCCGTTTTTTGTAGATATATTTGCCTCAGAAACAGAAATTCTGTTAGCATTTTGATAGGACTCATTTAAAATAAATCTGTTCAAATAATATGCAAGGTACTCATCCACATCCTCATACGGCGAACGCTCTTTTGATATTGTTACATCAAAGCTTTTATTACCGCCCTTTGTATAGAGCGGGCTTTTGGAAAAATCAAATTCAAAATTTCGGGGAAAATCCGTCATATACCCATCTGTATAATTGACTAAACGCAATGTATTTTCCGTAATATAAACCTTTTTATTATCCTTTAAGGGATTTATTTTTTCCCGTGCAACAATGCTGTTATCCTCATAAAGAAGCGTTTCTTTAATTTCGGACAAGCCAACAACTTCATTTTCCAAAATCAAAGCCTGATTAGACGCAATCTTGTACTTTACAAACTTTTTCCATTTTAAAAGAGTGGGGTTTTGAGAAACATAAACAGTATATCCGCCCGCCAACAAGCAAATTGCAAGTATTATGAGCAAAATCCTTTTGATATATATTTTCATCCTATAACACATAACCTTTCTGGCTAATTACTTACTATATGGCATATTTTAACACAGAAAGTTTGCTTTTTCAATATGAATATACAAAAATAAGCTATTTAGCAATTGCATCTAAAGCACGTTTATGCATATAATGAATATTCCTTGTAGAATAATTAAGTAGCTCTGATATTTCCTCCCAATCGTATCCATCAATATATCTGTATCGTAAAACCATAGCATCAATGCCGTTTTTTACATTATCAATTTCTTTTTCAATCGCTCTCTTTTCTTTTAAAATCCCATTTACTTTTTTGCACAATTTGAGCTTTTCAAAACCTAAATTTTCTATTGTGCTTTTTGTTTCCTTTGTATCTGCAGGAGATAAAATTTTTGTCAAATCCTCAAGCATTTTGTACTCCCTTGCAAATCTTTTTAACTCTTTTAAATCAACTCTGTACCTTTCAAATTTTTCTTTCTTCGGCTCTATTTTCAATATCCCACACGACCTTTGTAAGAATATTTTACTTTATCACGATTAAATTGCTCACAGCTTTTATAAAAGCTACACCTTCTGTTTTCACACACCAGCTCATACAAAGCAGAGCATTCTCCACGTCGATAAGCAAAGCAATCTGTTTTTACTTTAAATTTTTCCACGATTTCTCATCCTTTCATTTATTCTTGACCGGTCTGCAAACACAGTTTAACATATTAAATTTAATTTGTCAAGTATGTTGAATAGAATTCTGTTTAATTTATTAAATAATTGTTGACAAAGGTTTTATTTTGTCATATAATGTCTAATATACTGAACAAATCGAGGTGCAATTTATGACAATAGGTGAGATAATTAAGGATTATAGAGAAAAAAATAATATAACCATGGACGAATTTTCTTTAAAAAGCGGTTTGAGCAAAGGCTATATTTCTATGTTGGAAAAAAACGAAAATCCAAGAACAAAGCTACCTATTATGCCCACAACAAAAACGCTTACTGCGGTGTCCTCCGCCATTGGCATATCCATCTCGGAGCTTATGAAAATTCTTAATAATCAATCAGGCGACATTGGCGAAATTCCCGTGGACACAATGATTTTAGTCCCTGTTGTTGGCGTTGTCCGTGCCGGATACGGAGGTTTAGCCTTCGAATGTGATATGGGCTCTGATACAGTTGATACAAGGACAATTTCAGGGTATAACAAAGAAAATTTCTTCTATTTAAAAGTTAAAGGCGACAGCATGGAGCCCAGACTCTATGAAGGAGACCTGGTGCTTGTCAGAAGACAAACAAGTATTGATAACGGCTCGTACGCAGTTGTAACTATAGATGACGAGGAAGGCGTTGTGAAAATTGTAAACTATGACAAAAACTCAATTACACTGATTTCACAGAACCACAACTACCCTCCCAGAAAATTTGTCGGTGCAGATGTTCAGAGGATAAGGGTTATAGGAAAAGTAATAGAAAGTAAAAGTAAATTTATATAATAAAAAGTCGGTGTGAAAAAAATCACATCGACTTTTACATATGTAATATCTAAATGTAAATACTATATGTATATTTTTTTGAAAGGATGAAAGCTATGAAAATTTCATTGGAAAAAAATCTAGACGAACTGGAAAATTATCTTTCAAAGCGTGGATATACAATAGTATCTACAAGCGATTCTGCCGATGCTCATATCTACTCTACTACTCCTCTTTCACAAATTAATGCAAAGAATTTTTCCCCCATATCAACACTGGCGGTAGAACCTATGCTCTTAGTTAATGCCAAGGACAAAAGCTTTTCTGAAATTGAACAGATTTTAACTCAAAAATCCTACAATAAAATATTTTAATTTTTGCCTTTAACTCTTGAAATCTACATTAATTTGAGTTATAATGCTTAGTTAGAGTAGTTTAACCTAGGAGGAGAATTGATGGCAAAAAGTATTTACCTTGACAACAGTGCTACAACACCTCTAAAAAAAGAAGTTCTAGACGCTATGTTGCCATATTTAAAAGATTTTTACGGAAACCCTTCTTCCATATATAGAATTGGACAGGAAGCCAAATCAGCCATAGAAAATGCACGTGAACAGGTAGCCGTTGCCTTAGGTGCAACTGCAAAGGAAATCTTCTTTACAGGCTGCGGAACAGAGTCAGACAACTGGGCAATTAAGGGCATAGCATTAGCCAAATCAAAAGCAGGAAAACACATTATTTCATCTAAAATTGAACATCACGCAGTTCTTCATACACTGCAATCATTAGAAAAGCAGGGCTTCGAGGTAACATACCTTGACGTTGACAGCGACGGAAAAATCTCTTTAAACGATTTACGCAGTGCTATCCGCCCCGATACAATTTTAATAACGATAATGACGGCTAATAATGAGATAGGCACAATACAACCAGTTTCAGAAATCGGCAAAATTGCAAAAGAGCATGGTGTTCTGTTTCATACAGACGCAGTTCAGGCAATTGGCTCAATCCCGATTAACGTCCGTGAAATGAATATTGATTTACTTTCGCTTTCCGCCCATAAATTTGGCGGTCCTAAGGGGATTGGTGCTCTATATGTCAGAAACGGAGTAAGACCTGAAATCCTGATTCACGGCGGTGCTCAGGAGCGTTCAAGACGTGCAGGAACAGAAAATGTAGCATCTATTGTCGGGTTAGGTAAAGCAATAGCCTTAGCTACACAAAACATTGAAGAAAAAGCTGTACGGCTTCGTGCAATGCGTGACAGATTAATCAAGGAAATCCCCAAAAAAATTCCGTACGTAAAGCTAAACGGCCACCCAACTGACCGTCTGCCTGGAAACGTAAATTTTTCGTTTAATTTTATCGAAGGCGAATCACTATTGCTACTGCTTGATTTAAACGGAATAGCAGCATCATCAGGTTCTGCCTGCACCAGCGGTTCTCTTGACCCATCACACGTTCTTTTAGCATTGGGGCTCCCGCACGAAATAGCTCACGGTTCACTTCGCCTCTCAATAGGCGAAATCAACACAGAGGAAGACATCGACACAGTTTTAGAAGTTTTACCAAATATAGTGCAAAGACTTCGTGATATGTCGCCTTTATATGAAAAAGTAAAAAACAACTAAGGAGTGAACGCTATGTATTCAGAAAAAGTTATGGACCACTTTGCAAATCCAAGAAACGTAGGCGAGCTTTCTGACGCTAATGCAATAGGCGAGGTTGGAAATGCAAAATGTGGCGATATAATGAAAATATATATGAAAATTGAAGATGACATAATAAAAGAAGTCAGCTTTAAAACATTTGGTTGCGGTGCAGCTGTTGCAACCAGCTCAATGGCTACTGAAATGGTAAAAGGCAAAACAATAGAAGAAGCCTTAAAACTCACTAACAAAGCGGTTATGGAAGCATTAGACGGCCTACCGCCTGCAAAGGTGCATTGCTCTGTCTTAGCAGAAGAGGCAATAAATGCGGCAATTGCAGATTACTACAAACGCCAGGGCATCGAACCTAAGGTCGAGATAAAATGCTCAGGTTGTTGTGCCGATTGTCATAAGCACGACTGATATGAGTAAGGTTTTAATAGGAATGAGCGGCGGTGTGGATTCATCTGTTGCCGCAGCTCTTTTAAAAAAACAAGGCTACGATGTACATGGCGTAACACTAAGGCTCACTGACAGCGAAGCATCATTTATAGAAGACGCTAGAGCTGTTTGCGACATTTTAAAAATTCCATTTACAGTTGTCGACTTTCGTGATAAATTTGAAAAACACGTAAAAAACACATTTGTCTCCGAATTTAAAGCAGGCCGAACACCAAACCCCTGTGTTATATGTAATAAAGAGATTAAATTCGGTGCACTTTTTGACTATGCAATTGAAAACGGTTTTGACTTCATTGCAACAGGCCACTATGCCAGAGTCGTAAAAACAGACGATGTGTACTCACTTTATATGGCAAAAAGTCGCGAAAAAGACCAAACGTATTTTTTATATACTTTAACTCAGGACAAGCTTTCTAAAATTTTAATGCCGTT
>JAZOCK010000003.1:0-5491 GCA_045596445.1 Congzhengia sp. | reverse complement strand
CTTTGTTCTTTTCCTCGAGCTTATCGTAACCCGATTGAATCATAAGCCCACGAAAAAGCACTAAAAATGCCATCGCCGACAACAGAATGTCAGAAAAAACCGTACTGCGGGAGGCATGGCGTTTCGCCTCTTTAACAGAGTCATTGGAGGTATTAAGTTTTAGTCTTTTATTCTTTCCTATCTTAATCATAACTCCACCTTTAGTACGTTGATTTGCCGTATTTTTCAAAAGAGGACTATCCGGTATATCTTGGTATATGTGTTCATTATTGTACGCCAAATTATTTTCTTGCATTGTCTGTCCTCCTAGTTCTTGCTAACTTTTTTCAAATATTCGAAGATGGGCACTTCTTGCTCTTGGATTTAGTTCCAATTCCTCGTCACTTGCTGAAATTGCTTTTTTTGTTATTATTTTTCCCACAGGTTTTTTGCCACAAATACAAACAGGCAACTCAGCTGGGCAAATGCATCCCTTAGCCATCTCTTGATAAACAGTTTTTACTATTCTGTCCTCTAACGAGTGAAACGTTATAACAGAAAGTCTGCCCCCCGGTGCCAATACGTCAATAAAATCGCTTATCGCCTGTCTTAGTCCGGCAAGCTCGCCGTTTACCTCAATTCTTATGGCTTGAAACGTTCTTTTGGCGGGGTGCGGACCATCTTGCCTTGCACCTTTTGGAACTGCTTTTTTTATAATTTCGACAAGTCTGCCCGTTGTGACTATTTCTTCTTTTTCTCGCTCTTTAACGATAAATTCTGCTATCCTTTTTGCCCATCTGTCCTCGCCATAGCGAAAAATAATATCGGCTAATTGCTCTTCGGAATAGGTATTTACGACATCTTTAGCAGAAAATATATCCTGCCTGTTCATACGCATATCGAGCGGTGCGTCGTGCTGATAAGAAAATCCGCGTTCAGCTGTGTCAAGCTGATGCGATGAAACACCCAGGTCTAAGACCGCACCATTTATTTTTTCTATTCCAAGCTCAGATAAAACGCTTTTTATTTCAAAGAAGTTTCTGTTTACAAACTCTATTTTATCTCCAAATTCAGCCAATCTCTCACGACAAACCTCAATTGCTGTTTCATCTCGGTCAAAGCCTATGAGCTTGCCATTTTCGATATTTTTTAAAATTTCTCTGCTGTGTCCGCCTCCACCCATTGTTCCGTCAACATAAACGCCGTCGGAACGGATATCAAGCCCCATAACCGCTTCATTTAAAAGCACTGAAATATGATGAAAATCCATTTTGTCCTCCAACCTAGAAGCCCAAAAGCTCCATTTTTTCTGAAAATTCATCAGGACTGAAGTTTTCAATGCTGTGTGTAGACTCCCACGCCTCAGTATCCCATATTTCAACGCGACCTGAAACTCCCACTACCGTCACGTTTTTTTCAAGCTTTGCATACTGACGAAGCTTCTGCGGAAGCATTATTCTTCCCTGCTTATCTAATTCACACTCGCCTGCACCTGCAAAGAAAAACCTTGTAAACTCTCTTGCGTCGCGGTTGGCAATAGATATTGCATCAAGCTTTTCTTTATAAACCATAAAGGTTTCCAGCGGAAAAACAAACAAACATTTGTCGAGACCGATAGTAACTATGAACTTTTCGCCAAGCTCTTCACGAAATTTTGCAGGGACAAACATTCTGCCCTTTACATCTAACGTGTGTTGATATTCGCCAAAAAACATATTCTACGGCCTCCTTTCATCCTTTTTCCACCACTTTCAACCACTTTAATTATATTGTAAACTATTTTAATAAATTTTGCAAGTGTTTTTTTACATTTTCTTTAATTTTTTTGAAACACAATTGTAATATACAATATGTTGTGTCTTAAATCCGTCAAAAAACGAAAAAAAGACGAAATATGCAAATCTGTAAAAACCTGCATATCACGCCTTTTTTATTGTTTTATACTCCATATTGTATAAATCTTTTTTTCTCTTTCTAAATGTAGTTTTATTAAACTTATATTTCTTCTGTGTTACAAAAATTTCCTTTTTATTACATCAGATTCTTGATTTTTTGTTTTGTGTTATGCCATATTTCTACCAATTTAAATGCAGGTACCGTTTTTATGCTCTCTTCCGATATGATATTGTACTCAAAGCTATTCATACTTCCTTTTAATATATCAAGACTCTTTTTATCAGCTTGACCTATTGCACTGTCATTAAAGCACAAGGGCGGGTACATAACACACCACCAATTTTGTCCGCTTCCTTCGCCTAACACCACTCGCACCGCATCATATTCGCCTGCAGGCAAGGTTATATTTTCATATTTTTTTGTAGGAAAATAAAACCTCCCCGTCGTCACCGATATGCCATAATCAACGCCCTCTTCTATCAAAACCTCCGTACTTTTATTTATAAGCTTTTCTTTTTCTTCCTTATTTAATGTGTTTTTTATTCCTTGCGGGAAAATTTCTTTCTGGGCATTTATTATTGCATCACGAACCTTAAGCTTTATATTCTGGTCACACTCTTTGTCGCTGTTTGCTATAATATGAAGCCTTACGATACCGCTTGATATATTTCCCTGTATTTGTTCCAAAACGCCTACAAGCACCAAAGTCAACAAAAATACGATGACTATACATCTTAAAAATGTTTTTCTTTTCATTAATAACTCACTCCGTTTTATTGTATATTATGGATTATAGACATCTTTTTCTTTTTCTAAACTTATTTTTATAAATAATGCTTGCATTTTTATGCACTATGATGTATAATAATGCACATATTACTTTTTGAAGAGGTGTTTTACCAATGATTAGAGTTGGAATTTTAGGTGCGACAGGCTATGCAGGTGCTGAATTGGTACGTTTGCTCTGTGCTCATAAGGATGCAGAAATTACAATGCTTGCCTCAAAAACCTACGCAGGACAAAAAATGTCTGAGGTTATACCATCGCTTCGTGGCATATGCGATGTTGTTTTAGAAGAAGCAGACCCTGAGGTTGCCTGCGAAAAATGCGATGTCGTTTTCACCGCACTTCCTCACGGCGTTTCACACGAGGTCATAAAGGCTCTTTACGAAAAGGGCCTAAAGGTTATAGACCTATCGGGCGACTTCAGATATAACGATATTAAGGTTTACGAGGAATGGTACGGGGTAGAGCACGCTTGTCCCAATCTGTTAAAAGAATCAGTTTACGGACTTTGCGAATTACACAGGGAGGATATCAAAAAAACATCCCTTGTCGGCAACCCCGGTTGCTATACAACCTGTTCAATTCTGGGCTTGGCACCACTCGTTGCAAAAGGAATTATTGAAACAAAAAACATTATTATAGATGCAAAATCCGGTGTGTCCGGTGCAGGCAGAGGCTTAGCATTACAAACACATTTTGCAGAATGCACCGAAACAATGAAGGCTTATAAGGTGGCAACACATCGCCATACCTCTGAAATAGAACAGGAATTATCTCTTTTAGCAGGTGAGGATATTGTGCTGTCATTCACACCTCATTTAGTCCCTATGAAGCGTGGTATTTTGGTTACAGAGTATGCCAATCTCAAAAAACCACACACAAAGGAAGAGCTTTTAGATATTTACAAAGAATTTTACAAAGGCGAAAAATTTGTAAGAGTTTTAGACACTCTCCCTGAGGTTAAGAACATCACAGGCTCTAACTATGTTGACATAGGACTCACAGTTGATACACGTTTAAATCGTGTAGTGGTTGTTGCAGTGATAGACAATCTCATAAAAGGTGCTGCAGGTCAGGCAATTCAAAATATGAACCTGCTCTTCGGTCTTCCTGAATCAGAGGGCTTAGACCACGCAGGCTACTACGTATAACAAGGAGAATAGAAAATGAACACAATAAATGAGCTTATAAAACGTGCCGGTATATTAACTGAGGCACTTCCGTATATTCAAAAGCTTCACAGCAAAACCATAGTTATAAAATATGGCGGAAATGCTATGATTAATGAGGAGCTAAAAAGAACCGTTATGGAAGATATAACGCTTTTGAAATATGTAGGTATGAACCCCGTTATTGTTCACGGCGGCGGACCTGATATCTCGGCAGAATTAAAAACGCACAATGTAGAAAGCGAATTTGTAAATGGTTTGCGAGTAACAGATGCAGATACAATTAAGATTGCACAGATGGTTTTGGTTGGCAAAACGAATAAAGAGGTCGTTTCAAACATAAATATAAATGGCGGCAAGGCAGTAGGTCTTTGTGGTATAGACGGCAGAATTATCGAGTGTGTTCCGCTAACAGAGGACACCGAGGGTAATAAAATCGACGTCGGCTTTGTGGGAAAAATCACAAAAGTGAATTCTGAAATAATAAAATCACTTTGTGACGGAGGCTATATTCCGGTAATTGCCCCAATCGGCACAGACGAAATGGGACAAAGCTACAACATAAATGCAGACACAGTAGCAAGTGCCGTAGCAACCTCTATGGAAGCCGAAAAATTAATCTACTTAACAGACGTTGAGGGCGTTAAAGATTTAAACGGCGATATTATATTTGAAATAACAACGGAAAACGCCGAAACTTTAATAGAAAACGGTACAATCTCAGGCGGTATGATTCCTAAAAGCCGTGCTTGTATGGATGCTGTTAATCAAGGCGTAAACAGGGTACATATCATAGACGGAAGGATTTTGCATTCAATAATCCTTGAAATCTTTACAGATACAGGTATTGGTACAATGTTTAAAAAAGCGTAGCTTATGAGGTGTATTCATAAGGACTGTAATTTTAAAAGGCAGAAACGAAATCAATCGTTTCTGCCTTTTATCGTAGGGGCGATTCACGAATCGCCCGTTTCATAAGCTCTTAGGATAATCCTAAATATTTTGGAAAGTGTGATACATCTTCCCTGCTTGTTACAATAGTGGACAATTATTTGTAGAGTGCTAAGTCTGTGAGAGCAATATGGGTATTTCTCGCATAACTACACTCTTTTATTTTGATAGTCAAAGAATTAACACCTGATATATTTAAATCAAAGTTAAAGGGCATGGTTGTTGTTACCGCTTTTATCTCTTTAATTAACTTATCATCAGCATAAAACAGTACATTTACTTCACAATCACCTTCATTATATTTTTCAGAAGCATCTAGACCAATAGTATCAACGATTTTGGGCAAAACAACTTTTCCTGACATTTTTTTGTACAAACTATTTAATGGGTAAGTTATTATTGCCTGTGCTTTATCTATATCATCTTCTATATAACGAGGAAGAGAACTATTAGGCTTAGATGTAAAAAACAACATTCCGTTTGTGTATGTATTGTTTAGATAATCGGTTACTGTTCCGTCAATTCTATATAATGCATTGAATTGATTAGCTTTAACAAAATCATTATATTGTATCCTATCCAAATAATTATCCGGTTTTGTCTGGTCTTTCTTACCTATGTAAACACCTTGTGTCGCTCCGTCCCACTCAACATCTTTTCCAAGTGCGTTTGAAATAGCACGAACAGGCAAATATGTTGTTCCATTCATT
>JAZOCK010000002.1:0-8678 GCA_045596445.1 Congzhengia sp. | reverse complement strand
CTGACAGATGAAAAAGTCGTTTCAACCTATACTTTCTTCACCGAGTATGAATATGTTGATTATCAATTGATATATCATGATAATGAAATATATCTATACCTTTATCAGCATGTCGATAATCATTATCAACCGCATCCTCTTTATATCATTGATGTAACAGAGTAAGATACGGTAAGCTATCCTCAAGCCGTATAGCAGACAAATTATATGCTAATTGAATATTTGGAAGAAGAGTGAGTCGATTGCAAGAGCACTCGACTCTTTTCTTTTTTGAGTGTGATTGTAGAAAAGAAATTTTGATAAAGCTCACTATGAACATTCTCACTGACAAGAAGGTAAAAAAAGATTTCACACTCACAACAACTATTACAACAAATAAACATTTTCATCACAGTTGATTAATTTACAGAAATTATTTCACAGAGCCCAAATCATGCAGGTACTATACTGTTGCCATGGAATAATTGATAATGTTTACCCTCGCCACTGGCGAGGCTATTTTGTATCTTATGGGACGCGGTTTATTTGACGGTTACCTAACAACTTCCTATTTGTACAACTAAACATCACCAACAACCGTCTGTGGTTCACTCCACAGGCGGTATTTTTTTATAAGCAGGCTTTGAAATTTCGATGAAATCTTGCAATAAAAAAGCAGATGTGGTATAATTGATGTAGCTGCGATAAGTGAAATAAATCATTGCCTATCTAAATAGAGCTTGGATATTAAAAGAAAAGAGAAATTTGATGAAAACTATAAATCTTAATGGGAAAGAAATAAGTTGCGTTCTTGAAAGAAAGTCTGTTAAAAACATAAATATCAGGGTAAAGTCTGACGGAGTTGTGTATATATCCGCAAACAAAACAGTTCCTGAAAAGTACATATTGGAACTGCTTGAACAGGACAAGGATAAAATCATATCAATAATTGAGAAAATAAAGAAGAATCAAGAAAAAGTTGATGATGATATAACAAGTACAATGTATCTTGGAGAAAAATTGCCAATTGAAATAATCGACGATTGTCCTGAACGGGTACAGTTTGATGGTAAGAAGGTTGTTGTATATACTCTTACTCCAAAGGATAATCAGCGAATTCGTGATATAATTTGGAATTGGAAATTCGATCAATGCAGAAATATTTTCATTGACATTAATATTGAAGTGCATAAGCGATTTATTGAAGCGGGATATAATGTGCCGTTATCTTTTATCACGGTCAAGCTTATGAAATCACGGTGGGGCAGCTGTAATGTAAAATCCGGCAGATTTTCAATTAATCTGCGTCTTATGGGTTATCCGATTGAATGTATATACAGCGTATTTTATCACGAATATATGCACTATGTTCATCAGAATCATTCTGCTGATTTTCATCGTGATCTTAATAAAATTTATCCTGATTACGAAAAATATGACAGGATTCTGAATGGAAAATAGTAATTCGGAGGTAAAATATGTCGCAAAATGTAATGATAACAGGAGCAGGAAAAGCGGTAGGGCTTGGTTTTAATATGGTTCTCCGCTATCTTGAAGCAGGGGATAACGTAGTTGCTACAGTAAGAAAGCCCTGTGCAGAACTTGAAGAATTAAAAACAAAATACGGCAATAAGCTGACAATACTTACTATGGATATAGGAAGTACCGAGTCAGTACAGGCAGCAGCGGAGGAGCTTTCAAAAACGTTATTACACCTTGATTTGTTGATAAATAACGCAGTTTCAGTATCTCCAGACTGTGACAAGGGATTTTTTGACGCAAATCTTGATTATATTGCCAAAACAGTTGACATTACAGCAGTAGGAGCAATGCGAGTTATAAAAGCCTTTTATCCATTGCTTAAAAAGAGTGAAATGACAGCGTTGATTATGAATATATCATCGGAAGCAGGCAGTATATCAAAGTGCTATCGTACCAATCTTATTGACTATGGAATGGCAAAAGCTGCTTTGAATATGGCGACTATGAATCTTTTAAATACTTTTAAAGATGATAAATCAATCAATATTTTCTGCGTTCATCCAGGTTGGATTCGTACTGACGGAAAGCCTGCTAATCCTGCTCCATTGTCCTCATATGAGGCAGCTGAAATATTGAGATTGCTGTTTGAAAAGAAACGTAACGATTTTGACGGACATAGATTTATTACAAATCTTGATGAGGATTATCCGTTCTAAAGTGATTTGTGCATATATCAGAGCGTATAAATAAGGAGAAGTAATGAAAACAAAGCCTAATGATTTGAAAAAACGTACCGTTTCACTCAGAAAAAGGCTATCTCCTGAACTTGAAAAGATAATTATAGCGTTGGAACTTGCCGAAGCGGCAGATGATCCTACATGGGCTGAGTTGGCTGTTTTAGTTCTGAACGATATGAAATATCTTGATTCAGCAGAGGGGCAAAAGCTGAAAAAACGTATCAGATTGGAGATGAAATCATGACTCCTGAAGAAGAACTGTATCTTTTTCAGCGTATATCGCAAATGGCTGACAAGTATATTCCTACAAAAAAGTTGTTGAGTATACACGGAATTACTTTTCATCAAGCACTTTCTGAAGCTGAAAATTGGCGGAGAATTTCTATAATCTTCTTGATAAGTATAATATTTGCAGAAATAATCTGTTTTCAATTTGCATTGATGTTATAGAATTAATTGAGAAATATCCTGAAAATAACGATATACAGCGGATTTATTGTATGCTTATTACCGATACGGGATTATTGTTCCCAAGAGGAAAACGAGGAAAGGAAATAACTGTCCGAAGTTATCTTCGTCAGAAGGAAAATACTGAAAAGCTTCTGCATGCAATAGCAGATGATAAAGAATTGAAAAATCAGCTGAAAACTCTTAGGAGTGAAGCAAAATTAAAGCCTGAAATTGTTAAAAGCGATGATGAAGAAAATGCTGTGTACGAAATGACTTTACAGCATCAGCAGCTGAAAGCAGGGGAGGGCAACGCCATATATATGGACAATGTTTCTGCTTTAATTCAGCAGATAAACGGAAATCCATATATGAGAAAAGTGAAGCCGTATTTGTTGTTTTCGGTTCTGTTCCGTAAAAGCGGTTACTTGATGAAAAGGGCTGCATATCAGGCTAATATTGAAAATCTTTTTGAATGTGTGAATTATAGCATTGAAAAGGATAATGGCAAGAATTTCAGCGATTATGGATTCGGTGTTGAATTGTATGAGCATTTGAGGCGTTTTTACATGGAAGATAAAACAGTGGATGTTCTGCTTTCAGATTATTGCTTTGCCAATATTACTAATCTCAGTGACTGGTATTATAGGTTTTGTGAATCAAATGAGGAAATTCCTATGACGCTTCTGAGAAAAATATCAGAATTTAAAGCACCAATGTTTCCAATAATTCTACTGAATTGCCTGTTTCGCTTTCTCTGAAAAGAATATAATCTGTAGGGAGATTGAGCAGATCGGACAGCTTTGCGAGAGTCTGAATTGATACACCTTTTACGCCTAACTCAATATCTGAGCAGAACTTGGTTGAAACATCAAGCTTTTTTGCAAGCTGTTCTCTGGTATACCCTAAAAGTTCTCTTTGGGCTCTTATTCTGGAGCCTGTTTTTTTGTAATCAAGTTCTTTCATGTTTTAATTAATGTGTCCTCAATAACCGCCGTTAGGCGGTTATTGCCCGAACTTTGTTCGGGGAGCGCGAATTCTTTATAATATAAGAAATTTGCGCATCACATTCATTGATGTCCTGCTCATTTTGCCCTATAGGGCAAAACAAAGTGCAAGAAAAATTATCAATTCCATTATTTTTTCTTGCACTTTGTCAACTTAAAATCGGCTTTAAAAAGCTATACTAAGCCGATTTTAAGTTATTGAGCAGACATTAATTATTTCCTTGTTTTCGTAGTTAATACTATAATTGTATATGATAACAGGAAAAATATAAATAAACAATAGGCGTTGGCAAAAGAAAACTATTAGTGTATAATATAGAGGAAGATGTGGAATATTCTTGTAAATTATTTGTTTAATTTACAATTTATTTCGTAATAATTGATAAAAATAGTTGAAAAAGTGATGAAAATATGTTATAATGTTTATATCTGGTAATATTGTTTTTTTTATCACCAATAGATAAAAGGAAATATGAGTATGTCATACATAACAACAAAATTACAGCCATTAAAAAGCTATCCTACTTATCAATTCTATGCGAGGGTTGATTCAAAGTCATTGGATTTGCAGTGTACATTCAAGATATGTATTCTTGAAACATTTAAATGGCTGAGAGCAAGACTTAAAAAGTTTAGTGATCTTCCTGAGGGAATGTTAACACCTGAACCAGAAAACTATGCTGATTTTTCAGATGATTCCATTATTTCTTTCAGCTATTCCAATGGATTGAGCGTTGATGTTGTATACATCGAGAAAAAAGGTGTATGGTCATTCAGAATGACAGAATCGGATATAGGAGCTAATATTGGTAAGGAAAATGAAAGAAAACCTGTTCAGGGAAGAACGTTCAGTACTGAAATAGCTTTTTTAAAGCAGGGAGATTACATAGAAGCAGGAGTACGAACTATATGTTCTGAACCTTCTGATACTACAGCAGATTGCGAAGTTTTTCGTCCGACTGTTGTAAAAGCTCTTGCTGATAATGAAAATATACGCTTAATGCAAAGCGGTTTTATTCTTAATAAAAAGCCTCTTGAAATAAACAGTAAGTCTGATTTAGAGAGGTTTTTCGGAATTTATGAGGATAATTCTCTTAACTTTCCAATTGTTCTTGTTGCTGACAGCGAAACGGAGATAAAAGAAATTGATATTGAAAAGATCAGTACATTAAATAAGACGTTTAGTGCTGTGAATTGTTTTTCAGCTGTTAATGTTACATTGGAAAATAGTAATCCGAACCTTAAAAATATTTCCGAATTTATTCCTGACAAACGAAAAAAGTCCAAGGATAAGCCAAAAGAAACAATAAGGACTGAAAAAGTAAAGCTTCCTGTATTTGATTATGTTGAATTGGCAAGAGGACTTGTAGGTTTTGCAGTTGTTGTATTTGTTGACGACAGGTATTTCAAGCAGATTTCAAACAAAACTCATATTAATCTCAGCTATGGCGATATTGTTGTTATAAGCCGAAAAAATATGATTGAACGCTATTCGTATAAAGATTATTATAATAATATGAGTGGTTTCCTTAAATCTCTGCGATATGAAATAAATGCTATGCCAAAGAGAAAACAGTATGATTTTGGAAATGTACTATTTCATTCTGACGCTAAGCTAAAAGAATATCATACAAAAAGACATGAAACAACATCATTAGAGGAAGAATGTCGTATATATCGTCTTGAAAATGCTGAATTGAAATCACAGATAAAGGATATATCGCAGTATCATACGGATATGCAGCAGACAGCTGAATCTCTCAGAACAGCGTTGAAAAAGATTGATTCATTGCAGAAAGAACTTGAAACCTGTGAAACATTATACAGAGAAGCTCTATCTAACAATGAACAAAAAGAATCAGCGTATCAAAAAAGTGCTGAATTGATTTCCTTTTATAAAAAGCAAATAGAAATAGCCGCGTTATTTCCAACCGATAAAGATAAGATTTGTGATTGGATTGAAAATAGTTTTGATGAAAATATAGTGTTAACGCAGCGTGCCAAAGCAGAAATGCGAAAATTCAGCGGAAATCTTGATATATCATCATTCTGCGATGGTATTGTATATATGAACAGTTATGCTAAATACAGAAAGCACGAAATTTCTGAAATTGAGTTGCAGTTATATGCTGAACGAAATAACTGGGAAGTTCAAAACTGCGGCAAAGAAACCATAAAGATGAGAAAATCAGATTATACGGTAACATATGAGAATGAGCAGTATATTCTTGATTTGCATATAAAACATGGAGTAAAAGCAGAAGAACTTTTACGAATATATTTTTGTTGGGATGAAAAACGGCAGAAAATACTTATAGGTTCAATGCCGGGACATCTTGCTACAACAAGACAGGGAACATGAGTGAAGGTTAATATGTCGATTTTCGATGGTGATAGATCGCTTATAAATATTTCTTTTCCTATAATGGGCGGATTGTTTTTCTGGGAAGAACTTGATTGTCAAAAAGGATATACATTGCAAAAACACGTTATTCAAGGTCATTGTAGAATCCTTGACTCTGATGTTATAAGAGTTACTTGGGGAACAGAAATTCAGATGCGAGCTAAATCCCGTGAGCTTGTTGATCCCGACCGACACGCTGAATAGGGGGATATAATAGGTGTACATAGAGGACTGTACGATCATTATTGTGTGTATGAAAGTGATGAAGTAATTTATCACTATGCTGCGGAAAATTGAGATTTTTGGCAAAGCCTGCATACATATTACGACACTTGAAAAGTTTATCGGAGAATCCGGAAATTATTTTGTACTTGAATTTCCGGAAAACTATGGAACTCCTGCTAAAGTTGAAATGTCAGTCAAAAAAAGTATCACTGCTTATCCCGTTGATATTACAAGAGAGATTAAAGAATTAAAGAAAGGCGTTTGAATTATGAAAAATAAAAAGAAGATAATTTATTTAATAGCGTTTAAATAACGAAGTAAAGCACAAGGATTATAGTCCTCTGTGCTGAATGGAGGAAGAAAATGAAAAAACTATGTAAAAGAATCATAACCTTTAGCCTTGTATTATGTATGGCCCTCTCTGTTTTTACAGGTGTGGTCTATGCAAAGGATACTGACACTATCGTGATTCTTTATGAAAACGACGTGCATTGCGCAGTAGAGGGTTATTCAAAACTTGCCGCAATGAAAAAAGAACTATCAGAAACCTATACAAATGTAGGTGTTGTGTCTGTGGGCGATTTTGTCCAAGGTGGAACGTTTGGTGCTGTATCCAAGGGCGAGTACATTGTAAATCTGATGAACAAGGTTGGCTATGATGCGATTGCTCTCGGCAATCATGAGTTTGACTATCAGATTCCTCGTCTTAACGAGCTGAATGCTATGTCGAACACAAAGTTTATTTCCTGTAACTTTCAGAAGATTGGCGAGGATAAGTCTTATTTTGAGCCATATACAATTGTGTCTTACGGAAACGTGGACGTTGCCTATATCGCCATTACCACGCCCGAAACCATCAATTCGTCTTCTCCTGCACAGTTCAAAAATGATAAAGGCGAGTTGATTTATACCTTCAACGAGTCAAAGCTTTACGATATTGTACAGACAAATATCAATGCAGCCGAAACCGCAGGCGCTGATTACGTGATTGCGCTTTCCCACATCGGCTACGATGAATCGGGCAACTTGGCTGACATTACCGATGTGATTGAAAACACCGATGGCTTTGACGTGGTATTGGATGCTCACTCTCATTCAGTCATTGAAGAAAAGGTGATCAAAGACAAGAGTGGCGACGATGTTTTACTAACCTCTACCGGAACAAAGTTTAAATACATCGGAAAGCTCACGATCAAGAACGGTGCCTTTGATACCGAACTTGTAGAGGTGGAAAGCTATACCAAAACGGATCCGGTTGTCGATGCATACATAACGGAAATCAATGAAAACTACGCGCAGCTTGGTAACCGCAAGATCGGTGAAAGCAAGGTCGAGTTTATCACACACGACAAAGACGGTAACCGCTTGGTAAGAAACGCAGAAACAAATCTGGGCAATTTTTGTTCTGATGCTCTGCGTGTGATGACCGGTGCAGATATGTCCTTTGTCAATGGTGGAGGACTCCGTGCACCGATGGAAGCGGGAGAAGTTACCTTTAATGATATTTTCTCTGTATTTCCGTTTAATAATCAGATCGTAACTGCAGAAATTTCGGGACATATACTCATTGATTTTCTTGAAATGGCTGTGATGAACTATCCTGAAGAAGACGGTTCGTTCCCACATATGTCGGGCGTAACTTTCTCGGTCAATAAATCAATTCCTACATCTGTCAAGGTGGATGAGAATGGATTTTTTGAAAAGGTTGACGGTGCGTACCGTGTGTATAACGTCAAGGTTCTTGATAAGACAAGCGGCGAATATAAAGCACTGGATCCTAACGGCAAGTATATTCTTGCAGGCTTTAACTATTTCCTCCTCGATTTTGGCGGCGGTATGACTATGTTCAAGGATGCCAAGATTCTGGATGCCGAAGGAACACTGGATGTGGAACTGCTTGAAAACTACATTGTCGAGCATCTGGGTGGCGTTATCGGTGAAGAATACGCTGAAGTTAAGCCCAACATCTCCTTTACTGATGGTGTGATTACAGAGACTCCCGACAATAACGAAAATAATGAACAAGAGGACAAAGAACCTTCCTCTCCACAAACAGGCGACAATTCCTATATTGTTGTGTGGATCCTCTTAGCAGTCCTCAGCCTTTCCGCTCTTGTCATTTTAGGCATCTATCGTCGGAAAGAAATTCAATAAAAAGATACACGCCCAAAAAGGTATTAATATAAAGACGGAACGCACAAACGGGCGGTGACGGCAAATCCGTCATTGCCAGTTTGCGGCTTTATCGTTGCGGCTGTAGAACAGTTCTTCCTTCATTCTTGCCCACATAGCCTGTCACCACTGAGTCAGTAGTTAAGACTATGCTAATATTGTACCAAAGGAGTTGGTCAGTCGTTATACCGCCGAGTTTGAAATAATATAAAAACAGCCTGTTTC
>JAZOCK010000001.1:0-5702 GCA_045596445.1 Congzhengia sp. | reverse complement strand
CTGTTATTTTTTAAACGGCGAAACAGAATTAAAGCGTGAGACTATGAAAATTTGCGAGTATATTACCTCTGAAAATGCCCGACTCACATCACGACAAACTGCAGAGCTTCCAAAAAATGTTGAGGCAAAAGAAATCATAAGTTGCAGTGCCAATCCCGTTTTAAAGGAAAGCAAATGGGAAGATGGAATGGCAAAAATAAACGGTGTTCTGGTGACATACTTAATATATCGTGATGCAGACGAACGTGTTCGCTGTGCTGTTACAGAAAGTGAGCTTAACTGGGAAAAGGCTATTTCAGAGCCATGTAATATTGAGGCTGTTTTTAATTTGGAAAGCGTGAGTGGAACAGCAGAAGGAAATACAGCCCAAATTCTGGCTAACGTGGGACTTTTTATGAAGGCCTTAAAGAGTAAAGACGTAAATATTTTAACGCAATGTGAGCAAAAAGAGGATAAAAACCCCGGACAATATCCCACGATGGTAATTTACTTCGCCAAGGATGGCGACACGGTTTGGAGTGTGGCTAAAAAATATCGTACACAGCCCAAAAAAATAAAAGCTGCAAACAACCTGGATACAGAAAAAATCGAGGTTGGGAGAAGATTATTAATACCAATGGCGTAAAAAGGCTTTAGTAATGCTGAATAAAACCTAAAGGTTTAAAGATTTAATTTCATAAAAATATTCACCTCCAAAAGTGTCTAACCTTTGGAGGTGAATATCATAATACAGTCATTTTTATTAATTTTCTGCTAAAAATTCGTTGATTCTTTCAACCAATGCATCGGCATCTTCGCCGTGCACGGCACAAGCCTCGGCAACAGATTCGCCTGAAGCAGACGGACAACCTAAGCAATGCATACCAATTTCAAAGAAAAACTGAGCTGTTTCTGGGTTTAACTTTAAAACGTCTGCGATAATTGTTTCCTTTGTGATTTGAGCCATGATAAATCTACCTTTCTGATTGTTTATTTTCGTATAAATTATTGCCATAAGAGTCTATTACAACAGTTATAGGCATATTACAAACTGTAAGTTTTTTTATTGATTCAGGACCTAAGTCGTCATAGGCGACTACCTCTACTGACTTTATTGATTCTGCATAAAGTGCCCCTGCACCGCCGATTGCTGCTAAATATACAGCACCGTTTTTTACGATTGATTCTTTGACGTCGTTGCTTCTGTCGCCCTTGCCTATCATAGCAAGCAATCCTGAATCTAAAAGCTCAGGCGTGAATTTATCCATTCTTGAGCTTGTTGTAGGACCGCAAGGGCCAATGACATTCCCCGGTTTTGCAGGACATGGACCGGCATAATAAATCGTTTGATTTTTTATATCAAAGGGGAGATTTTTTCCCAGCTTCATTGCTTCTGACATTCTCTTGTGTGCAGCGTCGCGTGCGGTGTACAGAGTGCCTGATATGGTTATAGTATCCCCTGCTTTTAATTTTTTAATTATGTCTTTTGTAAATGGTAATTCTATATGCAAAAAATGCGTCCTCCGTCATATTCTTTTACCTTAATTAATATTATATTATAAATAAAAAATAATTTCAATAGCGTGTTATAAAAATTTAATGAAATCGGTAAAAAAGTAACGCTATTTTAAAAATATTATGTAAACTAATCAAAATTTTGCCAAAAAAGTTATTAACATTTTCAACAGGGTTTTCAACATAAAAAATGTCGATAAACCTAGTTTTTAACGTAGTTATCAACACTTTCAACAGATTATCAACAGTTTTAGGGCGAATTTAGAGCAGGGAGTCATACGTTTGCAAACAGGTTTTAACCTAGAAAAAACAAGAAGTTTACATAATATTATTACAAGGAGGTTAACTGTCCCATGTCGAAAAAGTTGTTAAATATTTTATCTATTGCACTAATTTATTGCGGTGCGGTATTTGGTGCAGGTTTTGCCTCAGGAAGAGAAATTTTTTCGTTTTTTTCGTGTTATAAAACGGGCGGTATAATAGCCTCGTTTTTTTCAAGTTTTTTGTTTTCTTTCTTTGGATATCACGTATGTAAATATTCAAAAAAGAAAAATCTATATAACATAGAAGAGTATTTGTCGGAATTATTCCCAAAAGGTGTTGCCGTGTTATTTTCATTTGTTGCAAATGCCTTTTTGGTGTTGTCCTTTTGCATAATGATAACAGGCTGTGGAACGCTTTTTTTTGAGCAGTTTAAAATCCCTGCAGTTTTTGCATCTGTTTTTTCGCTGATTGTATGTTTTATCGTGATTAAAAACAGAGTTTCAGGTCTTGAGGCATTTAATTTTTTTTCAACTCCTTTTATGATAGCAGGGGTTGTTGTTTTGTGCGTTTTGTGTTTCAAATTGCCAAAAATATCAGCTGTATACTTAGATGAAACCATATCTCCCTTTGTTTCAGGAATTATGTATGTGAGCTATAATATGGTCTCGGCGGTTGCGGTCTTGGTATCGGCATCTAAAATCGCCAAAACAGAGAATGAGGCAGCCCTTGGGGGAGCGTTAGGCGGAATATTGGTAGGAATTCCTTTGGTGCTTTTGAGTGTGATTTTGGCGTATCATTGGGAGATGGCATCTTATCCAATGCCTTTTTTTGCTTTAATCCACGAAAATTTCAAAAACCTCAGTATAGTATGTACTGTGGTCTTATATCTGGCAATGATGACTACCGCGGTATCATCAGGTGTGAGTCTTTTAGATAATGTGGAAAAGAAAAAAAGTGAAAAATACGCCTTATTGCTCTGCTTTTTTGCGTTTTTTATATCGTTTTTACCATTTGCACAGCTTGTGTTATCTGTATATTCTGCATTTGGGTTTATAGGTATAGCGTTAGTGGGGGGCATATTAGTAAAAATCTTGAGAAAATAAAAGGAATAAGCACATATTAACAAGAAAAATCAAGCAAATAAGAGATAATATTAAAATTTGACGATAAATAGCTACATTTTATGGTTGCAATAGATAAATAAAAATGCTATTATAATTAAGTGCTTTGAGCCTATAGTATTAACGGGGTTTGGCGCAGTTTGGTAGCGCACATGGTTTGGGACCATGGGGCCGGGGGTTCGAATCCCTTAACCCCGACCATTTAATAAGGGTTTATAGTATGTGCTGGCGTAGCTCAGTTGGTAGAGCAGCTGATTTGTAATCAGCAGGTCGCGGGTTCGAGTCCCATCGCCAGCTCCATTTTTTTAATATTGAGGAAGAGTTCCCGAGTGGCCAAAGGGGGCAGACTGTAAATCTGTTGCTTGTAGCTTCGGTGGTTCGAATCCACCCTCTTCCACCAAAATCTAAAAGAACTGCTTTGTTAAGCGGTTCTTGTTTTTTTATCCCCGAAAAATCCACAAATTTTATTTAATTTTGTTCAAAATTTCGATTGCTCCTTCTTCTTCTTCTTCTCGGGGGTAAAGATGTGAATATGTGTTCGCACCAACAGCACATTGAATATTTAAAGAATATGTGATAAAATAACTATATACAAATATAAAGGAAGGCGAAAAGTGTGTTTTTAGCTAAGATAGGAGAGTACTCGCCATGCGGGATATATTCTTCGGGACATATAATTCTTCTTTTTATTACTTTGATGGCAACTACTGTTGCATTGAAAATTTCCAGACGAAAGAGCAGCTCAGAAATAAAAAAGATTATACAGATAATTGTGATTTCTTTGTGGGGGCTTGAGTTTTTTAGAATAGGATATAAGATATATTGCGGAGATTTTTGGTTTTTAGAAAGCTATATGCCGTTGTTTTTTTGCAGTATATTTCTCTATTCGGGCATTTTTTCTGCCTTTGGAAAAGGAAAAGTTCAAAGAGCGGGAGATGTTGTTTTAACAACGGGGTCTTTAGTTGGTGGTGTAGCATTTTTGCTTTATCCATCCACATCATTGCCTGATTATCCGATGTTGCATTTTGTGAGCTTGCATAGCTTTTTATATCACGGCTTAATGGTGTATGTGGGGTTGCTTATGCTAATTTCAGGGTATATTAAGCTAAACAGAAATGATATTTGGCTATATGCTGTGTCGGTGGGGATTTTGTGCGGTGTAGTTTACATGGTGAACATTGCATTTGACTGTAATTTAATGTTTATATCGAAGGGGTTTCCCGGCGTGCTTGGGAAAGAAATATATAATATAATGGGTGTATTTTATACGCCGGCAATGATATTGGTACATATGTTTGTGCCGTATTATGTTATATATGGGTTAAGTAAAAAGCTCTCGGCTTAAGCCGAGAGCTTTTTACTTAACATTCTACGCCGACCAACAGTCCGCCTAATTCCGCATAATAAGAGCAAAGTACACCGCACGGCTCAATTATGATATCTGATGTAGGAAAATCGTTTAAAATCAGATTTTTGAGTGCTTCGCAAAACGAGAGATTGTCACAATGAGCAAGTCTTATTTTACCACCTTTGAAGCCTGTTGACTTTATATGCTCGTACATACTTGCAAGAGCCTTCTTTTCGCCCCTTGGCTTTGATAGAGGATTGAGAGTGCCAACGTCTGATGCTTTGCCTATCACCCGCACACCAAACAATCCTGCCAAATGTGCAACTGTTGGACTTACACGGCCGTTTTTAGCTAAATTTGTCAGTGACTCTAAACAGAAAAACAAGTGCGTACGTTTTTTGTAATCTTCTATTTTTTCTACAATTTTTTCAAAATCCAAACCGCTTTTTATAAATTCCTGAAGCTTTTCTATAATAAGCTTCATTTCAGGACCTGTTGAAAGCGAATCAATAACGTGAATTTTGGTATCTTTATTTTGTTCGCAATATAGCTTTTTTGCATTTATGGCAGATGTATAGCTTCCTGACAGGGCACTTGTGATGGTAATTGCAAAGATGTTGTTTGCACCATGAAAGCTTTTTTGCCAATCGTAGATATTGGGGCAAGAGGTGTGAGTGCTTTCTGGTGAATACTTAAGCTCTTTAGCCATCGCTACCGCATCAGTTGTTGTGTCGTCGACATATTCTTTATCTCCCACAGAAACCTTAAGCGGAACGCTCTCGTACGCAATATCTTCGAGATTATAAACATTAGATGATGAATCTGCTACTATTTTATAGGTCATACCTGTCCTCCGACTAAAATTGTATTTACTACAATTATACATAGTATTCAATACTATGTCAAGGATTTTATTAAAAAAACGTAGCATATGAGGCGTACTCGTAAGGATAGTAAAAGGTCGTAGCAGTATGCTACGACCTTTAATCATTGTAAAAACAATCTTTTTCCCATCTTAATACATTTGTATCAATGTATTCCCATATTTTTTGATAATCTTTTTCACCACGGATGATATGATCATGATATGACCTTTGCCATATTTTATTAGAGTAAGTATTATGAATTTTCTTTGACACATTCATTTTTAAAAATCCTACCATTTTATCAATAACAGAACGATGGTGTTGTAGGGGCGATTCACGAATCGCCCGTTTTTCATCATTATTATAAATTTCAATAATCAAATGAATATGATTTGGCATAATAACATATTTAGGAATTGAAACATTGAATCTGTCGGGTAATATTTCAATGACTTGTTTAGCAAATTCTCCGTATTGTGTTAATTTATTTTCGGGCAATTCTTGAATTGCCCCTACAATGTTTGAGAATAAACATTTTTTGTTATGCGTACATATCGTGATAAAATATGCTCCCAGTGCAGAATAATCATATCCTTTTAATCTTGTTGG